>NZ_CP032819.1:2462702-3078378 GCF_003991565.1 Butyricimonas faecalis | reverse complement strand
CAAGGATTAAAACCACGTTAGGAATCCATTTCTTTCTACTTGTACTCATAACCAAAATATCAATTAAAATCATTACAAACCACCAACCGTCCTCTTCAACAAATAATACTGATACAGAATACCGATCCGGGCATTCGTCAACTCCAACTCGCTACTCAACTGTATATTACTGGCATCCAGCATATCCGTCACCAGGGACAACCCGTTCAAGTAACGATAACGCACCACGTCGTAATTCTCGTGAGCCAATTGCACGCTCTTCTCCCGCGTACGCAACCGGGAATAAGCCTCATCCAGTTCAACCCACGCGGCATGAATCCCGTTAGCGACCTGTTCCTCCGCCAACAACCGCTCCTCCTCCGCCTTCCGGGTAGCAATCCGGGCTTGCTTCAACTTCTTATTATTCTTGAAAAGAGCGTCAAACTTGTAGGAAACACCTATTCCGACATACCAGTAATTAAAATTCTTGTCAATCGGCGGCACCTCGATCAGTATCGGCCCGTCAAAATGATTCGCGGCCACGAGTCCGATATTCGGCCTACGCCCTGCACGCACCAAATCTTGTTGTTGCTTACTGATCTCCACCCCCAAATCTGCCAGTTTCAAGCGCGGAGATTCATCTTTCATTCCCTGCCAAGCCAACTCATCCCGCCTCTCCATTTCCCTTGTCAACACGGTCGTGTCGGGTAAAATCACCGTCTCCGGGTCCAAACCGATCGTCGTTGTCAACTGACGATTCAAAACTTTAATCCGGTTCCGCGTACTCGTCAAGCCCAGCTCCAAACTCTGCAACTGAAGCTCGTAACGGGTAATATCACTCTTCAAGGCCGTCCCCTGTTGAAAAGCGGCTTGAATCTCTTTCACAAGCATACGAGTTTGCTCGATGTTTTTCTCGTAAACCTCTTGCCGGTTATACAACTGGTAAAGTTCCAAATAATACCCCACCAACAGAAGCCGCACCTCCTGGCGGCTATCCTGCAACTCCAATTCCGCCACCTGCTCCCGCAACTCGCTCAACCGGACACCACGATTGATAGCTCCCCCGGCATACACCACCTGTGTCGCTTTAATCGCGAAACTATTCCCGTAATGCGGCATAGAGGCCTTCTGCCCGTCCGAAAAATCCCGATCCGTCATCCAGCCGTTCCCGATATAACTGAACGACAAATTTGCCTCGATAGAAGGCAACTTATCACTTTTAGCCGTTTTCGTTCCCTGCCTTGTTTCATCAACAGCGAGACGATGCGAGCGAATACTCCGACTATTCGTGTCG
This sequence comes from Butyricimonas faecalis, assembly GCF_003991565.1. Taxonomy (NCBI): domain Bacteria; kingdom Pseudomonadati; phylum Bacteroidota; class Bacteroidia; order Bacteroidales; family Odoribacteraceae; genus Butyricimonas; species Butyricimonas faecalis. The sequence goes on along the minus strand of NZ_CP032819.1, from coordinate 3,077,105 downwards.
GCCAAACGAAACATCTCCTCCACGCTCAAAACCCTTTGTTGCGCGCAAACCGGTAACAGACCGGCCATACACAATAGTCCTGTCACAAATTTCTTCCTATTCATCCTGCTTTTTCTTTCTTTAAGACGCCGCAAAATTCCTAAAAAAGCCCCAACAATCGGATGTTCGAAAACCGAGAGAATTTGTTTTATTTGAAACAACCCGTTTGCCATTATTCCTATTCTCATCAAAAAATAGTACCTTTGCATGTTTTTTTACAAAGGAGAAATTAACCATGAAGGAACTTTCAAAAAAATATTTAGTATTCGTTATCGGCTTGTATTTTCTAGCCGCGGGAGTCGTGTTGATTGTCCGTTCGGCTCTAGGCACCACGCCTATATCCAGTGTAAACTACGTGTTGAGCCTGAACAGCTCTCTATCCTTGGGAACCTGCACGTTCATCATCAATACGCTATTAATCATCGGACAATTCTGGCTGATCCGGAACAATAAAAGCAAACGGGACATCATCGAAATACTACTTCAGCTTCCCTTTTCCTTCATATTCTCGGTATTTATCGACCTGAATATGCTCTTGACAAATGACTTACACCCCTCGAACTACGGGATGTCCATTGCCTTGCTACTCGTCGGCTGCCTCGTGCAATCCATCGGAGTTGTTCTCGAAATAAAACCCCGCGTGGCCATGATGAGTGCCGAAGGATTCGTGAAATACGCCTCCCGCAACTGTAACAAGGAATTCGGAAAATTCAAAGTGTACTTCGATGTTACCCTGGTCACGTCGGCCGTCATCCTTTCCCTCATCTTGAGCCAACGCGTAGAAGGCGTGCGGGAAGGTTCCATCATCGCGGCCTGCATAACGGGCTACCTGGTCAGCTTTTTGAACCAAAAAATCATGACACAAAAAACATTACATAAACTTCGCTCCATCATCATAAGATAACCCCCAGCATGGAGCCTTACAACATTGTCAACATTCAAGAAATCGCGGCTTTCAGAAAAAGCGCTTCCTACAAGGGAGAAATTGCCGTGTTCACCTCCGACACCGGCACTAAATTTCTCCTGTTCGAAAACAAATCCGTTTACCTGAATGCTTTTTCCTACATCCTGGTGTTATCGGGAAGAGCCACGCTTTTGGTCGATAGCGCGGAATACCCGCTTGACGCCCATTCCCTGTGCATCCTATCCCCGCTGCACCTCACGAATTTTCACCAAGTAAGCGATGATTTTCAATGCCTGTGCCTCTGTTCGCACAAGAATTTTATCGACCGCCTGCCTATTCTCAACATCCAACACCGCATTGCCCGCAGGATGAACATGTACCATTACCCCATCGTGCAAATCTCCGAGGAAGAAAAACTCCTGCTAACCACCAGCATGGAAGACCTCCGGATTCAACTCTCCCGAACGGAACATTCCTATCAGTTGGAAATGATCCAGAACGCCCTGATTCGTTACTATCTGGAAATCGACAACATCTTGGATAATAAAGAAATAGATGAAACAACCGAAGGTGTTCCACAAACCCGATATGCCTATATATTACGGAAGTTTATCACGTTGCTCATGCTCCATTATAAAACGGAACATTCCGTTCCTTTTTACGCCCGGGAAATGAATATCACGCCCCAGTACCTGACCTCCATCATCAAATCACAAACCGGCCGCTCCGTGAACAATTTCATTTACGAGATGTTATACAGCGAGGCGCGCAACCTTCTCGCGCTATCCGAATTTTCCATTCAGCAGATTGCCTCCGAGTTGCAATTCTCTGACCAAGCCTCTTTCAGTAAGTTTTTCAAAAGATGGGCCGGCATTTCACCTCTAGAATTCAGAAATGTGATGGCGAAATCCAAAAAATAAAAAATAGTTTCTTCAAAAAAGAGAAATTTCAAACATAGCAGAATCGTAACTACATGAAAATCAATGCTTATATAACAAGCAATTTAATTACAAGTATATTGTCATGAACTGAATACTACCGGATCACTACCGTCATGAACCTTATAGATACCTTATAGAAACCTTATATGAACCTTATATATAATAAGGTTCATAAAGTATTTATAAAATGTAATGAAAATACTACATTTGGTAGTAATCCGTTAGTCATTACCTATTAACTACAAATTAAAAATAAACCTTAGCACAAACAAGTACAAACCTTACTTACTCCTTCCAAACATACATGAAAAAAATGAGGCCATCTGGATCATTATCATAATATTTATTTGTAAAACATTAACAATAAATACATTAATATGATACCTAAATTTATTGTCAAAACTGGGAAATGATACCTTTTATGATACCTCTTATGCCTCAAATTATCCCTTAATCCTAATATCACAAATCATTCAAACAAAATAGAAAAGAGAAGTAACGGCACTGATAATCAACAAATTTCATTCAAAAAGAAAACCCTCACAGTTTTCCAACTATAAGGGTTTTCTTTATGTTGTTGCCCCACTAGGATTCGAACCCAGACAGACAGAACCAGAATCTGTAGTGCTACCATTACACAATAGGGCAATTGTTTTATTGCGATGCAAAGATAGTAGTTTTTTGGAATTTCAAAAAACTACTATCTGTTTTTTCATGCTACTTCAATATTTTTTGATACTCCTCGTTGTTCGATAAGACCTCCAACGCTTTGGCTATATCCTTGTCATTACGGACATGATACTCTATCACACCCTCTTGCATATAATAACGTTCCATCAACTGATCGGATAATATATCGGAAATTTCATTCTTGAAAACATCCAAATCCCGATCGATGGAATGGCCAAGACTATTTTTCAATTGTTCGACCAGACCTGAAACCTGATCATAGTATTTCTCATCCTGAGTGGTTTTCTCCAATCTTTCCAAAACAAGTTGAGAGGCTGTTTCGTATTCAAACTTACGCTTTTTCAAGTATTCCTTGAACTCGTTGAACAATTCATCCGACAAAACAAATTCAGAAGGAGCCGCGATCGTGGGATGAGTTGCCGCGTATTCGTTAACAAAATCAAAGATCATATCCTGCAACACCAGTTCCTGGGTTACTTTAGCGTACTTTTCCGGCTCGATTTTCACGTCCGGCGTGATGCCACCACCGTCATACACGATTCGCCCGGCCTTCGTTTTAAAGGGTTTCATCAAAGAATCGGGAATCGTGCCCACGCTACCATCCGGGTTACGATGAGAATAATCCACCGCTTGAATACAGCGTCCACTCGGAATATAATATTTCGCCGTGGTCACTTTTAATTTCGTGTTGTAAACCAAATCACGGGTGGTTTGCACCAATCCCTTGCCGAATGAACGTTCGCCGATCACAACCGCCCGGTCATAATCCTGCAAAGAACCGGAAAGGATCTCCGAAGCAGAGGCCGAAGCCCGGTCGATCAACACGGCCAGTTTCATATCCGGCAACAAGGGGTTTCTCGTCGTGAAATACTCTTTATCCCATTGTTTCATCTTTCCTTTCGTGCTCACGATCAAGGAGCCTTTCGGCAGGAAGAAATTGGCAATCTCTACCGCCTGATCCAACAATCCGCCCCCGTTACCGCGAAGATCGAGGACAAGGGATTGCGCTCCCCGGTTTTTCAAATCCATGATCGCACGTCTTACATCATCGGCAGCCTTATCCGTGAAACCGGTAAAATAGATATACCCGATTTCGTTGTTCAACATCCCGTAATAAGGAACACTGGGAACCTGTACCACTTCCCGAAGAACCCGTTTTTCCAGCGGTTTTTCTTCCCCGACGCGTTGCAGTTTAAGCACCACTTCCTTACCGGGTTGTCCTTTCAGGCGGGAACTCACGTACTCGACATTCTTTCCCTTCATGTTTTCCCCGTCAATAGACAAGATCAAGTCGCCCGGAAGCAGTCCGGCCTTGTATGAAGGAGATCCCTTGTAGGGCTCGCGGATCACCACGTAATCATCCTTCATGCCGATCACGGAACCGATCCCGGCGTATTCGCCCGTCGTCATCATCTTGAATTCGTCCAGCTTCGTTTCCGGGTAATAAACCGTGTAAGGGTCCAGTTTTTTCAACATGGCATCAATCCCGTCCTGCACCATTTTCTCCGGCTGCACGTCATCCACGTAAAAAAGATTCACGTCTCGGAAAAGCGTGGCAAAAATATCCAATCCTTTACTAATCTGGAACCTTTTATTGTCTTCTTTCAAGCCAAGCATCCCGAAAGCCAGTATCAAGACTCCCGAAATGAAGATAATTACACGTGTATTTTTTCTCATAATCTTATTTTAATAACAATCTAGCGAAAATAGTATATATCCAACAAAATAACAAATTTCAAGGTACCGGATCGTAGCCCGAACCACCCCACGGGTGACAGGAACATATCCGTTTTATGGCGAGGTATAATCCTTTTACCGGACCGTGTTTTCGTAACGCCTCGACCGCGTATTGCGAACAAGTCGGTGTATAGCGGCAACTCGGGGGTGTCCAAGGGGAAATGCATAGCTGATAAAATTTAATGGGTATCAGTAATATCCCCACCACTATCTTTTTCAATATAGTTCCTGATTTTTTTAATAGCACCGGTTATCGCTTTTTCGATTTTACCATATTCAAAAATCTCGTCATGCAAATATATAAACAATATATCCATCGTTTTATTCTCCGGGATAGAAGAGTATAATACATTTTTATTCAGACGATAGGCCTCCCGAATCAAACGTTTTACCCGGTTGCGTTTCACGGCTCGTTTGAAACGTCTTTTAGAAACACTCACGGCGATACGGGCCGGGAAATCTTTCTCTTCCCTCGGGTATAACCGGATAACCACGCGTAACGGATAAGAGACGAAACTATAGCCCGAGGATAAAAGTTCCTCGAATCCCCCTTTCCGGCATAGCCGTTCTTCTTTGCAAAACGTGTATTTTATCGTTTCATCCATATACGAGTGCAAACATACAAAAAATGGACATCGTTTGATGTCCATTTTCCTATTTTGATTTATTTTCTTTGTTGTAAACCTTAATGAACTGTTCCAGCGCCATGGTCATCGAAGGGGCTTTTTCCGTGGGGGCTTTTATATCAAGCCTCAAGCCTGCCTCTTCCACCGCCTCGGCTGTTGCCTCGCCGAAGGCCGCGATAATCGTCGAACCCTGTTCAAAATTCGGGTAGTTGTGGAACAACGATTTGATACCGGCCGGGGTGTAGAACGCCAAGATGTCATACTCTTTCAAATCCGGAATTTCGGAGGCTACATCACTGGACACGGTTTTATAAAATATGGATTTCGTGTACTTCAGGTGTAGTTCATCCATCAAAGCGGGGATATTTTCTTTATGCACGTCGGAAACCGGTACCAGGAAGTTTTCGGTTTTGTGCTTCAACAAAATTTTCGTCATATCCTCGACTTTTTTGTCCCCGTAGAAAATTTTTCTCTTACGGTACACGATATATTTCTGAAGATAGAAAGCAATTGCCTCTGATATACAGAAATACTTCATCGTGTCGGGAACGGTTACCCTCATTTCGGTACAGATTCGGAAGAAATGGTCAATAGCCGTACGACTGGTAAAGACGATCCCGGTAAAATCGAGAATATTTATTCTCTCTTGACGAAATTCTTTTGCCGTGACACCTTCTACCTTTATAAATGATTTGAATTCTAATTTCAATCCAAATTCTTCTGCCAAATCAAAATACGGAGATTTCTCGGTTGTCGGCTTTGGCTGCGAAACTAGTATCTTTTTTATTTTCAACTCTTTCTGTTTTAAAATTACACTAACTTCTCTTACTTATCCCAATAGCTTGTACAAGACAAGAATCGGCAATATTTCGAGCCCACAAAGGTACAAAATCATATACAAAATTGAAACTCTATATCCATATAATATTTTAATCAATCTTATAAATCTGAAAATCAGTATAATGATACCTATTCCTAAAATGACATACAATAACATATCTACTGCCACAGCTTGCACGTAGAACAAGGCTAGCACAAAGGGAGAAATCGATAATCCCAATACGATCGCGCTGGTGCGCAGATTCAAGATGATCTCTGACGCGCAATGTCTTCCATTAAATGTCCATCCGAAAAGTCGCACAAGTCCCAGGACTAAAAAGTAGTAACCGAAAATGATCAGGAAATAGATTAAAGCATGAAAGAATGCAAAGGGAGGATCCATTAAAAAAGTCAACAATATAGACAAGATCGAGAAGGAAAGACAAACGGACAAAAAAACAAAAAAGTAGTTCGGCATCCCGCCTTCCGATTGCAAACTGGCTCCTCTTTTACGGTTGAAAAAATAGGTGTACACCGTCGTGAGAAACCCTCTTCCCCGCAGACGCAACAAAGCGATAAAAACAAGATATATAACCGTGTAAATCAGAATACTGGAAATGAATTCAATGTTCATTTTCTCCCCGTTCAAAGGAATCCCTTCTACTAATTCCACCTGATTTGTCAACGTGTCAAAAGGCAACATAGGTTTCCAGGAGGCCGCCTCTTTTAACAATGAGGCCAGTCTTTCCGCAGAGTCCTGCACCGGAACGATACTATCCGTTATAACTGAATCAATTGGCTCGTCCAACATTCCCAACAATATCTTTATATTCTACAATTAGTGCGCCTCGTACCAGCTTTTCCCGTAGCCGGTTCCCACGGTTAAAGGTACGGAGAGGCTTACGACATGTTCCATGCAATCCACCACGAGGTTCTTCAATTCCTCGACTTCTTCGTGGTGACATTTGAAATTCAACTCGTCATGCACCTGCAAGATCATCTTGGAACGTAATCCCCGTTCTTTTAATTTTTGATGAATACATATCATCGCTTTCTTAATAATATCGGCAGCCGACCCCTGAATAGGAGCGTTCACCGCGTTTCGCTCGGCAACACCCCGAACAACCGCGTTCCGGGAATTTATATCTCTCAGATAACGACGGCGCCCCATAATCGTCTCCACGTACCCTTTTTTCCGGGCTTTCTCCACGGATTCCTCCATGTAACGTTTCACTCCGGGATAAAGGGCAAAATAGCCATCAATCAATTCCTTCCCCTCTTTCCGGGATATTTTCAGCCGTTCTGCCAATCCCCAAGCCGAAATGCCGTAAATAATTCCGAAATTAGCCGTTTTCGCTCGTCGCCTCATCTCCGGGGTCACCTCTTCCAAGGGCACGTGATAAATCTTGGATGCCGTTGCAGCATGCACATCCTCGCCTCGCAAGAATGCGTTGATCAATTCCGGCGTGCCACTTAAATGCGCCATCAATCTCAGCTCTACCTGCGAATAATCGGCCGAGAAAAACCCGTAATCCGGATCACCCGTGATAAAGGCTTTTCGAATGTTACGACCTTCGGCCGTCCGGATAGGTATATTCTGCAAGTTCGGATTCAAGCTACTCAATCTTCCGGTAGCGGCTTCCGCTTGGTTAAAATGCGTGTGTATTTTTCCGGTAGCCGGATCAATGTACGTGGGTAAAGCCTCCGCATAGGTAGTCAACAATTTCTTTAATCCCCGGTAATTAAGTATATGTCCGACAATCGGGTGTGCATCTTCCAATTTGGATAATACCTGTTCGGAGGTACTGTATTGACCGGTTTTGGTTTTCTTGTTGCCGGGATCAATATTCATTTGGTCGAACAAAATTTCGCCCAGTTGTTTGGGGGAGCTGATATTGAATTCTTTGCCGGCCATTTCAAATATAATTTTCTCCGTCTCCGCGATTCTTATCTTCAAGTCCTCGGATAACTCATCCAGTGCCGCTTTATCAATGGCTACCCCCTCGTATTCCATGTCGGCCAGGACGGATACCAAGGGCATTTCAATTTCTTCATATAGTTTATAAAGCCCGACTTCCTGTAACGCCTCTTCCAGTTTTCCTTTCAAGCGAAATAAGATATCCGTACGTTCCGCAAAGTCCTTGTCTTTCTTGGAATCTTCATCAGGGAACAGGGATAATTGAGGATTCTCGGTATTATCTCCTTTTATCAAGCGATAATTCAGCATTTCCAATGCAATGCGTTCCAATTCATGGGAACTATCCGGTTGTAGCACGTAGTGGGCGATCTTGACATCAAATATTTTATTTAGGATTTCGACCCCGGCTCTTCTTAACCAGATGATATCGTCCTTCACGTCATTCGAGATCAAAGTTTTATCCTTATCTTCAAGAATAGGTTTAAATAGACGAATCACTTCCTCCGCTTTATCTTTCGCTGAAGGTAATCGCAGATAACAAGCCGTATTTACGGCTGTTGAGAAACATAGATAGTCCGGATAAGAGTTATAAATCGTTCCGTCGCCAAAGATCACGTTCAGCACGTATTCCGGGGCTTTTTTCAGCTGCTGAAGCAACTCGTCCCGTTCTGCCACGGTAGTGATTTCCCGGTAATCGACTTCTTCCGAGTGAATCGTTTCTACCAAATTTTCCTCGTGTTCTATCGTGAACACTCGCTTTGCCAGAGAGAAAAGCTCTAACTCGTCAAAGATCGGCTTCAATACCGCGTCTTGAATCTCGCCTAAAACCAAATCTTCAGCTTTCACTTCCGTGGGGACTTCCGTGTTGATCGTCACCAGTTCTTTCGACAAAAAGACGGTATCCCGGCAACACAACAAACGTTCTTTTTGTTTGCCTTTCAGTTCATCTATATGTTGATATACCCCTTCTATGCTTCCATATTTATAAATCAATGTCGCGGCACTTTTGGGTCCGACACCATCACATCCCGGCACGTTATCCGCCGTGTCGCCCATCAAGCCAAGAATATCGATCACTTGTTCCACCCGTTCGATCCCGAAATGATCCAATACTTCCGGAATACCCCACACTTCAGACTTGTTTCCGGCACGCCCCGGTTTATACATGAACACCCGCTCGCTGACCAATTGGGCATAATCTTTATCCGGCGTGATCATGTACACCTGAAAACCTTCTTTTTCTCCCCGTTTGGCCAGCGTTCCGATCACATCGTCGGCCTCAAAGCCGCTGACAACAATCGATTTAATTCCTAATCCTTCAATGATTCGTTTAATATAAGGGACCGACTTTTTCAAGTCTTCAGGCATGGGGGGACGCTGGGCTTTGTAGGGCGGGTACATTTCATGACGGAAAGTAGGACCTTCCGGGTCGAAAACTACTGCCAGATGGGTCGGTTTTTCCAATTCAAGCAATTCCAGTAAAAAATTAAAAAAACCGAAAGTAGCTGATGTATTTATTCCCGTTGTCGTAATTCGGGGATTATTGATAAACGCGTAATATGAACGGTAAATCAACGCGTAAGCATCCAGCAAGTACAATTTTTTCTCCTCGTTAGTCATCATCTTTCCTTTTCAAATTAATCCACACAAAGTTAGACTTTTTCTCCTAACTTTTCTTCTTGCTTATTTGTTTTATATTTCAGAATGCCTATATTTGTCTCGAACAATAAGAAGAGAATGAACACGATGTACACCTCATATTACTATTTCTATTATTACTTTCCGGAAAAGTAAAGGGGAAAATATTGTGATTGTTAAAAATATAGAGGCCCCGAAATTCGAGGCCTTTTTCATTTAAAACCATAGACATGAATACTATTTTTTCACATACAGGTCGTTATTATTTCTACTATTATTATTGCCTCAACAATAGCTGGGATGACCTTGTAATACCTGCAAAATGTAAGTAACGCATATTATATTTATTCAACCCGGCTGAAACCAGCCGGGTTTTTTCATTTAAATCTGTCATAACACATAAAACAAAAACAAGTATGAAAACACAAAAATCAAATCTTCAGCCAGGAAACAAGAACACACAAAACCGTGTATTCCTTTCCAAAAAATCAAGTAAGAAGACTTCTGCTAAAAAAGTATCTAAATTCAATTTTAAACACGGAACATTTTGTTAAAGCACATCATCATCCTCCGGGAGCTATCCAAAAAGTAAAGGGATAGCTCCATTTTTAGAAAAGAAAAGAATATCTTTGAACTCTAATTTTGTAGTTAAAATGACCAAAGCATTAGAGATACCATCTTATTCCGAGTGGAATTTGTTTACCCGACAAACACGTCCATTAATGATCGCAGGTCCTTGCAGTGCCGAAACTGAAGAGCAACTTTTTAAGACTGCAAGTTTATTGAAAAACAATGGAATAGAAGTTTTACGAGCCGGGATATGGAAACCTCGGACTCGTCCGAATTGCTTTGAAGGAGTTGGCGTGAAAGGATTGCCTTGGTTGCAAAATATCCAACGAGAGTTGGGAATGAAGATTTCCACGGAAGTCGCTAATGCTCATCACGTGGAAACCGCATTGAAATACGGGATGGATATGTTATGGATTGGCGCCCGCTCCACGGCAAATCCATTTGCCGTTCAAGAAATCGCAGACTCCCTGAAAGGAGTTGACATCCCGGTTCTCGTCAAGAATCCGGTAAATCCGGACATAGAATTATGGATTGGTGCTTTTGAACGCCTCTATTTGTGTGGTATTACAAAATTAGGCGCTATTCATCGCGGGTTTTCATCTTATAACAGTACCCGCTATCGTAATATGCCTCAATGGCAAATACCTATTGAATTAAAGCGACGCATTAAGAATTTACCGCTCTTTTGTGACCCCAGCCATATCAGTGGTCACCGGGAGTATATCCAAGAAATATCACAAAAAGCCATGGACTTGGGATTTGACGGATTAATTATCGAATCTCACGTGAATCCGGATTGTGCATTAAGTGATGCTTCTCAACAAATTACCCCCGATCAATTGAATCAAATTCTAACTCATCTAGTTATTCGGGAAGAACATCCAAACAATTCAAACAATACTTTAATCATGGAAGAACTCCGGGAAAAAATCGATACGCTGGACAACACGATCATGGAAGCTCTCACCAACCGGATGAAGATTATTGAAGAGATCGGGATGTATAAAAAACAAAACAACATTACCATTCTCCAACCGGACCGCTGGGAAAAAATATTGACCCGAGTTCTCGAAGAAGCTCGCAAGAATAACTTGAGTGAAGAACTCGTGGAGCGGGTGTTCAAGGCCATACACCAAGCCTCTATCGACCGACAGACGGACATTATGAATGAATAAAAGAAGTTGTCCAACTACCCCCTCCAACTCCCCCTTACACAGGGGGAGAGCTGATTACTAAGCTATTTTCGCACCTATGTGAAGAGGGGTTAGGGGAAGGAGTTGGACAACTTCCAATAGTTTATAGGAATCTTAAATTACTTTAGTTTAATCATTTTCATACCACCGGGGCCTTTCATCTCTTTCGGTTTAGCCAATTGTTCCTCTATAAACGGAATCAACTTACTGTTAGAAGGTCTCAGTGCATTGATTGTGATAATTTTACCTTCACTATCAAACATCATAAAACGAGGGATTCCGGTTATCATGTATTCATTGTACAATTTATCTTTTAAAGTTCCGTCAACGATATATTGAGGCCATTGAGGCTTGTCTTCATTCAATTTTTTCTCCCAAAGGTTCTTTTTACTATCCACGGATACACTCACTAACAGGATTCTTGGATCATTTTTATAATATTGGTACAATTTTTCCATATTAGGAATCTCTTCCACGCACGGTCCGCACCATGTTGCCCAGATATCCATATAAACAAGTTTTCCCTTAAAATCTGAAAGTTTCACCAAATTACCATCACGATCACGCATTTCAAAATCCTTAGCCACGGATCCGGCTTCAAGATTATTATCCTTTGATGGTAATGGTCTTGATTTCACAAAAGCACGATGTTCCGGATCTGTATTTATTTTATTAAAAGTCTCAACAAACTCTCTCGCGTGAGCATTTCCCCCACCCATATAAAACATAACGGCATAATAGTGAGAAACACTATTTTTAATCTCCTGGTTACTCACCAATTCGTCAAGAATCAATAAATTTTTAATAAGAGATTTAGCGGGATCGTCTTGAGCGGTTGCCCTGTTTTTTGCTTCCCAAGATATTCTTCTTGCTACTATTCCCGTATAACCCAACGAGGCTTTGCGAGGATCTTTTCTAAAGGTTACGCTATCATTCAGATCTATCGACTTCATAAATTTTATGTAATCGGCATCTGCAAGAGCCAGTTTTTCATCATCTCTTCCAAATCCGATTTTAGCCGAAATGATGTCCACATTCTTTTCCACCCGATATTCATCGACAAGATCCTGATCTCCCTTAACTTTATCCAGTAATTGATCCAATTTTTTATTCAAGCGATCCAAACTTGCCGAGTATTCCTTAAACGTAGCAAATTTCTGTCCTCTAACACCCTTTAATGATAATTGATTCGCGTGAACAAATAAATAGGTATTAATATCCGTTCTATCTCCGGAAAATTTAGCTATTGTTTTCCCATCCTTGTCTTTTGATACCTCCAAGCGAACCTCTTCTCCTTTACCAACTAACACCGGAATCCGAGTTTCATCGGGCATATTTATAGTAAACTTTTGCCCTTCATACCTGATCACCGGGTTGAATACAAACGATCCGTCACTTCCTATTTTAAGGGCTTCCCGATCACAACCTCCAATGTTGATCTTTATTGTTTCCCCATGATAATCATTAAATTTTCCTTTAATTACCTGTGCTTTCAGCGCAAATGTTCCAAGTAATATAATGCTTAATAAAATTAGTTTTTTCATTTTCATCAATATTTATTGTTATTTATTATTCTGCCAATCCGAGTTAAATACAAGTATTTTCGGTGGAATTTGATAAACAAGCCGATCTTCTGTCAGCGTATAAGAACTTTCCCCATCGGTATGTGTATATTCGGCTTTCCAATCTTGAAAAAGAGGGTCATTCCACAATCTTCTCATATCAAACCAGCGTATGCCGGTCATCATATATTCCCGCAATCGCTCTTCCACGACAAAGCGAATAAGTTTTTCCTGAGAAGTTATATCGGCAGGAATCACCGCAGCTTCCTGAGGCATCCGGTGGCGTCGAAATTCTTCAAGATTTACCCGAGCCTCATCTTGCAAGGCCTGATTCGTTGAGCGGGCCTGACACTCTATCAGCATTAAATACAGATCAGGCATTTCAACACCTAAATTAAAGACTGTCCTGCAAGGTAATCTCCTATATCCCTCCATAGCGGCCCCGGTCCTCGTTTTATTCGAAAAAAAGTTTCTTCGAAGATCATCCTGCTCGTACAGATCCATGTATTTTTCCTTTACAAATAATTTGGGTTGCCCCGTTGCACTGGAAATTGAAGAGATCGCATACTGATAGTTGTAAACCACCTCTTTGTTAGCCCCTGTGTTATTAGCCGGGAAACCGGAAGTCCACGCGTAAGGCTTAGCGGAATTATATCCCCATTCACTTAACATTTGGTTGTAATCCCACAAAGTGATACCGGTGGTATTTATTTCAGAAGATTTAAGTGCTTTCTCCAAGGCGATTCTTGCATTCTCGTAATCTCCTTTAACCCAATAAGCCTTACCCAAGAAAAACCATCCTGCACATTGGTAAATTCGTAACGGATGATTCGTTGATTCCACCAAATTGGGACAAGATTCTTCCAATTCCTTAATGATAAAATTATACACTTCCTGAACTGTATTCCGTTTCAGATTTTTCAAATTCATATCATCCTCTACAACAAGAGGAACACACAAATCAGTGCCAGCCGTTGATTCATTATATGGTTTTCCAAAATATTGGGCAAGTATCAGATATCTAAAAGCCCTATTCACCCGTGCTTCAGCTTGGAGTTCCAACTTCCGTTTATTCGTTCCACCCGATGCATCCATCACGTTATTAATGATAACATTAAACGTGTAGATTTGCTGATACATCGTCGCCCATTCACAAACATCATCTTCTTCACCGAAAATCTTTCCCTCCCATTGATACGCCTGATTCATTTTGAAATCAAGTTCAGAAATCGAAGTTTGTGTCGCCGTGAGTTCATCTCCCATAAAAATATTGTACAGGGTACTCACGCCTAATTTCGTCCCGAGTTCCGTCACTTGAGTATAGGTTACAGAAGTCAGATTCGTACTATTGAACATTCCGTTATAGTGTTCGATTGTTTCCGGAATATCTTTTCCTTTAGGTTTTACATCAAGGAAATCCTTACAACCTCCAAGCAACAAGACAACACTCAATATAGTTGCCAATCCGTGATATACATGATTACATTTCATCGTCAACCTTATTTAAAGTTAATAGTAAGTCCGAATGACCACGACGGACCGTATTTTGTCCCGCGTAACCCACTTCTGTAGTGGTGATATTCAGGGTCTATCCCATCGTTATTTGCCGCTATCAGGAATAAATTAGAGGCCTGTGCCCGTAACGTGATTCTATCCATGAATAGTTTGTCACACAAACTTTTAGGCAGAGAGTATGATAATGTAATATCCCGTAATTTGACATAGGACGCATCCAAAACATTAATATCCGCTAATTCATAAAAGGTAATGTTCCGAGACTTCGTTTTATTTTCAACCGTTTTCGAAACATATTTCGGTACATCCGTGTATTTCTCATCACCAGGTTCCCGCCAACGATCTAAAAACTTCTTGCTTACATTATGTGTCAATCGCCCGTACCAAAAATTATTTACATCACGACGCATCTTGTGACCAAAGTTATACACGAGCATAAACGAAAAGTCAAACCCCTTGTAAGAAAAGTTGTTCGTCAATGCGCCATACCATTTCGGCTGGGTAACACCCATAAACTTCACGGCATTCTCGGTCAAAGATTCATCTTGATAATCACCGATTATTTCTCCTTCCGCGTTGAAAACTTGAGGGTTTCCTTCCTCACTCAAACCTGCCCACCGATATGCAAACAAGCTATTGCCTGCATAATCTTCAATATAGTCCATGTACACCTTTTTACTTGCGGTCATTGCACCATCAAGATTGAGTTTCAGAACTTTATTACGGTTATTCGTCATCGTCAACACGGTTGACCAACTAAAATTCCGGGAGAAGATATTCTTCGTCCGAAGAGATACTTCAAATCCCTGGTTTTTCATATCCCCGAAATTGGTATAAAAACTCTCCCATCCCAACGTCTGATCCGTCGGCTTCGTTGCTAACAAATCTGTTGTCAGTTTATGGTACACGTCTATTGATGCTGTAATCCGGTTGTTAAACATGGCCACATCTATCCCGCCATTTATAGTCCGAGTCCTTTCCCAATGAATCTTATCATTTGCCGGA
The DNA here is from genome assembly GCF_003991565.1 of Butyricimonas faecalis. NCBI lineage: Bacteria > Pseudomonadati > Bacteroidota > Bacteroidia > Bacteroidales > Odoribacteraceae > Butyricimonas > Butyricimonas faecalis. Next base: position 3,061,948 of record NZ_CP032819.1, on the reverse strand, counting down.
TACATGATGTCATAACCTATACCCAATCCTGCAAACATAGAATTAGCTCTTGCACTCAACAAGTTATAAGGTCCTCCCTTGCCCGGCTTTGGAGAATTTCCTCCCAAACCATAACTAAACCGAAAATCCAAGCGATTCAGGAAATCAACCTGATCCATAAAACTTTCCCTCTTCAAGTTCCAAGCCACACCAAGAGACCATATAGGTTTAAACTGGACGCTCGGATCACTCCCGTATAAATTTGACTGATCTACCCGAATACTCCCATTCAACGTGTATTTACTATTGTAAGTGTACGCAACATTCGAATAAAAAGAAACAAACCGTTTTTCCGTTTCACTTTGAGAAAACATTTTCGTCACCAATGTATTACGGGGTGTTCCGAAATTAGTGTACACGGCACCTGAAATTCCATTCGTGGCAAGTTCCTTTTCATCATACGCTTGGTAAGTCTGTGATTGCGGATCATATCCCCGTCGTGTATTTGAATTGGAAGTAGATACTCCTGACTGTATTTCCATTCCAAGGATCGCTGTTATTTGTTGTTTATCCTTACCGAAAACACGGTCATAATTAAATTGATTTCGAATCGTCCAGTTTATCCCGTCAACATTGGCAAGGGTGTATCGTCCTCCGGTAGTGGGCAGATAATAAGTAGGAGCCGTGGTTGAAGGCGGATTAGCCGGTTTTGTGAATCTTGCTAACTCTATTCTAACCAGCGATGAATTTTGGCTGTAAAATAACTCGCTCTTGCTATAATTTTGCTGGTACTGGAAACGTCCTTCATATTTTAATCCCTTAACCAAATTTATAGCAATACCCAAATTTACACGACCATTCACCGATTTTGACTTATTAAACCCTTCCTTCATATCATTCAAAGGGACATAGCTTAAATCGAGAAGACTCTTTGTTTCAAGCTCATCTTGATAATCTTTATAAAAAATCGTGTGGGAATGATCGATCGGGTTTCCTTCTTCATCTGCCAACATTTCGTAAGGTAAAATCGTATTTACATTCGTGTATGCCGGCATGAGACCTGTTTTTACATTTTGCACGGAAAGATTCGTTGTCAAATCAATTTTCAACCATTTTTTCAACTGTATATTATGCTTGAAATTGAGCATGATCTTGTTGGTATTTGCCCGTTCGGTACTCTGGTTATACTCGTAACCAACCGATCCATAGATGGAATAAATATTATTGGCTGCACCCGAAAATGATATTGTATGCTTCGTGAATAAAGCCGGCTGCAACAAGTATTTTTCAATTTGTGAACGATTGTCCAACTTGGCTAATGCCTCAAGCTGCCGATCCCGTTCAGCCTCGTCTATCTCATTATTAGCATACTGATATAACGGTATTTCATGCGGATAAACTAAAGCTCCCCCATTTTTGGTAGTTACCGTTGCCCATGGATAAGCCTCCGGATCAAAAATCTCCTTTGCAGACTGGATAATCTGTTCGCTACTCATAAGTCCCTTATATCCAAAATCAGGAAGCCCCTTGTAAGTAAATGAACCGTCATAAGTAATTTTTAAACGATGATCTCCGGTTTTACCCGATTTCGTAGTTATCACGATTACCCCATTTGCAGCTCTAGCTCCCCAGATCGAAGCAGAAGTCGCATCTTTAAGGAAAGTCACGCTCTCTATATCGTTACTGTTTATAAGTTCCTCGATATTCCCCTCCTCTAATGCAACTCCATCGACCACGATCAGTGGTTCTGTTGACGAATTAATCGACGTCGTTCCCCGGATCAAGAACTTGTCCTCTCCAATCCCGTAATTTACACTTAATCCGGGAGTCAGTCCTTCAAGAGTTTCAAGAATATTCCCCGTCAGGTTCGCCTTTTTAGATACTTCTTCACCTGAAACCCTCGAATATGAACCTGCACTTCTTTCCCTGGAAATCGTTTGGTAACCAGTAACGATCACATCATCAAACTTTTGTAATTTCGTACTTAAAATCACTTTATAGTTATCTTTTTCCGAAACTTTCAATTCCAAAGGTTCCATTCCCACAAACGAAAGAACAAATACCGGTTTCGTACCATCTTCAACCGCAACACTAAACTTTCCGTTAACATCCGTCGCGATGCCCTTATGTGTACCTTTAATCACCACGTGAACTCCCGGCAAGGGTTGTCCTGTTTCGTCCGTTACGACACCTGTAATCATTCTTACCGCTTTCACAGGACGATCAGCAGGAGCTTTCCGAACGACAACAACGCTATCTTCGAAAATGTATGTCAACCCCAATGGGGGTAAAAATTCTTTCAACACCTTTTCTAATTCCTGATTGTCAGCCTTTAAAGAAACTTTTCCTTTAGATTCAATCAATTTATGGTCATACAGGAAAACCATTTTACTCTGTTTTCCCAATGCTGCAAAAACTTCTGAAAGTGGAGTTTCTGTAAAATTAACTGAGATTTTAGCTGTTTGAGAAAAAGCAACCCCATTTACTGATAAAAATAAAATCATCAATAAAAAAAGTGGCAATTTCATTTTAATTAAAAATTTCCGGACACTCAATTCATCCGTCAACCTTTTCTTGGTTCGCTTTTTTTTCATAACTTTGTTTTTTAATTATTACTATTTAGCAAAATAGTCTCACTACCATTTAAGCTATTTTGCAGGTTTAGCTTGCTAAGGATGCACCCTTAGCAAGTTTATTTTTTCCTAACGGTTAACTTCTTACCATTCAATTCAAACGTAACATTATTGGTGTATTCGAATTTCTTTAACAGATTCATGAGATTGTCATAACGGGCCATCTTACCTGAACTTGTGAAACTCAGATCTTTAACTGATTCATCAGCATAGATCACATCCACATCGTACCACAACGACAACATCGCCAATATATCTTCAAGTCTCGTCTCATTGAATTTATAAAAACCATTTTTCCAGGATGTATATAATTCCGTGTCAACTTCCTGTATCTTTACTGATTTTGTCTCTTTCTCGAAAACAATTTGTTGTCCCGGAAGAATCGTATGGGTATTACCGGAACATTCTACTTCAATTTTCCCGTTAACAAGTGTTGTCCTGACAATTTTATAATCCGGATAAGCATTTATATTGAAAGAAGTTCCCCGGACTAAAATATTCATATCATTTGTTTTGACAATGAATGGTTTATTTGGATCATGCGTCACTTCAAAATAAGCCTCTCCTTCAAGAAATACTTCGCGACTTTCACCTGCAAAAGAAACCGGGTATTTCAATGTTGACGAGGAATTCAAATAAACCTTAGTTCCATCTTCCAGCGTCACGTTCCATTCTCCTCCCCTTTCTGTTTTCAATATGTTATACTCCATTTGCTGCAAATTATCAGCATGTTGATAGGTCAATGTCTTGTTTCCGGATGAAACATTCACATGATCCATTCCCATCAAACGATTCTCTTTAATCGTATCCAGGTCTAACCAATGACCATTTGCAAGTTGTAATTGAACTTTCGAATGCTCGCCGCTTTCATTCAAATTTACAGAGCCAGGTTCCGGATAATTCAAAAACAAGGTAAATAACGCGACAACAGCAACAACAGCTGCCACCGAAGTGGATACAAGGATTTTCCGACGCACAAGCCTTCTATTTCGACGCTGTTTTAAGCGAGACAATACATCCGTATATTCTGACCTCCATCGCTCAAATTTTTCATCACTAAGTGAATACGAATCATAAGCCTTTATTTTCTGGTATAACGCACGATGTTCCGCCGATTCGGCTAACCAATCTGATAGCATTTTCGATTCCTGATCATCTAACGATCCATCAAGACTTTTATTAATAATAATCCAATCTATCGAGTCCATTTCTTGAGTTTATTTGTACATATAATCCCAAGAACTCAAAAAGGTTTACAAATAATTTCGATTTTTTTTCTACTCTTGGAAAAATTCCAAGTATGCATTAAGCAAAATAAAGAAAGCAGAATCAGCAGCCAATTGTTCTTTTATCTTTAGTATAGCCCTATGCACTTGCACTTTAGCTGTATTTTCAGAAATTGAAAGTTCCGACGCAATTTCGCTATATTTCATTTCTTTGATCAATCGCATTTTAACTATCTCACGACATTTACCCGATAAATGTTCTATCGCGAGATAAATCTTTTCTAATAACTCTTCATCATCAATCCATTCCATGGATTCAGAATGCAGCATAGCTTCTGCATAAAGAACATTTCTACGATCTTCAACTTTCCGGTCACGCAAATATTTCAAACAGGAATTACGGACGGATACAAATAACCAACCCGAAAGATTACTTCGAGCAGATAATTTCTTGCTATTTTCATATAAACTGATGAATACATCCTGTACTAAATCGTGAGCAACCTCGGAATCAAAAACCATTCGTTCGGCAAAATGATGTAACTGTTTGAAATAAATCTCAAACAACTCCTGATAAGCCGCCTCATCATTAGCCTTTAATCTTTCTAGCAGAATATTATTTTCATCCATTACACTGAAATACACGCAAAGATACGAAATTATTAAGACATAGCAGAATGAAAATAATCATACACGACATTTCCTTTTGCCGGACCGATGGCTTTTGCCAGCTCTTCACGAGATGCCTCTTTTATAGCATTTACAGACTTAAAATATTGCAATAAAGATACTTCTGTTTTCTCACCAATGCCTTTAATTTCACTTAACACACTGATTGTCTGCTTTTTCTCTCGCAATTTACGATGAAAAGTGATACCAAAACGGTGAGCCTCGTCCCGAATATGCATTAATGTCTTTAAAGCCACAGAAGTTTTCGCTAACAAATAAGGATCTTTATCTCCGGGGTAATATATTTCTTCCATTTGCTTGGCCAAACCGATGATAGGCACTCTTTCCAACAAATCCAATTTACGCAATGTAGCCACGGCTGAACTTAATTGCCCTTTTCCTCCATCCACCACAATCAGATCAGGCAGCTCCCCACCCTCTTCAAGCACCCGGTGATAACGACGGTACAAAATCTCTTCCATAGAGGCAAAATCATTTGCCCCGATAACAGTTTTCACGTGGAAACGTCTGTATTCCCGCTTTGCCGGTTTACCGTCTATGAAAACAACACAAGAGGCTACAGGATTGGTTCCCTGTATATTAGAGTTATCAAAACATTCCATCCGGTGAGGTAATCGCGGTAATTTCAGATCATTTTTTATCGTATTCAATAAATCCAATTTACTATCCTGCCGACGTAATCCCCGTTGACGTTCCCGATCCATTTTAAAGAATTTCACGTTACGTTCGGATAACTCCAACAATTGCTTTTTTTCACCCCTTTGCGGAATAGCATAATTCATTCCTTCCATCAATACATCCGGATAGAAAGGTACCAGAATCTCCTTGGAACGACTGTTTACCAACTGGCGAATCTCAAAAATGGCAAAAGAAAGTAAGGATTCCTTTGATTCATCCAACTTTTTCTCCAATTCGATAGTATGCACTTGATTCACAGCTCCATGAACAATTCTCAAGTAATTCACATAGGCATATTTTTCGTCTTCTAAATAAGAAAATACATCAATATCATTTATCGAAGTACTTACTATCGTGGACTTCGCTTGATGAGACCTCAATGCTTCTATTGCTTCCTTCATTTCCTGAGCCTTTTCGAATTGAAGAGAAATAGTATATTCCTTCATTTTTCGGGTCATGAGATCAATCACGGAAGAAATATTTCCCTTTAAAATGTTCCGGATTTGTGCAATATATTCCATGTACTCCTCTTCTTGCACGTACCCGACACAAGGTCCCATACAATTTCCAATATGATATTCCAAACATACTTTATATTTTCCGCTATAAACAGCTGATTTATTGAGAGATAAATTACAAGTTCTCAATTTATACAGCGATTTCACCAAGGAAATCAAAGTGTTAGCATATTTAACCGAAGTATAAGGCCCAAAATATTCTGACCCGTTCCGAATAAATTTCCGAGTAGTGAAAACTCGTGGAAAAGCCTCTTTTGTAATACAAATCCAAGGGTATGTCTTATCATCCTTCAATAGAATATTATACCGGGGTTTGTATTTCTTGATTAAATTATTCTCTAACAATAGCGCATCTTCCTCTGTATTAACCACAATGTATTTCAAATCCCGTATTTTACGGACTAAAACCATTGTTTTAGAGGTCTGATTTGTCTTTACAAAATAAGATGAAACTCTGTTTTTCAGATTCTTAGCCTTACCTATATATATAATTACTCCATTTGCATCAAAAAACTGATACACTCCCGGAGTCGTAGGTAATTTACTGACTTTCTCTTTCAAGCCAAATTCATCTTCTGCCATACACTATGATACAAAATCAAACTTTTCGAAATCAAAGATCCCTTTTTCTCCTATTTTTAAAGTAGGTATTACAATTAATGCCATGAATGAAAGCGTCATAAAAGGAGATTTTAGTGGTGTCCCCATTTTTGAAAGTATTTCATTCAATTCCATGTAGCAACTTGCCACTTCCCTCCCGCTTTTATCACTTATAATACCACCAATAGGAAGGGGTAAAGAGTGCAATTCGCCCGCTTCATTCACGACTAAACCACCTTTTTCCTTTATCAATTCGTTTATTGCAAGCATTAAATCTTGATCTGTACAACCCACTGCAATAATATTATGCGAATCATGTGATATAGAAGAAGCAAAAGCTCCTCGTTTTAAACCGATACCTGAAATAAAACCAATTTGCGGTTTAGAATTAAAGTAACGATTTAAATAAACTATTTTCAAAATATCCTTATCCAAATCTGATTGAAAACCTTCTATTTTCTCGTTAAAATGAAGTATTTTACTGTCTGTCAGAATACTATCAGGTCTCACTTGAATACATGCAACATCTCCAAAAACATTTGTATGAAGATCGGATAAACTTATTTCATCGTGATGAAACTTATTTAATAACGGTACATCATAAACCGGATTACTTTTAGAATTGTTTTCACCATAAACTACCTTCCCTTTAATATAAGTAGAACGTACATTCAAAGATTCTATGTCATCCAAAATAATGAAATCTGCATCATCTCCAACATGCAAAGTTCCTATATTCAAATTATAAAAATGTACCGGATTAAGACACGCTATCTGCAAAATATCAAAAATACCATAGCCATCAGCCAATGCTTTTCTGATAATTTTATTAATATGACCTTTATTTAATAGGTCATCAGCGTGTGAATCATCCGTGCAAAACATGACACGATCTGTACGTGTAGCAATCAATGATTTTAATGCATCATAGTTTTTAGCAGCACTTCCCTCCCTGATCATGATGTACATTCCTTTTGAAATTTTCTCCTCTGCCTCTTCTATGGTCGAAGATTCATGATCGGTTTCTATACCATGAGCAATATATGAACTCAGAGAATCACCCGTGAGTTCCGGTGCATGACCATCTATTTTTAATTGATATTTCTTGGCTATTTCTATTTTTCCAATAACATCCGGATCATTATTTATAACACCAGGAACATTCATAACCTCAGAAAGCAGTATGAATTTTCCGGTTTTTGCTAATTTATCCGTGTCTTCTACGGATAAAATGGATCCTGGTTTATCAAATGGAGTGGCAGGAACGCAGGAAGGAATACCCCAAAAGAATTTTAAAGGTGCTTTTTCTCCATTATCTATCATCAATTTCACCCCCTCTACCCCTAAAACATTTGCAATTTCATGCGGATCGGCAACCACACCCACTGTTCCATTCGGAATTACTAATTTGGAAAATTCAACAGGCATTAACATGGAACTCTCCACATGAACATGCGCATCTATAAATCCCGGTGAAATATATTGATCATACGAATTAGAATTTCTTTCTATATTTATAATCTTTCCTTCAGATATAAATATAGCACAAGGATAAAATTCCCTGTTTTCTATATCAATTAAATTTCCTTCTACAATTTCCATTTTATACCTCGGTTTTTATTTACAATTTGACCCTATAAATGTACTTTTTTACTAGATTTATTCAATACCCCTCTTCGCACTATTTTCAATGTTCCACGTGAAACATTCCTTTTATCTTCCCAATAAAATCAATAAAACATTAATGTCAGAAGGCGATACACCTGTAATACGTGATGCCTGCCCAATAGTTTTCGGATTAATCTTTGTCAATTTTTGACGAGCTTCATAAGAGAGAGAAGTTATCTCCATATAATTAAATTTATTCGCAATAACTAAATTCTCCAACCGATTCAATTTATCAGCAATCAATTTTTCTCTCTCTATATATCCAGAATATTTAATTAAAACTTCAGCAGCTTCTATGATTTCTTCCCGCAAATTATGATCAAAAACAAATTCCTTTAAAGAAGGAATTGCATCTATAATTTTAGGAATAGTTACCTGCGGTCTCGAAATAATATCAATCAATTTAATTTTTTGACGGATAGGCGAAGATTTCAAATTTTCTAAGGTCGGGTTAATCTCTTCAGGTGAAATACTAAAATTAGTAACAAAGTCTATCAACCGGTCACGTTTCAAAATTTTATCTTCAAACACGGCAAAGCGATCTTCTTTCACCAAACCTAGAGAATACCCTAAAGGCGTCAATCTGGCATCAGCATCATCCTGTCTCAATAAAATTCTATACTCGGCGCGTGAAGTAAACATCCGATAAGGTTCATCCACTCCCTTCGTAACTAAATCATCTATCAATACACCAATATAAGCCTGATCCCTATTCAGTACAAAATCTCTATTTTCATGAAGTGAAAGATGGGCATTAATTCCAGCCATCAATCCTTGAGCCGCTGCCTCCTCGTATCCGGTAGTCCCGTTTATTTGTCCGGCAAAATAAAGTCCCTTGACTAATTTTGTTTCTAAAGTAGGATACAATTGAGTAGGCTGAAAAAAATCATATTCGATAGCATAACCCGGTCTGAAAATTTTTACATGCTCAAAACCTTCCACGTTTCTCAATGCCCGCAATTGAATATCCCAAGGCAAAGAAGAAGAAAAACCATTCAGATAATATTCGGTTGTCCTCTCCCCCTCCGGTTCCAAAAACAGATGGTGACTATCCCTATCTGAAAAAGTATCCAATTTAGTTTCAATACTCGGACAATAACGAGGACCTATACTTTTTATAGTACCGTTGAACAAAGGACTATCATCAAATCCTTCCCGCAAAATGTCATGTACGACTTTATTCGTGTAGGCGATATAGCAAGGCATTTTCTCAAGTGAATTCGTATACGCGAAGCTCAGAAAAGAGAACTTATGGAAATCATTATCCCCATCCTGACGAGTCAATTTGGAAAAATCAATACTTCGGCCATCTATACGAACCGGAGTACCCGTTTTCATTCGCCCTACTGTGAAACCATACGCTCTCAGTTGCTCAGACAAACCATACGTGGCCGGTTCTGAAATACGACCACCGGGAAAACTAACCCGTCCGATATGCATCAGACCGTTTAAAAAAGTACCATTCGTCAAAATCACCCGATGACCACTAAAAGAAATCCCCAATCTGGTTCTAACCCCGGTAACCTGTCCCTTATCCAAAAGAAGTTCAATCACATCATCCTGCCACAAATCCAGATTATCAGTATGCTCTACCCTATCCCTCCATTCGGCCGAAAAAATCATTCGATCACATTGAGCCCTTGGACTCCACATAGCAGGCCCTTTAGATAGGTTCAGCATACGGAATTGGATTGTACTTTTATCCGTCACGATGCCAGAACCACCGCCTAAAGCATCTATCTCCCTAACAATCTGACCTTTAGCAATACCACCCATGGCCGGATTACAAGACATTTGTGCTATCTTATTCATATCCAGTGTAATAAGCAATGTCTTTGATCCTAAATTAGCGGCAGCACATGCCGCCTCACAACCAGCGTGTCCGGCCCCTACTACAATAACATCATATACGGGCAGTAATCGTGACATAATTATATCGTTTTAAGCAATTCTAAGCAATGATTTTCGTTTTGACGCATCTCTCTAGCGTCAACATCTGATTTATCCTTAAAACCCATTAAATGAAGCACAGAGTGTACAACCACCCTATGCAATTCATCTTCATAAGTCGTATGAAATTCTAAAGCATTGGATTGAACTGTATCAAGGCTGATAAAAACATCACCTGACAATATTTTTCTCTCGGAATAATCAAAAGTAATAACGTCAGTATAATAATCATGATTCAAATATTTCCTGTTCACATCCAGGATATAATCATCATTACAAAAAATAAAAGAGATCGCTCCTAACTGAAACGAATAATCATCAGCAACGGCCTGTAGCCATTGTTTCACTCTCTCTTCATTAAAAAAAGGAGGCGTATCACACTCCTCGCAAAAAAAAAGAAGTTCGCTCATCTATGTATTATAAATTGAAAACCATGGTCACCTTTGATCCACCATCCTCAAAAATCAAATCATCAGAAAGCGTTTTCATCAGGTAAAGACCACGTCCTGCATCTTTTTCTATGTTATCCGGCAAAGTAGGATCCGGAATATAAGAATAATCAAACCCTTCTCCCTCATCCTTCACGGTTACGAATAAACGCTTTTCCTCCTCATACACGAAAAACTTAACATACTTCGAAGAATCCAGTTTATTCCCGTAAAGAATCGCGTTATTCACAGCTTCAATAACGCACAAGCTAATCTTGCCGAATACATCCGGTTCTACATGATAAACATCCGAGAAATAATCGATAAAGTTCTCAACTTTAACGATATTACCAATTTCAGAGGCAATCGAAAATTCTAATTTGTCCATCGCTTTTTCAAATAATTAATAATGATCATCGCAATCATAATCGAGCTCTTTTTAGTCACCATTTTACTCATTATCCACAGCTTTTAAAAACAATATTCTCACTATCGTACTATCTAGCGAATGTAAGTAAAATATTTTTAAATAACAACCGCCGCTAAAGTATATTATTAATCTTTCAAACATACTACCATTTTACCAAGATGTTAACCATAATTGCGGATCTAAATTGTCTTTATCTCTCCAAACTTGAAAATTTAACGTACTGTTATTCCCACTACTCACAGCCAGCTTGCCAATTTTTTGCTTTACATTGACAGTATCCCCCTTCTTAATAAACACTTCCACTAAATTCGAATACACCGTCAAGTAATTTCCATGCCGTACAATCACAACGTTATTATCCCCCGGGATAAACATGATTTCCGTCACTACACCCTTAAACACCGCTCTAACATCAGCATTCCGGGACGTTGTAATAGTAATTCCTGCGTTATTTAATTTCACCTGTTTAAAAACGGGATGTACATTCACCCCAAATTTTTCAGAAACAAACCCCTGTTCAACAGGCCAAGGTAACTTTCCTCTATTTTTAGCGAAATCGTCAGAAATAAGTTTCTCTTCTGGTGTTAATCGATATGTAGAATTTTTACTACCCGACTTTTTAGTCTGAGCAGCAATAAGTTTCTCTAACTCTTTTTTAAAGCGTTCTCTATTCTTTATTTCAATATTCAACTTTCGCAAAAGCTCTTTTTCCTTCTTCTTCAAATCCGCTACATACGTGTTCGCTTCATTTTGTTCCCGTATCAATTGATTATTTTGAGAGGCAATTTTAGACTGTGTTTCACTTTTCAAAGCCATTAACTTACTCAATTCTTTATTGATGGCAGTCAATGAATCATTTGTCTGTTCAATCAACTGAATCTGCCGCTTGGAATACTCCTGAACCTGTTCAAAATATTTATACCGGGCATAAGCCTGGGCAAAACTTGAAGAAGAAAATATATAGATCAACTTATCCGATTCATTCCTCTTTTTCCAAGTCTCGTACACCATCTTAGAATAGAACTTCAACATCCGTTGCTTATCAGATTCCAAACCCAATCTAACAGTCTCATTCTTTTTAATTTGGCTGTCAAGATAATTCACCTCGTTCGTGAGAGATTGAATCATCTCCTTTCCCTTACCGATTTTCTGGTTAATAATTGAAACTTTCTGTATAGTAGAAGATTTATCTTTACGAGCATTTTCCAGTAATTTATTTAAATACGCGATCTCCCTCTCCGTCTTTTCATTTTTCTTTTTAATCGCGTCAATCGACTGCGAGTAAGAAAAAGTGAAAGAAAACAAGAAAATCACAATCAATATATTACGACAAATCTTCATGCTAATTCATCCTTTTATACTTACTAGGTATTCTAAAATTAGGTGAAACTTCCACGTCAAATTCCAACCGATCAAAATTCAATATAACCTCCCAATTATCATTATCCGAAAATACATTAAAAGTTATTTTTTCAGGAAACAATTTTCCACTAAAATCCTTTATATTATTGTATTTCACCATCATTCCCACACCTTCTTCCAAATCTTCGATAGAAACAGCATTAGGCCGGAAACAATCCGGATCAATGTGTATCTTCTGTAACACCAAAGAAAATTCTTTATTCTTTCTCCTTTTCTTGTATAGCTTTTTCAATTTCCTACCTAAAGCCTTCTCCTCCAAACTATACAAAACATAATCGTTACCCGACCTATCAAACTTATAACGTTTTCCCCGTGCGGTCTCTGTAGTACAAGATTCAAAATCAAAGAATTGATTTGTCAGTATCCGTTGAAAACAATCAAACGTCAACCCCACGTCAAAACGTTCAGCAAAATAGCTATAATCCGAAACAAAATATTTTTTCTCTCTGGGACTCACAAATTTAACGCTATCCGGGGTTAATAACAATCGAGCCACATCAACACCCAAAGAAGCACTAACCGAAATCCATATAAAACTATCTCTCTGTATTCTCAAAATAGCTTTAAGACTATGAGAACTCTTGCTATCTTTCAAAAATAAATCAACTTTCTTCGCATATATCGTGTTATAATCTAACTCGTTAGAAATAATATTCTTAAACAATTTTCCTTCGGTAATATTCGGCAAATCTCTACGACTTTCCGTAACCTCCTTCACGGATCTACATGACACTAAACACAATAAAACCAATAATAAAACACAACTACTTCTCATGATCTACCGATAAACCATTCTCTATCTTATTTTTTAAATCACCACATTCTTCATCACCCAATTCCAATGCCTTCCGCCACATCTTTACAGCCTCTTCCTTCTCCCCGTTCATAAACAAAATATCACCATAATGCTCATACAAAACCCCACTCGGACTCTTCTCATTCTCGATAGCCGAACGCATATAAAATTTAGCCAAAGAATAATTTTTACTTTTAAACAAAACCCACGCGTAAGTATCCAAAAAAGTCGAATTATTCGGATCTGCACTCAATGCCGTTAAAATCATCTTCTCAGCCTTATCCAAATGTTCATTCCGCAATGAAAGATAATAGCTATAATTATTCAACGTCATGATATCACCCGGGTTTATCAACAAAGTACTATCAAACATGGCAAAAGCCTGTTCAATACTATCTTGCTTATAATACACCTCACCAAGATAAGCAAAAAATTGAGCCTTAATAGGAGAATTATCCGGAGACAAGACAAGCCCTTGTTCCAAATATCCCTTTGCCCTCTCCAAATCCTTCCGAATCAATAAAGCCAAACTGACCATTACATAGGGTAACGGTTCATTCGGAAAATACTTCAAGCACTCTACCCCACCCCGATACATGGCAGCCGTATCTTCCAGTTTATTATATAACATCAACAACTCTTCCCAGACCAGATAATTATTCTTCTCCTTAGAAATAAGAAACTCCAGCTCTCCCCTACACTCCTCCAGCCTATTATATCGCTTTAAAAAATCAGCATTCAAAGTTCTAACCGCTATATCCTCGGGATACTTATCCAACAACAATTGTACGTAAGAATAAATATAATCCAAAGAAATATTCGAATCATTTTGATTCACCAACAACTTCAGCAAATATTGAACTTTCAATCCATTCTCCACGTTATCATTCAACAAAGCCGAACGAATATATTTTTCAGTATTTAGCGTATCATTTTTTGTACGATAATAATCAGCCAGATAAAGTCGTACAAAACCATTATCCGAATCATTCTTTACAATCTTGTTCAGCAATTGAAGACCTTTTTTCTCTTGATCATGTGACAAATACAATTCAGCCAATAAACCCAAATAATCCGTTTTCTCAGGATACTTCTTCACCAACTTCATGATCTCAGTCGAGGCACTCTTCACATCATCCATTTTAGAATATAACTTGGCCTTCTCTATAATAGCAGGCTCACTTATTCCAAACTGTTTCTCGTAACGATCCAACACATTTATAGCCTTATCCCACTTTTCAACAGAAGAATACAAATCAGTCTCCACGACATAAAAATCCTCTCTATCAGGATGCAACAATATCAATTTATCATATACCTTACACGCCTCTTCAATCATTGATTTTTTCTGCAAAATATTCGCCAACAGCAAATTATACCAAATATTTGTCGGCTCCAATTCCACAGCTTCCCGCATCAGTTGCAAAGGTAACGTATAATCATCTCCTAACGCCAGTATACTGGACAATTCATAACGTACAGCAGCACTTCTGTTATAGATCTTCATACACTGATCGAAACAGGCAATAGCAGACTTTAAATCACCTAAAATCTTACAACGCACCCCCTCCATGAAAGCATAATCAAACTGTACTTTAGCCTCACCCTCCAAAGTAGGTTCTACCGCTTTCTTTTTATCAGCAAAAAGCTGAGTAGTACACAAAAGCAATAAAAAAACAAATAATAATCGACCTCGTTTAGTCATTATAAATGATTTATTGTTTACCCGTGTGACCAAAACCACCCTTTCCCCTCTCCGTCTCGCTCAACGTTTCCACTTCAATTAATTCAGCTTGTTCAACTTTATTAATCACCATCTGGCAAATTCTGTCCCCATCATTAATCTGCACTACCTCATGAGACAAATTCACTAGAATCACCCCGATTTCCCCTCTATAATCAGCATCAATCGTCCCCGGAGTATTTAGCAAAGTAATCCCCTCATTTAAAGCCAATCCACTTCGCGGACGCATCTGAGCCTCGTAGCCATCGGGTAATTCGATAAACAAACCCG
This sequence comes from Butyricimonas faecalis, assembly GCF_003991565.1. NCBI lineage: Bacteria > Pseudomonadati > Bacteroidota > Bacteroidia > Bacteroidales > Odoribacteraceae > Butyricimonas > Butyricimonas faecalis. The sequence goes on along the minus strand of NZ_CP032819.1, from coordinate 3,046,916 downwards.
TGGGAACAAGCTTCCTTTCCAAGGATTTCAACATGATAGGTTCATCAATATTAGCCCGTATATCCAAACCGGCAGATGACTTCGTCTTATATTCCGGAAGCGGGTGCTTCGATTTATTCACTATTCTAACTTTCATACTCACTGTAACTTTGAAAATCAATTACATTTTAACTAGTCTCATAAATTGCGCTAAGATAGCTATTTTTTATGAATTAATTTATACATAAAATCTTTTGTCAGCAAAAAACTCATCTCTCTCCTTATAAAAATATACACGAAGAGTACAAATAACGGTAAACGAGCCAAACAGGTTACCAAACTACTATCAAATTTTATATAACCACCGACAAAATAAAACAATAAACAAATCACGAAATAAAAAATAATCTTAGGTACATCATAATTGATCTTGTAAAAATGCCTTCCCAGTACAAAAGACAAAATAGTCATAACCAAAAAACAAGTGAAAACAGAATAAGCAGATGCCATAAAACCTACCTTCGGCAAAAAAATCACGTTTCCACCTATCGTGATCACGCAGCCGATAACCGCCATATAAGCCCCGTATATTGTTCTATCCGTCAATTTATACCACAAAGACAACGAATAATAAATACCCTGAAACAAATTAGCCATCAACACCCAAGGCAATATCGTCAACCCGCTAAAATACTCCGACCCCAAGAAATATTTCAATACATCGAGAAAATACATGACACCCAAAAAGATCATTAAACCGAATCCGGTAAAATAAAGCAGAACATCCTGATATATTTTCTTTGAATCATTATGTTTCGCGTAATTGAAAAAGAAAGGTTCAAAAGCAAAACGAAAACCTTGCGTGAAAATATACATCACCAAAGCCAATTTATAACTTGCCCCGTATATCCCGGTAATAGCCAAAGACTCCTCTCCATCTCCCAATATTTTAGGCATCAAAATCTTATCTCCCTGCAAATTAATCATCCCGGCAACACTCACGATCAAAATCGGGTATGAATATTTCAAAATATCTTTCAACAAAGAGAACGAGAAAACAAACTTAAACCGGAAAATATAAGGAAACAACATCACCAGCGTACAAACAGAAGCAACCAAATAGGAAATGAAAATATAAACCACCCCACCGTCAGCTTGATAAAAAGGAACGTGAATCCCTTTCTTTTCCAAAAACGGACAAAGCAAATAGAAAAATAAATTCAATCCCACGTTAATCATTATATTCACTAACTTGATAACGCCGAAACGAAGGGCTTTCCCCTCCATTCTCAATAGGGCGAAGGGCAAAGTACTCACCACATCAATCGCGATCGTTACAATCAATAAAACGAAGTAAATCGGGTGGTTCCCCACCTCAAGAAAACTGACAATTCGCGGGAGAAACAAAAAACAGAGTAATAAAAACAAAGTTGAAGTAAAAAGCAAAGAAGTCAATAAAGTTGAAAACACCCGATCCTTATTATCTTTCGTTGCGAAACGGAAAAATCCCGTTTCAGTACCATAAGTCAATAATACGACCAACAAAGCAACATACCCCATCAAATTTGTAAATATACCATTATCGACGGGAGAAAGTACCCTGGTATACAGTGGTACCAGCAACCAATTTATAAATCGTCCGAGTATTGTCGAGAAACCATAAATTACGGTTTCACCCATTAGCTTTTTTAAAGGATTCATAATAACTTTGTCTTCATTAAATGTGATTCAACGGACAAAAGTAACAAGTTCCCAATAACAATATCATATATATATATTATCTTTTATTTTTTTAAAAAAAGATATGAGGATAATGATAGGCTGTGAGTTTTTGGTATAAAAAATAAGAGATTCTTTTGTTTTAATCGTTATTATTTGTGGAGTCAAGAGTTATTCACAGGTTATGATTTTATTAATGATTGATAATGAGATTTATTCTTGAGTTATCCACAGTAGTTAGTAAAACAGACTTTGGAAAAGTTTTCAATAAAATTCATGTGAATTCATGTTAGTATTTTGTAGAAAGGAATTGGAATAATTTGAATAACTATTCTTGTATTTTTGAATACTATTATTACTTGAATTCAAAATCGAGAAATCAAAATAAAGTTATTCTTTTTAGTTCTTTTTTTATTCACAGTTACTAACGGGGATACTAACACTTCAATATCATAAGGTTTCACATCAGAATTCGGGAAGGATTAGAAAAGGTAATCGTTGCAAAATAATCCGGTATTAGGTCCGATTTAATACGGCAAATGAAAATAAATACATGATTACATCCGGATCACTACCATGTAAAACGCTATTAGAACGCTATTAAAACCCTATTAAAACGCTATACCGAATAGCGTTTTAATAAGACTTTATAAGCCTACTAAAAACTTTATAACCGGAAATGATCTGCTAGTGGTAATGATTTGTAAATCTAATTTTAATAGAAATTCTATAGAATACAATATGATTATAGTTATATCTGTAATATTCAAAAGAATAACTTAATTTTTATACCGAACTCTTGTTAAATGAAATAGAACACATGAACAGTAAGAGCAGATGTAATGTATTGTCTGAGTAGTTTTTTTATTAGCTTTCTATAAATGTATATTATATAATATAATGAAATAATAATAATTTTTTAATCAATATATTTGGATTAAAAGATATTTATTTTATATTTGTGTAATAGAATATAATAATCTGATAGAATGAAGATATTCCCAGATTCAGTCATAGATCAATCTTATGAACAGATAATATTTGAACACAATAAACGTTCAAGTTTATTATATTCTATTATCATTTTTGCATTGGTTGGAATATTTATTTCGTTCTTTTTTATTCGTATAGATGTTGGTACATCCGTTGTAGGGACAGTGCAGTCTCGAGGAAACATAATGGCGCTAATATCTCCTGCTGATGGTATTTTACATATTTTTAACATATCTGAAAATATAGAAGTGAAACAAGGAGATACAATTTTTATAGTTAGTGATTTAAAGACCAATCATAAATATACTGTTTGTTCTCCTATTGATGGTATCTGTACTAATACAAGCAAACTAGTTGAAGGTTTGAAAGTTTCATTGGGACAGCAACTAATTGATCTGATTCCTAACAGTGAATTATGTGTAGAGTGTAATGTATTCTCTAAAGATTTAGGTTTGTTAAGAGTAGGATTACCTTGTAATATTCAGGTAGATGCTTACAATTATAATCAATGGGGTATGTTGAAAGGAATGTTAGTAGAAATAGCAGATAATCCTACAGTAACTTATCAGGGCGTATTTTATAAAGTGTATAGCAGCTTGGATAAAGATTACTTGGAACTTAAAAATGGTCATAGAGGATATTTGAAACGAGGGATGAATGTTAATTGTAGATTCATAGTAAATAATCGAAGGATTATTGATCTATTATACGATAACGTTGAAAATTGGATTAATCCTTTAAAATAGTTTTATTATTAACTTAAACTAAATTATTATGAAAAAATTTGACTTGGCAATTTACGAGGTTGAAGAAATGAACCAAAAAGAACTGACAGAAGTTAATGGAGGAGTAGCATTCTGGACGATAGCAGGTGTTATTATTGCATTTGTTGCATTAGTGTATACCATATATAGAGATAGTAGACCACCGCAAACAATTCATACAACTGATCCTACACCTCCTCCTTATGAAATAAATGCACATATAACTATTGATTCTATTACAGTTGCACCTGGTTATGGATATACTATTACTGGTAATGGAATTGATATAACCATTACAATACGGCAAATATCAGATTAATTAGTATATAGAATGAGCGTGAATATGTTAAAATTATTCCTATTATTTTCCATTTTAATGATATGGTCATGCGAGAGAGATCATGTTATTGTGAAATTCATGTTTAACGATGTTGGTCACATAGTTTTTCCTCTCTCAATAAATGATTCATTAGTATATGGTATTTTTGATACAGGTGCGCAGTCATCATTGATTGAAAAAAAGGAACAAAATAGAATAGGATTAGATACATCTGCTAAAAAAGTATATAGTTTTTTTCCTCACACGGGAAAGAATCCGGTTTTATTTCAAAAATCTATCAAAACTTCTGTATCAATTTGCCACATGCAATTGAAAAATCCTATTGAATTTAGTATTGTAGATGGAGAACATAATTTCTCAGTATGGGGAAATGACATTATCGATCAATGTAATTGGTTGTTCGATTTTGAAAAAGATGAATTGACAATTTCATTTGAACCAATAACTTTTGACACAAATCAATGTGTATCTATTAAATACAGAGATCAACTCAATCTTAAATTTTGTTCATTATATTGTAAAGGCATTGGGCTGTTAGATAATGTAATGATAGATTCTGGGGCATCTTGGACGTACATTATAAATGATAGTGCATTCTATTCTATATGTTTATCTCTTCCCGATTCATTAAAAGATAAACGTAAACGTAACTCAAATTTACGTCAGTATACTGAATTAGAAAACCACAAATCTGATACTATAAACTATTATTTTCCTTTAGTTAACTTGATGTATCACAGTCTCCTAATTTATGAGGGTTGTAAGTATTATTCTGATAATGCATTATTTGATATAATGTCAATGAATGGAATATTAAGTCTATGTTATGCACAAGGATATTCATACATGTATTTGAATACGACGGATAAAATAATTTACTTGAAACGATGAAGAGTGGTGTCTGCATAAAACAACACGATATAACCGATTGCGGAGCAGCATGTTTGTCTTCAGTTGCGGCATATTATGAATTGCAGTTACCTTTAGCTAGAATTCGTCAAATTACTCACACGGACCGTCAGGGTACTAATTTTCTTGGTATGGTTGAAGCTGCACAGAAATTAGGGTTTGCCGCAAAAGGTGTGAAAGCAATAGAAACCATTAATAATCGAAGTATTGGCAAAAAAAGTAGTTTATACAAAATACCACTTCCTGCGATTGCCCATATAATATTGAATGGAAAATTACAGCACTTCGTGGTTATTTATAAAATTGGCAGAGATAAAATATGGATTATGGATCCAGTAACCGGAGAAATAAAAGCAGAACTAATCGAAGAGTTTATGCAAAAATGGACAGGAATGTTGTTGTTGATTGTTCCTGACGAAGATTTTGTAAAACGAAACGAAAAAGTTTCTATTATTTATAGGTTTTGGTTTTTATTCAAGCCACATCGAAAAGTGTTTATACAGGCTCTATTCGGTTCGCTTATATATACTGTGATAGGTTTGATTTCTGCAATATGTATACAAAAGATAATAGATTACGTTATTCCTGAACGCAATTTTAACTTGTTGCATTTGATATGTATAATATTGATAGTGTCTACGTTGCTGTCTGTATTTATAAATTTTGTACGGTCAAAAATGATGCTGCACGCTGGGGTACAAGTAAATACAAGATTAATACTTGGATATTATCGTTATCTATTAAAGCTTCCACAATCATTTTTTGACTCTATGCGTTCCGGTGAAATTCTTTCGAGGATGGCTGATGCTGCACGCATTAATACATTTATAAACAGTACATTACTGACAATCGTGATAAACGTATTTACTGTAATAGTCTCTTTTATGTTGATGTTTTCATATTATTGGAAACTTGCAGCCATTATGTTGTGTACAATTCCGATATATGCTGTGATGTATTACTTTTACAATAAAGTAAATAAAATAATTAAACGTAAAATAATGGAACAAGGTGCTGATATGCAGTCGCAACTTGTTGAGACTATTAATGCCGCAGGTACTATCAAACGTTTTGGTATAGAAGATTATGCAAATTTAAAGACAGAGGAACGATTCGTTACATTAACTCGTACCGGTTGGAATTCTGGAATGTATGGACTGAATCTCGGTGCAGCATCGGGATTATTTTCAGGGTTATTCTCTGCAATATTATTTTGGGCTGGAACATCCTTTGTCCTTGACGGAATAATTACTCCTGGAGAACTTATGTCTTTCAATTCTTTAACAGGATATTTTATGGGACCTGTCATTGCACTATTAAACGTAAACAATGTGTTTCAGGAAACAAAAATTGCAGCAGAACGGTTATTCGAAATATTTGACAGGCAGCAAGAAGATGATGACCAATATAAAGTTCCGTTTTTGCGTAGTTCATGCGGTGATGTGATTTTTCATGACATAACGTTTAGATATGGTTCAAGAGAAATTATATTTGAACATTTTAATATATGTTTTCCATCAGGTAAAGTAAGTGCTATTGTTGGCGAAAGTGGGAGTGGGAAGAGTACAATTGTATCATTAATCCAGAATCTTTATCCTCTTCTTTCCGGCAAAATTACTATTGGTGGAATAGATATAAAACATATTAGTACAAACGATTTGCGTTCAGCTGTTATTGCTGTACCCCAGCGTATAGACCTATTTAACGGTTCTGTTGCTGATAATATTTTACTTGATGATTTGGAACCTGATTGGGAACATGTAAATGATCTATGTAGAAGATTAGGAATAAGAGAGTTTGTAGATAAATTACCACAAGGACTAAAAACATATATTGGTGAAAACGGGATGCAACTATCAGGTGGACAACGTCAAAGAATTGCCATCGCAAGAGCATTGTATCGTAATCCTGAAATATTGATTCTTGATGAAGCGACGTCTGCACTTGACTCGGAAGCAGAACAAATGATTAAGAATATAATCAATGATTTGCGCAAAAATAATAGAACAGTGATTTTGATAGCTCATCGTCTCAGTACGATAATGAACGCAGATAAAATATTTTTACTTAAAGACGGGAAACTTGTGGAACAAGGCTCTCATGAAGAATTGATAAATGCGAATGGCAAATATTTTAAAATGTGGGAGATACAAACCGGAAATATTTGATTTGGCTTTCCATGAAAAGACGTTGTGATGTAATAATTAGAGATAAGGCTGCTAGAGACTTTATTTTCAGAAATATTTACGAAAAACTTGCTCCAGTAAAACTTTTTAAAATGCTATTATGATGAATTTTTATAATTTGAAAGTGATTGCCACTTACAACTCTAAGTTATTGTTGCGGAGTTGGTTGTTTCGGGTCTTCTTTTTGTTGACGTTTTGTTGGATTCTCTTGTACCAAATATTGTTCCAAGCAAATCCCTTTGTGTCGATAAATAACGGTTTAATAACCTTGTCTTCATTTTTCCCTTACATGAATGCTTACTTGTTTGTTGGATTACAAGTTATTCCGCTAGTCTTTCTAGTAGGTATGTTCTTGACAAAAGAGAGAAAGTTGGATTCGATGGACATGGTTTATTATCGTCCGGAGAGTAATGTCGAGTATGTACTAGGTATGGCTGCTGGGTTTGCATGGGTGTTTATTATGATGGCGATAGTGTCCTTATTCTTCGGTTTTTTATTGCATTTTTTCGCCAGTGATTCGCCAGTGAATGTGTGGATTTATTTGTTTTACTTGATTACATTTATTGTTCCATCACTCGTTTTTATGTTGAGTCTTTCTTTTTTTATTCATACTTTGATCCGTCATCAGGCATTGAGTATTTTACTCCTTTTGATAGTAGTAGGGTGTTTGATTTTTTATGTTGGTAGCGTTGGACAAGGTATTTTTGATCCGTTTGGGTATAGTTTACCGAATACTTTTTCGAGCGTAACAGGACATTCAGATTTAACAGGTTATCTTTTACAGCGGTTATGTTGGCTGTTTGTAGGTTTTGGTTTTCTTGGATTCACAATATGTTTATTCAAACGGCTTTCCAATAGCCCGGAGAACCAGATGTGTGTAACAGGACTTTCTATTGTTTGCATGATAGCAGGTATTACGGTAGGGAGTCTTGTTTATTCTTTGTACTCCCAAAAAGTCTTTGCAAGAAAGGTTTATACGGAGACTTTCAATAAATACAATAATGTGCCGAAAGGCAGTGTGGTTTGTCATAATATAAGTTTTGAACAAAGAGGTGATGAAATGAGCGGGAAAAGTATTCTATTGATACAAAACCGTACACAGGAAACATTACCGGAAATTATTCTTTATTTGAATCCGGGTTTAGAGGTACTTTCGATTAAAGGGGAAGCGAATTTACCATTTGAACGGGATAAACAGGTGATACGAGTACGCCAAAAATTGTTACCTGACGAGGAAATAGCATTAACAATAGAATATCAGGGTGGAATAGACGAGCAGGTATGCTATCTAAGTGTGCCTGATAATGTCTTATTCAGCCAGGAAGATAATACTTATCTTCAATGTCGATATGGAAAAAGATACCTGTTTTTGGATCAAGATTTTACTTTTTTGACACCGGAATGCTTGTGGTACCCGATGACAACTCCCCCCGTGAACCCGGCACAGCCGTATGAAATATTCCCGGATTTCACGTTTTATTCGTTACAAGTGTTGAATACCGAAGAACGGAGAGTTATAGCACAAGGAAATGAAGAAGAAATAGATAATGGGGTACATTTCACGAATCTCCTTCCGTTACCTGGAATTTCACTCTGTATCGGTAGTTACGAGAAAAGAGAGATAATTGTTGATTCCGTGCAGTATGAACTTTATCTTTTTAAAGGACATGATGATATTTTAAGGGGATTGGAAGTCTTGTCTGATTCATTACCAGAACTAATCCGGGAAATGAAGAAATCTATTGAATATAAGATGCATTATTCTTATCCTTATTCTCGTTTGAAGTTGATTGAAACCCCGATTACTTTGACGAGTTTCTTTCGTCAGGAAAAAGGAACGAGTGAATTTATTCAACCTGAAATGGTTTTTCTACCGGAACGGGGAGTTGGAGTATGGTCTGATTACAGTATACTAATGGAGCAGATGAAGAATCAGGAGAAGAGAATGAGTTCTTCCGGGATTAGTTTTGATAATACCTCTAGGGTAGATAGGCTTCGACAGGCAGTTCTTTGTGGTTTACCCAATTTATTGATGAATACCGTAATTGCAAAGTATAATAGCTGGCAAGGGTTTATACAAAGATTTAATCCTTCCGCAATTAAGAACGTGGCAAGAAGTACTACTTCGACTCGTCATAACTTGTATTATGCTAGTTCTATGTTTTACGATTATTCACTTTATTTTTGGTCGAAAGATTATCCCATTATTAATACTGTATTGTTAAATATGTTGCAGCGTCATCCACAAAATTTGTACGAAGAATATGCTATAGATTACCTATCCTCTCATAGTTTTGAAGAATCTTTCTATGACAGAGAAATTGAACCAGCTGTTTTCAACGGTTTATTACAGATGAAATCGAAAGAATTGATCCGAAGGTTAGCTATAGGGAATATAACAGAAGAGCAGGTTTTTAATTTTCTGAATGAATATGTTGCAATTCGTCGTTTTCAAAATATTGATTTTGATCAATTTGACGAGACTTTTGGTCAAAAATTTGGTATTCGTTGTAGGGATGTGTTGTCTTCTTGGTATACGAATAAACAATTGCCTGAATTTTTGATAAAAGATTTTAAGGTCGAGGCTGTGGGATTGGATGAAGAGAAAGCTAACAAGATGAGACAAATCATATCTTTAAGCAGTTTTGGAAATATTATTGGAATGCATGGAGAAAGTTCCAAAGTACGTCTTACTATTTTCAATAATAGTGATGTTGATGGGGTGGTATCACTTCAGGCTCAAAATTACACATCTTCTTTTGGAGCTACACTTACCCGTAATTATTTGATAAAAGCAAGGAGCGGAAAAGAGATTGTAACTCATTTCGATGGCGGTTTGGTTTCACTGAATACCAATTTATCATTAAATATACCGGTGTTGTTGAATGGAGATATGGGTATAGCGGATGACGAAATAGATGATTACGAGAGGGATCTCGAGTTATTTTATTTTTACCCTGATAAGGATATGGTAACGATAGATAATGAGGATGTAGGTTTCCGTATTGTACAGTCTTCACCTAAAAAACGGTTACGTGATTTATTTGTCAAAGAACAAAAGAGTAAATATCAGAATATAAGGGCAGTATCAATTATGGATGGAGTTAAAGTGCAACCAGGCTATATTAAAAATGCATATGCTTATGGTCTTTCTAAACGTACTCATGCTTTTATGATGCAGGGCGGAGGTGCAAGTATGGAATGGACGACTCAGATTGAGCGGGAAGGTGAGTATAATATTTACGCTTATATGCCGCCTAAAATAATGACAATCAAAATGAATAAACAAAATATGGTGCCTGCGGTAACGAGTAAAAATGCAGGATTTAAACAATATTATACTCTAATAAATGGTAGTGAAAATAGAGAAATTATTGGAGAATGTGATGGAACACATGGTTGGATATTATTGGGACGTTACCGACTTTTTCCGGGGGAGTGTAAGATCGTGTTGACTGACGAGGGTGAGAAAGATCAAGTTCTTCTGGGCGATGCTATCAAATGGAAATATGTAGATTAACGTGAATTCAATAAGGACGCTGATCAGAAATTTATTTAGGGATACCCTTCAAATGAATTAATTAAATAATTTTCATTTGAAGGGATATTCAGTAGGGATATTCAGTAAATTCCTAAAAATAGCAGCAATACTTTTTTAGTTGCTGCTATTTTAGTTTTTTTTACACGTGTCCCCGGTCTACTCTTGAAAAAACACGATAAACTGTGAAGGTAGTGCATGCTTTTCCCGGGGAAGCGCTCTTGTCTTCCCCTTTTCACGTCATTATTGTCAAGCGACCCTCTTCTTCTCTCTCTCCTAGACTTTCTCGATCATCTTGACGGCGTTGGCGGTATGTATCCCGAAGAAAATCCACAAGATCTCGTTTTCCTTGATCCTCGCCTTTATCTTGTCAAGTGAATAATGTTGTTTCCGGGTGCCGAAGCTACCCTCTAGGCGAGTGGCCCTTTCCCTGGAGAGGGCGGAACGAAGTTGCTTTCGTTGGTCCTCGTCAGCGGCCACCCTTCCCTTTCGAACGAAGGAGGTGTGAATCCTGCGTCTCGTGCAGTATTTACGGTTGGCGTTGGTGACGTGAATGGCATCGGCCGCCACGGCTTTAACGCGCGTCTTGAACAGGCGTTGTTGCAACTCGATACATTGTTGCAACCGGGTACCCTCGTTGAAAGCGTTAAAAGAGAGGTGCTCGATGAAAGAGATCCCGTCTACCTGGATGTTGTTGACCTTGGCCCCGAACTCCACGCTTCTCGTCTCTTTCCCCCTGACGATGGGACGGGTGTAGTGCTTGTCCACGCTCACGATCCGGCCGCTTACCTTCTGCCCGTCAAACAGTCGTGTTTTCTGGTCGAGAACTTTCTGGATGACCGAGAAACGCTCGTGGAAACCCGGGGACAGTCCCGGTTCTTTCCCTCGCTTGTCAAGCACCTCTTTCATTTGCCCGACCTGTTTTCCAAGTAACCGGAGCAACCCCCGCTTGATCATCCGGGTGGAGGAGCGCTTCCTCTTTCGTTTCTTGCTGTACGCCAGGTAACGCCGGCTAACGTCAGCGAACTTGTTACGGGGGCAGCGTTGACCGGGTTCCCGTGAAAAGCGAGACAGGTATTGTTGCAACTAGTTCACGCTTTCCCACAACAATTTCGGGCTGGTGGGATAGCGTGAATAACTCTCGTAACACGTCGCGTCCGTCATGCAAACGTGTAAGTTTTCCAGGTAAGGCTTCCAGGCCACCGCCAGCACTTCCTGGACTCGTTCCACGTTTAATAACCCCGCGATATCGGTGCGGATGGCGCTCACGATCTTGTGGTTCGTTAACGGCCGGGAGGGATGAATGTAAACCCCGCAAAATAACTGGAAATGAATGTTACCGTTGAGGTGGGACACCAGGTCCGCGTCCGAGAAACCCGTGTAAGACTTCAACAACATCAAGGCCACCTTGCCTTCAGGGGAGAAGAGCGAGGGACGACCCACGCGGCTTGACACCAGGCCGGTCGACTGGCAAAACGACTTGAACGGGAAGAGAGCGTGCAAACGACCCAGCTCGCTTGACTCGAAGCTAGACTTGTAACATTGATAGATATCAAATTCTGTAAACCCCAGAGTCGGTTCTAGTCTTGAAATTTTTTGTATCTTTACCATCGTGTTCTTGTTTGATTACCCCCGTTTTTGGCGATCAACCTCTTATCGCGGGGAATAATTAAAGATACAAAAAAGCCAACTAATTCATTGCAAATTAGTTGACTAAATTTTAATATTTTACAAATATCCCTTGAAAGATATCCCTAAATACACTACCGGTCGGTAAGGGTCAACTATTTTATTTCATTTTTTCTATCAGGGAAGTGGTGGAATAACCTTCCACGAAATCCAGGGTAACTATTTCTCCACCTTTGGCTTTTACTATATCGTAACCTACAATTTCTTCAGGTTTATAGTCTCCGCCTTTTACCAATACGTCCGGTTGAACGAAATCAATCAGATCACGGGGAGTATCCGTATCGAAAAGAATCACTTTATCAACGAATACAAGAGAAGCTAATAATAATGCTCGGGCATTCTCATCGTTTACGGGTCTGGAATCTCCTTTTAATCGTTTTACGGAAGCATCCGTGTTTAACCCGATTACTAACTTAGTTCCCAAGGAAGCTGCTTTGGCCAGGTATTCGATATGTCCTTTGTGGAGAATATCGAAACATCCGTTTGTGAAAACGATCTTATCATCTTTGAATCTCCACAGGCTTAATGTATTTTCAGCTTCTTTCGCCGTGTATGCGATTTTTTTCTCGATAAATGGTAAATAATCCATGATAATGTCAAATAAGTTTATTAGTTGCGGTGTCTGGGAAAACCAATGTAGGTTTGTGTGATTTAGCTTCTTCAAAATCCATGGAAGCGTATGAGATAATGATGATCACGTCACCCACGGCACATTTGCGTGCTGCCGGACCGTTCAGGCAAATAATACCCGAATTGCGTTCTCCTTTGATGATATAGGTATCGAATCTCTCACCATTGTTAATATTCACGATCTGAACTTTTTCGTTTTCGATCATGTTAGCTGCCTCCAACAAAGCTTCGTCAATAGTGATACTGCCCACGTACTGGAGATTGGCATCAGTAACGGTAACTTTATGAAGTTTAGATTTTACTACTTCTATAAACATCTTCGTGTTAGTTTAAAATACAATATTATCAATTAATCGGATTTTACCGGCATAAACCGCTATACATCCAACTTTTACATTGTTTTCATTCCAGTCTTGAATAGTTCTTAGTTCAGTGTCGTCCACGATTTCGAAATATTCAGTTTCCAGGTAAGGGTTTTTATTGATTTCGTCTACTACCCATTTTTTCAATTCTTCCACGTTCATTTTGGAAGTCAAGTGAGTAGCTTCTTCGAGCACTTTGTGAATGTGCGGGGCATTTTTCCTGTATTCCGGTTCCAGTAAAGTATTTCTGGAACTCATGGCTAGCCCGTCTTTTTCCCGGATGATAGGGCATGAAACAATTTCCAGATCATAATGTAATTGTTTCACCATATTTTTGATCACCGCGATTTGCTGGAAATCCTTCATCCCAAAATATGCCCGGTGTGGTTGTACGATGTCAAATAACTTGCTTACGATTTGTCCCACGCCGTTAAAGTGTCCCGGGCGTTTTGCCCCTTCCATGACGCTTTCCACGTACCCGAAGTTAAATACACGTGTATCTTCTTCCGGATACATCTCTTCCACGCTGGGAGCGAACACGTAGTCACATCCGTTTTTTTCCAGTAAAGCTACATCTTTATCCAGCGTACGGGGATAGCGTTTCAGATCTTCTTTATCATTAAACTGTGTCGGGTTCACGAACACGCTGACCACGGCAATATCATTTCCTTTTTTACATGCTTTCACGAGGGACATGTGACCTTCATGAAGTGCACCCATTGTTGGCACTAAACCCACCGTTTTCCCTTCACTTTTCAACTTCTCGATAACGGTGCTTAATTCCGTTTTCTTAGTTATAATATTCATGCTTATATTCTTGAAAATACGGGGTGCAAGTTTACAAACTATTTTCGATATAATGCAAAATTGAAAGTTGAAAATTCAAAATGATTATTTAAATAGTGAATGAATATTAACGTGTATAGACGATAGAGCATCCAGCAATTCGTTATGGGTAACGCCTTCCCGCATGACAATCAGAACCGTATCGTCTCCACCGATAGTTCCCAGTACTTCAAAATAGTTCTCATTATCAATCAGAACGGTCACTGCTTTGGCATACCCGGGAAGAGTTTTCATCACGGCAATATTCCCTGAAAAATCGATGCTTGAAATGGAGTCTGTCACGATAGCAGAGGCTTTTTCGTCGGTTTGTTCATTCTGGATGCTGTCCGGGATAATATATATGTAACCTTTATCTTTATGAGGTATTTTAGCTACTCTCATGAATTTAAGATCGCGTGATAACGTACTTTGTGTTGCTTCCACGTTTAACTCTTTCAGTCTGAATAATAATTCTTCCTGCGAGCAGATCTGTTCATTCTCAATAAGCTTTCGAATGGCCAACAGGCGTTTCGTTTTATTTCTCATAGGTGTTTATTATTACGCCTCACAAAGTTAGGGAAATTTGTTTTATATTCAATACGATGAAATAAAATAAAGAAAGAGAAGGTATTCCGGGATTGTAATCTTAAAAATATTTATTTTCATAAATATGCTTTGCAAATTCATATATTCGTCATATTTTTGCATAAAATTTAATTTATAGTTGATTGATTGAATAAATATGCATGAATTAAAGAAAGCCCGTCTAGTTTTAGAAGACGGGACAGTTTATGAGGGAACTTCCTTTGGTTACGAGAAATCGGTGTCCGGGGAAGTTGTTTTTTATACGGCAATGACCGGTTACCCGGAAAGTTTGACAGATCCTTCTTATAAAGGACAAATTCTGGTTCCGACTTATCCCATGATTGGAAATTACGGGGTCCCGGTTGATGACGAGCGAGATGGGATATCCAAGTTCTTCGAGTCGGATAAGATTCATTGTAAGGCTTTGGTCATTTCGGATTACTCTTCCCGGTATAGTCATTGGAATTCACAAAAAAGTCTCGGAGATTGGTTAAAAGAACAACAGATTCCGGGGCTTTTTGGTATTGATACGCGGGCATTAACCCAAAAACTGAGAGATCATGGAGCGATGTTGGGTAAGATACTGTTTGACGATGAGGAGGTACCTTTTTATGATCCCAATAAAGATAATATTGTTGCCGAGGTTTCCACGAAAAAGATCATGGAATACGGGAACGGAAAGTATAAAGTGGTTCTGGTGGATTGTGGGGTAAAAAATAATATACTACGCTGCTTGTTAAAGCGGGATGTTACCGTAAAACGAGTTCCATGGAATTATGATTTCACGAAGGAGAAATTTGATGGAATCTTTCTTTCGAACGGTCCGGGAGATCCCGCTCGTTGCGAGGAAACTATAGAGCATATTCGGAAAGCGCTGAAAGGTAATACCCCTATCATGGGTATTTGTTTGGGAAATCAACTCATGGCACGGGCTGCCGGAGCTTCCACCTATAAATTGAAATACGGTCATCGAAGTCACAATCAGCCGGTGATGAATCCCGGCGGAACTCGTTGTTATATAACTTCTCAGAATCATGGATTCGCGATAGATGAAACAACACTTCCGTCAGATTGGGAACCGCTATTTGTAAACGTGAATGATGGCACGAACGAGGGTATTCGGCACAAGAAAAAACCTTTTTTCTCGGCTCAATTTCACCCGGAAGCATCGAGTGGTCCCGTGGATACGGAGTTCCTTTTTGATGATTTTATTAAGGCAATGGAAGCATCAAAAAAGTAATTGAAAATTGAAACAAAATTGAAAATTAGAATGAACATAACAAAAGTATTGCTTCTAGGATCGGGAGCGTTGAAGATTGGTGAAGCCGGAGAGTTTGATTATTCCGGATCGCAGGCTTTGAAAGCACTTCGGGAGGAAGGGATTTACAGCGTGTTGATAAATCCGAATATAGCCACGGTGCAGACATCGGAAGGAGTGGCCGACAAGATATATTATTTACCCGTGACTCCGGAATTTGTGGAACAAGTGATTGAAAAGGAACGTCCGGATGGTATTCTTCTCTCTTTCGGGGGACAGACTGCATTGAATTGTGGGGTAGCTCTTTATAAATCGGGTGTTTTGGAAAAATATAACGTGCAAGTACTTGGAACACCCGTGCAAGCCATTATAGACACGGAAGATCGGGAAATCTTTGCCGGAAAACTAGCGGAAATTAACGTGAAAACACCTAGGAGTATTGCTGCCAGCAACATGGAAGAAGCATTTGCCGCTGTGGATAAACTAGGTTTTCCGATAATTGTCCGGGCTGCTTACACGCTAGGGGGATTAGGTTCCGGTTTTTGTTCCAACAAGGAGGAATTAGAACGATTGGCTGCCAGTGCCTTTTCTTATTCTCCTCAGGTTTTGATAGAGGAATCTTTGAAAGGATGGAAAGAAGTAGAATATGAAGTGGTGCGTGATAAATACGATAACTGTATCACGGTTTGTAACATGGAAAACTTCGATCCGCTGGGTATTCATACCGGAGAGAGTATCGTGGTGGCTCCATCGCAGACTTTAAGTAATAGCGAATACCATAAATTGAGATCGATAGCTATAAAAATAATCCGGCATATAGGCATCGTGGGTGAATGTAACGTGCAATATGCCCTGGACCCGAATTCGGAAGATTACCGGGTGATAGAGGTGAATGCTCGTCTTTCGCGGTCTAGTGCTTTGGCATCCAAGGCAACCGGGTATCCTTTGGCCTTTGTTGCTGCAAAATTGGGAATGGGATACGGGTTACACGAAATTAAAAACTCGGTAACTAAAGTCACCACGGCCTGTTTTGAGCCCGCGTTGGATTACGTGGTTTGTAAAATACCTCGTTGGGATTTGAATAAATTCGAGGGAGTTTCCAAAGTGATCGGTTCTTCCATGAAGAGCGTGGGAGAAATCATGGCTATCGGGCGATCTTTCGAAGAGGCAATCCAAAAAGGCATCCGGATGATCGGGCAGGGAATGCATGGTTTTGTCGGTAATGTACTGAAAACGAAAGATATTGATGAAGAGTTGGTGAACCCGACAGATTCACGGATATTTGCTATTGCCGGGGCTTTTGACAAGGGATATAGCGTGGAGAAAATTCATGAATTGACAAAAATCGATCATTGGTTTTTGCAACGTTTGGAAAACATTCACTTGCTGAAGGAGGAATTAAGCAAGTTTGATAAGGAAACAGACATTAGCGAATGCTTGTTGAGAAAGGCAAAGCAATATGGTTTCTCTGATTTCCAGATCGGGCGGTTGACCGTGAAAAATACCTCGTTATCCCATCACGAGAAAATGTTGAGAGTTCGTGAATACAGGAAGAAATTGGGCATATTACCCTGCGTGAAACAGATTGACACGCTGGCAGGTGAGTATCCGGCAATGACAAATTACCTGTATATCACTTACAATGGAACAGAAAATGACGTGAAATACGAGCATGACAAACGCTCCGTGATTGTGTTGGGCTCCGGGGCTTATCGTATCGGTAGTAGCGTGGAATTTGATTGGTGTGGTGTGAGCGCTTTGAATACGATTCGGAAAGCCGGGTATCGTTCGGTGATGATTAACTATAACCCGGAGACTGTCAGCACGGATTACGATACTTGTGATCGTCTCTATTTTGACGAGTTGTCATTTGAGCGGGTGATGGATATTGTCGAATTGGAAGAACCGAAAGGGGTGATTGTTTCCACGGGTGGTCAGATTCCGAATAATTTGGCTATGCGATTGTATGGTCAGCATGTGAATATTCTGGGAACTTCTCCCGAATCCATTGATCGGGCGGAGGACCGTCAGAAATTCTCAACCATGTGTGACGAATTGGGTATCGACCAGCCTCGATGGAGCGAATTAACGAGTATAGAGGACATTTATCATTTCGTGGATAAAGTGGGTTTCCCCGTGTTGATTCGTCCTTCTTACGTGCTTTCCGGGGCTGCTATGAACGTGGTGTCGAATAAGGATGAATTATTGCATTTCTTGGAGTTGGCGGCAGAGGTGTCGAAAGATCATCCTGTCGTGGTATCCGAGTTTATCGAACAAGCGAAAGAGGTGGAAATTGATGCCGTAGCACAGGAGGGCGAGGTGAAGGCTTATGCTATCAGTGAACATGTTGAATTTGCCGGCGTACATTCCGGTGATGCGACCATCGTTTTCCCGGCACAGAAACTTTACGTGGAGACAATCCGTCGAATCAAAAAGATTGCCCGCTCTATCGCTAAAGAACTGAACATATCCGGTCCGTTCAATATGCAGTTTTTGGCAAAGGACAATGATATCAAGGTCATCGAGTGTAATTTGCGAGCGTCGAGGAGTTTTCCCTTCGTGTCGAAAGTACTGAAATATAACTTTATCGATATGGCCACCCGGATCATGTTGGGAGAGAAGGTGGAAACCTTGAATAAATCGGTATTCGATTTGGATTACGTGGGAGTGAAGGCTTCACAGTTCTCCTTTGCCCGGCTTTTGAAAGCCGATCCCGTGTT
Source organism: Butyricimonas faecalis (assembly GCF_003991565.1). Lineage (NCBI taxonomy): Bacteria > Pseudomonadati > Bacteroidota > Bacteroidia > Bacteroidales > Odoribacteraceae > Butyricimonas > Butyricimonas faecalis. The sequence continues at coordinate 3,028,419 of NZ_CP032819.1, read as the reverse complement.
GGGTGTGGATATGGCATCCACGGGAGAAGTCGGCTGTATCGGGGAGAATTATTACGAGGCAATATTGAAAAGTATGCTTTCTGTCGGGCATCGTATTCCGAAGAAGGATATCCTGATCTCTTCCGGTCCGACCCGCTCCAAAGTGGAGTTGCTGAACTCTACCCGGATGCTGATAGAAAAAGGATATACTATTTATAGTACGGCAGGAACGGCTAAATTTTTTAAAGAGAATGGAATTGATACACAAATTCTTTACTGGCCGGATGAAGATAAGGAGCCGAATATCATGGAATATTTGCATGACCGGAAGATAGACCTGGTTATCAATATTCCGAAAAATCACACGAAACGGGAGCTGGATAACGGTTATAAAATTCGTCGCGCTGCCGTGGATTACAACATCCCGTTGATCACGAATGCCCGTTTGGCCAGTGCCTTTATCTATGCTATTTGCAAGGTCGATCCTGCCGAGATAGCGATTAAGAGTTGGGATGAATACTAGGAAGATAAAAGCTAAAAACTGCTGGATTAATTCAGCAGTTTTTTATATTTTGCAGAATGTAACCAGCAATAATTGAATAAAACTGCAAGTTACAACTTGCAGTTTTGTGATGTAATAATTATTTTTTGGGTATTTGGCCTTAAATAGCTAGTTTTGTAGTAATCATTATTACAAAAATAGATATCTATGAAGAGTAAGAAATTGAAAAGAATTCTATATGTTTTTGCGGTTTTAATCATGTTGATATTGGGGATTGTCGTGTGGATGCAATCATCCGGTGGAGTTGTTGAAGAACAGACGTTTACTATTAATAATAAGCAATTAGCCACTTTTGTCTATAACACGAAAACAGAAACACCTCAAAGGTTGCATATCACGGTGAAAGGTACCTTGGATTGTGATGCTATTTTGACGATAAGAGAGGACGGTGAAACTAGCGGGATTCGTTCCCGTCGTTCGTTTCCTTTAAAAGCAGGAGAACTGAAAGATCGGGATTTCCAGACCATGTGGACTCATACCGGGATGATCATAGAATTCAAGACGGATGGATGCACTGTTAATGATGTAAAAGTGAAAATAGAGGTGTTAGAGTAAGCATGATCATTTTTGTGGAAGTTGAGTCTGCGGTTTCTATATTGTGGATGCACGTGTTGAGCTTCTGAAATTTATTTTCTAACTTTGTATTCTAATACAAGAAAAATGAGTAACACATTGTATCCTATCGGTATTCAAAATTTCGAGAAATTGCGTAAAAGTGGTTACTTATATGTTGACAAGACGGAATTGATTTATCGTTTAGTCAAGAGGGGAAGTTATTACTTTTTAAGTCGTCCGCGTCGCTTCGGGAAGAGTTTACTAATCTCGACGCTTGAAGCTTATTTCCAAGGAAAACGAGAGCTATTTCAAGGACTTGCCATGGAAGAATTGGAGAAGGAGTGGGTACAACATCCTATTTTCCATCTTGATTTAAATATTGAGAAATATGATTCGATGGAGAGTTTGGGGAATATTCTCAATGATAATTTGACCCGATGGGAAAATGTGTACGGACGGGAAACCTCGGAAGTCTCGTTTCCGTTGCGATTCGCTGGGGTTATTCGCCGAGCTCACGAGCAAACAGGACAACGGGTGGTGATTCTTGTTGATGAGTATGATAAGCCGATGTTGCAGGCAATTAATAACGAGGAGTTGCAACAGGAGTTTCGTAATACGTTAAAACCGTTTTATGGGGTTTTGAAAACCATGGATGGGGATATTAAGTTTGCCTTGTTGACAGGGGTTACTAAGTTTGGGAAAGTTAGTGTATTTAGTGACCTTAATAATTTGAATGATATATCCATGGATAACCGTTATGTTGCTTTGTGCGGGATGACCGGGGAAGAAATTCATCGTTATTTCGAGGCTGATTTGCGTGAATTGGCTTCTGCCCAAAAAATGACATATCAGGAAACGTGTGATCGACTAAAAGAGTCATACGACGGGTATCATTTTGTGGAAAACTCCGAGGGAATTTATAATCCGTTCAGCGTGTTGAACACGTTTGACAAAATGAAATTCGGTAGTTACTGGTTTGAAACAGGTACTCCGACTTATCTGGTTGATTTACTGAAACGGAACCATTATAACCTTGAACAGATGGCTCGCGAGGAGACTAATTCAGATGTGTTGAACAGTATTTATGCAGACGAAAGTCCGATTCCAGTGATATATCAGAGTGGGTATCTTACGATAAAAGATTATGATTCCCGTTTTGAAAATTATACTCTAGGTTTCCCTAACCGGGAAGTGGAGGAAGGTTTTATCAAATTTTTGATGCCTTTTTACACGAGAGTGAACAAAGTCGAATCACCTTTCGAGATACAGCAGTTTACTCAAGAGATTGAATCCGGTAAACCGGATGCTTTCTTACGTCGTTTGCAAAGTTTTTTTGCCGATACGCCTTACGAATTAATACGAGAATTGGAGATACATTACCAGAACGTGCTTTTCATTGTTTTCCGTTTGGTGGGTTTTTACGTGAAGGTAGAGTATCATACGTCGGAGGGAAGGGTTGATTTGGTGTTGCAAACGGATCGTTATATTTACGTGATAGAATTTAAGTTGGAAGGGACAGCAGAAGAGGCTTTGCGACAGATTGAGGAGAAACATTATGCTCGTCCGTTTGAAGCGGATCCCCGGCAATTATTTAAGATCGGGATTAATTTTGACAACAAAACTCGAAATATTGAGAAGTGGATTGTGGAATAAAATATGTAATAAATTATAATCAACAGAATGCAGATGTTTAAAAGATATTGGAAAGATTTTGCCATTTTTTGGGGGCTGTTTATTGTTTTTGTTGCGGGAGTGTTTTTCTTTTTCTACCTCGTTTCGGCAGGTAAACTAGGTTTTATGCCTACATTCGAGGAGTTGGAGAACCCCAACAATAATTTTGCCACGGAGATTTATTCCGAGGATGGAAAGATTTTAGGAAAGTATTTCGAGGGGAGTGAAAACCGTCGATATATGGATTACAAGGATATACCTCAAAGTGTGATCGATGCGTTGATTGCCACGGAGGACGTACGTTTCTATGATCATAGCGGTATTGACGTGCGAGGTTTGTTTCGGGTAGCACAGGGAATGTTGACCGGAAATTCTTCTGCCGGAGGTGGTAGTACGATCACGCAACAGTTGGCGAAAATGTTGTTCCCGCGGGAGGCAAACCAGAACTTTTTGGAGTTGGCCGTGCGTAAATTCCGCGAGTGGGTGATTGCGGTGAAGTTGGAGAAGAGCTACACGAAGGAAGAGATTATCACGATGTATCTCAATAAGTTTGACTTTTTGAATTTGGCCGTCGGTATTAACTCTGCCGCTAATATTTATTTCTCGACAACACCCGATTCTTTGAAAGTGGAACAGGCTGCCATGTTGGTGGGGATGGCCAAGAATCCTTCGCTTTTTAACTCGGTTCGGAGACCTGATAAGACGTTGGGACGCCGGAATGTGGTGTTGGGACAGATGTTGAAATATGACAAGATTTCACAGGCGGAGTTTGATTCGTTGAAGGTTTTGCCTTTGGGATTGGATTTCCATAAAGAGGATCATAAAGAAGGAATTGCAACCTATTTTCGGGAGTATTTGCGATTATACATGACGGCATCCAAGCCGGTTAAAAAGAATTACAGCAAGTGGAATAAGGACCAGTATGCAGTAGATTCCTTGGCTTGGGAAACGAATCCGCTGTACGGATGGTGTAACAAAAATCTGAAATCAGACGGTTCGCATTATAATATTTACACGGACGGGTTAAAGATTTACACGACGTTGGATTCCCGAATGCAGAAATACGCGGAAGAGGCCGTGACAGAACATCTGGGAGGAACGTTGCAGCCGGCGTTTATGGCTGAGAGAAGTAGAAAGGCTCATCCGCCTTTTTCGAATGATTTGACGGTTTCCGAAATCAATGATATTTTGAATACTTCTATTCGTCGTACTGAACGTTACCGTTCAATGAGTAGTGCAGGTAAAAGTTTCCAAGAGATAAAAAAATCTTTTGATAAAGCGATCCCGATGTCTGTTTTCACGTGGAAAGGAGTACGGGATACCGTGATGAGTCCGTTGGATTCATTGAAGCATTACAAGTCTTTCTTCCGGGCGGGATTCATGGCGATGGAACCTGCTTCAGGAAAGATCAAGGCATACGTGGGCGGTCCGGATTATCGTTATTTCCAGTATGATATGGTGAGTACCGGGAAGCGGCAGATCGGTTCTACAATCAAGCCGATTCTTTATACGTTGGCCATGCAAGAAGGGTTAGGACCTTGTGATCAGGTATTGAACGTGCAACAGACGTTTGTATTGCCTGATGGAACGACTTGGACTCCTCGTAATTCCACGGACAAACGGGAAGGTGAGATGGTGACTTTGAAATGGGGGTTGGCAAATTCGGTAAATAATATTTCCGGCTGGGTATTGAAACAATTTACCCCGGAGGCGGTTGTGCAAATGGCTCATCGAATGGGTATCACGAGTTTTATAGACCCGGTTCCCGCGATCTTCTTGGGTTCTTCCGAGGTTTCCGTGAAAGAGATGGTCGGAGCGTTCTCGATATACGCGAACAAGGGGGTGTACAATGCTCCCATGATGGTGACAAAAATAGAGGACAAGTATGGTAACGTGCTGGCGAATTTCTACCCGGAATCTCGAGAGGTGATTACTGAAAACACGGCTTTCTTGATGGCGAATCTGTTGCAGGGAGTTGTGGATGAGGGAACGGGACGTCGTTTGCGTTTCCGATATGGTTTTAAAAATCAGATCGGGGGAAAGACCGGAACGACGCAGAACCACTCTGACGGTTGGTTTATCGGGATCACACCTGATCTTGCCGGAGGAGTTTGGGTCGGAGCGGAAGACCGTTCTATCCATTTCCAAAATTTGGCGAATGGACAGGGAGCCAGTATGGCACTTCCAATTTGGGCTTTGTTTATGCAGAAAGTTTACGCGGATAAATCCCTTGCCGTTCCACAAAGGGATTTTCAAAAGCCGAACGGGGTGAACCATGTGCTTGATTGTGGAGATGCGGATAGAGAGGGAATGACGGATTATGACTCTTCGGATGAAATCTTTGATTAATTGAAAATTGAATGGCTAAGACAAAAACCGTGTACGTTTGTCAGAATTGTGGGGCAAAGGAGTCCAAATGGGTAGGTAAATGCTCTACTTGTGGGGAGTGGAATAGTTTTGTGGAAGAGGTGGAGGTTTCTACAAAGGGAAACCGGGTGGCCTCTATCGTGGGAGCGAGTTCTTCACGGCCTTTGAAATTGTCGGAGGTGAAGGCGAATGCCGATGAGCGAATGGATACCGGTGATGGAGAATTGAACCGGGTGCTGGGAGGTGGAATCGTGCCGGGTTCCATGATTTTGCTGGGGGGAGAGCCGGGTATCGGTAAATCAACGCTGGTATTGCAATTTGCCCTGCATAATCGATGTGGAAAGGTTTTATACGTCTCGGGAGAAGAGAGTGTGTCACAAATTAAGATGCGAGCGCAACGGTTGGGAGCGGAGAATGACGATTGTTTGTTCCTTTCGGGAAATTCGTTGGAAACGGTACTGGAACATTCCCGTGCGCTTGAACCGAAATTATTAATTATTGATTCTATACAGACGCTGGCAACAGAGAGCGTGGATGCTATTCCGGGGAGTTTATCACAGATCCGGGAGTGTACCAACGTGTTGCTGCGTTACTCGAAAGAAAATACGATCACGACAATCCTGATCGGGCATATCACGAAAGACGGTCAATTGGCCGGTCCGAAGATTCTGGAACACATGGTAGATACTGTTCTGCAATTTGAAGGGGATCAGCAACACATGTACAGAATCCTACGGTCCATGAAGAACCGTTTTGGTTCGACTTCCGAGATCGGTATCTACGAGATGTTACAATCCGGATTGCGGCAGGTGGCTAATCCTTCCGAGTTATTGTTGTCCAATCATGCTCAGGACTTGAGCGGGGTTGCTGTTTCTGCCACCATGGAAGGCGTTAGAACGATTTTATTGGAAGTACAGGCGTTGGTTAGCACGGCGGCTTACGGGACGCCCCAGCGGTCTGCAACGGGCTTTGACACGCGACGATTGAATATGTTGCTTGCCGTGTTGGAAAAACGGGTAGGTTTCCGGTTGGCCGCAAAGGATGTGTTCTTGAATATTGCCGGAGGAATACGGGTGAGTGATCCGGCTCTGGACTTAGGAGTTGTGATGGCGGTTCTTTCTTCGAATATAGACGCCCCGATACCCACGAATACCGTGTTTGCCGGTGAAGTTGGTTTGTCGGGAGAGATTCGTGCCGTGAGTCGTATCGAGCAGCGGGTACTGGAGGCTGAAAAACTCGGTTTCCAGCAAATATTTGTTCCGGCGGGAAACAAGAAAGCGTTGACAAAAGTCCCTGCACGTATAAAAGTAAGATTCGTTTCCCGGGTGGGAGATATTTGTCGGGAGTTGTTTAGCTAAATCGTTTTATATGACTCGTGATTTGTCCGGGTACACGTTAAAATTCTGCCCTATAATCCCGGGCAATAAAGTATTCCCGCAATTTGCGGATGGCTCCGTATTTGAGAGTACGTACCGTGTTGACGGAAACGGCGAGGATTTCTGCTATCTCTTTCACGTTATTTCCGGCAAGAGTGAGAAGAATAATGCGTTCACTTTGAGGGGGAAGCTGTTGGATGGCATGGATTAATATTTGATTGGCTTCTTCCTCTATGATTTTATCCAGAATGTCGGAATCATCCTGTTCGCCCGGGTATATTTGTTTGTAACGATCGTTTTCCCGTTTAATGCTCCGGATGTAGTTGAGGGATTCGTTTCTTGTCATGATGAACAAGAAATTTTCCACGGATTCGAGGGTTCTGTATTGTTTCCGATTCTCCCAAAATTTGACAATCACATCCTGTGCGATGTCTTGAGCGATGTCGAAAGAGCCGACAAACTTCAAGGCGATCGTGCAGATCGTTGTGTAGTGTCGTTGTATAAATTGTTCTAATTCAACAGAGTTATTCATCGATTAGTGTGTATTGAATGTCAATATGCTTACAAGTTCGATAAATCATTGCAATTATAGTTATTTTTTTCGTTCCAAATAAATTTTGAAAAAAAATCATGTTTTCGTTCATACAAATCGGATACCCTTGGTGTCTTTAAGAAAATGACGATAAGAATGGACTATAATCAGGAAAAAATAATAGCAGAAATCATTTTAAAAATCCGATTCGGGACAGCGACGGAGGATGAGAAGCAACAGGTGGAAAATTGGGTTGCTGAAAAAGAGGAACATCGCCTCCTGTACGAGAAGATTGTTTCAGGGAAAAGTATCGCGGAATATTTGAAGAAAGAGGGGGATGTGAAAGCGGTTACTGATATAAAGGCGGTGTCGGCTCGGGTGCGGGAACGGATTCAGGAGAAGGAAATGGGAAAACGGCGTGTGCTTCGGAAATGGTATGCGGTAACCGGGGCTGCCTGTCTGATCGGTATCATTTTAGGCGGGGTCTTTTTGAACCATGAGGATCGGGAGTCCGTTGCTTTGGTGGAGAATAATCCGGAACAAGTTGTAAATGAAAAAGTAATGCTGGTACTTTCGGACGGGCAGACGATAGGGCTTGCTCACCAGGGCACCGATAGCATATATATCGGGCAGGCCACGATTATAAAGAAGGAGAATCAGTTGGCTTACCAGAGGAGACAGGACACACTGGGAACACGTGTCGAGGAGGAGCGGAACCGGATTATCACGACTGTCGGGGGGATTATTGCTTTATTCTGAGCGATGGAACCAAAGTGTGGTTGAATGCCGAATCCGAGTTGGATTTTCCGGTAGATTTTGTTGGGAAGGAGCGGGTGGTAAGACTAAAGGGAGAAGCGTACTTTGAGGTAAAACCGGATGCGGCACATCCTTTTATCGTGGAGACGAGAGGCGTGCGAACCCGGGTATTGGGTACTTCATTTAATATAAAGGCATACGATAATGAAGAAAGTATATTTACAACCCTGTTGACCGGAAAAGTAAAAGTGTCTGCTATCGGTGAAGAGAATGAATCCGTGGTGTTGACACCCGGGATGCAGAGCGAATGGCAGGAGAATGGGCAAAAGATGAGCGTGAAGAAAGTGAATGCCGAGAATTTTACTGCTTGGCGGCAAGGAGCCTTTATGTTTGATAATGAAAATATCATGGTGGTAACCCGTGTATTGGAAAGATGGTATGGATTGAAATTTATTTATAACGAGAATGTTCATGAGCATACTTTTAGTGGTCGTTTGAGTAAGGATGAGCCTTTGGAGTCAATATTGGAAACATTGACATTCACGGGTGGACCTCAATTTAAAATAGAGAAAGATGTAGTGTATATTATTGAGAAAAAGTAGGAAAACAAAAATGGAGAAGTTTCGCGGACCTCTCCATTTACAAGGACCTTGTTAGAATACAAGGATAGTGTTTCATTTTAATTGTACAAATCTATGAAAAAAGAACTGAACAAAAAGTTTTTTTCGAACTTTCGTGTTTGGTGGAGGTATTGTTTAACATTGTTTTGCATGTTTCTGACAATTATTTCGCTCACGACAAGTTCAGCTTTCGGGCAAGAAAGAGCTACAAAAGTAATTTCCTTGAAACTGGGGAACGTAACCGTATTACAGGCTTTGGAGGAGATTAATCGGCTGAGCCAGAATAACGTTATCTTTAAGCGGGAGGAAGTAATCCGAGAAACCAAAAGGATTACCGTCGATTTGAAAGACGTGACCGTGTTGCAAGCTGTACAAGAGTGCATCAAGGGAACCCGCTTGACTTGTACGGAACGGAATGGTAGTGTCGCCGTGGGACCGGATACAGGAGTGAAACCTGTTCGAATTTCCGGTACGGTAAAAGACCAGAAAGGGATGGTATTACCCGGTGTAACCGTCATTGTCAAGGGCTTGGCTATGGGAACAAGCACGGATAATAACGGTCACTATTCTTTGAATTTGCCCCGGGTGGATAATCTGTCACTTCTCTTTTCATTTATCGGAATGGAAACCGAGGAAGTAAAATACGCGGGCAAGGACACGATCAACGTGGTGATGAAGGAGATCGTGTCGGAGTTGGAGGAAGTAGTGGTGAACACGGGATATCAACGAATAGACGCACGTAAAAATGCCAGTGCAATTACTTCTGTCCGGGCGGAGGATATTATCACTCCGGGTTTACAAACCATCGATCAAATGTTGGAAGGGCACGTGCCGGGAATGATCTTTATGCAAAATTCGGGACAGATTGGGGCTGCTCCGCGTTTACGTATCCGGGGTACGTCCACGATTCTGGGATCGCAGGAACCGCTTTGGGTGATCGATGGAGTGATTCAGGAAGACCCGGTGAACGTGGATCCGGAGAATCTGAATGACTTGGATTTCGTGAATTTGCTGGGTAACGCCATTTCCGGTTTGAACCCGGAGGATATCGAGCAGATCGACGTGTTAAAGGATGCGGCGGCTACAGCGATTTACGGAAAGAAAGCCGCGAATGGTGTGATCGTGATTACCACGAAAGCCGGTAAACAGGGACCTCCCTCGGTGATGTATTCCGTGTCCGGGTCTTTTACCCAGCGTCCTAGATATAGCGACCGGAGCGTGAACGTGATGAATTCCAAAGAACGTATCGCTTTTTCGCGGGATATGATCGAGAATCGGTTAGCTTATCCCAAGATCACTTCTTGGGTAGGATACGAGGCAGCATACCGGGACTATATCAATGGACAAATCGGATACTCGGAATATAAATCATTGGTGGATAAGTACGAGACGATGAATACCGACTGGTTCGATATCCTGATGCAGGATGCTTTCTCGCACAAGCACACGTTAAGCCTTTCCGGTGGTTCTTCCACGTTGAGATATTACGCGTCTCTCGGGTTAAATGATCTCTCGGGAAGCGTGAAGGGGGAGAGTAACCGGGTATATTCGACCAATGTCAATTTAACGGGTAACTTCGATAAGTTCACGGTGCGTTTCGGATTGCAAGGAAGTGTTTCCAAGAGGAAATATATTCCTGAAGACGTGGGCGTAACAGAGTTTGCGTACAACACGAGCCGGGCTGTGCCTGCACGGAATGACGACGGTAGTTATTGGTATTATCAGATAGAGAAAGAGATCGATGGAGAATCTTATTATTATCCCAAGAATATATTGGAAGACATGGCAAATTCATCGACTCAGACCAACCAGAATTCCTTGACATTCCAATCTAGCGTGGCGTATCAGGTATTGCCGGTATTAAAGGCTCAGGTATTATTGTCTTACAGTTTTTCAAACTCCAATTCGGGAACGTGGCATGGAGCTGATACCTATTATTGTCGGAGTTTAAATAAGTCTTACGGGGCTTCAACGGAAGCTTGGTGGAAAGCGAATACTTTGTTACCCTGGGGTGGAGAACAGAAAGACAGCCGGGTAGAACGTAACAGCTATACTGCCCGTTTTCAGGTGGATTATAATCAAGCTGTGGATAGAAATGAAGAGCACGTGTTGAATGGAAATGTCGGTTTCGAGGTGAAGTCCAACAAGTACAATACTTATGCCAAGACAACCCGCGGTATTTTCCGAGATAGGGGAAATGCAATACAGGCTATTCCAACGGATGATTTGAAAGCATATACTTATCAAAAATACATCGAGTGGACGCAGTCGGCTGCCGCACTGGGTACCTACACGAAACAGTTAACAAACGATGTTTCGGCTTATATGACATTGGGATATAGTTATAAAAACATATATAATTTCAGTGTAAACGCACGCGTGGATTTCTCTAACGAATTTGGTAGCCGGGCGAACGAGAAATTTTTCCCAATTTGGGCTTTAGCCGGTCGTTGGAACCTCTCGGAAAACGTGTTGAGAGAAGTACATTGGATTAATGATCTGGCATTAAAGGTGTCTTTCGGTTACCAAGGAAACGTTCCTAGTGTACCGTCGAGATTGGTGATCAAAAAATCAACGGTATCCAGTGACTTGTTTGACCAGTTTTATTCCACGGTTTCCGCTTATCCGAATCCCAATTTGAAATGGGAAAAGACAGCAAATTTCAACGTGGGGCTTGATTTTTCATTACTAAAGAGAAAAATCACGGGTTCTGTAAGTTATTATTACCGGAAAACAGTGGATGCCTACATGGATAAAACGGTATCCGAGGTAAACGGGATGACTAGTTACAAAGTAAATCAGGGGACCGTGGTGAACCAAGGGTACGAGTTGTCACTGAATTTTATTCCTGTCAACACGATGGGGGCGGACGGGAAAGGATTCCGTTGGAGATTTGATCCTCAGTTAGGACAGGTGATCAATAAACTGATCGATAATGCCACTTCGTCAACAGACAAAAGTTTAAAAGATGATTCCGATCTTACCTATTCGGATTACTTGAATGGAACGGTGCAGACTGTAAATCGTTCTATAAACGGTTTCTACTCTTATAAATTTATGGGACTCGATCCGGCAGATGGACGTCCGATATTTCCGAATCTGGAACAAAAGATCATGGAGAATGGTGAAGAAGTAGATTATGGAGAGCGGTTTAAACTGATGTCTAACGAGGAACGGTATATGTCCGTGATGGAATATTCCGGTAATCGAGTACCCACGTTGCAAGGAAGCTTGATTAATACTTTTTCGTACAATCGATTCACGTTGTCGATTAATATGTCTTATAGTCTTGGATCTAAAATCCGGTTGTTGAAATTGTACCCGAATATTAGTTCGGATAATGGAACAATGGCTCCCAATCCCATGGAGAACATACGGTCTGAATTTTCCAAACGTTGGAAGCGACCGGGAGATGAGGCGTATACTAACATCCCGGGAATCCTTAGTAATTCGGATTTTTTGGCAACCTTGGGAACTAATCCGTGGTGGAAAAAAGCAGCTTACAACGGAACGGTAAACCGCAAGGTGGTAGCCGAAAACATATGGCAGATGTATGATTATTCAAGTGCACGTGTTGTGAGTGGAAATTATTTGAAGATTCAGAATATTGCATTGCGTTACAATGTGCCGGATAAATTTTGTAAAAAGATTCACATGAAAGCGGCATACGTTTCCTTGTCAGGCACAAATCTGTATACCTTCAGTAGTAAGAAATTGAAAGGACAGGATCCGACAACGCAGACAGGTAATTCGTCAACGATCACGCAATCGATACGTCCGACGTATTCGTTTAGTTTGAATGTAACATTTTAAAGAATATGGTTATGAATAAGATATATACGCTATTGATCATATTGGTTTTAGGATGTGTTTCTTGTGGAGATTTTTTGGAAGAAGATTCTCAGACATTATCCTATGTAACCAGCGTGGAGGATTTGGATGAGTTATTAGTAGGAAGCGGGTATTTACAGAATGCAAGAGGTACCTATTATACGATGAGTTGGTTGGAGGTGATGGACGATGACATGCAACAAAAATTGACGGGTTCTCATGCGGCGTTGGTGAATTTTGTTTATGTGGCTCCTTTTTTCAAATGGGCAGACTATCCTTGGGACGACGATTACCCGAATCGGATTGGTGGAAATAAAACGTGGTCTAGATTGTACGAATCAATAGAGATTGCAAACTTGATACTTAAAGAGGTAGAGCGTTTTAGTGAAGAAGATGATTATGCTAGAGTGAAGGGGGAAGCTTATTTTATTCGGGCTTATTGCTATTTCTATTTGACAAATATTTGGGGACATCCTTATGAAGCATCTACAGCTAGTGCGAAGTTGGGCGTTCCTATAAAACTGACAGATGTTATCGAAGTAAAAGGATTTGCTAGAAACTCTGTGGAGGAGTGTTATCAACAAATATTATCCGATGCCAAACAGGCAATATATTATTTGAAAGGAATCACCCCCACTATAACATATCGTGCAGGAGAAAATGCTGCACGGGCATTATTAGCAAAAACAGCTTTATATATGGGAGATTGGAGTACAGTGGTGAACCAATGTGATTCTATTTTTAATTCTCCTAAAGGACTGGGATTAATCGATTTTAATACCACGACAATGAGTGTGTACTCTACCGCTAGTTCTTATAATGCATTGATTCGTTCAAATTCAAGTAGTGAGGCCATATTCTCAGGAGGATTCTGTACGAGTGGGGTATCCCAGATAACGACAAATCTATCCTATGCTGCTTCCTCGGAATTGTTGGCGTTATATGATGAAAGGAATGACCTGAGATATTCATCAGGTAAGAATTCGTATTTTTTTCAGTATAGCAAAGGGTATTATGCATCTTATCGATTGACCAATGCTTCGAAATTGCCTGGAAATAGTTTAGTATATTCTGAAGTGTATTTGAATAAAGCGGAGGCATTAGCTTTGCTTGGGCGGGAGGCTGAGGCTATTTCAACTTTGCAGGAATTGAGAAGTAAACGAATGAGTGATGCCGGGACTATAAATGAAACCGGTGAAGGTTTAATAAAATTTATTCGGGATGAACGCAGACGGGAACTTTGTGGAGCCGGACAACGTTGGTTCGATTTGCGACGCTATGCTGTGCATCCGACATATCCGGAAAAAACAACCATCAAGCATGATTATTATGAATGGGATAACGGTACGGCAGTCTTGAAAAAGACTTACGTGTTGGGTGAATATCCCGAGGATGGGGGATGGCTATTGCCAATGCCATCTTACGCGTTGGAATCGAATGAAGGAGAATTGGAAGATAATGTTCGCCCGGATAGAGAAAATTAATTAATAATGAAATAAGTATAATATGAGAACAAAATTAATCTATATTATTGGCTTATGGGGATGTTTATCTCTGTTTGGCTGCGGCGATGATGACAATCTTTCTCCGTCGGATCTGGATGGAGATTGGTATGTGTTGACCGACTCGGAGGATCCGTTGGATCATTTACGATATACGGTGTTCCAGACGTATGGTGTCCCGGTATTCTATAACGATACGATCGGGAGTCAGAATAGGGGCACGGACTACGCCGGGTTACCGATTATTTATTATGAAATATTGAACCCGAATTATTCTATCGAGAGTTCAACCGAGTACGCGAAGTATGAGTTGTCGTATGACCGGGAAGCGATTACAACCGGGGTTGAATTTATTCGGGATGAAGTTTTACCGAGATTGGTTTCTTCTAAATTATACCCCCGTTCATTTTTGTTGATGAATAAATTGACATTGAATGCATCGGCTTCATCGGCTTCATTGTTGCATGAAGAGTGTGCTTACCGGGGGATGATGACGTCATGTGTTAGTTTGGTAGAGGAGATAGGCGGAATGACTGATGCTGAAATCAAACGAATGGCATGTGAAATAGTGGCAGAGGAATACACGACTTATTTCATGGAAAACGCTTTTTCATTGTTGGAGGCTTTCCTAAATGTGTGTCGTGCCGAAGTGACCAGTGTCAACTTGTATTCATTAAGTTTGACTTCTTCATCCACACCACCTTATGTGGCTGATTTGAAGGAATACGGATTTTTGTCTTACAATAAGGAATCTCAATATGCTCCGGCAAGTAAGCGAGTAACGACGGTAACTGAACGTATGGATGTGGTGGATTATGTGACCGAGGTATTGATGGAGGACGATGAGGCTTTTGAAACGAAGTACGGCTCTTACGAGTATGTCATGAAGAAATACGAGTTGATGAAGACGGCTATGGAAAATTTGAAAGCAGCGTTGAAATAACTGAATTAACTGTGTTTTAGTGTTTGATCTTACTTCAGGATGAGGGCTTTTTAAGTCTTTCATCTTGAAGATAGGGAATTCTATTGTCTGTAAAACAGGGATATTATTATAATTTAAAAGAAGTATGTATGAATAAATGGATTGTATGGAGTCTGACGTTGCTGTGGATTCTACCGGTTGCTTTTTCCGCGGAGGCGGTGGGAAGGAAGAGGAAAAAGGTGCCGGAGAAGGCGACGGTGGAACCGAGCAAGTATGACAAGTTATTTAAAGGAAAAAAGTACGAGACGGCGAGAGGGGGCTTTGTGACGGTGCATCGGGTAGACGGGAAAGTGTATTTGGAATATCCTTTAAAGTTTATGGGAAGGGAGTTGCTCTTGGCAGCGACCTCGACGGCGTCCTCTGACAATAGTGTCTGCACGAACGGGTATAAGGAGAATACCCCGATGCATATCCGGTTTACACTGGAGGATAGTACCGTGCAGATGAGGAAAGTGAATGCCGTTGTGGCAACAAAATCTGCCGGGGAGCGGATAGATCGGATCATGGAACAGAATTTCAGTGATCCCGTCATAGCGCAATACAAAGTTCTGGCTTATTCGCCGGATAGCCTGGCGGTGGTTTTCGATATGACGGGAATATTCCTGGATGAAGAGGCGGCTTTGTCGCCCGTGCCTAAAGGCAGCGGGTTGATGGAGGTGACTAAATCGTTGACGAAGGACCTTTCTTCTATCCGGGAGGTAAAGGCGTTTGAGGATAATATGTCTGTGAAATCTCAATTGGTCTATAAATATAGTATTACTTACGACAAAGCGAGAGTGGTGACCGACCAACCTCTAACCGTGTTGGCTACCCGATCATTGCTTTTGCTTCCCGAGAGAAAGATGACTCCCCGGGTATCGGACAGACGAATCGGGGTATTTTTAACGTCGAAATCATATATTTCCGACGAGGGGGTACCCACGGAAAGGTATTCCTACGCTAATCGTTGGTGGGTGGAGCCGAGCGACGAGGAGGCTTATCGTAGAGGGGAATTGACAGAACCCGTGAAACCGATTGTTTTTTACGTGGATACTTTATTTCCGGAAGCATGGAAACAGCCGATCCGGGAAGGAATATTAAGATGGAACCAGGCTTTCGAGAAGATTGGTTTCAAGAACGTGATGCAGGTAAGGGATTTCCCGAAAGACGATCCGTCTTTTGATCCCGATAATTTGAAATATTCTTGCGTGCGTTACGTCCCCACGGGCGTGGCGAATGCCATGGGACCCTCGTGGGTAGACCCGACAACGGGGGAGATATTGAATGCCTCGGTACTGGTCTACAACAACGTGATCCAGATGTTGAGAAATTGGCGTTTTGTGCAGACAGCTCAGATCGATCCGCTCGTGAGTAAGGAGTTGCCGGAAACGTTATTGAATGAATCTCTGACCTACGTGATCGCTCACGAGATAGGACATTGCTTGGGACTGATGCATAATATGTCGGCTTCTGCCTCCTATCCGGTGGACTCTTTGCGCTCGGCAAGTTTCACGGCAAAATACGGGACAACTCCTTCGATCATGGATTACGCCCGTTTCAATTACGTGGCGCAACCCGGGGATCGGGGAGTGAAATTGACACCTCCGGATTTGGGTGTGTACGATGAATTTGTAATAAACTGGTTATACCGTCCCGTGTATGGCGTGTCTACGATATGGGAAGAGGCGAAAGTGTTGGAAACCTGGGTGGACGAGATGGTAAGCGATCCGATGCTCCGCTACGGACGGCAGCAGATCGCCGGACGCTACGATCCCACCGCCTTGGAGGAAGATTTGGGTGATGATGCCATGAAGGCGGGAAATTATGGCATACAGAATTTGAAGTATATACTATCGCATTTGGACGAATGGATTGCGGATGATCCGGAAGTAACCGCCCGGCGTTCTCTGTACGTACAGATGGTGAACCAGTATTATCGCTATATCCGGAATGTAATCTATAATATCGGGGGTATCTATCTCTCGGATGCCAAAGAAAGCTTGTCGCCTGAACGTTTTCGTCCCGTGGAACGGGAGAAACAGAAGGCTGCGGTAGTCTGGACGTTACAACAATTACGGGACTGCGAGTGGTTGGATAATCAGGTTTTGTTGAAGAAATTTCCTCTGGGCATAATGTCCTCGCCCGTGGTGGTGGAGGCTGTCGGCAAGCAACTGATGGCAGCTTCTCGGCGTGTGGCTTTGGCTGCATCGTTGTCGGATGAACCCTATTCGATGGAGGAATATTTTGATGACCTGTATTGCGGTATATGGGATAGTGCTCTTGAAAATAGGAAATTAACCACGGGAGATATGATTTTACAACGCCTGCTGTTGGATCAATTGAACGAACAGATGCGCAAGGTCGGGGGTAACCGATTGGGTATAACGGGGGATGATGCGGAAGAATTGTTCCGTGAATTGTACGCACCTTCGGCACTGGATGCGGAGTGTTACGGATTGGACGAATTGCTGTTGACGCGTTTCGGGACCGGGGGATACGGGTGGCAACGACCTCTCGATGTCACGAATCTCGATGAGTCAGCCACGTACTACTATCGGATGGTGTTACGTATCCGGGATTTGCTGGAATCTAAAATGAAAAGCTTCGACGCCGAGGATTTACCGCATTACGAGGCGATGCTTTTCGCGATGAAACAGATGTTGGGTAAACAAGCACAAACTAAATAAAACAAGATATATGAGAAAATGGATAATACCGAATATGGTTTTCATTTTGCTGTTGTCAGGATTCTGTTCCCTGGGAGGCGAGAGAAAGGCGAAGAAGAACAAACAGGAGGAAAAGCAGGGCAAGTATGAACAACTATTTAAAGGTAAGGTGTGTACCACGGTTTCAAGCGACTTTATGACATTGCATAAAGTGGACGGAAAATTGTATTTTGAGATGCCTTTGAAGGTATTCGGGCGGGAGATGTTGTTAGCTTCTTCAGTAGCAAAAACCAGTAATAATATGGCTGCGGTTTGCGGGTATACGCCTAACGTGATGCACGTGCGCTTCGTGTTGCAGGACAGTACCGTGCAATTGTGTTCGGTGGCTTCGAACATGACGGCGAATCTCGGGAACGGGCGGATGAAACAGGTGATCAAACAAGGGTATAGTGATCCGGTTTTGTTCGGATACAAGGTACTTGCTTATACACCAGACAGTTCCGCCGTGGTATTCGACGTGACAAGTCTGTTGCATAGCGATGTGGCTATGTTATCTCCTTTAGCCCGGAAAACGGGGCGGTACGAGGTGCAAGGACACCTGAAACCGGCTCATTCCCGTTTGGGGGAGGTGAAGGCTTTCAAGGATAATGTTTCGATAAATTCCACGTTGTTATACACGGTGAACGTGTGGTACTCGATCTTTCCCGTCTTGCGACAGGTGTCGGTGACCGTGGAGGCAAACCGGACGTTGATGCTGTTACCGGAGGAAAGAATGCGTCCCCGGCTCTCGGACTCCCGTGTAGGTACATTCCTCACGAATAAACGCTATATCCCGGAGGAGGGCGGTGACATTCGTCCCTATTCCTACGTGCATCGTTGGCGTTTGGAGCCCAAAGATGCGGAAGCTTATCGGCAAGGCGTGTTGACCGAGCCCTTGAAGCCGATCGTGATGTACGTGGATCCCGATTTCCCGGAGAACTGGAAAGAGCCGATCAAGAAAGGTATATTGAGATGGAATCAGGCTTTCGAGAAGATTGGGTTTAAAAATGCCATTCAGGTGAAGGACTTCCCGACGGACGATCCCGAATTTGACCCGGCTAACTTAAAATATTCTTGTGTACACTATGTTCCTTACACGCACGAGAATGCCGAGGGAATTACTTGGGTAGACCCGATGACGGGAGAGATTCTGAATGCCGGTATATTTATTTACAATAATGTGACGTGGGCGTTGAATAACTGGCGTGTTCTTCAGACAGCACAACTTGATCCGTCCGTGAGGACAAAGAAGATGCCCGACGATATCATGGGCGAGTCGCTGGAATACGTGGTTGCTCACGAGATGGGACATTGTTTGGGATTGATGCACAATATGGCTGCGTCCAGCGCGTATCCGGTGGATTCGTTGCGTTCGGCTACTTTCACTCAAAAATATGGAACGACTCCCTCGATCATGGATTACGCGCGTTTCAATTACGTGGCTCAACCCGGAGACAAAGGGGTGAAGTTAACGCCTCCCGATTTGGGCGTCTATGATGAATACGTGATCAAATGGATGTACACCCCGTTCCCGGATGCGGTTTCTATTCAGGATGAAGCGAAAATTCTGGAGGCTTGGGTGGACGAGAAAGCGGGGGATCCCATGTATCGCTATGGAAGACAACAGGAGAAATACCGCTATGATCCCTCGGCACTGGAAGAGGATTTGGGAGATGACGCCCTGAAAGCCGGGGATTACGGGATTGCCAATTTAAAATATATCATGGGTAATATAAATAACTGGATAGACGGAGATGCCACGGCGGATCACCGTAAGCAGTTGTACACGAACCTGACGAAACAATACGAGTGCTACCTGATGAATGTTTTATATAACATCGGAGGAATCTATTTGAACGAGGTGAAGGAGGGAACTCCCGGAGAACGGTTCAAACCGGTACCGAGGGAGAGACAAAAGGCTTCCGTGAGTTGGTTACTTCGGCAGTTGAGAGAAGGATCGTGGTTGGACGACCGGGACCTGGTGGATCGCTTCGGTTTGGGAATCCCGGCCTCCTGGCGGGTAAGGACCTCCGTGTTGAACGCTTTGTTCGGTCGAGGTGCTTGTGTCACGTTATCCTCTCATCTTGCAGATGATCCTTACACGATGAGCGAGTTCGCGGAGGACGTTTACCGGGAAGTTTGGGCGAGTGCGTTGGAAGGAAGAGAATCAACCCCCATCGATCGATTGATGCAACGGACGTGGTTGAATAAATCCAAAATGCCCGTGGCGAATGTCGGGGGAAATCGATTCAGCCTGCAATCGGCAAGTGAGGCTTATGCCGTTACTCCCGACGAGAGTTGGGCGTATGGTTTGGAAGGTGGCGTCTTGACGGAAGAAATCATGGAGCAGGTGTGGGATATGGAGCGAACAGGAGCGTCGGAAGTGTCAGAGCAGGATGCCGGACAGGTGAGTTTCGGGCACGGTTACGGTTGGCAGGGAGAAGTCAATAGTAAAGTGTTGAATAACGAGGATATTTATTTTTATAAAATGGTGCGGGAATGTCGGGATATGTTACAAAAGAAAGTATTGACGGCTCCAGAGGTCGATCGTCCCCATTACCGGGCCATGCTGTTGATGGCAGAGAAATTATTGATGGAAAGAAAATAGTATGAATATAATAAGACATGATATGAAAAATTGGATTGTATTGTTGATCGCTGTATTTATGGTGAATGCTTGTTTTCTGACAGTTGATGCTTCAGAAAGGAAGAAAAAGACGACAAAGAAAGAGGAAACGGTGGCAAAGCCGCCCGTGAAGAAGTTGAGTAAATACGAGAAATTGTTCAAGGGGAAATCGCACGAGATAGCTAAGGGTGGTTTTATGACGCTTCACAAGGTGGACGGAAAACTGTATTTCGAGATGCCGCTTGCCGTGATGGGAAGGGATATGTTACTGGCTTCCACTACCACGCAAACCAGTGATAACTCGGTATCCACGAACGGTTACAAGGCGAAAGAACCGATGCACATCTGCTTCACCTTGGCGGATAGCATGGTGCACATGCGTAAGGTGAATTCTTACGTGAGCTACGATAAGAACAATGACCGCCTGCAACGGGTGATAGACCAGAATTTTGTAAACCCGATCATCGAGGGATACAAAGTGTTGGCTTATACCCCGGACAGTTCGGCGGTGGTTTTCGAGATGACGGCTTTGTTCACGGGTGGAGATGCGGCTGTTACTCCCATGGTGGATGAGGCTTTCCCGCTAGCTTTCCGGAACTCGATTAATAAATCTTTGTCCGCGATAGATGGCATTAAAGCATTCGAGGACAATGTTTCTATAAAATCATCCCTCTCGTACAACGTGAGTGCCAAGTACCTGAACACGATCCTTTACGAGAATCGTCCCGTGTCAATCAAAGTTACCCGTACATTATTGCTTTTGCCGGAAGACCGGATGCGTCCGCGTATCTCGGATTCCCGTATCGGTATTTTCTTGACGAACAAACAATATATTGCGAATGATGCCGACCAGTTGCAACGTTATTCCCTGGCACACCGTTGGCGTTTGGAACCGAAAGACATGGAAGCCTACAAGCGGGGAGAGTTGGTAGAGCCCGTGAAACCGATCGTGTTTTATTTGGATAATTTGTTCCCGGAGGAATGGAAACAACCGATCCGGACGGGTGTGATGAGATGGAACAAAGCTTTCGAGAAGATCGGTTTCAAAAATGTGGTGCAGGTGTTGGATTTCCCGACAAATGATCCGAACTTTGATCCGGATAACCTGAAATATTCGTGTATCCGTTACGTGCCTTCCAGTACGCAGAACGCGATGGGTCCCTCTTGGGTAGATCCGATGACGGGGGAGATTCTGAATGCTTCCATTTTGGTTTACAATGATATCGTGAAAATGTTGAACTATTGGCGTTTCGTGCAGACGGCACAAATCGATCCCCGGGTGAGAAACAAGAAGCTACCGAAAGATGTGTTGGAGGAATCGATGGCTTACGTGCTGGCTCACGAGATGGGACATTGCCTGGGATTGATGCATAATATGGCTGCTTCTGCTGCCTATCCGGTGGATTCGTTACGTTCTGCCTCGTTTACGCAAAAATATGGAACAACTCCCTCGATCATGGATTACGCGCGTTTCAATTACGTGGCTCAACCGGGAGACAAAGGGGTGAAGTTGACGCCTCCCGATTTGGGAATATATGACGAGTATGCTATTCGTTGGCTATACACGCCCGTGCCGGATGCCGGAACTATTTTCGATGAGGCTAAGATCTTGGAGTCCTGGGTGGATGAGAAAGCCGGCGATCCTTTGTTCCGCTACGGGAAACAACAAATGTCCAGCCGGTATGATCCGAGTGCCTTGGAAGAAGATTTGGGCGACGACCCGATCAAAGCAGGTGACTACGGGATCAAAAACTTGAAATATATCCTCAAGAACCTGAACAACTGGATACAGGATGACGAGTCGGCTGAACATCGGCAGGAACTTTACAACCAGATTGTAAAGCAATACGGTCGCTATTTGCAAAACGTGGTGTATTGTATCGGGGGTATTTATTTGACGGAAGCCAAGGATGGCAGTGTGGATAAACGTTTCCGTTCCGTGCCTCGCGAGAAACAGAAAGCTGCCATGAAATGGGTGATGAAACAATTGCAGGATAACGATTGGTTGGATAATCGTGAGGTTTGCTCGAAATTCAAATTGAACACGAAAGCTTCTTCCGAGTTGAATGCTTCTGTTGCCGGAATCCTGACGAAAATATACATGAACGTGACGTTATCGTCTTATCTGGCAGAGAAAAATCCTTATACCTTGCGTGAATTTTTCGATGATTTCTATACCGGGGCATGGGATGCGGCTATCCGCAACCGGAAGCTTACCCATGGCGATAAGATTATGCAAAAAGCATTGTTGGACATGATGGCCCGCTCCGTGTCTTCTATCGGGGGAAATAAACTCGGGTTGGTGAGTACTGCCAATATCTCGGCAGAGGTTGCTTACGCTCCCACGATTGAGGAAATTTGCCTGTACGGGTTGGACGAAAGCGGCATGATCGACAAATATGCCCGGGATCTGAAAGAGGTTGAACAACGGGAAGGAAAGGCTTATCTGGTTGAGTTGATGAAACAAACCAGTTTCGGGTATGGCTACGGGTGGCAGAATTGGGTTCGCTCGACGGCTATTGATGAATCCGCTACCTACTATTACGAAACGGCGACTAAAATTGCTTCCTTGTTACAACGTCGGGTAGCTTCGGCAAACGCGGCCGATAAACCGCATTACGAGGCTATGTTGTTCGCTGTGCAACAGATGTTGGGGAGAAAATAAGTTTGTAAAAGTTATTATTCATTCCCGAAGACGGAGAGTAATTCAACTCTCCCTCTGTTTATAGAGGGTGTACCCCGAAGGGGGAAGGAGTTGGAATATAGAGTTTTGACATACCATCGCTTAGTTACTCGTCGGTCTTCGGGATTTTTTTATCTTTTAGTTTTTAATTTAAACATTCCTCGGTAACATGAGATATGTAAGATTTATCATTCTGAGTGTAATTTGCTCTATTGTTTTATTGGGTTGTGCGGGTAAAACAGAGCAGGCTAAAGCGAAATACGTGTTTTATTTTATTGGTGACGGGATGGGGGTTAATCAAGTGATCGGGACGGAGATGTATTTGGCAGAATTAGAAGGGCGCATCGGGACGAAATCGCTTTCGTTCACTTCATTCCCGGTTCGTAATTATATGACAACCTATTCCGCTACGAATGCCGTGACTTGTTCGGCTGCTGCCGGAACCGCGTTGGCCACCGGAACAAAAACACAAAACGGGCGCATCGGGATGAGGCAGGATAGTAGTGTTTTGTACAGTATTGCCTGTAAAGCAAAGCAAGCCGGAAAGGCAGTGGGCGTCACCACGAGTGTTGCCATCAATCATGCAACACCCGCTGTTTTTTACGCGCATCAACCGGATCGGCAGATGTATTACGAGATCGGAACAGATGCCGCTAAAGCCGGATTCGACTTTTACGGGGGAGCGGGATGGAAACAAGTCTTTTCTCCTCATGATTCTTCGGCGATAGATCTCTATTCCCTGTTGCGTGATTCGGGGTACATGATTATCGATCATCGACAGGATTTTCAGGCATTGTCTGCCGGGGCAGGGAAAGTCGTTTACGTGCAACCGAAGGATTGTGTCAATCCGTCGAGTTTGCCCGCGGCAATCGACCGGAAGGAGGGAGATCTGACTCTTGCGAATATTACCGAAAAAGCAATTCAATTCTTGTCCACACGCAACGAGACAGGCTTCTTTCTGATGGTGGAAGGTGGCGTTATCGACTGGCTTTGCCATGCGAATGACGGTGCGGCTGCTTTTCGGGAAGTTGTCGATTTTTCAGAAACAATTCAAGTCGCCCTTGATTTTTACAAGGCTCACCCGAATGAAACATTGATTATCGTGACTGCTGACCATGAAACCGGAGGATTGTCGCTGGGTAACGGTCCTTACGAGTTAAATTTGAAACTATTGGCAAATCAGAAAAGTTCCATTATCGGTCTGACTCAAAAATTGAAGCAATTGAAAAAGAGTAAAGGGAAGAATTTAACTTACCCCGATTTGCAGGAATTATTCAAGCAGGAATGTGGCTTTGGAGCAACAGTTATGTTATCCCCGGCAGAGGAACAACTTCTGGAATCGGAATGTATGAAAATAATCCGTTCGGATCGTAATCAACTTGTACGAAACGAACATGCGTTAGTCGATCCCCTTGCCGTGTTGGCAGTGAAAATTCTCAACCGTAAAGCTATGATCCAGTGGGCTAGTGGCGGTCACTCTGCCGGAGCGGTTCCTGTCTATGCAATTGGTGTCGGAGCAGAAAAATTCAGCGGGATATCTGATAACACGGAAATTATTGGAATTATCGAAGAGGTGATGGGGAATTGATATTACGACAAAACCAAGATGATATGATGTATTAAATTATTCGTTATGAACTGACTATTTTGTAAGTTACAAAATAATCAGTTATATTTGTTCTAGAATAAACGAATAAAGAAATATGGAAACGCCTTTTGTTTTTGGAAAAATAGCAACAGATCAAAATTTCACTGATCGACGAGTGGAAACCGAACGGTTGTTGCAGAATTTCAGTAGTTTGACCAACACGATTATTATATCCCCTCGTCGTTGGGGAAAATCGTCACTAGTGACACATGCGGCTAAACAACTTCTAATGTCCGAAGAGAATGTGAAATTATGCATGATTGACCTTTTCAACGTGAGAGAGGAGGAAGGATTTTATACGTTACTAGCGAAAGAGGTTTTAACTGCCGTGTCTTCTAAATGGGAAGAAATAGCAGTAAATGCCAAAAACTTCCTTGCCCGTTTGATTCCCCGAATTTCTTTTACGGCAGATGTGGAGAGTGAATTGTCCTTTGGAATTGGTTTGGAGGAATTGAAACGTAATCCAGATGATATTTTAGACTTGGCAGAGGCTTTAGCTGTATCTAAAAATATTCGTTTAATTATTTGTATCGATGAATTTCAAAATGTGGCTAATTTCGGGGATTCTTTGGCGTTTCAAAAGAAGTTGAGAGCACATTGGCAGCGGCATACCCGTGTCGCTTATTGTTTGTTCGGTAGCAAGAGGCACATGCTGATGGATGTATTTGCGAATGTTTCTATGCCCTTTTATAAGTTTGGGGACTTAATGTTTCTTCAAAAAATAGAAACGGAAGAATGGATCCCGTTCATCCGGCAAAAATTCCAGATGACAGACAAGGTTATTGAACGGGATGAAATTCAGTTATTGGTGGAATTGGTTGATAAACATCCCTATTATGTGCAGCAATTGGCTCAACAAGTGTGGCTTAGAACAGAAAAGTTTGTAGTGCCGTCTATCGTCAAGGAGGCGTATAATGGATTGATTGATCAGTTGAGCTTACTTTTTCTGAATAGTATGGAAACGTTTAGTAATGCCCAACTTGGTTTTTTGAAGGCATTAATAGCGGGGGAGAAACAATTGAGTTCAAAACAAACATTACAGACTTATCGGATCGGTACTTCCGGAAATGTGGCTAGAATAAAGCAAGCTCTTATGGAACGGGAAGTGATTGATGTGCAGGGTAATGAAATCACCTTTCAGGATCCATTGTTTGAAGCATGGTTGAAACGGGATTGGTTTAAATGAAAATAATGCGACTGACTATTTTGTAACTTACAAAATAGTCAGTCGCTAAATATGGCTCCGATTCCTATTCTTGTTTTCTTTTTGTAGGAGTGATATAAAGCACCTTCTATTTTTTCTTCGATCGTGTGGCGAGACAAATCTCTCGATTTTGTAGGTACTGACATAAGTTTAAAGTGAGTTCGATATAAACAGTATAAAATAAGAAGAGCGCCCACACAAGGATTTGTAAAGAATTAGAAGAGATAGTCCTGGGAAAATAATCCGGTATATAGTTCGATTTAATACTCGGGATCAGGATTGAAATATGATTACATCTGGATCACAACCGTGTAAAGCGCTATTAAAGCGCTATTAGAACCCTATTAAAACGCTATACAGAATAGCGTTTTAATAGCATTTTAATAGCTTACTAAAAATTTTATATACGGTAGAGATCTGCTAGTGATTATGATTTGTTATAGTTGTGTTGTTCTAATAGGATATCTATATAGCATGAAATGTTACAATACATGCCGAATGCTTTTATCTCTATGCTTGTTACTACTCAAAAAAAATAAGGTAATTATATACCATTTTACAATAGCAAATAGCAAGCTTTGTTTTTATACTCAAACTCCTCCGTCCTACCCCCTCCAACTCCCTCTTACACAGGGGGAGAGTTGGTACTTCTTCTCGAAGATGGTGAGTAATTCAACTCTCCCGCTGTTTGTAGAGGGAGTCCTCGAAAGGGGGAGGGAGTTCATGGACTATAAACTTGTATATAAATTCCAAAAATAATTTAATCCTTATATCGAACTCATGTTATTTTAAATAGATGATTGTTCGATCGGCTCTTGTCTAATTTTGTATTAGATTATATTGTTGTCCTTGTAGATGGCCTTATCTCATGACTTTTTGTATTTTCCGGAATTTCTTGCGTTTTGAAACTTAAATAGAATATTCTATATTTGCAATTTATCCGATATAGGATAACATAGATATTTTATAGACAATTAGAAGAAGAGAAAGGAAGGACGTTTATTTTGATACGGGAAGAAATATACGAGGAGTTGAATTCAGCTATAAAGGAATTACCTGAACTTAGCCAAGAGATATTTGCGTTGTATGTGTCGGGTAAGAGTGATAGCGAAATTGCGGAATTGTTATCTATTGACATGCATGTTGTACGTGTTAATAGAAAGGAGACAATTCTTTTTTTGAAGAATAAATTGAGAAATCAATTTTATTGGTTTTTATGGATGAGGCGAAACCAAAAGAGTTTGTAAAAAGGGCAAAAGTCCTCATCTTTGGCAAGTTGGAAGGTTGTCGATGAGGACTTTGTGACGTCTTTTTATGGTAAATATTGGTAATTCAAGTAAGAGTTGATTTCCATGTTGTTTTTGATTGGCAGGATGGTGAAACTCCAGTGGTAATCCTTGTTTGTCGGGAGCTTGTATTGGGGATAGGGTTGAGATCCCCAGGCATTATCTCCGGCAACTCCCATCATGCGATGATCCAAGCATACTTCCACGAAATTGCGGGGATGGATGTCGTTGATATGTGTTTGTTTGGGTTTCCGGTTTTTCGCTACAAGCGGGTCGTGGGATTCGTCTTTCGTGAAATTCTGCCATTGGTATGGGCGATTGGATCCTTCGGAGTCGAAGTCTTCTATTGGGTTTCGGGACACGTTGAATTCCATGAAGTTCGAGTCGGCAATGAACAGGAGTCCCTTTCCGTTTTTATCCGTGAGAGCCAGCCAACGGGTTTCTGTTTTGTGGCCGTTTTCCTGTGGACGTACATATGGCACGTATTGTTGTTCGGCCGTACTTTTGTAGTGCCCGACGAGTGTTCCGTTATTCCGGTCACAATAGTTTTCCTCGGGTCCCCGTCCGAAATACTCCAGTTGATTCACGTTTGCGGGAGCTCTGAAACGTACCCCGATTCGAGGAAGCTCGGGTGCATCCGGTCGGGTTTCTAGGTGACAGGTTACGCGGATCATGCCTGATGGGTATAAGGTGTAGGATATGTGGTATCTGCTGTTGGTTTCTTGAAGTCTGTACGTGATGGTCAGGTTCGTGTTTGTTGTGGCATTAGAGGTCTTGATTCCGGCAATCTTGAAATTCTTGCTTGACTGTTTCCAGCTTTGCAGACGACTCGGCATTCCGTTGCCATAATCGTTATCCGTGGGGCCTCTCCAGAAGTTGGGTTGAAACCCGAAATCTTCGGCAATGTATTGAACGCCATTGGCCCGGTAGGATGTTACGTATCCTTTTTGTTTGTTGAATACGAAGTCGATGTTCGAGCCGGATATATGAATGTCCGGTCCGTTCTCTTCGATGTTCAGAGCCTTTTCCGGGAAGGGGTAGCGGAACACGGGAGCCGGGGTGTAATCTGGTAATCTGAATTGTTCCGAGGCCACGATGTAGCCGGCAGGAACGGAAAGACTCGCTTGTTTGGATTTTACATAGAGGTTTAGAAAATACTCCGTTCCGGGTTTGTTCTTTACGTTCCGGAGTGGAATCGCGAGTTGTTTGTTTGCCCCGGGGGCAAGATGTTGCGTGGAAAGGGTGCCGGACTGCACGGTTTCCGTGTTTGCCTGTATCGTGTACTCGATCGTGTATTGATTCAAGTTCGTGAAATCGTATCGATTTTCTACCCGGATGATTCCTTTTCTCAGGTCAACGGGCTGAAACCACACGTACTGGTAGGCTTTTTTTATCTCGGTTAAACCGGGATGCGGTTCCCGGTCGGGGCCAACCACTCCGTTGCACAAAAAGTTTCCGTCAGACGGGGAGTTTTCTCCAAAATCTCCACCGTAAGCCCAGAACGGGGTTCCTTCTTCGTCTTGCACGAGGATGCCTTGATCAATCCAATCCCAGATGAACCCACCTTGTAAATTGGGGTAGCGATAGATTGCCTCCCAGAGGTCCATGAAGTTTCCGGTGCTGTTTCCCATGGCATGGGCGTATTCAGACATGATGTAAGGACGGTCTGTTGGCGAGTTACCCCATTTTTCCAGCGTGCTTGCGCCCGGGTATTGCGGACAGTAGATGTCCGTGTTCCATTCGAGCAGGGCTCTCTCGTACTGTACGGGACGTGTGGTGTCCTTGGATTTTAGCCAGTTATAGGTCATGTAAAAATTATACCCGTTCCCGGCTTCATTCCCTAGGGACCAGAAGGTGATACAGGGATAATTTTTCCCGGTTTCGTACATGTTCATGGTCCGATCCATGTGGGCGTTCAGCCAGTTCGGATTATTTCCTAACGTTTTTCCCTTGCGAAGATCGTATCCCATGCCGTGAGACTCGATGTTCGCCTCGTTGCAAACGTAAAATCCGTATTCATCACAAAGTTCGTAAAAGCGTCGTTGTTGGGGATAGTGACAGCAGCGTATGGCGTTAATATTGTGACGTTTCATGATTTCGAAGTCCTTGCGCATGTCCGCTTCGCTGAGAACGTGACCCGTGTGTTCGTTGTGTTCGTGGTAGTTCACGCCCTTGATTAGTATGGCACGACCGTTTACCAGGAATTGATTGCCCCGAATCTCCAGTTTCCGGAAACCAACCCGGAAGGGGATGACTTCCGTATTTTTCCCCGGTTGTTCGATCCGGATAAATAATTGGTATAGGTTGGGGGTCTCTGCTGTCCACGGGATGACTTGTGGAATTTTTGCCTCGAAATGCACCGTTGTGGCAGAATCTATTTTGATCGTCTGCCTCCCTTCTGCCACTCGCGTTCCCGAGGTGTTTTCCAGTTGATAAGACACGGTGACCTGTCCCGGTTGCCGGGGATTGGCGTTTGCCATGAATAAATCTAGTTCGAAAAGGCCGTTCTTGTACGTGCTGTCCAGATCTTGACGGATCGAGAAATCTCGAAGATGCACGGGGGATTGGGCGAACAAGTAAACGTCCCGTTCGATTCCGCTAATTCTCCAGAAGTCCTGGCATTCCAGGTAGCTTCCCGTTGACCATCTGTATACCTCAAGGGCAATGAGGTTGAGTCCCGGTTTTAGATAGCGGGTAATGTTGTATTCTACGGCGTCCTTGGAATCCTCGCTGTACCCCACCTTGGTGCCGTTCACGTACAGGTAGCATCCTGATTTTACCGCACCGATGTGTAGGAATATTTCTTTCCCGTTCCACTGTTCGGGAATTTCGATATATTTCCGATAAGATCCCACGGGATTTTCTTCCGGCAGAAGAGGTGGTTGCGGGTTACGAGGACAGAATTCGTAAGGATGATTCGTGTAGAGAGCATCGCCGTAACCGTTTAGTTCCCAGTTTGCTGGGATGTCGATTTCTCCCCACGCAGAATCGTCAAAATCTGTTTTGTAGAAGTCTACCGGACGCTTTTTGTAGGAGGGAACCCAGTTGAATTTCCATTTCCCATTGAGCGATTGGTAATCGAATGATGTGTTGAAGTCGTTGCTCCGGGCTTTATCCGCTTCACTATAGGTCATGAATGCTGTCCGGGGATATTCTTTCCCAATGAAGGGTATGGACTCGTCTTGCCATTCCGGTTTCACTTGCATGAAAGCTGTAGAACAGATTAAACAACAGGTAAGCGTGGAGAATAGTTTTTTCATTTTGTATGTGGTTTGAGGTTTTGAGTCTAAAGATAATACTTTTTTGTTAAAAGTATCTATATTTGTCTTAAAGTCTTGCAATGTTGCATTTAAAGAGAAAATAATTTGTCGAGATGGAGGTTCATAATGATAAACAAAATTCTATCTTTGTCGCCAATTTAATGTAATTATTTGCAGTTATGAATGTAAAAGCTAAAGGATACGCGTTAGGGGTTATTGCGGCAGCAACCTATGGGATGAATCCCTTGTTTGCTCTTCCTCTGTACGAGGCGGGGATGAATCCGGAGTCAGTTCTTTTTTTCAGATATTTGTTTGCTATCCCGGTGTTGGGGGCGATGATTAAGTTGCGGGGAAGAGATTTCAAGTTGAAGCGAAAAGAGGTATTCCCGTTAATTATTATGGGATTGCTGATGGCTCTTTCGTCTCTTACCTTGTTCCAGAGCTATAATTACATGGCGGCTGGTATCGCATCGACGTTGTTGTTTGTTTACCCGATCATGGTGGCGTTGATCATGGCCTTTCTTTTTAAAGAGAAGTTGACGTTACAAACGATTTTGTGTATTATTTTGGCCTTGGGAGGGATTGCCTTGCTTTATAAAGGGGAGGACGGATCGACGTTGAGCTTGCTCGGAGTTCTTCTGGTTATTGTTTCTGCTTTGTCGTATGCTATTTATATTGTTGCAGCCAATCGACCCTTGTTGCGGGAGATCGCGACACTGAAACTGACATTCTATGTTTTAGTGTTCGGATTCTCTTTGTTCCTAGTCCGTGTTGATTTCGGGGCCAACTTACACGTGGTCGATACGTGGTATCTGTGGGGAAATCTGCTTGCCTTGGCCGTGTTTCCGACAGCCATATCGTTTCTTTGTACTACTCAAGCCATCCAGTATATCGGTTCTACCCCGACAGCTATTTTAGGGGCTTTGGAGCCCTTGACAGCGGTATTTTTCGGGGTGACTGTCTTTGGGGAGTCGTTGACCGTGAGAGTGGGATGTGGAATCATGATGATTGTTTTTGCCGTGACGATTATTGTTGCGGGAAGTAATGTCACAACTTATTTAGTACGTTTTAGAAAGCTTTTCCCGAAACTTCCGATAAAGAGAAAGCCGACGCATTAGTCCTGGAGAGGAGGAACTGACCACCGAGGGACATATCAGACGTGGTGAGGATGCGGAAAGAAGAATAAAATGCTGGTCATTTCGGTAGTTAAAAAATAGGCAGCCCTTTTGTCTTTCAAGGGCTGCCCATTTATAGTGTTTCGGAATAATAGGATTATTCTCCTATTTTCTTAACTTCCCAAGCGGTTTTGCCGTTGTAGGTCGTTTGTACAGATTCATACCCATCGGCAACAAAAGTTGAGATGTTCGTACCCGAATCGCCATTCGCTGGATTGAAACCAACAAAAATTCCGCCATAGATTGCAATTTTATTCCAAGTTGCAGCAGATTTACTATCTTGCACATTTATGAGGTAGTTGTTCGTTTCTGTTTCCGATTCGAAAACTCCTCCGTAAACATTGAGGACACATGTTCCGTTATAGCTGTCGCCGGCAAGATGGATACAGGGATTAGGGGCTCCGGTTGCATCATTTGCTGCGTAAAAGTAACCGCTATAAATATTTACTTTCCCTTTAAATACCATTATCCCCGCATCTACAGTATTGCCTGGGTTTCCACCTCCGTTTTTGACGAAAACATTTCCGTTGATGGCAACACTCCCTCCATTGAGCCATAATGTAGCTCTATTGCCTGTCGGTTTATCATATTTTGGACCTACAATAGTTCCCTCTCCGTCTATTGTCAATGTTTTGTTGGGACCAAGAAGGATACTTTGTGGAGATTTGGTATCTCCGCTCAATACAGCATTGTTATTGAGAATCAACTTTGATGAACCTTTAGCAATACTCCATGAACTGGCCGTCATATTCGAAGCTACGACTACGATTCCGTTGGGCTTACCGATAGCAGCTTTCGCTTCGTCCGCATTTTCCGCAATTTTAACTACCTGATAAGTGCCATACGGTGTTGTATTTTTTGTTTTTACTGAAGCGTACCCCTCGGCCACGAAATTGGTCGGTTGGTCATGGTCGTCACCCTTGCTCGGGTCATAATTCTCGAAAGTACCACCCTTGACCGTAATCGTGCCTTCCGCCCCATTCTGTTGGTTCAGTACATAATAGAAGTTGTTCCAGGGAGCTTTTACCTTGAAAGTACCTCCGTTGATTTCTATACTTCCTTTGTTCTGAACTCCATTTTGGGCCGAGTTGAACAAGTATATGCACGAACACTCGGAACCTCCATTGTAAGTACCGCCATTAATCGTAAGTTTCCCGCCCAATACACAAACAGCCAAAGCTCCACCGGAAAGACTACCGATCGTTCCTTCCCCGTTAATGACAAGTTCAGCTCCATCGAAAACTTGTATGGTGCGATCTGCTCCGGTCGGGGGGGTGATGCGTTTCCCGTTCAAATTGATTACAACGCTTTTGCCGGCGGCGATTTTAAGCGGCTCTTGCAAAACGACATTTTCCTGCAAGGTAATTGTACCGCCGTAAGCAGCAGCCATGGCCAGTTCCTGTGCGCTTCCGTCGGGATAGATGTAATCGCCGTCATAAATCGGGTCGATGGAGATATTAAAGATAATATCACTGGTCAAGAGTTTACCGAGGATATTGGTTCTCCAGTTGCGCTGCACGGGTACGTTGGTCAAACCGCTTTTCAAGGTAATCTCGTTACCTGATTCGGGTTGGAATGTGAACTCCAAACTTTCCAAAGTGGCTTTTTGAGCACCATCTACAGAAGCATTGTCTTCGCCGCCATCGTTTACCAGAATGTAGCTCATGGAAAGCCACGTGTAGGTTTCATCGTTCCCGATGGTTCCGTCTCCGTTCACATCGACTTTCAAATCTTCGGTCGGGATTGTGTTAAGGCTATGCGTAACTACTTCAGACCCGCTTACCGCACCCGTAAGTAGGTTTATAGATGTTGCTGCATTCTTGATAACTACGGAAGAGTTCTTGATCGTAACGCCCGAAGCGACAGCGGCTTCCCAATCCTCCTCGGTCACGCCGACATTGATCTGTGCGAAAGGACGTTTCAACTCGACATGAATTGAAGTGGAACCGGTGACGGTGAATGTCTCGGTCTTGAAGAATGCATCGCGGGTCTCGTCGTTGTTCGATGCGTTCTCGTAACTTACCGTAACATTCATGTTATCATCTATGGTATACGCTTCGCAATCCGCATCTTGAGCCCAGAATGCAATCTTGTAAGTTTGCCCCTTGGCCAAAGTCAAGGTCTCTGTGGCGGGAAAGGTAACGTCTGTTCTTTCAATCTTTTGGATGGTAGAAATTCGCCCTCCGTTTTCATCAAACACGGCATACACCAGCTTGTCAGCTTGTGAACCGTCGCTGATGGCACGAGTAGCGATTCCCCCTTCAAGGCTAAGCGAGAATGTCACTTGGGCCTCATTCCCGGACTGAACTGTATCCAAATCGTCATGCGAACACGATGTTGCAAGCAGTACACCTGCCGCCATCATAAACGTAAAGAATTTCTTAATCATTTTATTTTTTGTTATATAAATAAATTGATTGCTGATAAGTGTGCTTATTCAACAACTCGAATACATGACTTACAAAACTTTTTCCCCGTCAATGGTAACGGACAGGTGTTCTGCATTCATACTGTTCTTGTTTGCCCACAATTTACTACCGGTGTTTTTACCATCAGCAAAACCGTTTACCGTGCAGTTTGTGGTGGTGAGGGAGTAAGTTGCGTTGTAGTCGTTACCTATCTCGATAGCGGCTTTCCCGGCAGAACCATTGTTGCGATCATTGAAAGTACAGTTGGAAACGATCAGATCGGTCGGCCCCTTACCGTACAGCAGAATAGCCTTGCCATTCGTGTTGAACGTGCAGCCTTCAAACTTCACCTCCGTGCCGCCCCATGTCCAGATGGAATATTGGTCGGCCATATCATTTTCAAAGGTGCAGTTGATAAAGGTTGCTTTGCCGTAGAGAGTGAGTTTGCCCGTGATGGTGCAGTTATAATAGGTCAGTTCGTCACACACGATACCATCGAAAGCGCCTTCGCCGGCTTTGATGGTCAAATTTTGGAAGGTAAAAGTAGAACCACGCTGATAATTCAGTTGACCACCCTCGGCGGTTTCAGTATCCGAAATAACATCGAAAGTCGATGTTCCATCACCGATGAAAGTGAAGTCATTGCTCTTACCATTGGCGGCACCGCTTTTCAACGAGATTTCTGCATTGTTTCCCAATGCTATGATTGCCTCGCCCTCCGTGTTGCTTATTGCGGCGTCAAGATCCTCGTTGGAACTTACGACATCCGTCACTTCATTCGGGACGACAACATACGTTTCGCCCTTTTGAAGGCTCTTGTACCCTTCAGCTACGAAATTTGTCGGTTGGTCATGGTCGTCGCCCCTGCTCGGATCATAATTCTCGAAAGTACCACCTTTGACCGTAATCGTGCCTTCCGACCCGTTTTGTTGGTTCAGTACATAATAGAAGTTGTTCCAGGGTGCGTTTACCTTGAAAGTACCTCCGTTGATTTCTATACTTCCTTTGTTTTGAATACCATCATATCTGGCCGAGTTAAACAAGTATATGCACGAGCATTCGGAACCTCCGTAGTAAGTACCTCCGTTAATCGTAAGTTTTCCGCCTAATACACAAACTGCCAAAGCCTCGCTGGAAAGACTACCGATCGTTCCTTCCCCGTTAATTACAAGTTCAGCTCCATCGAAAACTTGTATGGTGCGATCAGCTCCGGTCGGGGGGGTGATGCGTTTCCCGTTCAAATTGATTACAACGCTTTTGCCATCGGCGATTTTAAGCGGCTCTTGCAAATCGACATCCTCCTGCAAAGTAACTGTACCGCCGTAAGCAGCAGCCATGGCCAATTCCTGTGCGCTTCCGTCGGGATAGATGTAATCGCCGTCATAAATCGGGTCGATGGAGATATTAAAGGTAATATCG
This sequence comes from Butyricimonas faecalis, assembly GCF_003991565.1. Taxonomy (NCBI): domain Bacteria; kingdom Pseudomonadati; phylum Bacteroidota; class Bacteroidia; order Bacteroidales; family Odoribacteraceae; genus Butyricimonas; species Butyricimonas faecalis. The sequence goes on along the minus strand of NZ_CP032819.1, from coordinate 2,993,293 downwards.
CTAGTCAAGAGCTTGCCGAGAATATTGGTTCTCCAGTTGCGCTGCACGGGTACGCTGGTCAATCCGTTTTTCAGGGTAATCTCGTTACCTGATTCGGGTTTGAAGGTGAACTCCAGGTTTTCCAACGTGGTTTTTGTGGCTCCATCTACAGACGGAGTTGCGTCGCTTCCGTCATTTACAAGTATATAACTCATGGAAAGCCAGTGGTAGGTTTCTTTCGTCCCATCGTTATCTACATCGACCATCAGGTTTTCTGCCGGGATGGTTGCGAGGTCATAGGTTACCCCTACCGTGGTGGGGTCGCTTACAGCACCGGTTAGCAGGTTGAGCTTGGTAGCAGCATCCTTGATTACCACTTTCGAGTTTTTGATTTCGATGCCGGATGCAACAGCGGCCACCCAATCCTCCTCGGTTACGCCGACATTGATCTGTGCGAAAGGACGTTTCAACTCGACATGGATTGAAGTGGAACCGGTGACGGTGAATGTCTCGGTCTTGAAGAATGCGTCGCGGGTCTCGTCGTTGTTCAATGCGTTCTCGTAACTTACCGTAACATTCATGTTGTCATCTACGCTATAAGCCTCGCAATCCGCATCCTGAGCCCAGAATGCAACCTTGTAGGTTTGTCCCTTGGCCAAAGTCAGGGTCTCTGTCGCGGGAAAGATAACGTCTGTTTTTTCAACCTTTTGGATGGTAGAAATACGGTTTCCGTTTTCATCAAACACGGCATACACCAGCTTGTCGGTTTGTGAACCGTCGCTAATGGCACGGGTTGCGATTTTCTTTTCAAGGCTGAGCGAGAATGTCACTTGGGTCTCATCCCCGGACTGGACTGTATCCAAATCGTCATTCGAACACGATGTCGCAAATAACATGCCTACCATCGCGAACATTAATAATAAATTTCTCATGTTTGTATTTTTTTGTTGATTAAAAATTAAGTTATTTCTTGTCAATTGCAGGATGAAAGCTTGGAGTTGTTCCCGCTTTCCCGTGTGTTTTACTTTTTCCATGGTCAGTATTTTTATTATGGAAAAACCAAGTTATAATCCCCGTCGAAGTCTGGATTGATGATCACGCCTCCCGAGGCTTCCGACATCAGAAACTTACCCCGCAGAATGGTGTGGTGGTTTCTTTTTAACGGCACCTCTATCGGTTGGGTAAGGGAGAGTTGCGTGCCTTCCTTATCGAGAATCCCGATCTGTATGGTTACCGCTGATTCTTTGCCGTTCACGAATACATAGTCGAATCCCAGGGAAGCTTCCCTGTTGTTCAATACCTTCAAAGCCGATGAGAACGTCACCCCCGTGGAGGAATCCACCGGCTTGTCCGTGAACATACTGTATGTGTCGGGCATGAAACCGACATAGTGGAACACGATTCTATAGTCTTCGAGATTCACCCTCGAAGCCGGGTTCTCCGGTACGGATTTCGTACCGTTACTTTTTGCTGTGGTACGGGAAACCTCTTTTTCGATGAATTCCGCGAGATCGTTTGTGATGACCTCGAATTTGGCAAGCGGACGTTGCATCGGGATTTCAAGCGTATTAGGAATATCTTCCGCGATATCTGCAACCAAGGAGATTTGGCCTGTTCCACGAAAACCGTCAAGGTAATCGTTGTTTCCCTCATGGTCGCCTTGAAGCGTGATGCCGGCAAAGTCGTCGGCAGCGTGGTGCGGGTATTTATTTTCATCTTCCAATAAATCCGACCATACCATGATATGATAGTCGCCCGGAGTGAGGTCAAGCATTACCTCGTGGTCGTAACCCTCCGTGATGTCTTTTGTGATCACGAACTCCCGCGAGTATTCCCGCGTGGCGCGTTGTTTTTCCGAAACGGGATAGGCACGTATGATGTAGCGTATTTTGCCGAGTTCCCGGCTGTTGTCGTACGTGTCGCCTAATCCCTGCTCGGTTACACCCGTGCCATCGTATAGGTGTTCCCATACGGTCATGTTTTTTTCATAGCTCAACTTCAAACGGAACGTAACATTTTCGGGTGTGTCGGGCCATTCGTGTACGTTACAAGCAATCAGAAATACCAACGGCATCCATATATGGTATAACAATTTTCTCATTATCTGCCTCCTTTCCTTTTCAGATCAAACGCGTACGAGAACGACACCGCCGCCTGGTCGATACCCCAGTAGGTTTTCTTCACGCTCTCCACCAACAGTCCGTCTTTCGTGCGCGGGGTGTTGTGGAATTTGTCGTAATGTAGCGAATACACACCGGCTCCGAGCGAGAACTCCATCCGCCAGCGGTTGTTCCTGCTGATAGGCAGGCGATAACCGACGCTCACACCGCCACCGATGGCAGGGCTTCTGCGGTTATGGTCTTGATAACGGTAATCGCCGTTGATGGCGAAGTTGTAATACATCAATCCGAGATGTGCTCCGGCAAAGAGGCCGTCGTTATGCATCGACAGCCAGTAACGGAACTCCGGCTGAATAGCGAATGTGCGAAATTTGATGCTGGATTTGAAATAGTTCCATGTCGAGTAATAGACGGGGAACGTGAACGACCAATGCTTTGCCAAGTCCACTTCGACGGCAACATTGGCGGTAGCCAGTCCCCAACCAAGCGCGTTGGTTTTCAAATGCAGGTGATGCGTCCATTCCTCCGCTTCGGGAGTGATGGGTTCCACTGTCATTACGGTGTCGGGCACGACTTCTACGATATCAACGACCGGTTCTGGTTCGACAATCGTCGTGTCGGGTAGGTTCCCCGGTTCTTGAACGGGCGACATCTTTTTTTTGTAAGTGATAATTACCACGTAAGCGTTCCGCATCTGCCCGAAAAAGAGTTTGTTCATCTGTTGCCATACTTTGCCGTTATCCAGTTGTTTCAGTTTGACAATACGGTTGTCAATGTTCGTCCCCGTATGATGGTAATCTACTAATCGGGCCTCTTCTTCCAGTATGAAGATTATCTCATCTTTGTTTTGCAGGTCTGAATTTTCTACCTGTGATTTCAAGTAGTCCCAAGGAATATAGCTGTCGTTTCGGGTGATGATGCTGTCGGGTATGTTGATATCTCGGCGTACAAATTTTTCGAGAGACGTGAGACGTCCTCGTGCCAGTTTGCGGTTAAGCTCGTAACTGCCTTCCGGGGAGGCAGCCCCGCAGAAAGAAACCTCAACGATGTTTACCGTACTATCCTGCTTGATATTCTGCAGGGTTGTTATGATTCCCCGCATACGGGCGGCGTTATCAGAGTAGGTGGAATCAATCACTATGCTGTTCGTGCGGAAATTAATGCTAATTTCCGTGCGTTGCTTTTGCGAACGTGCTATGTTCGTGTAAAACAGCAAGAAAATCAATATTATACAATATCTTTCGACATGCATAAATCAAACTTTTAAACAACTCTCTTTGCAAGAGAAACAATTATCGTCACAAAATTATATAAAATATCACAAATAAGTCGATTAATCGACAAGAAATCGCATAAAAAACAATTTTATCATGTGTGACAATCGATTGTGGCTATTTTCGGATTTAAAACAGGCTGTTTATACGAATTTTGAACACGTACGAGTGGTGTTTATATAAACTGTTGAAGTTTTTCGAGATTTGAAGGGAATTGTACAAAAAAGAGAGACTGTCTAACAGGTCTTATCCGACATCAACAAACTACCCCCTCCAATTCCCTCTTGCATAGGGGGAGGGGTGATTGCCAAGAGGTTCCCCCTCCTGTGTAAGGAGGGGTTAGGGGAGGTAGTCGTTAAAAATAGACTTGTTAAACAGTTTCCCTTCTTTTCATTTAAACCATTATTGTTTTTTAGCTACCGCTTGAAATTTGCATTGGATCGTCGGGTAGATGGACGATGATATTTTCACGTTCATTATTCCCCGTCGCCCATCTTGGTTCTCGAAACCGACGACGCTTCCGGTGATCACTTCGATTTTATTCACGGCTTTCGAGAAGTCCATCTGTTCCAGCTCCGTATCTCCGGCAAGGTCAAAATTGACATGATCCAATGAAATGAATTTTGTAGTTCTCATGGTTGAGGCGTCATACTCCATGCCATCTGTCACGAACAGGGTTTGCGTTTCCTTGTCGGCCGGATTCAGGAAGTAGTGCTTCCCGTCGTTTGCCGTGTAAGCCGCCACGTCTATTTCATCTTTATGAGTTCCGAAACTGCTGTTTGAATAGACCTTGTATTTTGCGGGATTAAAAAACATACTTCCTTGTATTTTTCCGGCAAGTTTGTACAGCCATAACCAACTCGTGTTTCGAATATAGTTCACGATCTTGAATGAGGATTTTATACTTCCGGATTTCCCCTTGTCATTATGCGCTTTGAAAGTCATGCTAAGTACTTCTCCCACGATGGCTTTGTCGTTAGGTACGATAACGGGATAAATCATCATCACAGTCGAGACGGGACGAGATAAATACCCCTCTTCGTCCACCGTCAGTTCCAGTGTTTCATCCACTAATGCGAATCGGATGGAGTCCTTCAATTCATTGAAATTATGGCTTTTTTCCACGATTTCAATACGACGTAAAGTTGCCCCGTTGGTTGACGCTATAAATTTGAAACTTATCGTGTCTCCCGGTATGGCGACGACGGTGTCGACTGTTTCCATTAACGCCATATTCACTCCATCGGAAGGTTCCAGCACCTCACCGAGTGAACAGGCAGCCATCAATGATACAATAATTAATGCTTGGAATCCGTTTTTCAATATATTCATTTTCATCATATGGTCTGGTATTATAAAGGTTTTTGCTCTACTACGAAATTATGTTCCAATTCGGCTTTGGGAATGGGGAAACACAGTTGGTCGTCATTCTCAAAATTCGGGTTCATATCTTTTAATTTTCGGCGGTTTCCTTCGGTATATCTCACGGAGAGATAGAATATAGCTCCGTTTTCCATCCCGATTTCCCGTACGTTCTCCCGGAAAACCTCTTCCAGCACGTCTGACAGGGTACTGTAATCGGCTACATCAAAAGTCGTGTTACCGGAACGAAGGCGTAGAACATTCAGCACGTCCAGACAGTCCTTTATAGTGGCATTCGTGCGAGCCATTGCCTCAGCCTTGATCAAGTACATCTGGGCCACGCGCATATAATACATCGGGCAATCGCCGGATGTGACGTAATGTTTCTTCCACACCTGTGTTTTTCGTGCTGCCGTTCCGTTACCGAGCATCACGGAATCGAAAGTAGCTTCGTAACGTTTATCGTCTGGGGTCAGAATTTCGAAATACATCTCTGTCGGTTTATAGGTTGCACCACCGAACATCTTGAACAAGCTACCCACGTTATCATCCATTGTAGGCGGTGTCTTGATGTGTCGTGTGAACATCAATTCTTTTGAAGAGTACCCCTTGTTAAAAATATCTTCATATTTGTCTTCCAATCCGAATTCATCACTGGCAATCACTTCATTTGCCAATCGTATTGCTTCCGTGTAGTCTCCTTCTTCTCCTCGATTCATTAAGATATCTGCTTTAAAAGCTTTGGCAGTTGTCGCGCAGGAACGGTATTTGGAATAAAAACGGGGACCGTACTGTATCGCGTAATCCAGGTCTTCGAATATTTTTTCATAACTCTCTTTCACGGAACTACGTCCCATGCTATTATTCGAGATGGATGAAGGTTCCAGACGAATGATCGGGCCGAGAGGACTGTTTATATCCCAGAAGTATCCGTATTTCCTTAGTAGGAATGCGTGTCCGAACGCACGGGCGAATTTGGCTTCTGCCAGCATTTCTGTTTTCCGGTTCTCTCCGAATAGGCTTTCGGATAATTTTTCCACGTAATAGATGAAATTATTCGCGGCGTTTACCATTTTGTAAGCTAATTTCCAAGGATCGGCAACGTATGAATATTCTTCGGTCAATTTGAAACCTAACAAACCGTCCGTTTCGAATGTACCCCGGTAAGTTCCGTTTAACAGTCCCGTGCGGTACTCGTTGTCACAGATGTAATATGCGCTCATCGTTCCGTATCCCTGTAAATTCGAGAAGATGCCATTTAACGCTGTTTCTGCGGAGGTCTCGTTCGTGATCGCATTTTCCCCGACCAGATCATGAGGGGGAAGTTCGTCATCGAACATGCTGTCACATCCTGTTATTGAAAGAAGAAACAATAGGCTATATAAAAATATCTTGTTCATAATTATAATCATTTAATGGTTACTTTCACTCCGAAATTGAATGTTCTGGTCTTGGGATAAGCTTCCGTGTCGATTGAGGCTCCTCGAATGGCATCACTGCTCCACGATTCGGGCGAAGGGCCGGGGTAAGACGTGAAAGTACATACGTTATTTGCGGAAGCGAAAATGCTGATATTTTCGAATATCTTTGTTTTCTCCACGATATGTTTGGGAAACCTGTACTCTAAGTTTACATTTTGTATTTTGAGATACGAGGCATTATACACCGAGAAGTCGGTGAAATCATTGTTGTAGAAATCCAAGCGCACGCATGGGTAATTGCTAGTTGGATTTTCCGGAGTCCAGCGTTTCAGAGCAACGTCCAGCACGTTTGCCGTTCCCGTGGAGGCAAAACAGAATTGGTTGGCCTCTGCTGTCCATGCTTTTTGTGCCCCGTAACTGAATGTCCCCTGCACGCTTAGGGTGAGCCCTTTCCAGCTTAAACGGGTGTTGAATCCTCCTTCAAAATCGGGGCGGGAGCATCCTAGCACGATTTTGTCTTCATGGTTCCCGTACACTTTATTTACTCGACCGTCACCATCTTGATCAACAAACTTCAAGTCTCCGGGAATGGTCTTTCGGTAAGAATACTGTTCTTGGTATTGATAATCCGGGTTTAGGGATTCATAGTAATCAATTTCTGCTTGGGAACGGAACACCCCGTCCGTTTCAAATCCGTAGATCAATCCCAGCGACTCTCCTTCTCGGATAACCGTGTTGCTTAGGTAGGTTTGTCCGGGGGAAGAGATATATTCTGCGTCAAGTCCGGTAATTTTGTTTTTGTTTTTCCCGATATTGAAGCCGAGAGACCAGTTCCAATTTTTGTTCTGGATGATTGTGGTAGAGATGTCAAACTCTACCCCCTTGTTCTCGATGTTAGCGAAATTCACGCTGGTCGACTCCATTCCGGTGCTCAAAGCCATGGTGAAAGGATATAACAGACCTTTCGTGGTTTTCTTGTAGAAGCCTAAAGAACCTCTTATTCTTTGGTTCTTCAAAAAGCTGAAATCTAATCCTAGGTCATATTGTTGGGTCGACTCCCATTTTAATTCATTATTCCCGATTTGGCTCGGTATTGTTGCCGGCATATTCTGGTAATCGGTAGAAGAATACAGGGTTCTCCATCCGTATTCACCAACCCAACCATTACCTGTTTTTCCCCATCCGGCACGGATTTTCAAGAAAGATAGCCAGTGGGAATTTTTCAAGAAATTCTCTTCGGAAACGATCCACGCCGCGGCAAATGACGGGAAAGTTCCCCATCTGTATTTCGGGGAGAACTTGGAGGAACCGTCCGAACGTATTGTCCCGGTCAGTAAATAGCGATCCATGAATTTATACTCGATCCTTCCCACGAAAGATAATAGTACCGACCCGCTGGCACTCCCAGACACCGCCCCGTACTTGTACGGGTTAGCTCCTTGCCATATGGCATTCTGCACGTAGTCGTCCGGGAAATCGGTCATCGACAAGGAGTAGTATTCCGACTCTTCATCATTGTAGTTCCCTGCCAGAACGGCTGTCAGTTTGTGTTGTTCTCCGAAGCTCTTTACATATGACAATCGAGCCTCAAATTCTTTACTGTCAGTCTTACTATGCGTCTTTCTTCCGGAACCTTTCTGGTCTCCCCAGTAGCCACTGCCGGCCTGTGTACGGCTGGACTGGTATGCGTAGCGTTCCCCTTTTCGAGTTTGATACGTGTATTGGGTCACCAAGGTCAATTCGGGCAAAATTCGAAACTCCAGATTCCCTGTGAGTCTTACATTGTGATCTTCGCTTTCCGTGGTGTTTTCTTCCATTTCTATGATCGGATTCACTACATAATAGGTACGTCCGGAATAAAGGTATGAATGTAAATATAGAGATCCGTCGTCATTGTAAGCTTTTATATCAGGACGGGCTTTTGCTGCAGAGGATATGCCTGCACTATTGCTTAACCGGTCAGACAGGGTTCCGGAAACTTTCACGGAGGCTTTAATCCATTTGTTGATATCTGCATTGAAACCGATATCATACGTGTATCTCTCGTAATTTGTCCCTTTTACTTGTCCCAACTCATCCGTGTAACCTAAAGAGGCGTTATATCCGAATGAACTTCCACCCCCTCGAATGGAAACTTTGTGTTGCTGTTTGGAACCATCCCGCATGATATATTTCATCCATGGGGTATTTGCCTCTCCAAAGAAATCCGATGCGGCAAATGTAGAGTATTTGGAATATTGGGTAATGTCGTCATATCCTTCTGCTTTTGCTCCATTGCGGACGGCTTCCATGACCAGCATTTTGAACTCGTCCGTGGTCAACGTGTTTACATCGGAAACGAGGCTTGTTATACTGTAATCATAGCTATAATTGATCACCGGTTTTTGATTACGTTTCCCTCCTTTCGTCATAATCATGATGACCCCGGCGGCGGCTCTCGAACCGTATATCGCCGCGGAAGAAGCTCCTTTTAAAATGTCAATACTTTGGATGTCATCGGGATTCAACTCGTTGATGTCGAAATCACTTGTCATGGGGACGTTATCAACCACGATTAGGGGAGAGGTGGCCCCGCTTAAAGAAGGAACTCCTCGAATTTCCAACCGTGCAGGACTACCGGGCGATCCGTCTCCGGCTAAAATACTCAGTCCGGGAATTTGTCCTTGCATCATGTGAGCCACGCTTGTTGCCGTTGACTCTTCAATAATGCGAGAATCAAAACTTGCCACCGATCCTGTCAAATCCTTTTTGGTTGTTGTTCCGTACCCGATAACCACCACTTCCTCAACTTCGCTCACATCTTCTTCCAGCACGATATTCAATGTTTGTTGGCCGGTCCATTTTACCTCTTTCGTCTTCATCCCCACGAACGAGAATGACAGGATTAGGGAATCCCGTTTCTCCACGTTCATTGCGTATTCTCCTTTCACATCCGTGGATACTCCGACTGTTGAACCTTTTATCAAAATCGTAACCCCCGGTAAAGGAGTCCCCTCTTTGTCTTTCACGACTCCCCGAATGACGGTGGTTGCTTGTGGTGTATCATTCCCTGGATTTTCTGATCTGGAAAGTTCGTTTATTCCCGTGTGATGCTTTGCAAAATGAGCATTCGACAGCAGGGGTAAACAACACAAGAATGGTAATACGATAAGTCCCCATTCCCTTCGTCTTCGGGGTGATTTCGTTTTCACTGATGCGAGTACTCTTTTTTGCCTCACTTTCGTTTGTGGATTTTTTTTCATACTTTTGATTGTTAATTAATTTGAATTAGCGACGGGAAGATGTATTCGTGGCTTGAGAAACTTTGAATACTCTCCCGTTTTTATTTTTCCGGTTTATGCCCCATTGGGGGACATCCTTTCTGTATTTCTTCCGGTAAACAAATATCCGTTGATAGTGTGTCAAAACACATTTTTCGCATAAAACTCCTCCTTCTGTTTATAGAGGGAGTACCCCGAAAGAGGGGAGGGAGGTTGAATATGGAATTTTGACACACCTCCTTTTCAAATATAATTTTTCCATAGTTTCTTGATTTAGTTTATAATTTATAGTTCTATCAAATGTATTCAATTTCCAAGGATTTTATATGACCTCTTGAGCTTATATGACAATGTAGTCAGTATTAAGAAATTTCACGATGTTAATAGTACAAAGATAATACAGGGTAATAACCCCTGCAAATGTTTTAATAAAAATCTTTCCTTTACTATTAATTTTTTTCAAAATGATAACAACAGAAACTGAAAACAGAACAACCAAAACCGAGATCGAGCTATACGTGATTAATAAGGTAAAAGAGTTGAGAAAAGCTGCAAATCTGAGTCAAGAAAAATTGTCATTAGAGCTAAAATTAGATAGTTCTTTTGTTGGGCATGCAGAAAGATTAAAGCGAGAGGAAAAATATAATTTAAACCACATTAATGAAATTGCCAAATATTTTGATGTGCCTATTGCCAGCCTTTTCCCTCCTCAATATCTAAAAACAGATTGCATTGAAGAGTACTGGGAAAAGCATCCAAAACAAAGAAAAAAATATGATCAGAAACCGGAATGGTAGTCAGAATAAAAGAATAAGTTTGATATAAAAATGAGATAAAGAAATAATGCTGTCTTTTCCTATTCGATTTTTCAACTGCATGTTCTAATTGAATCTACGATTTCCGGAATAGACAAAAACGTGGTTGATCAATTAAATTTTTTTTCGAAATGACAACAAAGCAGGAAAATAAAGGAAAGATTAAGAATACGGAAATAGAACTTTATGTTATCAATAAAGTTAAAGAATATAGAATAGCTGCGAAAATGAGCCAAAGAAAACTCTGTATGGAATTGAGATTAAGCCCTACTTACGTGTTTTGTGCAGAGAATCCCAAATATACGGCGAAATATAATTTGAATCAACTGAATGAACTCGCTAAAATTTTCAAATGTTCGATAGCTGATTTTCTGCCTTCTCCTTACGTGGAAACGGATACAATTGAAGAATACATGGATTTGCATCCCCAAGTAAGAATAAGGAATGAAAAAATGATAAAGGAGGCTGAGGAGAAAGGACGAAAAAAGAGAGAAAAGAAAGAGAAAACAAGAGTGAAAAAGCAATAATCTATTCAATAAATTGTCTGTAGTGTTACTCTACTTCAGGGCTGACGCATGAGATTTAACTATCTTTAAAGACTTTGGTGATATAGTCGATATTCCACGAGCATTTTTTGCGTCAGCGTTTAAGGCTTAGTTTGTCATCCTGTTTCTTGAGCATTTCCAGTGCATATTTGCGCATTGCCGATAAATTGACAGCACTGTTTTTTTTGTGCGAACGGATATCGTCTTGTGTATGCTCGCGGTCCATCTTTATGATACGTTTCAGCCCGGTCCATTGCTCATACATGCCTTCCTGTTCCAGAAGTGCAGTATCAAAAATGGAACAGGTCCTTTTTTCCAACCTGCCGTGACTTTTTTCCTCGGTTATGTAGGTCGACATCGGGACTGTGCGATTGAAGATGCTCTCAGTCAAATCCATGAGTATAGGCTGGTTGCCTTTCAATGACATCAGATGGTCTCCTCCTTGAAGAAGAATCTGTTCAGCGACTAGTCGGATGCCGCCGAACTCTACACAAAAGGCCATTTTTTGTCGATATTGGATGTTATAGCTCTGCGATCTGCTTTTATCTCGCATGGTGGCCGGAGGCGGGTTCGCCGGGATACCACCAGCCAGAACCGTCGTCAATGTAGGGCGTAGAGCCGTCGTCAGGGTATTCGTAGCGCGCATCGTGCTCGAATTGCGATATTTTGTCCATCCATTCAGGGATTTCGCCACCGATGCGGTTGCCGAAACACCAAAAAATATACAAGCGTCCGTTGTTGTCAAACGTGAGGTTCTTCATGTCGTTATTGAAACAACTGATTATGCTAAGGTAAGGGGCACCGCTCAGATCAAGTTCTTTGATGGAGTTCTCGTAGCAGAATACACTGCGCAGTTTCTGTCGGTGAGGGATGACGAGGCTTTTCATTTGGTTGACGGCACAATCGATTTCCTGCAGTTCCACACAACGGCTGAGGTCGATTGATTCCAATCGGTTATACTCGAAACTAAGCACGTCGAGGGTTGTGCACCATCCCACGGAAAGGTTCTCAATCTCGTTGTAACCGACATCGAGTTTGCGGAGCGATAGACAGCCGTCGACCTTGATTTTGGAAATTTTGTTGTTTATCAGATAGACCTCTTCAAGCATCGAACAATCGGATAGATCGACTTCGGTAATCTCGTTCTTGGAGGCGTGAAGTTCCACGAGTGCCCTACAGCCCGATAGGTCTACCTTACCCTTGACTCCTAATTCGCCGAGGCGTAGATCGAGACGCCCATTTTCATAAAGGACTCCGTTCCAACGATTGATAGGCAGGTTTGAACCCCAGTTGTGATTGAAACGCCAGTTCGGACCGTCGTTGTCGTTGTAAAGACGCATAAGGTAAGTGCGCACCTCTTCTTCCGTTGGCAACTCAATGCCGAGTCCCTCTTGGGAAACCGTGACCTGTGCCGCCGCATGCCCCGCTGTGAGGTTAAAGACTACATTGCGTCTGTCGGTCGATGTGTTGGGGTGCATGGTAAAGACGATGCGGCAATGGTCGTCGGCATCGCCTTTCTCGGCATCCAATGTGCCGAATACGGCTTGCCGGTCGTCGGCATAACGTATCGTCCAGTCCTTGTTGGCTCTGAATGTGATATGCGCGTCGCCACCCTTGGCATCGACGGTGAAAAGATTCGAATCGAGCATTATAGTGTCAGGCTCGGGAGTGGGCGGTATGTCCTCGCCATCGCTTGAGCAGGCGACGGCGAGAAACGATAAAAATGCGGTTATCAGCCGTCCGAATCTCATTTCGACGGATGCTTGGTTAGGAAGTCATCGACAAACCCGACAAAGATCTGCGGATTGTCCAACACTTCTTTGGCGAGTTCCTTGCGGGCCTTTTTATCTTTTGGGTAGAAACGCTCCATTATAGCCTCGCTCAGTGCAGGATTTATTTCCTTGAAATCCTCAGCGATATCTTTGGCAAAGAACTCTGGCTTGTGGCATCCTGCCTGAATCGGGTTGCTGTAAAACATATAAAGTTCGCCATCGGTTTTCATCCTGATCCACCACATCTCGATGCGCTGGTCTAAGTTCATTATACCGACTTTACAGTTGCCGATATAAGGCATCTTGCAGAAGTCGATGTTGCGACCGTTGTAGACACGGCGTATCATTTTGTATTTACCTTTCTTGAATGAGATTCCAGCGACAGGCAGATAAAAGTCACCCACTGCAAAATCATCGTGGGTGCTCGCAGTAATCAGAATAGAGTCAACGTCTGCGGCCTCGCATTTGACGGTCTTCGACGGGTCGTTAGGCGAAACTATGTGAAAACTATGGCCCGGATTAAGGAATGTCTGTTTGTATGTGAGCCAGTGTTTTGGCATGAGGCCCTCGTAGATGCGTCCGTCTTTAAACCATATTTTTGCCTCGATTTTGCCTTTGCCATTGTTTTCGTCATCGTTTTTGTCTTTTTGGGCTGAAACATTCAGTGTCGTGACGAAAACAAAAATGACTGTGAAAAGTGAGAATAGTTTTTTATTAGTCATAGAAACTGCGATTTTTGATTTTGTCACACAAAGTTACAAATATATATGTGACAAAATGGTGACAAATATTATTTTTTTTACTAAAAACCAGGGCTGCTCCACCTACTTTTTCAGGTGAGCCGGTTTTACCCAAAAAAGAAAACCACTTACGAAAGTAAGTGGTTTATCTTCGGTGACCTCGGTGGGACTCGAACCCACGGCCCATTGATTAAGAGTCAATTGCTCTACCAGCTGAGCTACGAAGTCTTCCTTGTTGCAAGCGGTTTTAACCGTTTTGCGGGTGCAAATATGCAACAATATTTTTTAATCTGCAAGAAAATTATTCTTTAATGTTGTGATAAACGTTGGTTACGTCATCATCTTCTTCCAATTTTTCCAGCAGTTTGTCCACGGTTTCTCTTTGTTCGTCGGTTAACTCTTTTGTATCAAGAGGAATACGTTCGAATTCTCCACTTACCATTTCATAGTGGTTGTCTTCCAAATATTTTTGGATTGTTCCGAACGCTTCGAAAGAACCGTAGATGATCACGTGGTTCTCGTCATCCTCGAAAATTTCGTCGGCACCGTAATCAATCATTTCCAATTCGAATTCTTCCAGGTCGAAATTCTCCGGACGGTTAATTTTGAACACGCATTTCCGGTCGAACAAGAAGTCCAAGCTTCCGGTTGTTCCTAAAGAACCGCCATATTTATTGAAGCAGTGACGTACATTGGCAACGGTACGGGTGTTGTTGTCGGTTGCGGTTTCTACCACGATGGCGATACCGAAAGGACCATATCCCTCGTAAACGATCTCCTTGTAGTCGGAAGTGTCTTTTGAAACGGCGCGTTTGATAGCTCTTTCGACGTTTTCTTTCGGCATGTTTTCTGCCTTGGCGTTTTGGATAAGTATACGTAAACGAGTATTATTCGCTGGGTCCGGACCTCCGGCTTTTACGGCGATATCAATCTCTTTTCCTATTCTGGTAAACGTACGGGCCATGTTGCCCCATCTCTTTAGCTTCCGTGCTTTACGGTATTCGAACGCTCTTCCCATATAATGTGAATCTTATTTATATTACAATTTGAAACGCGAATTTAGTTTTTCTCCTTAAAACAAAAAAGGAATTCAGCGATTTTGTGTTGAGAATGAGTTTCATTCCGCGAGTTCTACGCTGAAATCGTCAATATATATTCCCTCGTCGGGTGTGATTTCTTTGCCATAGGTACGAATTTCTACCCGTAGAAGTTTTGCTCCTTCCGGTGCGGTGAATGATTTACCGTTGAACACGTTGATCCAACCATTCGTTTGTTTCAAGTAACTTGGGGCTTGTATCGGTTTGTTGTGTTCTGCCGGGAGTGCCGTACTTTTGGTTTTACGCCAATAACAATAATATTTCCACGGGAAAGAGGTGGAAGGGGCGTTTACATGCATTTTTATTTCATAACGTTTACCCGCTTCAATTTCTATATCTTGGTACAGGTAAGTTTTGCCTTGCAGGTAAACGGATTGACCGGAATGAGCCTGGGGCCCCGTGATCTTGAGTGCAACGCTGTCCTTTCCGTCTTTATAGAAGTGCCAATTATCGGGTTCTTGTGCCGGGTTACTCCATTCTTCGAAATCTCCATTCCGGAGCAGGTTTTTCCCGTTCCCCTGTATCCCGCCTTCAATTAGCTCCGGGAAGTTGCAATCTACGCGAATGATTTGATTCGTGTCGATAGCCGCGGAGAAAGGAATGATTCTTCGCTTTGACTTGTTTCCTTCATCGTAGGTGATAGAAAGTGTGGCTTCTCCTTTTTGGGTCGGGAAGGTTCGAATCATTGCTTTTCCTTGATGATCCACGGGTTTCGTGATCGTGCCAAATGTGTTGGTGTTCGATCCCGCGAAGCTGACCGAGGACGGGACGAAAGACAACTCCAAGTTTAGATTGGATATTTCACCGGGAATCGCGTGAAGAGAAAATTGTAATACCCCGGTTCTCGGGAAGAGCCGGATCGAGGGGAGGGTATTTTTATTTTCCGTGATGCTGATACTTTGCAAGGCCGTGGAGATGTCGTTGGCTTCCGGATTCGTATGTTCTTTATGTGGCAGGCAAAGGAACAGGCTTTCAAGTGCTTCTCCGGTTTTGGGGATAACCATGTTTCCCTCGGGAGCGTTGGCCACGAGGGCTAACCTGTACCGCCCCAATGGGAGAAGGGCATGAAACGTGTTGTTATGGATGTCCGATGATGTAAATGTTTCGTGGCGGGCAATACGATTGTCCCGATCAATGGCGAACAGGTGCAGGTGGTTTATGGAGAATCCCTCGGAGGTGTTACATTCAAGTGGGATTTGTATTTCCTGTCCTTCCATTGCTTTGTCTTTTTGACAGGCAAAGAGTACGAGTAGTATTTGTAATAAGATAATTTTCCTCATGATCGTTGGGTTTAATGCATGATTGTCCGTATTGAATAACTTTTCAAAGTTAATCAATATAGTGATACATCCATGAGGAATGCGATCTTATTAAAAAATAGAAATTCCGATATTTGTCGTGAAACGTTCAAGAGTTTCTATACCCATGTATGAATTCCCGTGTTCGTTCAGCTCGGGGCTCCACACGGCAATGCTAAGTTTGCCCGGGATGATGGCTACCACGCCTCCTCCCACGCCGCTTTTTCCCGGCATTCCCACGCGGAAAGCGAACTCCCCGGACTCGTCATAGAAACCGCAGGTCAGCATAAGAGCGCTGAGACGTTTCGAACGGCTTACGGTGAGAATATTCTCGTTGTTGTGTGGGTTGGTCCCGTGGTTGGCTAGGAACAGGAATGATTTTGCGAGGTCTTCGCACGTCATGGCGATGCTGCATTGATTGCAGTACACGTCGATCAGCGAGTCCACGTCGTTATCGATGTTGCCGAAACTTTTCATGAAATGTCCCAAGGCTTGATTCCGGCTAGCGTGTTCAAATTCGGATTGGGCCACCATTTTGTCATAGTAAATGTCATCGTTTCCGGCCACGCTTCTCACGAATTGCAGGATGGCTTCTTTGGGTCGGTGGTAAAGGTTCATCACTTTATCCGTAACCACGAGAGCCCCGGCGTTGATAAACGGGTTGCGCGGGATACCCTGTTCGTGTTCCAATTGAACCAGCGAGTTGAATGGGGTGCCGGAAGGTTCCCGACCCACGTATTTCCACAGGTCACCCCCCATGTGGCGAACGACCATGGCGAGCGTGAATACTTTCGAAATACTTTGGATGGAAAATTTGGTTTGGTAATCTCCCGTGCCAACGATTTGGCCGTCAAGAGTGGCTATGGCAATCCCGTATTGTTTGGGGTTAATGTTAGCTAACGCCGGTATGTAGTCGGCGACACGGCCTTTCCCGAAAAAGGGTTTTACCTCGTTGTATATGTTGTCGATGACTTCTTTGTAATCCATTGCAAACGTTTGTTTAAACGGGTGCAAAGATATAAAATAAAAATGAGACTAAAGACAATGTACAGAAAGAAGGATGTAAATTAAGGGGGATAGGACAGCTTTCAATATGCTGATTTGTACGTTTGTGCAGGAGTAATTATCGACTCGATGAGATTTGAAAGTGAATATTAACAGAAATACCAAGTATTAGAAATACAACAAATAAATCAGATACTACCAACGGGCACCACAGGGATATACAGGAAATAGATGAAGCGAAGTGTTTGGTTTATAACGCCTATCTCCAAATAAATGGGACCTCTAAACAGCAAATAAAAATATAACAATTAGAACCTGCCAGCTAAATAGATATGCTAAGTATTATAAGAGAGCAGACAGAACCCATCAATCAGAGAAACTCTGCTATGTAGAACTGTACTGGCGAAAAACAAAAAAATGGAAGGATTATTTCGCCTGGCTTTCTGGTGATCAAGCTAAGTTTTAATCCTTCATTTGGAGGCTTACCTATGCAAGGAGTAATTGCCTCTGAAGTCGGGTGATTAAAATAAACTATCGTCAAAATCGAAATAATGAGAAGATAATGTCAACCTTATTAAGATTTATCGCTATCTTCGCTTGTTAAATTGGATAAATTATATATTAAATATATGGATGGAAATTCTCAAACTCCACAAAAAGAACGGTTGGAAGCTTTGCGATTACTTATGCCTGAAGTATTTGATGAGGGGTATATTGATTGGGAAAAGTTGAAAGTTGCATTAGGCGAAAATGTAAATTTTACTAATGAACGCTATGTGTTGAACTGGGCAGGGAAGAGCGAAGCTTTCAGAGTGATGCAACAACCATCAAAGGCCACTCTTGTGCCCTGCCGTGAGGAATCTGTTGATTTTGATAATACTCAAAATATCTTTATTGAGGGCGAAAACATGGAGGTGCTGAAAGTCCTCCAGAAGAGTTATTTCGGTAAAGTGAAGATGATTTATATCGATCCTCCATATAATACAGGTAGTGACTCATTCATCTATCCGGACAAGTTTTCTGAAAGCAAAGAGGAATATTTACGTCGAGTAGGAGATAAGAATGAAGAAGGCTATATGACACATGACGGAATGTTTCACAAGAATGTCAAAGAGAATGGACAGTATCATAGCAATTGGCTGAACATGATGATGCCGCGTCTTTATCTTGCAAAAAGTCTACTACGTGAGGATGGAGTGATATTTATTTCAATTGACGATAATGAGGTGCATAATCTTCGACTGTTGATGAATGAGATATTTGGGGAGGAAAATTTTGTAGCACAGTTTATTTGGGAAAAACGTATCACAAGAGAAAATCGTAAAGCTATTTCAAATCGATGTGAATATGTCTTATGTTATACCAAAAGCAGTGAAGGAAGAATTGGTCTACTACCAATGAACGAAGAAGCAAAAGGGAGATATAAAAATCCTGATAATGATCCTCGCGGCCTTTGGACTTCTGTACCCGCTATCGCTCAAGCAGGCCACGGGACAAAGAAACAATTCTACACATTAGTTACACCTGCAGGAAAAGAACTTCTACCTCCTTCCGGTTCTTGTTGGCGATATACATTGGTAAAAATGCAAGAAGCAATTAATGACAAAAGAATTTGGTTTGGCTCAGATGGTAATGGAGTTCCAAGAATAAAAAAATTCTTGCATGAGGGGAAACAAGGATTAACGCCAGAGACACTATTAACAGCTGATTCTGTTGGTACAAACGATTCAGCCAAAAGAGAGTTAGTTAATCTATTTGATGGTATTGCCGTATTTGAAACACCTAAGCCAATTACTTTGGTGGCTCATTTAATTAATATATGCAATGTTGATGATGGTGACATCGTGTTGGATTTTTTTGCGGGAAGTGCACCAACAGCCCATGCTGTAATGTTTTTGAATAAAGATGGTAAAAACCGAAAATATATATGCGTGCAAATGGATGAGCTATGCGAAGAAAGTAGTGAAGCCTATAGAGCAGGCTACAAAACCATTGCTGAAATATCCAAAGAACGAATCCGTCGTGCAGGAGCTAAAATTCGCAAAGGAATTGAGATAGAACAAACTAAACAGAAAGGACAATTATCTTTTGGAGAGGATCAAACTGTGGTAATGCCCGATCTCGGCTTCAAGGTATTTAAACTCTCTGATAGCAATTTCAAACAATGGAGAGACATTCAAGGTTCCAACAAAGAAGAATGGCAGCAACAAATACTAAATTTCCTTGACCCGATTACAGAAAATGCTACAATCGACAATATGGTCTATGAGTTGTTATTGAAAAGTGGCAAAGACTTGAATAGTGTCATAGAGCATAAAAAAGGCTATTACACCATAAATGGCAAAGACTTGATTCTGATGTTGGAGTCAGCCACCCAAGAGGTGATAGATTCCATCCTTGTTGAACATCCTAACAAAGTAATTGCCCTCGACCGCTTGTTTGAAGGTAATGACCAGTTAAAAACTAATACTGTTCTACAAATGAAGGATATAGGAGTGGAATTCAAAACGATATAAGGAGGAAATATAGATGGATTTACAAGAAATATATGATAAACTTTCATTCACTGATGATTGCCTTATTCGGCTATCAGATAAGAACTGGAAGAAAAAGGTAGTGCTTCCAAGTCGAGTTTGTCATTTGCTGGAAGAAAATGAATTATTAAGAACTTTAGATGCTTTCTTCTGTTTCGACAACAAGCCTCTTATTCTGTTTTTTAAAGATCCTCAAGATAGAATGGCTCTACATCAAGCTATCTGGAACTTCAATGAATCCCCAATCGCTATTATTCTTGAAAACAATGTTGTTGAAATATTCAATGGTTTTGCTATTGATGAGAATAAACAATTATTAAAGAGGTTAGGCGGAAATGAAACTTTAAATGATTTTACCTATTTTGAATTAGTAACCGGTAAAACATGGGAGAAGTATAATGATGATATAAACCATAAAAATAGGGTGGATTATCGTTTATTGGAGAATATTGAAGCTGTACAGAAACGCTTGAAGGAAAAAGGCTTAACACAAACAACGGCAAATGCCTTATTGGGTAAAGTAATTTTTTTCAGATATCTTATAGATCGTCATGTTAGGCTTAATTATCAAGAGAAAGAACTATGGGATAATGAAGATTTATGTAATTGTTTAAGCAATAGAGATGATTTTGTCGCTTTTATACGACATATAGAAAATAAAGATACAGGTTTTAATGGAGATCTGTTTCGCATAAGTGAGAGTGAGTTTAGTACAATAGACCAAGATGCCTTGGATATTCTTATTAGATTGTTACGGAGTGAAGAAATCTCGACAGGGCAACAATCTTTATTTGATATGTATGATTTTTCTATTCTCCCTATAGAGTTTATTAGTAATATGTATGAGAAATTTATAGGGAAAGAAAATCAAGAAGATGGAGGTGCTTATTATACACCTACTTTTTTAGTTGATTATATCATATCTGAAACTATAGGAAAGAAACTAAAAGAATCAAGTAATTACAATTGTAAAGTTTTAGATCCAGCTTGTGGATCCGGAATATTTTTAGTTGAATCATTACGGAAAATCATAGAGAAGTACATAGAAGTCAATGAAATAGAAGATACTAATACTGATGATTTCAGACAAGCATTAAAGAGTATTGCTCAAGATAATATTTTTGGCATAGACAAAGATCCGAGCGCAATACAAGTCGCTATCTTCTCTGTTTATCTAACGTTACTTGATTATCAAAAACCTGCTGATATTAGAAAATTTAAATTTCCTAATTTGATAGGGACGAACTTTGTTTGTAGTGATACTTTTGATTTGGATAATAAGGATTTGAAAGCCTTGGAGGATAAAAAGATTCATTTTGACTACATAATTGGTAATCCTCCTTGGAAAGGGGCAGGTGGGGATAGAGTTGTGCGAAAATATATCAAAGAAAGAAAGAAAAAAGAAAGAGGTAAAAAATATTGTATACAAATCAATAATAACGAATTAGCGGAATATTTTGTTTTTAGAACGAGTGATTTCTGTACAAAAAACACAGAGGTGGCATTAGTCATTCATAGTACATCTCTATATAATTCTAATTCTAAAGATAGAGAGAGTTCATTTCGTCGGTATCTGTTAGAAGAATTTCATATCAAGAAAGTATTTGAGTTAGCAGTTGTTAGAAAAGAGGTTTTTGACAAATCCAATGACAAAGCAATAGCTCCTGCATGTGTATTGTTTTATAAATATGCCAACGGAGATGATACGAATAATAATATTATTACTCATATTGCATTGAAGCCTAGTCGTTTTTTTTCGATGTTTAAGGTTTTTTCTGTATGCAGTAGTGATATCCAAGAAGTGCAGCAAGATCGGCTGAAAAAATACGATTGGCTTTGGAAAGTGCTTGTTTATGGTTCTTATCTAGATTTCAATTTAATAAAACGGCTGAGAGAAAAACCTTCAATAAAAAACATTATTAATGATAGAGACAGATTTATATCAGCAACAGGCATTACATTTAGTGAAAAGAAAGCAAAATATGACGCTTCTAGATTGAAAGGCATGGATTTTATTGATGTCTATGCAGTGGAAAACTTTTTTATAAATCCTCAAAAAGTAACTCCCTTCCAAAAAGATAGATTAGGGAGGATTAGAAATACTAAGAAAGATATTTTTTATGCACCAATGCTTCTGTGCCGTCATGGCCTTGATACGGAAAAACTCATTTTAAGATCCGCTATTTCATATAAAAATGCGATTTTTAAGAAGTCTTTATTATCAATTAAAGCGTATAGAATTGAAGATACGAATATTTTAAAGAATATTGGATGTATTTTTTCATCTGACATTTTATCGTATTTATCTATTCAAACTTTTTCTTCTATTGGCATAGAACGTGGAAATGCAAAAGGAGGTGAGATACTAAGTCTTCCCTATGTCGAACTTAATAAGGATTATTATGAAACAATGGAAGGGTTATATAGGTTGCGTGATCAAAAAAAGGAAAGTATGCTTTTGAATGCAAATGAATTATATGATATTGATAAAAAGATAGTAGATGAATCAAATGCTTATAACAATAAGATTAAAGACATGTTAAATTTGACAACAGCTGATGATGATATTGTTGACTATGCGTTAAACGTCAGTCGTACTATAATTCACATAAACGATGTCGGTATTGAAAAAAGGAAGGAACTTATGCTTAACGATCAATTATTTAAAGCTCTGAATACCCAAGATACGATGTTAAAAGAATATGCCCAAGTATATATAGATCGTTTTGCTAATAGTTTTAATAGGAACGGGAAACGTTTTACGGTTGAAATTCTATATTCCAGTCAAGTTATAGGAATGTATTTTAAAGTAATTGACGAAAGTATGTTCATTGATGATATCGTTTTTACTTCTGATAATAAGAACTTATTGTCTACTATTATAGCGTTAGCATCCAATAAGTTGACTGATGCATTATTTGTGCAAAAGGATGTTCGGGGATTTGAAAAGGAATACTTTTATATTTTCAAACCAAATGAAAAACGTTTATGGTATAAGGCCGTAGCGTATTTAGATGTTAATGAATTTGATGATGCAATGTTAAAAACAGGGAGGGGCGGACAATGTTAAACATATTAGATGCATCTTCTTTCAATTATTCGCAAACTCGAAAAGATTTATATTTGGAGTTTGTCCTAACAAAATGTATTATCGTGTATAATACAATATTGAACTCCGGCATTAGTTTAGTAAACGATGAGAACCTGATTAGGGATGAGTTTCTGAAATATTTACAAGATTTTGACTTTAAAGTAAAAAACGAATTAAGGAATTTGAAGTTTGATAAGGAAACAGTAGAAAACACAGGGAGAGTTGATATTCGTATTCTCCCAACTAAAAATGAATATGTGAACGATAGAGCCTATTATATTATTGAGTGTAAAAGGTTAAATACAACTAATCCTAAAGGAACAACAGGGTTGAATGCAGAATATGTAAAGAATGGAATATGCAGGTTTTCTACCGGATATTATTCTTCGTATTTTGGTTGTAGTGCAATGTTCGGTTTTCTTGTAGAACCGGTGAATACACAAAAGGATATTGTGAATAATATAAATTCTATGTTGAATACAAATTTTACTGATGCCCAAGGACAGTCAGTTAATGCAAATGCAATACAGCAAATGCAATATGAGAATTTCGCTGATGGATATTCTTATTCCTATGTATCAAAACACACTCATTGTTCCGGAGATGAATTAGTTTTATATCATCTAATGTTTGACTTTTCAAAGAATATCCAATGAAGCTAACTTTTGAATCTAATTTGGTCTATCAACAAGAAGCTATACAAGCGGCCGTCAATCTCTTTGAGGGACAAATGTCGGAAGAATCAGGTTGTCAATATAGTCTGAATGAGAACGGAGTGCTTGATTTAACAGCAGGAATCGGAAATAGATTGGTTTTATCTAAAGAACAAATACTTGCCAACTTGCAAAAAGTGCAGCAACAGAATAATATTCCATGTTCCATTACGCTTGAAAATATGCATTTCTCGGTCGAAATGGAAACAGGTACTGGAAAAACATACGTTTATTTGCGCACAATCTATGAGTTAAACAAAAAGTATGGATTCAAGAAGTTTGTAATTGTGGTTCCGTCAGTACCTATTCGTGAGGGGGTTTTGAAGAATCTAAAAATCACGTACGAGCATTTTCAAACACTCTATGACAATACTCCCGTTCGGTTTTATGTTTATGACCGCAATAAGATTTCTCAATTAAGAGGATTTGCAACTGGCGACAATATTGAGGTGCTGGTTATCAATATTGATTCTTTTGCAAAAGATGAGAATGTGATCAATAAGCCTAATGACAAATTGAATGGACAAGAACCTATCAAATTTGTCCAATCCGTTCAGCCTATTGTGATTGTAGATGAACCGCAGAACATGGAGTCAGAAAAACGTGCTGCAGCTATCTCGAACCTTAATCCACTCTGCACGCTACGTTATTCGGCGACACATCGTAATCGTTATAATCTGATTTATAGCCTAAATCCCATTAAAGCTTATGATTTGGGATTGGTGAAGCAGATTGAGGTCGATTCGGTTTTGGAAGAAAATTCTCTGAATGGGATTTACGTCGCATTGGAGTCTATAACTGCCTCTAAGACAAAAATTACGGCAAAAGTCTCCATTGATATAAACGACAAAGGTGGAGTAAAAAAGAAATCTGTCACAGTCCGTTCTGGTAGTGATTTGTATGTACTTTCCAATGGCAGGGAAGTTTATCGTAACGGGTATATTGTAGAAGAAATCGATGCAGCAAATGGCTGTATCATATTTTCAAATGGTGATATTCTCTATCAGGGACAACGGAAAAATGACTTGAATGACGAGATTATGAAGTTTCAGATTCGACGTACTGTTGAAGAGCATCTGCGTAAAGAGTTAAAGTTGAATAGACAGGGTATAAAAGTCTTGTCCCTTTTTTTTGTCGACCGAGTGGCAAACTATCGGAGCTATGATGCACAAGGAAATGTTGTCGACGGAAAGTTTGCCGTATGGTTTAAAGAAATATATAATGAATTGATACATAAGTCTACGTATCAATCATTAAGTAAATATTCAGATAAAATCCATAACGGCTACTTTTCACAAGATAAAAAAGGACGGGTAAAAGACACGTCAGGTGAAACACAAGCCGATGCCGATACTTACAACTTGATCATGAAAGATAAAGAGACATTGCTAGATATGAATAATCCACTTCGTTTCATTTTTTCGCATACGGCATTACGGGAAGGTTGGGATAATCCAAATGTTTTTCAGATCTGTACACTTAATGAAACTAAATCGGAAATAAAGAAACGCCAAGAGATTGGTCGTGGACTTCGACTAGCGGTTAATCAAGATGGCGTGCGTTGCTATGACAGGAATATAAACCGTCTGACCGTAGTTGCCAACGAATCTTATAACGATTTTGCAAAGGCACTTCAAAATGAGTTGCAAGAAGATTGTGGCGTTGACTTTAGTGGACGTATCAAGCCAAAACGTAACAGGGTGTCAGTTAAATATAAAAAAGGATTTGAAGCTGACCCATTGTTTCTTGCAATATGGGAAAAGTTGAAAGCAAAGACTACGTATCGTGTAAATTACGATACCAATACGCTTGTTGAAAAAGTAAGTAAGGAAATCAAAAAGATGCCTTGTATCAGTGCGCCTGCCATTCGTTCTGTGAAAACGGAGGTTGTGATCTCGGATAAAGGTATTAGTGCCCAATATAAAGGTGATAAAATATCTATCTATTCTTCCGATTGCCTAATACCTGATGTATTGGGTTATATTCAAAATCGAACCGAACTGACTCGCTCAACGATAATGCATATCCTTGTTAAATCTGAGCGTCTTGATGATTTGGCGGTCAATCCACAATTTTTCATGGATCAGGTTGTAGATAAAATCAAACGTGTATTACAGGAATTGATGATTGAAGGTATAGAGTATTACAAAATTGGTGATTCCGCCTATGAAATGCGACTATTTGAAGAACAAGAACTTGAGATCTACCTGAATGACTTCACGTTTAAAGTTTCTGATTCGGATAAGACTATTTATGATGAATATGTACCATTGGATTCTTCTGTAGAGAATACTTTTGCTCGTGATTGTGAGACAAGCGACCAAGTCAAATTCTACTTCAAATTACCGGATTGGTT
Source organism: Butyricimonas faecalis (assembly GCF_003991565.1). Taxonomy (NCBI): domain Bacteria; kingdom Pseudomonadati; phylum Bacteroidota; class Bacteroidia; order Bacteroidales; family Odoribacteraceae; genus Butyricimonas; species Butyricimonas faecalis. The sequence continues at coordinate 2,967,911 of NZ_CP032819.1, read as the reverse complement.
TAAAATTCCTACACCAATAGGTAGCTACAATCCCGATTGGGCAGTGGTGTTTGAAGATAACAAACGAGTCTATTTTGTTGCAGAGACCAAAGACACTGGAACCTCTGTTGTCGACTTGGATAAACTACATCCAAGTGAAAGACTGAAAATCCATTGTGGAGAGGAGCATTTTAAACAGTTTGAAAGTTTGAAATATCGGGTAATAAATAAAGTGAGCGAATTAATAAAAGAATATTGATTATGGATTTTCGATTTAAGATGTAGCAGAAGCAACGGTCAAAGCTATGGATTTAAAAGATAATAGGAATAAAAGACCAATATAAAGCTATTATTAGATGGATGCTTACGCAAGAATGATGAAAAGTAAATGTAAGTAGCTAAGTTTATTCTATTTTTCGAATGATTTTGCCGGAATAGGTTTCATTGAAATGTTCTTGGAAATATATCTCCTTGGGAATTTCGTAAGGAGATAGGCATGATCTTAATTGGCCAAGTAGTTTTTGGCATTCGGTTGAGCTCCAAGATGCGGATTCTATGACCAAGACTGCTTTTTGTCCCAGACGGGAATCGGGTTCGGAGGTGATGAAGAAACGTTGGGGTATGAGGGGGGCAATGCGGGATTCTATTTTCTCGGGAAATAATTTGATACCACCGGAGTTAATCACGTTGTCATAGCGTCCTAGCCATTCGAAGTGGGTGGTGTCGGCGAGTTGAATGATGTCGTTCGTGACAAAGGTTTGCTGTTGTAAGTGTGGGGCGTGGATGATCAGGCATTCTCTTTCGTCTTTTTCAAACGTGACCTTTCCCAGGGCAAAGTAGTAAGGGGAGCTTCCCTCTCCGTTTATTTGCCGGAGGGCAATGTGTGATACGGTTTCTGTCATGCCGTAGGTCCCGTAACAGGCGGCTGGGATTTGTTGAAGTTGTTGTTCCAGTGTCGGGGATACGGCGGCCCCTCCGATAATGATTTGTTTAACGCGGGCTAGTTTTGTGGCCGTATCCGGGGAGGATAGGCTTGTTGCAACTTGCATGGGCACCAATGCTGCAAAATCGATGTCTTCCGTTATGTTTTGTAAAGGGGAAGAACTGGGTTTTACTGTGATCAGGTTTGCTCCGGAAAGAATCGTTCGGACGATCATCATTTTCCCCGCGATGTACTTCGGGGACAGGCAAAGTAGTAAGTTGGAGGATGGGCGGATATTGAAAAATTCGTTCGTGAGGCGTGCCGAGGCAATCATGTCTTTTTTAAGCAAACGAATCTCTTTCGGGATTCCCGTGGAGCCGGACGTGTGTCCGATGACGTGGTCATGGGAATCATACCATTCTTGCAGGAAAGAGCTGATGTCGGGATCAACGCTATTTTTAAGCGTTTCCAGATTCTTGTGTTGGATTCCGTTAAGCTTGATATTGATTCCCATGACGTTTAGAATGAAATTTGAGATAAATCCCAGTTTGCCTGTGGGTTATACCGGATGGTCGAGCCGGTTTGTTCCAGGGGCGAAGGTATGTTATTCGTGTAGAGTTGTCCTGTCCCCAGTCCTTGAGTCATCCCCGTGGGGTGATGCTCCAGGATATAGGCAGCCCATTGTGCGATAGCGTTAAGTCCTATGTTGGATTCCAGGGCGGACGTGATCCACCAACCGATATGACGTTCCCGGGCCCGGGCAATCCATTCCCATGAACCGGAGAAACCGTCTAAAAGTGATGGCTTTATTACGATATATTGAGGGCGGATCATGTCAAGTAGTTTCCCTTTGTCAGCTATTTTAATGCCTATCAGTTCCTCGTCCAGGGCAATGGGGATAGGTGTATTCCGGCATAAAATAGCCATTTCTTTATGCTGTCCTTGGCGAATGGGTTGTTCGATCGAGTGAATATCATAGCGTGACAGTTCTTCCAGTCTGCGGGGAGCCTCTTTCGGGGTAAAAGCCCCGTTCGCGTCTACTCGCAACTCGACGACTTCTTTGCTGAATTGTTTTCGGATATAGCGTAATAAATCTAATTCTTCCTCGAAGTTGATAGCCCCGATTTTCAGCTTGACACAATGGAACCCGGCGTCCAGTTTTTCGATAATCCGTTGGCGCATGGTCTCCTTGTCGCCCATCCAGATCAATCCGTTAATCTCGATGTCTTTTTTCCCTTCGGTAAAGGGGGTGTGGTAAATGATGCGTTTCCCTCCATTGTCTAAATCCGATAGAGCGGTGTTCACTCCGAAACTGATAGAACTCCAATCTCGTAAGATGTGGATGTCACGCGTTGTGCTGATTTCTTCGCAGAATTCTTTTAGCTTTTTCTCGTATCCCGGGCGGTCGTCCGCGCTTAAGCCTCGGAACAAGGCACATTCTCCCAGTCCGTATATTTCTGGCTGTTCCGATCGCCAGATTTTGATGAACCAAGTTTCCTTTTCCGTGAGGATTCCCCGGGAGGTGCCTGCTGGTTGCTTAAAACGCAGGTTGTATTTTAAATAAGTTGCTTGTAGCATGAGTGGTGATATTTGTATGATTATGGGAATTTGGGGAATTTCTTGAAATCCGGGTCCCGTTTCTCCAGGAAGGCATTTTTACCCTCTTGTGCCTCTTCCATGAGATAGTACATTAGCGTGGCATCCCCGGCGAATTCCATCAATCCATGCTGTCCGTCCAGTTCTGCATTTAATGCCCGTTTGATCATGCGGATGGCCATGGGGCTGCGTTGCATGATGGTCTTGCACCAATCCACGGTTTCATCTTCCAGTTGGTCGAAAGGAACTACTTTATTCACCATTCCCATCTCTTCGGCTTCTTTGGCGGTGTATTGGCGACAAAGGAACCAGATTTCACGAGCTTTTTTCTGGCCGACGTGGCGAGCGAGGTAGGAAGATCCGAATCCCCCGTCGAAACTGCCGACCTTGGGACCTGTTTGTCCGAAACGGGCATTTTCGGAAGCGATGGTAAGGTCACACACGATGTGAAGCACGTGGCCTCCCCCGATGGCGTACCCGTTTACCATGGCAATGACGGGTTTCGGAAGAGAACGAATGGCTTTATGCAAGTCGAGTACGTTGAGGCGAGGTACTCCGTTTTCATCGATATAGCCTCCTATTCCTTTCACTTTTTGGTCGCCTCCGGAACAAAACGCTTTATCCCCGGCACCCGTGAGCACAACAACACCAATGTCACTTCGTTCCCGACAGATGTTCATCGCGTCCAGCATTTCGAAATTGGTCTGCGGACGGAAAGCGTTGTAAACTTCCTGGCGATCAATGGTGATTTTAGCTATTCCCTCGAAGAATTCAAATCGAATGTCTTCGTATTCTTTGATTGTAGTCCATTCTCTTTTTGACATATCCGGTATGTATTTCTTAGTTTTTGTAAAGTGTAATCACAAATGTACGTGATAATTTTTATTTTAGCGTGAGATCAATCTAAAGAATTCTTTGACGGTAGAAAATCCGTTTATCTTCCGTTGCATATTCGATGTTTTTAGGGATTAAAGACGTATCTCTCTCGAATCAAAGACGTATCAAAGACGTTCACGAAGGTCTTTGATACGGGAATGAGTCCTCTGTGTTATCCGATTGATGAAGTTGTGTCACGGAAGATCGGTAGGAGATTCCGGGCAATCCACCACACGATGATTAAGATTAAGTACGTGTTGACCGTTATTTGATGACGGCAGATCCTTTTCAGTCGTGCCAATCGGTTTTGAGGATCAAACCATTGCGTGATGACAAGAGCGATCAAGTAAGGAAAGGAGAGCATGAGGAACGGGTTGTATCCGAAAGCCCCCTTGATGTTCAGGTGTAATAATTGATGGATGGCCCTTTGGCTGCCACATGCCGGACAATCGAATCCCGTGAACCAACGGAAAGGGCATTTGGGTATAAATGCCGAATACTCGGGATCAACGAAAAACAATATGATCCCGAGTAATATGATCAAAATAAGGCCTATTTTCTTAAAATGCCCGAACGAATACATTCATTCGAATATTTAATAATAGCCTCCTCCAAACATCATGCTTGCTAACCCGCTAATGAACCCGATGATCAAGGCAAGTACGCCTCCTCCCAATGCCAGGAAGAAAAACAATCTTGCCATGTTCGAAGCTTTTATTGCTTCTTCTTGTTGACCGGAGTTCCAGAGGTTGTCCACTTTCGTGGCGTAAATGATGGAAACAACTCCTAGTGGCAAACAGCATAATACGGTTGATAAAATTGCCCATATTAACCAGTTTTCCGGTTTGGGAGTGGGAGGTGTGAGAGGGGATGGCGGGGGTGTGGGAGGAGTAGGAGGGGTGGGAGGTGTATCCGTGAACAGGTTTGCAAGTTCAGAAACCTCTCCTGCCGGGAGCCATTGAGCCATACCGTTTTTTCACACAAGGGTGTTTTTCGTTACCCCGTTGCTGATTAATTCTTCGGGAGAAACCGGTCCTTTTTGTTCATTCTTTTCGTTCAGGTAAAAATAGTTTTCCATAGTTTAATAATTTACCATTTATATTCACTTCGTAAATAATTTCCATTAAAGTCATAAATATCTTTGATATATCCCCCATCAGCTTCAATGCTTTCGGTGTCAACGTTGGAAGTGATGTCATTGTATTTGCAGGGAACAATGATTTTGCCTTCTTGGTTGATCACTCCCCAGATTCCATCCCGAACTTTGCCGTCTTTCACGAAGCCGTTGCAATTAATCAGTGATATGCCGTTAAATTCGTCACAGATGATAAATTGACAGGGTAGTATCTCCTCTCCGTCCTGCGTGTAAAGTCCTTCTCGATCTTCGATTTCCACGTGAACGAGTGAGGTTTTTCGCCAAAGGGAAATTCCCGTGTATTCGCAAGGAAGGATTTCTATTCCCTCCGGGCTATATAATCCATTCAGGTTACCTGATGTAACTATAAAATTGTCGGTTGAGAGCCAAGTGTCAACGTCATCATATATACACGGGATAATCTCGGTTCCGTCAAGGGCAAGTACCCCTTTTTGATGGTTGCAAGAGGCCCAATAGTAAGCAGGTGCCCAGTAACTATTGGGAGCGATATTGTTGTATATGTAGGGAACGATCGTCAAGCCAAATTTATTCATGACCCCAACACCTGATCTTTTTTCCATGACACAGCGATCCTGCCGGAAACGGTAAGCATGATTTAGTATCCCGTAGTAGTAAATGGAAAACAAGGAAGACAGTAAAAAGGGTAGAACTACCAGTATCGTATTCAGCAGGTATTTTCTTTTTTTATAAAATAGGAAAAAGGCGATGCCCAATATCCCGATGATGAGGGTGACAAATCCCGGAACATAAGGGTAGAGGTTAAAACAGGAGGCGATAAATGCAGAAACAAATTTACCCGCGAATAAGAATACGATGGAGCCCAAGATGGCATATAAAATCAGTATGAGCCGCACCACGTTGATGTAAGGGCTGGGAGTTACGATATACGCGTGTAGTTCGGGGATATCTTTTGCCTGTACCCAATTCGGCATGCCTTCACGCCACACGGGTGTCTCTCGCGTGATACCTTTTTGTTTAAGTTCATCTAACGAAAGCGGTCCAACCTGCTTGTTGGCCTTGTTCATGAAATAGTAACTTATCCCCATAAATTAAGATAAAAATAATAAACAAACGCTATCCCAAAAGTAATAAATAAATGGATAAGTATGCCGTCCGGGAGGGAAAAAACGCATGTTGATCCGTTTTTTCCCGGAGTAAGGGAGTGTTGGTGGGGTGTGATTCAATTAATTCTTCAATGTCTGAAAATATCCTTTTAGTATTTTCCCATTTATTTTTTCGGGTGTCTGAATAATAAGAACGGCTGCTTGTCGTCCGGGTTGATAGAATTCGGATAGTGCTGATTCTAACGAGGGGGCATCCGTTGCTCGATAGACCTTGAAACGATGAACTTCGACTAGGCGTTCTATATCCACGTTGTGTGGGGTTTCAAAATACTCCTCGACTTCTTCCAGACCGGAGGGGCCTTCCAAAAAACGGAATATGCCTCCTCCCCCGTTCTGGATAACGATGATTCGTAATGATGGGGAACAGTTTTTGATCCATAAAGTATTGGAGTCGTACAAAAAACTATTGTCCCCCACGATCAGCGTGGTTATCCCATCGAATGTGGAGGCGGCTCCCATGGCTGTTGAAGTACAACCATCAATGCCACTTGTCCCCCGGTTGGCATCGGTACGATCCACCTGCGTGTAGCGGAAGAGTTGGGCGTAACGTATCGGGGTGCTGTTGCCTAGTTGCAAACGGCTTCCGGCAGGAAGTGCAGGCATAAGCATGGAGAAGGCTTTCAGATCGCACCACGGGATATGCTGCAGGTAGTTGTCGTGTATTTGCGCTGCTTTTTCTTCCCGTTGATACCATTGGTGGGCGTAACTGGATGGCAGACTATTGGCCTTTATTTCAGTGGGTTGAAGTTGATCAAAGAAGGTTTGGGCATCCATGGGGATGTGTAGCGTCATGGACTTGTACGTGTCGGGCGGCGTGGACCGTTCGTCGATATGCCAATGAGAATGTGGGGTATGTTCTCGGATGAAAGCTTTTATCATGCGGGAAACGATTGCTCCCCCGAACGTGATGAGTAATTCGGGGGCGTAAGTTTCTGCTTCTTCCGGCTGAATCGTGGAGATGACCCTGTCTATCGTGGAGATCACGAGGGGAACGGATAGATTTGTTACGCTTTCCGTTAGAACAACCACGTTGGGAAGGCTTGCCAATAATTGGATGTGTTGTTGCAAAACCGGGTTGGGTTCGTGGAATCCGGCGATGATCATTACCTTGGGGCAAAGGAAGAATTCTTCCCGCAGGTTTTGAGAGAGTTCTGCGGTGAAGGAAGGAGTTTCTTGCAGTGTTTTGATGACCCGTTCTGAAGTGATGGTTTCATGTTGAAAACCATACAGGGGTTCTCTCAGCGGGATATTGACATGCACCGGTCCTTTCCGTCCGAGTTGGGATAGATTGATCGCCTCGTTTACTAGTCGATTGGCATACCAGCGGTCCTCAGGGCAAGTAATGGCCGTCGGGAGTTGAAAGCTCTTTTTCACGAAGTTGCATAATGCGCCCTGTTGTCGAATGGTCTGGCTGTCATCTTGATCAATCCATTCGGTGGGTCGGTCTGCCGAGATCACGAGAAGGGGAATACCTTGGTAATAGGCTTCTGCCACGGCAGGGGAATAGTTCAGTAAAGCGGTTCCCGATGTGCAGATGAGGACAACGGTCTGTCCGGTTTGTTGCGCTATCCCCAGTGCAAAGAAAGCGGCCGAACGTTCATCCACGATGACATGGTGTTTCAACCTTTTTTCCCGGGCAACCGAAACGAGTAAAGGGGCATTGCGGGAACCCGGAGACAGAACGACTTCCTTAATTCCTTTTTGAACGAGTAAACTGATAAGAATTCGAACGCTTTCAATATCAGAATGTAATTTTTCCATAATTCATTTGGCGTATGAGGTTCAGTAAAGTATCGGCCTTCTGGCAAGTTTCCTGCCATTCTGTTTCCGGGTCGGAAAGAGGGGTAATGCCTCCCCCGACGTATAGCCGCAGGGCATCATCGAATACTTCCATGGTACGCAGGTTGACAAATAGGTCGAATGCCCCGGAGGCCTGCAATGGTCCAAGGAATCCGGCATAATATCCCCGATCCCGCTTCTCGATTTCCGAGATGATTTGCATGGCTCTCTTTTTAGGAAGACCGCACACGGCCGGCGTCGGGTGAAGTTGTCCTACCAACTCGTCAATCTGGTCGGCGGGAAGTTGTTCGTCGCTTCTGAAAAAGGTACAGAGATGAAAGACATTCCCGGCTTGTAACGTGATCGGTCCCTCGATGTCGAGATGGCGGGTAAAGAAATGTCTTAACGTGTCCTGGATGTAATCGGTCACGATTTGCTGTTCTTCGATATCCTTGTCTCCCCATTCCGGAGGATTCTTTGCCGTTGCCACGGGTTGTGTCCCTGCCAGAGACATGGTGAAGAATCCGTTTCTGTCGTATTTGAGAAAGGTTTCCGGAGAGGCACCCATCCAAGCACATTTTCCCGGAATGGCGGCAAAGAACAGAAAGGCATGATGGTATTGTTTCATCTGCTCGAAGATCGCGGGAGACAACCGGAGTGAATCGCAAGGAATGGTGATGGTTCTTGATAGAACGGCTTTTTTCATTCCTTCCCGTTTCAGCGTGTCGATCATCGTGCGCAGTTCATCCAAGTACTCGAAGTGCTCGCAGTCCTGTTTCGTGAAAATGCGTTCCGGGGTGTTGAAAACGGTGTTCTGTAAATTCCGGATCGCTTCCCCGTCCGTCAAGTAGTCCGTGAATGAAAGATCGGCCTTGATGAAGAAAGGGAAACTCCAGGAGGAGTGGTTGAAGGGCGTGATAACAAACCCTTTTTCTCCCCGATGTTTTTCAAACCCCTTGAATATCCGGGTATCGTTGGAGAGTTGAGCCCCGAAAATAACTTCACGGGAACCGGGTAAACGGTACGTGTAAAACGGGATGTTATTTCGCAGGCAGATGTTCTGCGCTTCTGCAACCGAGAGTCTGTTTTCTGTTTGTTCTATCATGGCATAACCGTATTCTTATCGCAAAAATAGGCAAAATTATTCGCTCGTGATTCAAATGATGCAAAATCTGAGTATTTTTGTGGGGGTGTGACTGTGCCTCGTTGCCGGTTTTCAAGTTACAAATTATTTGATGAAATGAATAAAGATAAGAGCGAGTACAGGTTTTTGGGTGGTTGGCGAGGGCTTCGGGAGTTATTACCAAATAATTCGGGAGCCTTCACTCAGGTATTCGCTTCCTTGAAAAGTTATAATTTCCGTCTTTATTTCGGGGGACAATGTATTTCGCTGATCGGGACGTGGATGCAACAGATTGCCATGAGCTGGTTGGTGTTCCGCTTGACAGGGTCGGTTCTTTTACTGGCAACAGTTACTTTTACGGCGCAAATCCCAATTCTCGTGGCAACACCTTACATGAGTGTTTTTGTTGATCGCTTTGATCGACGTAAGTTGTTGGTGTTGACACAAACGCTATCTATGATACAAGCACTGTTAATGGCTATACTTACCTTGACGGGGTTTGTACAGGTGTGGCATATCATGGTGCTGAGTTTATTGATCGGTTTGATTAATGCTTTGGATAATCCCACTCGACAATCATTTTACCCGAGTTTGGTTTCACCGGATAAGTTGAGTAATGCCATTGCTCTGAATTCTGCCGTGATCAACGGTTCCCGTTTGATCGGGCCCGCGGTGGGCGGGGTATTGATCGGTCTGTTGGGGGAGGGGATTTGTTTTTTGCTGAATGGTATTAGTTATATCGCCGTGATCGTGGCATTGCTGTTGATGCGGCTGCCCTCCACACGGGGATGTACCGTGAAACAGAAGGTTTTGGAAGATATGCGGGATGGTTTCCGGTACGTGGTGCGAAATATACCCATCCGTACGTTGTTGCTTTTGATGAGTGCAATCAGTTTCTTCGGGTTGCCTTTGATGACGTTTATCCCGGCTTACGTGAAAACAATCCTGCATGGGGAGAGCGAGATGTTGGGATTACTGCTTTCATGTATTGGGGTCGGTTCTTTTGTGGCGGCCTTGTACTTGGCTGCTCGAAAAAGCGTGCTGGGATTGGGAAAAGTGGTGATGCTTTCCGGAGTTTTATTGGGCATCGGGCTGTCGGTGATGGCATTTGTCACGATCCCGTGGGTGGCTGCCGTGCTCTGTCTTCCAATCGGTTTTACGATTATTGCTGCCGTGGCTTCTATCAACACGCTGTTGCAAACCCTTTCCGGTGAGGATAAACGAGGTAGGGTGATGGGGTATATGGCAATGGCTTTCACGGGTATGGCACCCGTGGGAAGCATGGTTTTGGGAGCAATTGAGAAATGGATCGGGTTGCAGATGATTATCCTGTTGTCTGGGATTTGTTGTTTTATTGCCGCACTGGTTTTCGAGTATTATCGTCCCTTGGTGCGTAAACATGCCCATCCCGTTTATATTGAAAAGGGGATAATCAAGGAAATCGCTATTGGTATTGATTCCACGGAGGAACAGCAGTTCTGAATTATTTTATTTCATTGTTTTGAATATAACTCTTTTCTTTTTTTACATACTTTTGTATTGGATTGGTATAAAGCGTAAAATGACCATGAAGAGAAATAACTTGGATATTCTGTTTAAACAATATTACGAGCGTCTTGTTTTATTTGCAGAAAGTTACGTGGGTGATATGATGATAGCGGAAGATATGGTGCAGGATGTGTTTTTGACAGTATTGTCTCGCCCCGATTTTGCAGATGTGGGTTATATGCGTGCTTATCTTTACAGTTGTGTCCGAAATAATTGTGTAAATTATTTGCGACGGTTAGATATTGTTGATCCTTTAAATATTAAATTATTTGATGCTGTTTATTATACCGGGGATTTTGATTTGGAAGAGGAAGAGAAGTTGATTCTCCGGGTGGAGGAAGAAATCGATAAATTACCGATACAACGACGGAAAGTATTGAAATTAAGTGTTTATCAAGGAATGAGCTATTCTCAAATTGCGGAGGTTACTGGATTGTCGGTGAATACAGTAAAAACACACATGAAAAAAGCTTACCAAGAACTTCGGGAAAAATTGTATAATGAACATCAGGAGTTATTTTTACTATTTATTTTTTCCTTGTTAAGAGAGGATTGAGTAGAGAAATAATTTTTTTTTTTGAAAAAATGCTTCACCCTGTTTTCTAAATTTTACGTCTTAGCGAAAATTGAATTTAGAAAATGGAGATTTCAATATCTATATTGTATCGTAAAATGGCTAAAATGCCTCTTGTGAAAGAAGAAAAGGAGCTTTTCGATAAGTGGTATTCGGAGAGTGAAGAGCATCGTGTTTATTGGGAACATTTTTGTCGTCAACAAGAGAAAATACAAGAACGACAAAAAAGTATTGTAAATGTAGAAGCAGGATTGGCTCGTTTGAAACGAGACCACAACAAAATTTGGAGGCGGATGATTTGGATGAGGGTGAGTGTTGCGGCTTCTATTTTTATATTGATAGGATTAACTATTTTCTTTTTGTATCAGCCACGACAAAAATTCCATTCTCAAGTGGAATATAAAAATGTTATTGAACAAGAGAACGTAGTTTTGAAACTAAGTGACGGAAAGAATATTGTTTTGCAAGATAATTCTATGGTTGATACGTTGCACGAGAAAGAGGCTCTTATTCAAATCGAAGCGGGAAGGTTACATTATCAAATGGGCTCTCTGACAGGAGACGTGATTGCATATAATGAATTGAAGGTTCCGGCTACAGGAGAGTATCAAGTTGTGTTAGCTGATGGAACTAAAGTATTTTTGAATTCCACTTCTATGTTGCGTTATCCTGTGGTTTTTACCAAAAAAGAACGTCGGGTTTATCTGGATGGAGAGGCTTTTTTTGTAGTAGAACACAGTGAAATTCCATTTATTGTGGAGACAAAGGAGGAAGAAATCCGGGTTTTCGGAACGGAATTTAACGTGATGATTTATGCGGAGGAAAAACAAATGCAGACCACGTTGGTGAAAGGAAGTATTGGAGTGAAAATGAAAACAGAACCCATGAAAGATTATGTGAAACTTGTTCCGGGAGAACAGTTTTTAGTTGATAATCAGACAAAAGAGGTCTCAGTGCGCAAAGTGGATGTATTTCCCTATATTGCATGGAAAGAGGGGTTGTTTGTGTCGCAAAATGATGATTTGGAAACAATTATGACAAAGATTGCTCGTTGGTATAACGTAGACGTATTTTATCAAAATTCATATCTAAAGGAGAAAAAATTTTGGGGAGTCATGAAAAAACAGGATAGTTTAGAAAAGATATTGGAAATAATAGCAAAGGCTGGTGATGTGAAATTTAATGTGAATGATAGAACCGTGATTGTTACGGAGTAAAATATAACACGGAGTTGCTGCAAACAACCCCGTGTTTAAAATTAATCGGGAATATTCATTGACAGTGGAATTCCCAATCATGTTTCATTTAATTATAACAAAAGTATGGAAAAAAATCGATGGAACATTCCAATAACATGGAATGATTTTCGAAAAGTATGGCTTATGACAAAATTCGTAATTATTTTTCTGTTCATGATGTCAATGAACGTATCTGCAAATCTTTATTCGCAGACGAAAACAGTAAGTATTAAGATGGAAAGAGGTTCATTAGAGGAGATTATTCAAGTCCTGAAAAGACAGACGGAGTATGGTTTTTTTTACAACATTGATAACGAGGCTATTAAGAATGTAAAGAATATTTCCATTGATATGACAGACGTTCGGTTAGAAGATGTACTTCAACAAATATTGAAAGGTACAAATCTGACCTATTCTATTATAAACGACGTGGTTATTATTAATTCGAAAATACAGAAAACTATAAAAGATTCTGTGCCAAATGAGAATCTACTGATCGGTAAGGTTGTGGATAAGACGAAAAATCCTTTGCCAGGAGTGACCGTCCGACTAAAAAATACTAATATCGGGACAGCTACGGATGTTAATGGTGTTTTCGTTTTTCGGTTACCGATGAAGAAAGGAGAATTGTTACTGACATTTGTAGGATTTAAACCTTATGAGACGGTATTCACAGTTTCTTTAGATACTTTGCGGATTACAATGGAAGAAGAGTTGTCAAGTATTGATGAAGTTACTGTTGTTGCTTATGGATCGCGAAAGAAAAGGGAAGTTGTAGGTGCGATCTCTTCATTGAAAGCTGATGATATAAAGGAAGTTCCGACTGCGAGTGTGGAAAATCTGTTGCAAGGTCGAATGGCTGGTGTGGAGATTAACACTCAGAGTGGAGCTCCTGGTGGAGGTGGTAGTGTTGTTGCCATTCGGGGGTATAATTCTTTATTTGTAGGTGATGGGCGTGATTACGGGGAGCCGCTTTATGTGATTGATGGGGTTCCCGTGCATTCTTTTACTTCCCCGATCACGGGAACTAATGCTTTGGCTGAAATTGATCCTTCTACCATTGAGTCTGTTGAAGTTTTGAAAGATGCTGCCTCTGCTGCTATTTACGGATCTAGGGCAGGTAACGGTGTGATATTGATTACAACTAAAAAGGGACGTACTGGAAGGGCTAGTTTCTCTGCAAACGTGTCTTATTCTTATTCTGTGCTACCTGAGACACCAATACAGACCGGAGGTCGAAGTGAAAGGGCTTATAATTTTGATGTATATAAAAATGAGCATATTGCAGGAAATGATTACGGACAATATGTATTCCCCAAAAATTATGAAGATGCCAAGACGGGATTGGGGATGTATGACCGTTGGTGGTATAATGCTATGAATCGTATTAGTGGAATGAGAGAGTTGCAAGATTCTTTGAATCCTTATTATAACAATTCAACAGACTGGTTTCGTTATGCTTTTCGTGCTGGAGAGATTGTGAATGCTAATATTCAAGCTAGTGGAGGTAGCGAGACAATTGATTATCTTGTTGGAGCAGGGTATTATACAGAAAAAGGGATTATGTATGGTAGTGATTTTTCACGTATGAATTTGATTGTTAATCTAGGAACACAGCCGGTTCATAATTTGCGTTTGGATACTAGATTGTATTTTGCATATACAGATAGAAGTCGTGGTAGTGGTTCTGGAGATGGAATGTCTGGATCAAAGATTGAAAAACTAACAGTAGATCCCAAACAAACATCTTCTATCTTAGGTGCAGGAGGTATTCATGAAGAGGAATTATTGAAAGAATTAAATACGTCTATTGAGAAAAACGAATCTTATCGGTTGCGGGCAAACTTGAATTTAAAGTATCAGTTGTACAAAGGTTTGGATTTGTCTGTATTAGGATCGTTGGATTATAATCAAGGGATGAGAAACAGTTTTCGTCCCAGTACATTGGATGCAGCAAATGGTTTGAGTTCTTCTATTGGTGAGCTTGATAGAAGTTTATTGATTTTGAATGAGAATATGTTGACGTATAAAGCATCTTTTAATGAGAAGCATAATATTGATGCGTTATTTGGAATTTCTTATCAATCTGATCAGTATGATTATATTTTTGCTAAAGGTCTAGGAGGGGCAAATGATAAAATTCATTATATTGTTGACGAAGGAACTGCAATAGAGGTAAATGGACAAACAATTTATTTGAAAAATGCTCAAACGAATCGTACGGAAAAGGTCTTAGTGAGTTATTATGGGCGTTTAGCCTATAATTTTATGCAACGCTATCTTGTTGAGGCGACTTGGCGTAAGGATGGTTCTTCCGTGTTCGGAGAAAAAGTTCGTTGGGCAACTTTCCCATCTGCAGCTATTGGTTGGGCTTTTTCTGAAGAGAGTTTTTTAGATAATATTTCTTGGTTGGATTTTGGTAAAATTCGTGTTTCTTGGGGGCGTTCTGGTCAGCAATTCGGTCAACCTTATTTGGCTCATGGGGTGATGTCTTCATTTAACACGTTTTTAGGGCAGACGACACTTGCTCCGGATCCGATGGGGGGAATGATTAATCGTAAATTAACATGGGAAGAGAGTGATCAGTATGATTTCGGGTTGGATGTAGATTTATTTAATTACCGTTTAAAATTTAAGTTGGATTATTATTATAAGTTGACAAAAGGATTGTTGTATAGTGTTCCTTTGTCCGGGAATTGGAATTTCAATACAAAACAGTGGCAAAATGCGATGAAAGTCTCCAACGAAGGATTAGAGATGGAGTTGGAAGCTGATATATTTCGAGAGAGTGCCGTGTCTTGGAGAATGAAATTTAATATTTCTAGAAACTGGAATCTTTTCAAGAAGAGTTATACGAATCGGGATGTCGATAATTATATTGTGGGGCGTCCACTTTATTCGATTTTCTTGTATGAAGATGACGGTTTTTATCAGACAGACGATGAAATTCCGTATCTGTATGATAAAAAGGGGAATAAATATAAGATGTATGTGGGAGGAACAGGAGGAGGAACTCCGTCTGCCCGTTACGAAGCTGGAACCCGAAAAATATTGGATATTAATGGTGATGGAATGATTGGTACGGAAGATATGGTTTATCAAGGAAGTGCCTTGCCGTTAGCTTATGGAGGATGGGTAAATGAAGTGAAATGGAAAGATTTTGATGTGAATATTTTATTCTCTTACTCTTTAGGGCGTAAAATGTATAGAACTTATAATGTAACTTCAATGCAAGGTAATCATCGGGCTCCGATCTTAGAGGATATTGAAAATGTATCATTCTGGGAAAGCGAAGGAGATATTACAGATTTCCCGAGAAAAGCCGTGTATTCAGCCGGATTACAACAGTTTCGCGGAGCTATTGCTTCGAACTTGGAGAATGTGAATTATGTGAAATTGAAACAATTGACGATAGGTTATAATGTTCCCAAGAAGATTGTGAAGAAGTTGTGCTTGTCTTCTGTACGCTTGTTCTTTACGGGGGAAAATCTTTTCATGTTAACGAATTATTCGGGATTAGATCCAGAGGTGGTAAATCTTTATACTGGACATGATGATTTTAGTTATTATCCGTTAGCTCGGAAAATATCTTTAGGACTTACTGTAAATTTTTAGATGAATAAGTTATGAGAAAATTGATTATATTGTTTATGGTATTCGTGATCTCTTTGAGTATTTCATGTAATAATATGTTAGATGTTGAACCTGAAAATTCGGTTACATTCACGAATTTCTATAAAAATGAACAGGATCTTGCCGTATTGGTGAGAGGAATGCATGCCATATTGGTCCCCGCTTTTAATAAATTTAATACATTGGAACTTGTTGGGGTAAAAGCTGACGAATCTCCTTCCGGGCATATTCCGATTCCGGATGTATTTGCGCGTTTTCATGAATGGAATTCTATCGGAACTGATTGGAAAAATTTTTACGATGCAATATATGAGTGTAATTTGTTATTTGACAATGTAAAAACTCCAGTATGTTCACAGGATCGTATGAATTTTTATTATGGGCAGGCAAATTTTATCAAAGGTTTATGTTATTTCCAATTAGTACGTTATTGGGGAGATGTCGTTATTTCAGGACATACGGAGGATACTCAAGCTCGTCCTAAAAAGCCTATGGTGGAAGTCTTAGATACTGCTTTGGCTTGTGCGAAAAGAGCCTATAATTTATTAACCAAACATGAAGATTTAGTAGATCAGACAGGTGCTAGAATCACTTCCAAACAATACGGTAGTAAAGGTAGTGCGGCAACATTGATTGCTAATATTTGTGCTTGGAAAGCTACAGTAGGAAAAGGGTTAAGTGATGATGAGAAACGGGCTTGTCTTGAAGAAGCTGAATTGTATGCTTCTAAAGTTATTGATACGGATGAGTGTGGATTTTATGAGTTAGAGAGTTCTGTCGAACAGTTGGTAACTAATACATTAAATTCACGAGGAGGAAAAGAGAGTATTTTTGAAATAGAATTGAATGCTAGAGATGAGTCTTTGAACAGAACATTTACTTCCGCTAGATTGTTTGTAAGTTTCCCGATCATACCAGGGGCTCTTCCTAGAGATATTTTGGATAAACAATGGAGAATTAGAAATGAAAGTGTATTAAAGATGTATGAGGGAACAGATGAACGAAAAAATGCATTCTTTTATAAACCGGAGTTATACACGGAGAATTCAGACAGTGCCCGTGCTTGTGGGGGGTATGCTTTTGAATATAAATTTAGAAAGGGATTGTATAGTACACAAACTTCTTCTGGACAAACATTACAATTCTTGAACTTCGATGTAAACCGGGTTTTCTGGCGTTTGGCTGATTTAATATTATTGCGTGCAGAGATTCGTATGAATTTGGAAAATACTGCTGGTGCAAAGGTTGACTTATGGACGGTACAACGGCGAGCAAAAGCTCCAGAATATACGAGTGGTGATTTACAAATGGCCATTTTCAAAGAAAGAGAAAAGGAGTTGATTTTTGAGGATCATCGTTATTTTGATATCAGGCGAAATGGAGATTATTATAAAACGGAATTGCCTAAAAATAAAGTATTTGTTCCATTCCCATTTCCTCACGAAGAAGAAGAGGAAGTGTATAGTTTGTTGACGGAACAGGATATTGCTGATGGAGCTCTTTTCTTGCCAATTGCGAGTGGGGCTTCTTACCTGAATCCATTAATGATTCAAAATACATATTGGTTTAATAGAAAATAGTTTTTAGTCATGAAAATAGTTGTTGTTACAGTATTGTTGATTACATTTTGGGCTTGTGGAACGAAATATAATTATATTGATACAGGAATTTCGAATGGAGTCCATGATTGTTCTATGTTAGAATATCTAAAAGGAGATACATATAATTGGGATACGATTGTACGGATTATAGAACGAGCGAAATTAACTTATTTATTTGAAGGGGATAATGAAAATGAACAGATAACTTTTCTTGGACCGACGAATCATTCTATTCGGAATTGGATGTATGATAGTGCATATGTTAGTGTAAATAGTATTCCTATTGAAAAATGTAAGAGAATGGTATTACATCACGTGATTAAGGGGCGTTATATGATGACAGATATTCCTCGTGGTAGTATTGCTTCCAGTGGTTCTTTCGAACGTCAAGGGGGTGTTGAGATGATAACTTTAAGTGGAAATAAAGTTTGGTTTTATACGGTATCCAGTGAGGCATATGGCGTGCCGGATGCAGGACCATTGACGTTGAATTGTATTTCATTGGATACCCAAAAAAGTATTCCTCTTGCTTGTCCGGATATTCAGACACATACTGGTGTTGTGATTTCTTTGGATTATAATTTTTATTGTGGAGAGTTATAAAAGAGTTTTAATAGGGATAAGATATATTATGAGAAAGAATGTATTTATATTATTACTTGTGGTGATTGCAATGTCTTGCCATGATGTAAAAATTGGTTATTTAGAAGCAGAGAATGCAGTTTACGTTCCGGATTCTCTTGTTGTAGAATTAGAATGGGATGCTCAAAATAATACTCGTTTTGAGAATGAGGCAGATTGGGTGTCATCGGGAATTCAAGGTGTGTTAGGAACAGCTCCAATTAGTTATAGGATTACAGATGTGAAAGTTGTTGGAGATGGAGAGGGTGATGCTGAAGCGTTGAAAGCTGTTTGTACAATGAATGGTGGTGGTATTTTTATCGTACCTTTTCATCATAAAATCCCTAAAGGAACGTATTTATTGTCAATAGAAATTAGCAACAAGGATTATTCTTGTTACAAAGATGATATTTTCAAAATAATTGTGAAAGATTAATGTGTATGGAAGTCGCCTCATTTTCTGTTTGAGGCGACCTTTTTTATTTCTCGTTTCCTTTCAATACCGGAAGACTGATGTGGAACTTCACGGCAATAACCCGGGCTAAGATAACGCTTCCGGCCGTGATAATCTGGGTGGTGATATGGCCCACGGCAAAGAAGTCACAAGTGAAGTAAATTAATCCCCCTAGAATGCAGGCGATAGCGTAAATGTCCTTGCGGAAGATAAGGGGAACCTCGTTGATAAATATATCCCGGATGACACCACCGACGGCTCCGGTCGTCATACCCATGATAATGGCAACCCACATGGGGAAACCGGCGAGTAAGCTCTTTTCAATGCCTACCACGGTAAATAATCCGAGACCGATGGCATCGAAGATAAAGAATGTGTTGTTCAACCGGATAACATACTTGCCAAATATGATGACAAACAACAAGGCCAATCCTGTGACAATCAGGTAGGAGGGCTGGTGCATCCAAAAAGGAGTTAATCCTAGCATCAGATCCCGTGTAGTTCCACCCCCGATGGCCGTTGCAGCTCCAACCACATATGCCCCAAACCAGTCGAACCGTTTGGCTGATGCCAAACGTATTCCACTGATAGCAAATGCGAATGTACCAATATAATCAATGATTGTAGTGAAATCAATATGCATATTCCTGTTATTTTTTTTGAGCGTGCAAAGCTAATAATAAAGGAATATCATTGGACACCCATTTTGATGTTTTACAGCATGATAATGAAGTTTATACCCATTCTTCACTTTTCACGTCCCCTTCCACGGACAGCACGATCTTTTTGATCGGGATGTTGCGGGAGGCTGTTTCTCTCGCTTTTAAAGCCATTTGCAGGAGTCCTCCGCAACAGGGAACTTCCATGATGAGTACCGTGAGCGTATCGATCTGGGCATCGTCAATCATGCTACGGAGTTTGTTCACGTAAGAATCGGTATTATGATCCAGTTTCGGGCAGGCGATAGCTAGGATCTTGCCTTTCAGGAAACGTTCATGAAAATTCCCGGCGGCAAAGGCCGAGCAATCGGAGGCCAATAGTACGTTTGCCCTTTGAAAATATCCGGCTTGTGGGTTTAGCAGATGTAACTGCACGGGCCATTGCCGGAGTTCGGAGCTACTGGAACATGGGGTTGCAGCAGGTTTCATGACGGGTTTTAATTCTCGTGCCATGGAACCGGGACATCCACACCCCAGTTTGGGAGTGGGATGTAATTCTTGCAGGTTTATGGGGATGTTATGGCGTTTCAAATAGTCCACTCCTTGTTTTACCAGCTCTTTTTCACCGTGCTCTTTCAAGTGACGTAAATGAGCCAGGATCACGTGTTCGCCTTTGGGTGCAATACGCTCCATAACAGCCTCTTCGCTATATGGTTCCGCTTCCCGCTCTTCTAGCTCGATGGCACCGACGGGGCATTCTCCGATGCAAGCTCCCAGCCCGTCGCAATATAAATCACTTATCATGACGGCTTTTCCGTCTATTAATTGTAAAGCTCCTTCGTGGCAACCTTTCACGCATTGCCCGCAACCGTTACATTTTTCCTCGTCTATTTTTATAATTGTCCGTTTCATAGTCAGTCATTTTTGATTCTAGGACAAAGATACACGTGAGAACAAGGGAATTTTGTAATGAATATTACAGACGGTACTCAAAAAACAAAAATAATTGTTTATGAGCCTTAACTATTTGAATGCTTTTTTCAAGCGTTCGAGTCCTTCTTTTACCGTTTCGAGCGGGCAACCGATGTTCATACGGAAAAAGCCTTCTCCCTCGGGGCCGAAATCCATGCCGCTATTTAAGCCGATTTTCGCTTCGTGGAGTAGTTTTTTCTGGATTTGCTCGTGGGATAACCCTGTTGCCCGGAAATCAAGCCAGAGTAAGAAGGAGCTTTCCGGGAGTATCATCTTTATCGCGGGTAATTCTTCCCGGAGGAACTGATCGACAAACAGGATGTTTTTTTCGAGGTAGCGAACCATTTCGTCGAGCCAAGTATCTCCGAACTTGTAGGCCGCCTCCAGGGTGACATGTCCGAAGATATTACCTAAATCCAGGTGCAGGCATAAAAGTTCTTTCTCGAAAAGGCGACGTAATTCCGGGTTGGAGATCACAACAACGGAATTCATCATCCCGGCGATGTTGAATGTTTTACTCGGAGCCATCATGGTGATGGTGATTGCGGCAATCTCCGGTGACAGGGAGGCCATTGCCACGTGTTTGTGTCCGAAGAGGGCAAGGTCGGAATGGATTTCGTCAGAGAGAATTGTGACCCCGTGTTGCAGGCATAACGTTCCGATTCGAGTAAGTTCTTCCTTGGTCCATACTCTTCCCACGGGGTTGTGTGAATTGCTTAGGATCAGTAATTTTACCCCATTTTTCAGCTTCTTCTCAACATCTTCCCAATCCATGTGGTAATGTCCGTTTTCTACTTTCAAGGTACTACACACGAGTTCCCGGTTGTTGTCTTTCACCACGGCATAGAATGGGGGATAGACGGGAGTGAAAATCATTACCTTATCGTGTTCTTGCGTGTACACCCGAACCCCTAATGCCAGGGCCGTAACGATGCCGGGGCTACTTAACAACCAGCGGGTGTCCACTTGCCAGCCGTGGCGACGTGCCACCCAATCGGCAAATGCCTGCTTGGCTTCATCACTTCGGAACGTGTACCCGAAAACTCCTTTTTCACAACACTCTCGGGCAGCATCGAGAATTTCCGGGGCTACCTGAAAATCCATATCCGCTACCCACATGGGCAGAATATCGGTGCAACCAAACACGTTTGCAAGATTGTCGTATTTCACGCAATTGGTGTTACGACGGTCAATTATCTGATCAAAATCGTACATATTATTCTTATTTTATCGAGTAGCAAGTTATAAAACTCTTTCAATTATTGTGCGGTAAATGTTGAAACATTTATTTCATATTTTGGTAACCGTTTCTTAATAATACAATTCTTCTTTTGTGTAAGTAATTTAGGAATGAATATATGCCTAAGAAACAGCAACATTACAAAACAATTGTTCTTTCGGATATTCACCTCGGTTCTAAATGGTCGAAGACGAAAGAAGTTACTCGCTTTTTGAAGCAACACTCTTGCGATACCCTTATCTTGTGTGGTGATATTGTCGACGGGTGGTCGCTTATGCGGGGGAAGAACAGTAAATGGCGTCGTTGCCATACGAATTTTATTAAAGTACTACTTGATATTTCTCACGACACGAAGATTATTTACGTGCGGGGAAATCATGATGATTTTCTAGATCGGGTGATCCCTTTGACTTTCTCGAATATTTCCGTGGTGAAGGATTACATTTATACGAGTGGAGATAAACGTTACTACGTGCTGCATGGGGACGTGTTTGATAAAGTGACGTCTTCCATGAGCTGGTTGGCGAAAGTCGGGGATGTGGGATACTCTTTCTTGTTGTGGGCGAACAAGATTTACAATCGTCGTCGGTTGAAAAAAGGCTTACCCTATTATTCGATTGCCCGGGAAATCAAGTTGAAAGTGAAAGCTTCGGTTTCATATATCAGTGATTTTGAAAAACATATCGTGGATATTGCCGGAAAAAAGGAATGCCAGGGGGTAATCTGCGGGCATATCCATTATCCGGAGAAAAAGATGATCGGGAACGTGCTTTACTTGAATTCGGGGGATTGGATGGAATCCCTTTCTGCCTTGACCGAAGATTACGATGGAAATTGGAACGTGTATATTGAAGAAAAAGTTTTGTCAACTCGACAGATGGAAAAGGAAACGATATTCCACACGGAATTAGCAGTATGAAGAATTTATTTATTATTCAAGGAGAGGGAGAGACTATTTACATAGATCATTATGCTCTCACAAATGTTACATTGTCACGGTCATGAAGTTGTGGAAGAACTGGTTGGGAAAAGCCGCAACCGGGAGATTCTAAATAGAGGATGAGTCTAAACTCCATGTTTAAACGCATCCTCTAATGAAATAAATTTTGTTACTTTTTAAAGATTTTAATTTTACCTAAAGATACGGTATAGTAAAAGGAATTATATGCTAAATCACTGACAGTAAATTTTAAATAGCGAGCAGATTGTGGTGTTGGAAAATTTATGATAGTGGTTTCCCCGCTAGTATTTCCAAGCCTATTTTCTATCACATAGGTTGCATCTTGCCAGTTTTTTAGGTCTATAGATGTTTTTATTTGTATCTTTTGTGCAATACATTTTTTATAATTTGAAGTAATGACTTGTTGTGTAACCTGTACTCCATTTATTGTTTGAGGAGCTTGCATGTCTACGGTTATTTCATACGTTAATGCCGTTCTATGTCTTGTAGGTTGCCATCCTTCTGTTGAATTTTCGTCAAATAACGCCTTAATTCCTTCTCCGTACTCATCGTTTGAGCAAGAGTAGCTCCAATTTGCACTATTGAGATAATTTAGATTGTCAGGTATTTTAGGGTTTGCTAAATACTCAATGTAAGATAATTCTCCCTCTGGGATATAATGTTTATTATAGCATTGTATTTTTGTGTCCAATATTTCATAAACCCGATTTAAGGCGAAAATACTACTTGCAAGGTTGGAAACTTGACTTGCATCTTCGTATTGGCTTAATTCTTCTGGGTTTAAATACCGGTTTTTACCAAGAATTAGTGTTTTTAAATTGGGTAAATTCATGATATCCTCGAAAGAGTCCATATCGTAATCAATTTCTAATTCCGTAATAGAATTTGTAAATGTTTCCGTTATTTCTGATTGACCGTATTTTTCTTTGAGTAGTTGTTTGAAATCTAGCGTATAGGTTTTATTTTCACGTGTTAATTCGTAGGGGGTGAATATGATCAAGTCTGAACACCCTGCTAACCGTCCACTTCGATTGATAACTACTTTTGTTCCTGTATCGATCTTGTCAGGAATTAAATAGTATTTATTATTGGTAATAAATACACTATCTAATTTTTGTTCTTTCAATTTTCCTCCGGAATAATAGTTTAGACTAGCTGTTTCAATGTTTTTTTGCCATTCGCCAAAAAACAATACTAAATGATCTTTTATCCAAAAATATTTGTCAAATAATCGTGTAAAAGAAATTACATTTTCGTGCTCTAAAGTGTAGGGACGTTTATAATCTAAAACAGGTAAGGAACAATTTCCATCTTTATCCACACTTTGTACGGACACTTTATAAGTTCCATTTTTCAGGTTGTGAATATTACATTCAGTTGTACCTTTTTCCAATAGCGAATCACGTGTGACCCCATCTAACGTCCAACTGACTTTAATTTTATCAATTACCGGATCAACATGATTTGTCCATTTTACTATTAATCTCTGCCATCCCGGACTAACGGACAAGTCTTTGCATTTCCCTAAATAACGAATGGTTCCGTCTCCTGTATAATTGCTATATGTTTCTTCTAGATTTTCACATCCTCCAATGATGAAAAGGATGAAAAAAGACCATAAATATTTGTTTAATTTCATATCTTAATTTTCTTTTGCGGTGAAAATTTCTAATTCTTGTATGGTTACATGTTTTTCGTAGTTTGAACCATATGATGCACTTTCATGACCTGTAGGAGAAGCAAATACTTCATTTACAACAAATTTGAAATAGCGGTATTTCTTCCCATGAGGAGAACAACTTAATTTCATGTAACATGGTTCTGCTAGTTGTAAGGCGTTAAAACTTTTAATAAAATATTCGCTATAACTTCCTCCGTCATTACAGCGTTCACACCAGCGTAATTTATTGTCAATTTCTCGATTTTGTTCGAAGTGTGTCACTATTTCCCAGGAAGAGTCATCATTCATATTATTAGAACCAAATACGGTCACACTACTAGGTAATTTTGTAGCATAGCAAGAGGTCCATATTTCTCCATATTTCTCGTCCGGGTAACCAGCCATTGGTCCATAAGGAAAGGAACTTCTTACAAATAGCATAGCGTAGAGCCTGAATTCTGCAGGAAGTTTTTGTTCTCTTAAATCAATAATGAACAGAGGTTTACCCAAGCATTGCGGACCGGCTAAATAGGTACTGAAATTATCAAATTTATTCCAATTATAGCAGGCTTCTCCTTTCAAGTCTCCATCAAAAAGAAATGCTTTCCCTAAGTTGTAATCGGGATCTTCGATGGAGAGATTTGCTGGGTCGAGGAAATCGAAATCTTCTTCGATAGACTGTTTTTCTATTTCTAATGGAGAAATCTTTTCCCATACTTTTTCTTTTACCATGTATCCCCGGAAATCTTCTGTCCGGACAACAATATCATAAGCGAGGCGAGCTTGTTGGGGGATAATGTTTAAAGAGTCTGTACCTTTAGTTAACACGAAACTCTTAATCAATAATGTATCCGTTTTTTTGTTTGCAGGGTTTTCTCCAACATAAAATATATGGGCCATACCTTTTATGTCTTCTGGGATGTTGTATTTTAAAGAGATGCTTCCCCAATCAGGAGATATTTCTAAGTTATCCAAAAAGGTTACTGGTCCGGAGTCTTTCGTATCAAAAGTTACTTCTATTGGTTCCGATTCGATATCGTCTTTGTTGCATAAACTCACGCGAGCTGAAATTCCTGTTTGGGCTTCGTTGAAACCTAATAAGGTTAAAGAATCACATGCATAACTACCAGAACAGATGATGTCTTTTCCAAAGGAGTCTTTATAACGTACTCGGATGTAAAGAATATCTTGATCTGCTGGTAATTTATAGTACATGATAGCCCCGCCTGGAATTGGACGGAAAGATAAATTTTCAATAGGCATGGAAATTCCAAAAGAAGAGTTATCGTCTTGACAACTACAGAATCCCCAAAATACGAGTAGTATATATATAAGTTTTTTCATAGTTTTTTTTATAAATTACCAACCTGGATTTTGTTCACAACCTGAAATTAGAATCTCTTCGCTTCGTATTGGGAAAAGGTAATCCCGCGGAGCAATGAATTGTCGTTTGGACCACACGGGTACAGGTCCTTCAAAGTTATTATAAAATTGTCGTTGTGTTTTTCCTGTGATGAGCCAGCCGCAAAGTGTTGTGTTTAATTCTTCTGTGGCGGTTAACCACCGGCGTAAATTCCAAAAACGTTTGCCTTCAAATGCAAATTCAACATTCCATTCCTGACGAATGATTTCACGCATACCTTCTTTGGTTTTTACTTTACCTGGGTTCGTGGAATAATTTTGCCACGCTTCTTCTACATCAGGAATCCCAGCCCTTTTACGTACAACGTTTAACGGATCGTATACGTGTTGCTTATCTGGAGCATCCAAGTATTCGTTCCATGCTTCTGCTTTCATCAAATAAAGTTCGGCTAACCGAATCAAAACACAGGCTTCCTCATTAGAAAATGTGTTTTTGTAGTCCACGTTACTTTGGGAAGAACGAGAGCCTTTCTTCATGTAATATCCGGTTAGATTTTGTGCTTGCGAACTGGAAATGCTTGTGTACAATGTACCGAATCGCTCTCCTTGATAAGCTCTTACGAGATCATTTTCTGGGTCAACGTATATTCCTCGTTGGAAGTAACAACGGTCTGCTGCAATATGTGCATAGAAACGAGGTTCTCTGTTAAGATGTAATCGTAAAATACTGTCTGCATCCAGTAAAACAACATTTTTGTAATATGGATCAGTTTCTTTATCAATTTGATATCGGGAAGAATAATCCCACTCTCTGTCTTCATTAATAGGTAAACCATGTTTGGTGTAATACATTTCTACCATTTTGATACTAGGAGAGATACAACCAATGAGATCTGCATTGTAATCCGGAGTGCCGCTTCTGAAATAAGGGCGAGTCCATTTTGTCCATGATGCTAGGCTACGGTTTTCGTATTGAATCATGAAAATAGCTTCTTCGCTTTCAAAATTTTTTGCTAATCCCGATTCTTCAATGGCAGACATGATATTTTGTAGTTTTTGATCTTCGCTTTCGATTAATTTTTTACCATTGTCTAAACAAATTGTTAGGGCTGAGTCAATAGCTTCTGCTGCCCGTTTCCATTTTTCTTTATCATAGGTTGGGTTAAAGAAATTCTCTCCTTTTTTGCTGGTAAAGTTGGCGTATGCAGGATTTCCATTGAACAGGGGAGAAGCGGCGTAAAACAATGTTATCGCTTTTAAAGCTGCAGCAGATTCAAGACTATGGTATGCCCATCGGCTTACTGATTTTTGTTTCATAGGGGGTAAATCTTTCATCGCTTCGTCTAACAAAGAAACAATTTCTTCAACGCAGGTTTCAAATGGGCTGCGGGGTTGTTTCATCTCTTCAATTCCGGCATTCGTGGCAATATTTTTCGGAACTAGGATAATAGGACCATACCGCCTGAGTAACTCAAAATAGTAATGGGCTTTAAGAGCTTTTATTTCAGCGGACCATAATATTTTTTCTTGGTTTTCCATGTTGTATACTCCGTTTATTTTCTCCAAAAAGGTATTACAATAACGGATTGCATTGTAAGCTGCATCTTTCCGCCAAATGTTACCATAAGGATCGGCTGACATTTGCAAACCATCTCCAATGTAAAAACCAGCCCAATTGTAGTTAAATTGTTGTCGGATAAAATCTCCTGCAACAACTTCGTCAGCCCCGGTATAAGCTGGATTTGAAATGATAGAAGCCGTATAGGGCATTAAAAATGTATGGCAAAATTTAAACCAGTTCTCTGCTTGATCCCGTTTTTCAAAAATGGTTTCAATGGTTTCAATATCATTGTCTGGCACAACATCCAAATAATCACATCCGGAAAAGAGCGAAATCAAGGTGATTATTAATATATAAACATGTTTCATAATAATAGTACATTAAATTAGAAACTAAAATTCAATCCTATTGTATAAGTTTTTTGGATCGGATAATTGAATCCGTTTTCTCCTAATTCAACATCCCATAACTTGAAATTGGATATTAAGAAAGGGTTGTTGGTACGAACAAAAAACTTTACATTTTGTAGTTTCCAGCGTTCAGTCAGTTTACGAGGCATATTATAGGCTAATTCTAAAGAAGTACAACGTAAAAATCTACATTCTCTCATGAAATAGGTACTTTTGCGAGTTTCACTAGCTTGGGGGGCATACCAGTTTTCTTCTGGGTTGTGTTTTGTTAGATTGTAAGTTGACAGACGAGGCCAAAATGGTTTTTTGGTCATATTATCCTCTGACCAGTGATCTTTATAAATGGCAGTCAACATGGCATGATCATCAACGAATGGAGATAATTTTTCTGGGTTCATGAAAAATGAACGATTGCCAGATCCTTGAAATGCAAAACTAAATTCGAAGTTTTTATAGTTAATAAATCCTTGGAATCCGTATATTATTCTTGGGGTCTCGGGATAACCTATAAAAGTAGCGTCATTTACATCAATCATGCCGTCTCCATTGATATCTCTATAACGTATATCTCCAGGCATTACGTCACCGCTCTGTAAGGGAGAATTGTCTATTTCTGCTTGGTCTTGGAATACCCCCTCGGCAATATATCCGATTTGTTGTGAAATTTCTTTCCCGACTTTTCTTTGCCATTTCGGTTTATCATTTGCTTCTTCAATGGTTTTGTAGATAACTTTGTTATAGGTAAATGTGCCATTTAATATAATCCAAAAATCGGGGGTAAAAGCGTGTTGTATTTTCCCGGAAAAGTCGATGCCGCGAGAGCGGGATTTCCCGATATTGTCTAGTTGGGAGTATTCTATACCAGTGTTTGCCGGAACGTTGGTTCGATAGCTGATAATGTTATGTCGGATTTCTTGGTACCCATCCAAAGTAAATTCTAAAATTCCTTTGAATAATTTTGCTTCAATTCCAAAATTCACTTGTTCAGCGATTTCCCATTTTATTTTTTCATTTGCGTAAGAAAGAATTTTTCTTGCTACTAATTGCCCACTACCTGTTCCTGATTCGGGATCTTTATAACCCATCTGTCCCACTATTGTTGGCAAGTAAACAAAGCGGGGAGAAGATACAATACCATCATTACCGACTTGTCCGTATGAAGCTCTGAATTTAAGAAATTCCAACCATTTGGAGGTGGAGGCCATAAACGGTTCGCTTGTTACAACCCAAGCAAATCCTCCTGCGGGAAAGAACCCCATCTGGTTATTTTTGGCAAAGCGTTCGGAACCGTTGTATCCAAAGCTTCCCTCAATAAAATAGCGGTCTTTGAAACCGTAACTCCCACGCATGGAAAATGTTAAATTACGTTGAGGCATCCCGTCTAAAACTTTTTGAATGGGAGTATAAGTATACTCCGATGCTTGAAAGACGGCTGTTAATGAGGTTTGATGTTCTTGCCATGCTGCCGTGTGTAACAAGCGGGCTTCATAGACAACTCTTGTGTCCGTTGTTGATGCTTGTGCATCTTTGTCAATAGTTAAGGCTCTGTAAGATGTTGATGATAAATCTTGTAACGTGTGTTTCCCCGTTTCAAAGTCATAATTCAATAAAGAATATTTTGTTGGTTCTGTTTTAAATCCGGTAGTGTAATATCCTGCTTGTGATACGGATACGCTTGCTCTCGCTTCTAACCCTTTTATTAGGCTAGAAAGATTGTGAATATATTCCGCCCTATTAGTTGTTGAATATCGAGTTCTTTCCAAATATCCTCGATGTAATAACATATAAGGATTAATTTGAGTTTCTGATTCTGTTGCACCAAAACGGAGATGAGGCCAGTTATAAGTATCATCTCCGGGGTAGAGAGGTGCGAAATCGACAGGAGAAGCATTAAATGCCAGTTGATAAGCCTGTGTTACACTTTCTAGCGGACCATGATATTTGTCTATCGTTGTTGACGAATTAATTACTAGTTTAATTCCAGCTTTCAAATCAATGTTTAAATTTGCCCGGAATGAAGTTTGATTATTTGTAATGTTGCAATTAAAGTCATTTAATTTGTCCGTTTTTAACATACCCATATCTCTGTTGTAGTTTACGGAAGCGTAATATTGAATTACTTTTGAACCACCCCGAATATTTACTCCCACGTGATGATTTACGTTATAATTCTTGAACATGATTTTGTACCAATCGTTAGCCGGATATACCCAAGATGGATATTTCCCAGAGGCTGTACGGTTGATTCTTTCTACGCTATATTTGGGCGTTGCTAAAGGATTGCGGGCAAGTAAGGCTTGATTGTACATTTTCATGTAGTTGATAGGGTCTACAACGTCAATTTCTTTCGTTGGCATGGAGAAAACTGTTTCATAGCGGGCAGAGGCGTAAACACTCCCTTCCTCCCCCTTTTTAGTGGTAACTAAAATGACTCCATTTGCTCCTCGGGCCCCATACATTGCGGTTGCAGATGCATCTTTCATGACACTGAAAGTTTCAATATCTTCTGGTGCAATACGGGCTAAATCCAGCTTCGAAGACTCTACTCCATCCAATAGGATTAACGGATCAATGTTTGCTCCAGTTTGGAATGAAGTGATACCGCGAATATAAAATTTTGTATTCATCTCTTCTTCTGTAAGAGCGGCGGGGAGACCTCCCGTTTGCCAACCGATCATACCTGCAATTTTACCGGTGAAACTTGAAGTTAAGTCGCTGTTCGATGATTTTAAGTCCATGGGTCGCACTGTGGTGATTGCTGAAACAACGCTTTCTTTTTTTTGAGTTCCAAAAGCAACAACAGCAACTTCTTCGAGGTTTTCTGCTGTAGGATTTAACGTGACATTTATCTTTGTTTTACCTTTAATAGGAACAACTTCGGTTTTATAGCCAATAAAAGAGACTTGCAATATATCGTCTGGTTTGACGGGAATCGTAAATCTCCCTTCTGCATCTGTTGCAGAACCCTGTGTTGTTCCATGGATAATTACAGTTGCCCCGGGAATTGGAATTCCTTTTTCATCGGTTACTTTACCTTCGATTTTTATCAACTCGATAGTCTTTTTTTCTCGGATTGATATTAAATTTTGCTGGATGGCATATTCTAATCCTAATTTTGGGAGGATTTCATCCAAAAGTTGTTTAACCTCTTTGTTTTCGGCTTTTACTGAAATTTGCCCTTTGGATTTTGCTAATTCGCTGTTGTAGAAAAAATCATAATCTGTTTGTTTTTTCAATTCAGTAATGATTTCATTTAGGGTGACATTTTTTAAGTCAATGGTAACCTTTGTTCGTTGTTGGCCTTGTACATTTCCTGACAAGGAAAGAATAAAGATTACGAGAATGTTTTTAAAAATTAACATCTTTCGCCATGGATTCCAATGGTTTGATAATGCATAATCTCGCTTTTTTTTCATAAATTTGAAAATTAATTATTTAACATTTATACATTTCCGTTTCTTGCAAGGATTTTCGGATTGTATATGTGAATATGAACAGGTTGGAGATTGCTTGAATCTTCAGCCTGTTGTATTTTTATTTGCTTTGTATTATAATTCTGTCTTTTTCAATAATAAATTTTATATCACGGGTATATTCTAGCATTTTAAATAAAGAATGAAGGTCATCGTACCTTTTTAATCGACCGCTAAATTTGAGCTCTTTTAATTCAGGTTTGGCAAATTCTAATTTGATATTATACCAGCGGGAAAAAATTTGCATGAGAACTCTTAGTGGCATATCTTCAAAATCATAGTATCCATCTTTCCATGAAGTGTATTGTTGAATGTTTACCGGAAAATATTCAACTTTTTGAGTTTCCTTGTTATAAGCTACCTGAGTATTAGGCTTCATGATGAAATTATGATTTCCGCATAGGGCCTTTACGGAACCTTCAACTAGAGTTGTTTTTACCCATTCCTCTTCGGGGTAAGCATTTATATTAAAACTTGTTCCGAGCACTTGTATACTCATGTCTGCAACATGTACGACAAATGGATGAAGAGAGTCGGAGGCTACTTCGAAATAACCTTCCCCGATTAGCGATACTTCTCGTTTCTCTCCAATAAATTGATCTGGGTATTTCAATGAGCTTCCTGCATTTAGGTATATTTTTGTTCCGTCTGGAAGGATAATATTGTATTCAGCTCCAAGAGGAATATTTATGGTGTAATATTGAGGTTCCCGGGGAATAAGATTGTTGGATTCCACGAATAGGGTTTGCTTGTCTGTACGCATTGCCCTGTTGCTATCAGCTATTACAACAGTAGCTTTTTCTCGACTTAGAAAACGTTTTTCCCCGTCAGGTAAAATTAATTCTGCGGATGGTTGGAAAGACAAATTGGATGCATACATTGGGGTGGGAGAAAATTCTTCTTTATAGAATATTGCCTGTTGAAAGACAAGAAATATTCCAATCAGTAAAATAATGCTGGCTGCAAAGGAAGACCAGTAGATAATGCGTTTTTTCTTTTTTTGATAAATTTCTTTCTTTATCCTAGTGAATACGATTTCTTTCTTTTGATGTTTATTCAAAACTTTTTTTTGTCGCGTTAATGCTTGAATAAATTTTTTTGTTTTTTCATTTTTTGAAGAAATGTTACTCCAAGCTTGAAGATGTTGCTTTTCTTCATCAGTAAGCGGCTCTTTGGCTAGGATATTAGCTAATATTTCATCGATATCTTCATTCATATTTTGTCATTATTTTCTTATATATTTTCAAAATGACAAAAAAGGGTGATTCCCAATCAGATTTTTTTTGTTAAAAAAATAAAATGGAAAGAAAGTTTTTGGATTGAAGATTTTCCCGTAAAAATTTGAGGGCTGCTTTCATTTGAGTTTTTACCGTATTGATACTAGTTCCTTGTTCATCGGCAATTTCTTGATAGGTTTTATCGTTCAAGCAAGCTAGAAGGAAAACTTTTCTGCATTTTTCAGGAAGTTGATCTATCGTTTTGTATAATAATTCTATTTCTTCAGAAAACTCTTCAGAAAACTCATAATAGGGAAATTCATTTTCTTGAGGAAACTCATGTTGTATATTATTTCTTGTTTTTTGTTCCTTTAAAAAAAGAAGGGAACGGTTTTTAATCATTTTAAAAATAAAACGGTCTAAATCTCCGGTGAAAGAAACGAGTCTTTTACTATTCCATAAGTTGATAAAACAATCTTGTACAATATCTTCCGCTGCTTCCAAGTTGCCCGAGATATGATAACAATATAGCAATAAGTTATCATAATATCGATTGAAAAGTAGCTGAAATGCCCTATTTTCGTCTTTTTTGAATAAGTCTAATATGGATTCGGATGAATTCATGGACACTTTTTTATAGTGGCAAATATACAGAAATTCAATGTGTTTACAAATTTTGAATGAGGGAAACGAGAAATTATAATGGTTTTCAGAAAAATAATTTCGTGGATAGGTGTAGAATAAGAGTTTTTAGCAAAAAAGGGAGTCTTGTGAACTCCCTTCTTTTGCTTAATGCATTTGATTATTTCTTAGCCAAGTCAATCAAAATTTCAAGAATTTGGATTGCACTCTTGGATACCTTGGTTCCGGGACCGAATACGGCGACAGCCCCTGCATCGAACAAGAATTGATAATCTTGGTGAGGAATAACACCACCCACGTAAACGAGGATGTCTTCACGTCCCAATTTCTTTAATTCTGCGATAACGGCAGGTACAAGCGTTTTGTGTCCGGCTGCCAGAGAAGATACTCCGACAACATGTACGTCGTTTTCAACGGCTTGTTTTGCGGTTTCTTCCGGGGTTTGGAACAACGGTCCCATATCCACGTCGAAGCCGAGGTCTGCATAACCGGTGGCAACAACTTTAGCTCCACGGTCGTGTCCGTCCTGACCCATTTTAGCGATCATGATACGCGGACGACGTCCTGTCATTTCTGCAAATTGGTCAGCCAATTGTTTTGCTTTCTGGAAGTCTTCGTCTTCCTTGGCAATGCTAGAATATACTCCGCTCACGGTTCTGATAACTGCTTTATAACGTCCTACAACTTTTTCACATGCATAAGAGATTTCTCCCAAAGAAGCTCTCTTCTTGGCTGCGTCGACTGCCAATTCCAACAAGTTACCCTCGCCGGTTTCAGCACAACGGGTAATGGCTTCCAATGCAGCGTCAACTTCAGCTTGGTTACGGTTAGCTTTCAATTCGTGCAAACGACGGATCTGAGCCTCACGTACTGCCGTGTTGTCCACTTCAAGAATGTCGATCGGATCTTCTTTCTCCAGACGATATTTGTTTGTACCCACGATTGTTTGTTCGCCACTATCAATACGAGCTTGTGTACGAGCGGCAGCTTCTTCGATACGTAATTTCGGAATACCGGATTCGATCGCTTTAGCCATCCCACCCAATTTCTCGATCTCCTGGATGTGGGCCCATGCTTTTTCTACCAACTCTTTAGTCAAGCTCTCAACATAGTAAGAACCTCCCCACGGGTCGATGGATTTACATACGGTTGTTTCATCCTGGATATAGATCTGGGTATTACGAGCGATACGAGCGGAGAAGTCTGTCGGAAGAGCGATAGCCTCATCCAATGCGTTGGTATGCAATGATTGCGTATGCCCCAAGGCAGCACCCATGGCCTCGATACAAGTACGACCCACGTTGTTGAACGGATCCTGCTCGGTCAATGACCAACCTGAAGTCTGGCTGTGAGTACGCAATGCCAAAGATTTCGGGTTTTTCGGGTTGAATTGTTTAACGATCTTAGCCCACAACAAACGTCCGGCTCTCATCTTGGCGATTTCCATGAAATGGTTCATACCGATAGCCCAGAAGAATGACAAACGGGGAGCGAATGCGTCAATGTCCATTCCTGCATTAACTCCGGCACGTAAATATTCCAAACCGTCGGCCAAAGTGTATGCCAACTCGATATCAGCGGTAGCACCTGCTTCTTGCATGTGGTATCCAGAGATAGAGATTGAGTTGAACTTCGGCATATTCTTGGAAGTATATTCGAAGATGTCAGCGATGATCTTCATAGAGAACTTCGGCGGGTAGATATAAGTGTTACGCACCATGAACTCTTTCAAGATATCGTTCTGGATCGTTCCTTGTAATTGGTCTAGAGTAGCACCTTGTTCTAGTCCGGCAACAATATAGAATGCCAAGATAGGAAGTACGGCACCATTCATCGTCATGGATACAGACATCTTGTCCAATGGAATTTGATCGAACAAAATCTTCATATCCATGATAGAGTCTACGGCAACTCCGGCTTTACCCACGTCACCGATTACACGCGGGTGATCAGAGTCATATCCGCGGTGGGTAGCCAAGTCGAATGCCACGGACAAACCTTTCTGTCCGGCAGCCAAGTTACGACGATAGAATGCATTCGATTCTTCAGCGGTAGAGAATCCGGCATACTGACGGATTGTCCACGGACGCATAGGGTACATTCCTGAATAGGGACCACGTAAATAGGGAGGGATACCGGCAACGTAATCCAAATGTTCCATCCCTTTTAAATCTTCAGCCGTGTACACGGGTTTTACCGGTATTAGCTCGGGTGTCAACCAGTTCTTCTCGATATGATTCGCTTTTTCCCACTCTGTAGCAGTAGTGGTAGCTTTTTCTGTTGACTTGATATTTATATCTTTGAAATTTGGTTTCATCTTTCAATTTTTGATTTATGATTTTTGATTTATGATTCTTGATGTTTTCGGTTTTGTCCGTTAATCTAAAATCGTTAATCTAAAATCGTCAATTACTTAATTCCCAATTTTTGTTGGTATGCTTTCAAGTCTTCCAACACGTTACATTTCACGTGAACATAGTTCTTGATACCGATTTCTTCCAGTTGGGGTCTGCATTCCGGGTTACCGGCAACAACGATGATTGCTTTGTCTTTCATTGCTGCATATACTTCCGGAGCGATTGTAGCGTATTCGTCATCCGAGCTACAGATAACCACGATATCGGCTTTGTTGTCCATGCAGGCTTTAGCTCCTTCTTCAACCGTTTTGAAACCATTGTTATCCATTACTTGGAATCCGGCGCAAGCGAAGAAGTTGCAAGCGAATTGGGCTCTTGCTTTACGCATAGCCAAATTACCCATCGGGAACATGTAAACAACCGGGCGACGACCTTGTTCTTTCGTGAACATATCGGTTCTGATACGCATAGCCTCGAAAGCCTGGGTTCCACGGTAGGGTTTCAACGTTTCAATAACAGCGTCGGGAGCGGTTTTGTCTTCCGGCTCTAGGATGCAAGCGCAAAGCTCTTTATCCATTTTTTCGTTGAAATTCGGGAATTGGTTCGTACCCAAGAAGTTTTCTTTCCGGTTAGCGATATCCTGATCTCTCTTCTGTGCAGTAGCTTTCACGGCAGCTTGTACGAATCCTGATTCAAGTGCTTTTACCATACCGCCTTGTTCCTGTACTTCCAAGAAGAGTTTCCAAGCAGCCTCGGCGATGAATTGGGTTAATTCCTCGATATAATATGAACCTCCGGCAGGGTCAACGATCTTGTCGAAGTGTGATTCTTCTTTCAACAATAATTGTTGGTTACGAGCGATTCTTTCAGAAAAATCATTGGTTTTTTCGAAGATATCATCATACGGGTGAACCGTGAACGAGTCAACACCACCGATCGTTGCGGACATGGTTTCCGTTTGAGTACGAAGCATGTTCACGTTCGGGTCGTAAACCGTCTTGTTCCATTCTGATGTTTCCGCGTGAATATTCATTTTGCAAACGCAGTCACAGCAAGGATTGTAAGCTTTCACGATGTGTGCCCACAAGTAACGAGCTGCTCTTAATTTGGCAATCTCTATGAAATATTTGGAACCGGTAGCGAAGTGGAAACGCATACGAGGAGCGATGTCCTTCACGTCCATACCTGCATCGGTTAATTTATCAAGGTATTCTACTCCAGCAGCCAAACTGAATCCTAATTCCTGAACGATGGATGCTCCGGAATTATTGAAAACGTATCCACCTACCTCAATCGTCTTGAAGTTTTTCATTTCGGCAGAGCTTTCCGTTGTTTCCTTAACCACGTTGAATGGATTCGGGTCACAGAATTTTCCTTCTAAAACAAGTTTGCTGATCGGATCGATATTTATACCTCCCTGTATTTTTTCAGGGTTGAATCCTTTCTCTGCAACGTACTCTTTGAACATGTTCAAGATGGCAGCTTTGTTGCAGCATACAACGAAGTTAATCTCGATACATTCCAAGCAAATGTCTTTCAACAAGGCGGCCATATCGGCTTTCGTGAAGTTCTTGCAATTTGAAAGCACGAACCCGAGCGAGTCAACACCCTTGTTCAGAACATCCAACGCTTTCTTGTTCGCTTCAACCACATCCTCTACCACGAT
Source organism: Butyricimonas faecalis (assembly GCF_003991565.1). NCBI lineage: Bacteria > Pseudomonadati > Bacteroidota > Bacteroidia > Bacteroidales > Odoribacteraceae > Butyricimonas > Butyricimonas faecalis. The sequence goes on along the minus strand of NZ_CP032819.1, from coordinate 2,931,507 downwards.
GTCTTGACGAACGAACCATTCGTTGTTGTTTTTCTTGTTACCTCTCACGAAAGGATATTCTCCCGGGAAGCACTCTAAATTCTTGAGGTCTTTCATATTCTCCAACCGGTACATCGGTTGCACGTTGAATCCCTCGTTTGTTCTCCAAACCAGCTTTTTATCGAAGTCAGCCCCTTTTAGGTCTGCAATGACTTTGTCCTTCCACTCTTGAGTCGTGTTGGGCGCAAATTCACTGAAAAGCTTTTCGTTTACATTCTCTGCCATAATAGATTTTTATGTATTTATTCTGTAACTGTTTGTTATTAAAAACGAAAAGCAAAATTAGCCGTTTTTGACAATAAAAAAAAGAAATTCTTCTTTATTTCATCGCTTGGATGAGAATATAAGTCTTTTTAAGAGTTTTGTGAAAGGGGCGTTTTTTAGCTTGGCATAACGGATATAGCTAAAGTGAAAGGATGGATGGAGTAAATGATGTTGTATTTTGATATGATGGAGAAATAGGTGTTGAAAGTTTAACAAATGGATGGAAATGATGTGTTTGTATTTTGTCAAAAAAAATTTTATTTCGTAATTTGCAATGTTAATTTAAAAAGCAAAAAACAGATGAAAAAAATTAGAGCAGCCATTGTCGGGTATGGGAATATTGGCAAGTATGTGCTTGAAGCACTGCAAACTGCCCCCGACTTTGAAGTAGCAGGAGTAGTACGTCGGGACGCAACGAACGTGCCGGCTGAATTGAAGGACTATATTGTCGTGTCGGATATTGCTCAAATCAAGGATGTAGATGTGGCAATTTTGTGTACACCGACCCGTAGTGTGGAGTCGTATGCCTCGAAAATTCTGGCTATGGGGATTAACACGGTGGATAGTTTTGATATTCACACGGAGATTTCCGGTTTGCATAAACGTCTGGGAGAGATTGCTAAAAAGCATGGAAAAGTATCTGTTATCTCCGCGGGATGGGACCCGGGAAGTGATTCTGTCGTTCGTGCTTTGTTAGAGGCTTGTGCCCCCAAAGGGATTACTTATACGAATTTCGGTCCCGGCATGAGCATGGGACACACGGTTGCCGTGAAGGCCGTTGAAGGCGTGAAAGCTGCGTTGTCCATGACAATCCCGCTAGGTACGGGAATCCATCGCCGGATGGTCTATGTGGAACTGAAAGAGGGGTACGATTTTAAACAAGTGGCGGAGGCTATCAAAACCGATCCTTATTTTGCACATGATGAAACGCATGTAATGCAGGTGGAATCTGTTGACAGCCTGAAGGACATGGGCCACGGCGTGAATCTTGTTCGTAAGGGAGTTTCCGGTAAAACACAGAATCAGTTGTTCGAATTTGATATGAAAATCAATAATCCGGCCTTGACAGGACAAATCCTTGTGGCCACGGCTCGAGCTTGCATGAAACAGCAACCGGGATGCTATGCACTAATTGAAATCCCGGTGATTGATATGTTGTACGGAGATCGAGAGGAATTGATCAAACATTTGGTATAATTTAACGACAAAACAAGATAACAATTATGACTTTATCGCCGATAATCTGGTGATAAAGTCATAATTATTTCTTTAAAAATTGACATCCTGCCGTAAACTTTGTACTTTCGTCCCCACTATAGATGACTTATAATGAATGATGAAAAGTTAAAAGAAGAAGTTCGCAAGGCTTGCGAGGTTCTTAAAAACGGGGGGATAATTCTTTATCCCACGGACACGATATGGGGTATCGGGTGTGACGCCACGAACGAGCTAGCCGTGAAACGGATATACGAGCTGAAACACCGGGAGGACAACAAGGCCATGTTGGTATTACTGGATGACGTGGGCAAGCTTGCCTCCTACGTCGAGGTTCCAGATGTGGCTTACGAGTTATTGGAAGTGAATGATAAACCCATGACAATCATTTATCCGAATGCAAAGAACCTGGCAAAGAACTTGATTGCACAAGATCGGACCATAGGCATCCGGATCACCTCGGAGGCTTTCACGAAAGCCTTGCTTTACCGTTTCCGCAAACCCATTGTTTCAACGTCGGCTAATATCAGCGGAGAACCTTCCCCCAAGTGTTTTGCGGAAATTAGTGATGCCGTGAAGTCTGTCGTTGATTACGTGGTAGATTTCCGTCAAGAAGAAACTTCGAATCCCGCACCCTCTAGTATCATCAAACTGGGTGTCGGAGGAGAGATTCAAATCATCAGGAAATAATTATTAACCCGAGAATTGAACCTTGATATGTCTTTCACATTTTCAATTTTCAATTTTCAATTTTCAATTGTATTATGGCACTGATTTTAAATATAGATACTTCTACGGATATTTGTTCCGTGGCTATCGCTCGGGACGAACACGTGGTTGCTTTAAAAGAAAATGACGAGGGATTCAATCATTCCACTTTGCTGGGTGTATACGTGGATGATTTGTTGAAGGAGAATAATTTAACGGCAAACGACTTGGATGCCGTGGCTGTGAGCATGGGCCCCGGTTCCTACACGGGCTTGCGCATTGGGGTATCTTTAGCCAAAGGGATATGTTTTGGTGCGGGTAAGCCGCTGATTGCGGTAAGTACCTTGGAGGCGTTGGCAAATGCAGTGGCTTGTCGAGAGAACGAAGAGGCTTACTATTGTCCCATGATCGACGCTCGTCGCATGGAAGTGTACACGGCTATTTATGACCGGATAGGAAATGTCGTACGTGATATTCATGCGGAGATAATAGACGAAAATTCATTTGCGGATTTGTTATCGGAACATAAGATCTTGTTTTTTGGCAACGGGAGTAATAAGATAAAGGAGGTGTTAAAACATCCGAATGCAATGTTTATTGATGGGGTGGCAACTTCTGCCGGAAACATGATAACACTTGCCGAACGTAAGTTTGAGGATAAAAAATTTGAAGATGTGGCTTATTTCGAGCCGTTTTATTTAAAAGATTTTGTGGCAACAGTGCCGAAGAAAAAAGTTTTGTGATAATGAATATAAAACTACTAAGTCCTTCATGTTGGACGGATTACGAGTTGATAGATAGTGGAGCGTACGAAAAATTGGAGCGCTTCGGACGTTACGTGATTGCTCGGCCGGAGCCGCAGGCGATATGGAATAAATCACTTTCCGATGCGGAGTGGCAGCAACGGGCAGATGCTTATTTCAAGAAGGACAAGAAGAGTGAGGAGCGGGGAGAGTGGATTTGTAAGCCTAAAATGCCACAGCAATGGTTCGTGAATTACCGCTATGGAGATATGAGCATCCGGATGCGATTGGGATTGACCTCTTTCAAACACGTGGGGGTATTTCCGGAACAGGCCGAGAACTGGAATTTTATATCGGATCAGGTAAAACGAATCGGTACGGGAGCAAAAGTACTGAATTTATTTGCTTACACGGGCGGTGCTACTCTCGCTGCGAAGAGTGCGGGTGCGGATGTAACTCACGTGGATTCGGTGAAGCCTGTCGTTTCTTGGGCAAGGGAGAATATGGAGGCTTCCGGTTTGGACGGGGTGCGTTGGATCGTGGAAGATGCTTTAAAGTTTGTACAGAGAGAAGTGCGTCGGGGAAAAAAGTACAACGGGATTATTCTAGACCCTCCGGCTTACGGGCGTGGGGCGAATGGTGAGAAATGGGTGCTAGAGGAAAATATAAACGAATTAATCACCTTATGCGGGCAATTGCTGGAATCCTCCAATAGTTTTCTTGTGCTGAATCTGTATTCCATGGGATTGTCTGCTTTATTGGCCCGTGGTATTGTGCGTCAGCTAGTAGGGAATTGTTCTGGAGAACAATTCGGTGAGTTGTATTTTACTGATTCTTACGAAAAATCACTACCTTTAGGAGTTTATTATCGATTGTGGCGATGAGAAATCATACATCTAAAATTTATATGTATTTGGTGATTTGTGCTGATTTCCTTATCTTTGCACCCTCAATGAAAAAATATTAAATCTAAAAAATAAAATAAATGGCAACAACGGCTGATTTTAGAAATGGATTATGTATCGTTTTCAAAGACGATTTATACAGAATTGTACAGTTTCAACATGTGAAACCCGGTAAAGGTCCTGCTTTCGTGAGAACAAAAATGCAGAACATCAAAACCGGTCGTACCTTGGAAAATACGTTTACTTCCGGAGTGAAGATCGATGTCGTACGCATCGAGAGACGCCCCTACCAATTCCTGTACATGGAAGGAGAGGATTATATCATGATGCACACGGAAACTTTCGAGCAAATACCTATCGCGAAAGATTTGATCAATGCTCCCCAGTTCTTGAAAGAAGGTGATGCTGTTGAAATGGTAGTACACGCAGACACGGAAACCCCGTTGTATGTTGAGTTGTTGCCGACAGTTGTTTTGGAAGTGACTTACACGGAGCCGGGATTAAAAGGTGATACCGCTTCTTCCACGGCGTTGAAACCGGCAGAGGTAGAAACCGGTGCAAGAGTAATGGTTCCTCTTTTCATCAATACCGGCGAGAAAATCCGTATCAAAACGGAGGACGGTACTTACGTGGAACGTGTGAAAGAATAAATTAGATTTCAATTTCTCCTTGTGCTTCAACTTGGAGTTTTTGGATAGCCTTTTCAGCGGAGTTTTGCTCCGCTTCTTTTTTTGATGCACCTGTGCCTTGAGCCATGATCTCTTCGCCGATGGAGATCGTACAGACAAATTTGGCGTGACGGGCATTACTTTCAAGTGTCTCGATATTCAGGTCAATCTTTTGTTTTTGAGCCCATTCAATCAGCCTGCTCTTGTAGTTTTTGTCAACGTACACGAGGTCTTCCAGATTCACGTAGTGAGGGAAAATATAATTCTCGATAAATGCCTTGGTTCTATCGTACCCTTGGTCCAGGTAGATAGCCCCGGTAAAAGCCTCGAATACATCACCGTAAATATGTTTGTTTTTGGAAATATCCGATTTGGCAATTACCTCCTCGTTCAACCCCATTTTAATGGCAATAATATTCAATGATTCGCGACTCACGATCTTGGAGCGTAAACGAGTCATGAACCCTTCATCCTTGTTGGGAAAAAACTTGTATAGAATTTCAGCGACAATAGCTCCCAGTACGGCATCTCCTAAAAATTCGAGGCGTTCGTAATTCAACACGGTTCCGCTTTTCGTGTATCTGGATGCCGATTTATGTAACAATGCCAAGGTATATAAACCCTTGTTACCGGGAACGAATCCCCATTCCGAAATAGACAATCCATAAAACTTTTCCTTCCTGTGAAGGTAAAGTTTTATGGATTGAATTATTTTACTAATCACTTCCCCAAAATTTTAGTTCGTGATTATTTTTTGAATACAACGCAAGCATTGTGTCCTCCGAAACCGAAAGTGTTACTGATGGCTACATTGATTTCTTTCTCTTGAGCCTTGTTGAACGTGAAATTCAGCTTGGGATCCAGCTCCGGATCAAGATTGCTGAAATTAATGGTAGGAGGTACAATGTTGTTTTTCACAGCCAGAACACAAGCGATTGCTTCCAAGGCACCGGCGGCACCTAATAAATGTCCTGTCATTGATTTGGTGGAACTGATATTCAGTTCATAAGCGTGTTCACCAAATGCTTTCTGAATGGCCTTAGGTTCTGCCACATCTCCCAGTCCGGTAGACGTTCCGTGAACGTTGATATAATCAACATCTTTCGGGCTTAGTCCGGCGTCTTCCAACGCGAGCAACATAACATCGGCGGCTCCTTGTCCTTCCGGATCCGGTGCAGTCATGTGGTAAGCGTCGCAATTGGCTCCACCACCCGCGAGTTCTGCATAGATGTGAGCACCTCTTTTTACGGCATGTTCATACTCTTCCACGACTAAGCAAGCACCTCCCTCGCCGATAACGAATCCGTCACGATCAGCGTCAAAAGGACGCGATGCTGTTTTCGGGTCATCATTACGAGTGGATAAAGCTTTCATGGAATTGAAACCGCCTACACCCGGAGGGGTGATAGCCGCCTCAGATCCACCGGCAAGTATCACGTCTGCTTTACCTAATCGGATTAGATTTAATGCATCTACTAACGAGTGTGCAGATGAAGCACAAGCTGAAACCGTCGTGTAGTTCGGACCCTTTAGGCCTTCTTCTATGGCGATCATCGCTCCACCCATGTTGGCAATCATCTTGGGTATAAAGAACGGGTTGAATCTGGGAGTTCCGTCTCCTAATGCAAAACTTTTGCATTCCTCGTAGAACGTATCCAATCCACCGATACCTGCACCCCAGATTACACCGATTCTCTTTCTGTCCTCTTGCGAGAAATCAAGTCCTGCATCTTTTACGGCTTCCCTGGAACAAATCAGGGCAAACTGGCTGTAAAGATCCATTTTACGGACCTCCTTCTTGTCGAAGTATTCCGTGGGCTCGTAGTTTTTAACCTCGCAAGCGAATTGTGTGCGAAATTTAGATGCATCAAAACGAGTAATAGGACCGGCGCCACTGACGCCACCTTTCAAGTTCTCCCAAAATTCGGCCACGTTATGACCCAAGGGATTAATAGTTCCAAGACCAGTTATTACTACTCGTTTGAAATTCATAGATAAAATATTAAATTATTGAGCGTTAGCTTCAACGTATGCAATAGCATCGCCCACGGTAGCGATTTTCTCTGCTTGATCGTCCGGAATAGTGATGTTGAATTCTTTCTCCAGTTCCATGATCAACTCTACCGTATCCAAAGAGTCAGCTCCTAAGTCGTTAGTAAACGTAGCTTCCGGTTTAACTTCACTTTCGTCAACTCCTAATTTATCAACAATGATAGCTTTAACTCTGTTTTGAATGTCAGACATAACTTTAAATTTTAATTAGACATTTTTTAAATTCACACTTGCGTCTACAAGAGGCGCGCATAACTCTCTAAGTTCGGGGGCAAAGTTAGAGAATTTATTTTTCCTAGAAAATTTTTTGGCATGAATAAAGTTTTCTTATCTTTATGCGTTTGATTTTTAATAGATTACAGGATGAAAAAAATTGCAATATTTGCCTCTGGTTCAGGTTCTAACGCTGAAAATATCATTAATTATTTTAAAAATGACACCGAAAATGTCGTAAAAATCGTGTTCTGTAACAAGCCCGATGCCTATGTTCTGGAACGGGCAAAACGTTTAAACGTGCCGACATTCGTTTTCGGGCGGGAAGAGTTTTTTCATTCTGACTTGGTTCTAAACGAGTTGAAACGTTTGGATATTGATCTGATCGTCTTGGCAGGCTTCCTGTGGAAGGTACCGGATGCCATTATTGACGCTTATCAAAACCGGGTAATCAACATCCATCCGGCCCTGTTGCCTTCATACGGGGGGAAGGGAATGTACGGCATGAAAGTACACGAGGCCGTGATCGCTGCCGGGGAAAAGGAAAGCGGCATCACGATTCATCACGTGAACAACCATTACGATGAAGGAGCCACCATTTTCCAGGCTAAATGTGAAATCGACCCGGGAGACACGCCGGAAACCCTGGCAACAAAAGTCCATGCCTTGGAATACGAACATTTCCCCCGCGTGATCAAAGAATTCTTGGATAATTTATGATTTCGGATTTCATGACGTGGGATTTTATGACGTTTGATTGAAAAACCTGCAAGTCATGTTCAATTTTTAATTCTCAATATTCAATTACTATGAGGAGGTTTATTCTTTTATTCGGTGTATTGTTAGCCGGTTTGTGGGTACAGGCCGGGGAAGCAAGGTTATTAAGGTTCCCGCATAGCGTGGGGGACAAGTTGGTATTCTCGTATGCCGGGGATCTTTATCTGGTTGCAGCCGAAGGAGGAACGGCCCGTAGATTGACCTCGCACGTGGGGTACGAAATGTTTCCTCGCGTTTCACCGGATGGAAAATATATCGCTTTCACCGGGCAATATGACGGTAACACGGAAGTATTCGTCATCCCCGTGGAGGGAGGTGAGCCTCGTCGCTTGACATACACGGCCACGCTGAAAAGAGATGACCTGGGAGATCGCATGGGGCCGAACAACGTGGTGATCGGGTGGACTCCGGATAGTAAACGGATTCTGTATCGTTCCCGGAGATACACCTTTAACGATTTCACCGGGCAACTGTTCACCGTGCCGGTAGAGGGGGGAATGTCCGAGGAAATCCCTTTAAAGAACGGCGGTTTCGCCTCTTATTCCCCGGATGGAAAGAAATTGGCTTATAATTATATCTTCCGGGAATTCCGGGCGTGGAAACGTTATCAAGGAGGAATGGCGGATGATATTCGGGTGTTTGATTTCAACACGAAAAAATCCGAACGGATTACCGACAACGTGCGCCAGGACGTGTTTCCGATGTGGTCTCCGGATGGAAATACTATATATTATGTATCCGACCGAGACGACGTGATGAACCTTTACGCCTACAACGTGAACACGAAAGAGGATAAACAACTGACGTTCTATAAAGAATACGATATAAAATTCCCCGCGATCGGTGACAAATTGATTGTCTACGAGCAAGGTGGTTATATTTACGGGTACGATTTACAAAGTGGTAAAGAAACCAAGATCACGATAAACATTGATAACGATCAGATTTATTCTCGCCCGACCTTGACCGATGTCAGCGGTCAGATTTCGAGTATCGCGGCCGCTCCCGGTGGAGAACGGGTGGTCGTGGCTGCTCGCGGGGATATTTTCTCGTTGCCCGTGAAAGAGGGAATCACCTATAACCTGACCCATTCTTCCGATGCGAATGATATGCTGGCAGGTTGGTCTCCGGACGGGAAATATATCAGTTATGTTTCCGACAAGGACGGGGAGTTCAATATTTATCTTCGGGACGTGGCGACGGGGAAGGAGCGGAAACTGGTCAAAAATTTGAAAAGTTATATCTTCAATTATAAATGGTCCCCGGATTCCAAGAAAATTCTCTGGAGCGAAAAGGGGAATACCTTGAATATATCCGATGTGGAAAGCGGGAACCGGAAGATCGTGGAAAAATCGGGAATCCGTCCCATGACCTCCTACAACTGGTCGCCCGACGGCAAGTATATTACCTACGTTCGTCCGGAGACGACGATGGATAACATCATCGTCTACGGTGTTGAAAGTGGTGAGAAACACCAAGTTACCGACGGATGGTTCGGTTCCAGTTCGCCAAACTTCAGCGAGGACGGGAAATACCTCGTGTTTGTTTCTGCCCGCACGTTCTCCCCGACGTATGGGCGGACGGAATGGAATCACGTGTATAATGATATGAACAAGGTGTACATCCTGCCATTGGCGAAGGATGCCCCGGTATTGTTTGCCCCGAAAAATGATGTTGTCTGGGTGGAGACTGCCGTGAATGAGAAAGACAAGAAAAAAGAGAGCGAGGATAAAAGTATCGTGTATGACTTCACGAACCTGGAAAGTCGCCTTGTCGAACTACCCGTGTTGGCGTCGAATTATTATGGCAACGTGCACATGCTGGGAAATCGAGTGTATTACAACCGGGGCGGTAGCACGTTGATTTATGACTTGAACGGGAAGAAAGAGACCGATTCGGGTGGAAACATCGAATTCACTCCCGGTTATAAAAAGGCGATCGTTTCTTCGGGCTCCGCGTTCCAAGTGGAAGACCTTCCGGTATTTTCTGCCAGCGTGACCTCTCCCGTATCCACGAAAGGCGTGAAACGGGTAATCGACTACCATCAAGAATGGATGCAGATCTATAACGAAAGCTGGCGACAGATGCGTGATTTCTTCTATGCCAAGAACATGCATGGCGTGGATTGGAATCACGTGTACGAGAAATATAAGGTATTGGTTCCTTACGTGAATCATCGTACGGACTTGACTTACATCATCGGGGAGATGATCGCGGAATTGAATGTCGGACATGCCTACTCCATTAACGGGCGGGTACCGATGCCCGAGAGAATAAAGATGGGTTTGCTGGGAGCTAAATTCATGAAAGATAAATCCGGTTATTTCAAAGTGACCGAAGTCATCGAGGGAGCAAACTGGGATGCTTCAACCCGTTCGCCTTTGACTATGCCGGGCGTGGAGGTAAAAGCGGGAGATTATATTTTGGCCATCAACGGGAAATCGTTGAAAGAGGTGGATAACCTGTTCTCCGAGTTGATCGATATGGCAGGCAAGACTGTTGAATTGACCGTGAACACGACCCCGGTTGAGAAGGGAGTCCGTAACGTGTTAGTCGTTCCGCTGGCTGACGAATCAAAATTGTATTATTATCATTGGGTGCAAAATAATATCCGTAAGGTAAACGAGGCCACGAACGGGGAAGTAGGTTACATTCATATTCCGGACATGGGTGTTGACGGGTTGAACGAGTTCGTGAAGCACTATTACCCGCAGTTGAATAAAAAAGCCTTGATCATTGATGACCGGGGAAATGGCGGTGGAAACGTATCCCCGATGATTACCGAACGTTTGATGCGTACTCCGACGTTCTACACGATGCACACGAACCAAACCTCCGGGTCGGTAAATCCCGTTGGTACATTCCTCGGGCCGAAAGTTTTGTTGGTAAACGAGTATTCTGCCTCTGACGGGGACCTTTTCCCGTATCGCTTCAAGTACAATCACTTGGGAACGATTATCGGGCGTCGTACGTGGGGAGGTGTCGTGGGATATAGCGGTTCCATCCGGGTTGTTGACGGTGGTTCCATCGTGACGCCTTCATACGCGCCGTTTGCAGCAGACGGTAGCGAGTTTATTATCGAGGGAACGGGCGTGACTCCTCACGTTGATATTGAAAACGACCCTTATCTGGAATATAAGGGTGAGGATCAGCAACTGAATAAAGCGATCCAAGTGATATTGGAAAAGTTGAAGACGGAGAAGAACGAGATTCCGCCTATCCCTGCCTTCCCGAATAAAGCGGCAAAGAAAAAATAATACGGTTCATGCGGTAAAAGTAAAGGGGGAGGGTTGATTTCCAAGTGGTTGAAGGTGTGTCAAAATTCGTTCTCCGCATAAAACTCCTCCGTCAGTTTCGCTGCCACCTTCTCTATAAACAGAGAAGGTGGTGGAGCTTTTCCCCGAAAATTGTGTACATTTTAACTCTCCCTCTGTTTATAGAGGGAGTACCCCGAAGGGGGGAGGGAGTTTGAATATAGAGTTTTGACACACCCTCCAGGGAAGGTTTTCGTTAAAAAATAGGCTTGTTAAACCTCTTTTTTTGCAGGTTCTTGCGATTGTATGAGGAGGTTAATCTGAAATAAGGTGTTGTTAATGTCCTGTTTATAAGGTTTAAAAGGGATATTTCAGGATCACTTCCGGATTATTTCCGGGTAGAAGATATTTAACAAGCAATTAAATCCCTAATAGAACGCTATTCCGTATAGCGTTTTAATAGCGTTTTAATAGCGTTCTAATAGCGTTTTACACGGAAATGATCCGCTATTTATCATGATGTGGTAATGACGTGTTTATTACTCCCCGCTTGTTTTCCGTTTATATACCGATAGACAACCGATATAGGAACTTTTGAATTTTTTATGCGTTAGATGAAGCGGGAATCTTATATTTCGTATTTTTGTACGATAAAATTGGACTGGGAAAATGAGCACAAAAGAGATCGAGTGGGACGGGTTGCCTATCCCGAAGCGATACGGGGCGATTCTTGCCATTGCCATGGGAATTACGGTTTCCGTGTTGGATGGCACGATTGCTAACGTGGCGTTACCGTCTATCGCGGAGGATTTGCAGGCCACGCCGTCTATGTCTATTTGGATTGTGAACGCTTACCAGTTGGCTATCGTGGTTTCCTTGTTGTCGTTGTCTTCTTTGGGGGATATATTGGGTTATCGGCGGGTGTATATCGGAGGTTTGTTTATATTTAGCGTGACTTCATTAGCTTGCGCGCTTTCCAATTCTTTGCTGATGTTGACGATAGCCCGTGTGTTCCAGGGATTTGGGGCGGCCGCTTTGGCAAGCGTGAATACTTCTTTGATTCGGATTATTTATCCCAAACGGCATTTGGGTCGAGGAATGGGTATTAACGCGTTGGTGGTTGCCGTGTCGGCAGCGGGAGGGCCGACGATCGCGGCGGGGATTTTGTCGGTAGCCTCTTGGCAGTGGTTGTTCGCTGTAAATGTTCCCGTTGTTATCGCGGCATTGATCTTGTCTTTCCGTTTTTTGCCCGTGAATCCGGTAAAGAGAAGTGAACGGAAGTTTGATTGGATCAGTGGGGTGATGAACGCGTTTACGTTTGGTTTGTTGATTTTCTCGATCGAGGGGTTCACTCACGGGGTGAGTTTGCCTGTACTGCTCCCGGGGATTGGGGTGATGCTGTTTGTCGGTTACTTTTTCGTGCGTCGTCAGTTGTCGCGGGAATATCCCTTGTTGCCTGTCGATTTGTTGAAGATTCCGATTTTTTCGTTGTCTGTCGGAACGTCCGTGTGTTCTTTCGTGGCGCAGATGTTGGCCATGGTTTCTTTGCCTTTCTTTTTGCAGCACACGCTGGGGCTGGATGAGGTGGCAACGGGATTGTTGCTGACCCCTTGGCCGTTGGCAACGATGGTTGCGGCTCCTTTGGCTGGGAGGTTGCTCGAGCGAGTTCACGCGGGTGTGTTAGGTGGCGTGGGATTGTCGATATTTTCCGCGGGGCTGTTTTTGTTAGCTGTCTTCGCGGATCAGGTTCCCAACGTGGGAATTGCTTTGTTTATGGCTATGTGTGGATTCGGGTTTGGTTTATTCCAGACACCGAATAATAGTATATTAATTTCTTCCGCACCGCAGAATAGGAGTGGTGGGGCTAGCGGGATGCTGGGTATGGCCCGGTTGACCGGACAGACGACGGGGGCTTCGTTGGTGGCTTTGATGTTTGTTGTTTTCCCGGTGAATGGGACGTATGCTTCCCTTTATTTCGCGGGAGGGTTTGCCACGCTGGCCGCTGTCGTGAGTTTTTCCCGGGTTTCTTTGCCGGAACCGGAATTGTTGCGAGGAAAGGCTAAGAGTGGTTAACCGGATTGTTTTATGAATGGAATTTATATGGATGGTATGAAGAGAATTTTGAGAGTAGTCGCTTTTTGGGGGATCATTTTCGTTGGAGGCGTGTCGCACGTGATAGGGCAGGGGAACGATAGTTTGGTGGATGTGTCGTTGCGTAAGTTCGTGCATGGATTGCGGGTGGAGGGACGGCCGGAGTATGTTTTCCCGACAAGTTCTTTTTTGCAGGGGGAGAACGTGGAGGGAAGGATTATTCAGGGAGTTTTTTCCTCTCACTTGAAGTATTTGTTCCGTTATCGTCCGGGGAGTTTTGACGAGCATATTTATGGAGATGTATACCAGGGGGTAGGAGTCGGATTTTATAATTTCGGGGGATCCAGGCAGTTGGGGAACCCGGTTGCCTTTTATTTGTTTCAAGGGGCTCGTATCTCTAGTTTAGCTCCTTGGTTGTCTTTGCATTACGAATGGAATTTCGGGTTGTCCGCGGGGTGGAAGACTTATGACCCGTATTATAATTCGTCCAACACGATAATCGGTTCGAAGGTGAATGCTTATATTAATGTTAATTTTTATTTGCGCTGGAGGTTGTCTCCAAGGGTTAGCCTGCTTTCGGGAGTGACGTTGTCGCATTTTTCCAACGGGAATACGAAGCTTCCTAATGCAGGGCTGAACACGATCGGGGGAAATATCGGGTTGGAGTGTAATTTTTACCGGAAGGATGATTTGAAGTCGTTGGAGAGGAGAGTTGATTTTGCTGTACAACCTTTCCGCCGACATTTCACGTATGATTTTGTTTTCTTCGGTTCGTGGCATGATCGGTTGGTGAGGACGTCCGACGGTTTTTCCCCTTCTCCGGAGGCTTATCCCGTGTTCGGGTTTAATTTTACCCCGATGTATAATTTGAATTATAAACTCCGGTTAGGCGTGTCTCTGGACGGGACGTTTGACGGGGGAGCCAATTTATACACGGAGGGGGACGTGTACGGGAGGGTGAGTAAGTCGGACATTGTTCGTCCCCCTCTGGGCGATCAGTTTGCCTTGGGGTTTTCCGGGCGGGCAGAGTACGTGATGCCTTTTTTTGTCGTGGGAGTCGGGATCGGGGCGAACGTGATCGGGAAGGACGATCTGAATATGTTTTATCAGCTATTGACGTTGAAAATAGCCTTGTCACGTGCCGTTTTTTTGCATGTGGGCTACCGTCTCCAAGATTTCAACGAGCCTAACTTTTTGATGCTGGGAATAGGTTTCCGGTTTAACGGGAAGTATACCGCTTTTTAGAATTGTTGTTTCCTGAATATAGCTGAGAAGTCGTTGAAAATGTATTACAACGAAAATAATTATCTTTTCAGCTTGATTTCCTTTTGGCTAGTATTATTTTGTATCTCTGGAAAAAACAATGGTAAAGTCTATTTACCGAACAAACTTATGCCAAATTGCCGAAAAATATTACTCCAAATAACCGAATGCTAGAATTTTTAATTACATTTGTGGTAGTAAATAGTTTGATTTATGGATGGTTACAAACATAGAATAATGGATAGCCTGCTTGAAAAGAAATTGCAGGCTAAAGGAGCAGTGTTGATAGAGGGGCCTAAATGGTGTGGTAAGACAACGACAGCTGAGGAAATTGCGGCTAGCAAAATATTGTTGGCTCGAACTGATGTGAAAAATAATTTCAAGAGCTTGTTAGAAATAGATACAGATGTAGCACTGTCGGGAGATACACCAATGCTTATTGACGAGTGGCAGACTGTGCCTAAATTGTGGGATGCTGTAAGATATACTGTTGATCATCGTCGTAAAATGGGGCAGTTTATATTGACGGGGTCTGCCGTTCCAGACAAGGAGGCTGAAGAGGAAAGAGAACATTCTGGAACAGGTCGTTTTGCTTGGTTGACAATGCGCCCAATGACTTTATTTGAGTCAGGAGAATCAAACGGGAAAGTAAGTCTTGGAAATCTGTTCACTACTCCTGGAAAAATACTGGAGAAGAATGAACTTAAATTGCAAGATATTGCATTCTTGATTTGCCGAGGTGGTTGGCCAATGGCTGTTGGGCTACCCGAAGAAGCGGCTTTGGAACAAGCTTTCGACTATTACGATGCAGTAACCAAAGAGGATATAACCAAAGTAGATGGGGTGAAAAGAGCTTCGGAGCGAGTACAACGCTTGATGAGAGCATATGCCCGACATCAGGGAACACAAGCATCAATTGCGACGTTGAAGGACGATCTAAAGAATAATGATACTGCCACACTTGATGAGGATACCATAAGTTCTTATCTCGAAGCTCTGAGGAAAATATTTGTGGTGGAAGATATGCCTGCATGGAATCCAAATCTTCGTTCAAAGACTGCAATTCGTACAGCAGATACACGCTATTTTGTTGACCCATCCATCGCAACTGCTGCATTAGGTTTAGGTCCTGCCGATTTAATGAACGACTTGAAGACAATGGGCTTTTTCTTTGAAGCGATGTGCGTAAGAGACTTGCGTGTGTTTGCAGAAGCATTAAATGGAAAAGTATATCATTATAGAGATAAAAGCGGTTTAGAATGTGATGCAGTAGTACACCTCCGCAATGGACAGTATGGGCTTATTGAAGTCAAACTTGGTGGCGAGACATTGATAAACGAAGGTGTAGAGATATTGACCTCATTAGCCAAACAGATTGACACGACACGTATGAAAGCACCAGCTTTTAAGATGATATTAACGGCAACAGGCGAATATGCTTATCGCCGTCCTGAAGATGGAATTTACATTGTTCCGATAGGATGTTTGAAGCAATAGAAGAGACGCTATCTTCTGTAAATAAAGAACAACTTTCTTTGTATTATGGTGTAGGGCAATATGTTTCAGAAAATTCTCGTGAGGTTTTTTGAGGAATGGGTGCTATTGAAAAAAATGTTGTGACTGGGGATTGGTTTTCGGTTTAACGGGAAATATACCGCTTTTTAGAATTGTTTGTATGGTAGGGGGTGGTAGTGTCGGGATTTTTGGCTAAATTTGTGATATGCCTTTTAAGGTTGTGTTAATATTTAATTAAGTGTATATATGGCATTTACGCATTTTCATGTACATTCTCAGTATTCTATTCTCGACGGGGCGGCGAGTGTGCCCGGGTTGGTGGAGAAGGCGATTGCCGACGGGATGACGGCGATCTCGTTGACGGATCACGGGAATATGTTCGGGATAAAGTTGTTCTATGATACTTGTCGCAAAAAGGGGATAAAGCCTATTTTGGGGGTGGAGGCTTACGTGGCCCGGGAGTCTTTGTATAGCAAAGAGAAGCCGGTGGACCGTTCGGGGGAGCATCTGATTATCCTGGCCAAGAATCTGAAGGGGTATTTGAATTTGGTCAAGCTTTGTTCGACGGCGTTCGTGGATGGGTATTATTATCGTCCGCGTATTGACAAGGCGTTGTTGGAGAAGTATCACGAGGGGTTAATTATTTCATCGGCTTGTTTGGGAGGTGAGATTTGCCAGAAGATTATGGGAGGGGATATCGAGGGGGCGGAGGCGGCTGCCTTGTGGTACAAGAATTTGGTGGGGGAGGATTATTACTTGGAGGTGATGAGGCATCCCGCAGAATCAGCGAAGGAGAGGGCGGAGGTTTACGATAATCAGGTGAAGTGTAACGCGGAGATCCTGCGTATGGGCGAGAAGTTGGGGATCAAGGTGATTGCCACGAACGACGTGCATTTCCTGAACGCGGAGGATGCCGAGGCGCATGATTTGTTGATTTGTCTGAATACCCGCAAGGATTTGGATGATCCCAACCGGATGCGTTACACGCGGCAGGAGTGGTTCAAGACGACGGCCGAGATGGAGGAGTTGTTCAAGGATATTCCGCAGGTGATAGAGAATACACAGGAGATTGTTGATAAAGTTGAAGAATATAAACTGGATTCCGACCCGTTGATGCCGGTTTTCCCGATCCCGCCGGAGATCGGTACGGAGGAGGAGTACCGGAAGAGATTCACGGAGGAGGATTTGTTTAACGAGTTTACCCGTAACGAGAAGGGTGAGGTCGTTATGAGCGAGGAAGATGCCCAGAAGAAAGTGAAGAAGTTGGGGGGATATGACCGGCTTTACCGTATCAAGTTGGAGGCGGATTATTTGAAGGAGTTGGCGATGAAGGGTGCCAAGCGGCGTTATGGGGAGAATATTCCACCGGATATTATGGAGCGTTTGATTTTCGAGTTGCATATCATGAAGACGATGGGTTTCCCGGGATACTTCTTGATCGTGCAGGATTTTATTCAGGCGGCTCGGGATATGGGGGTAATCGTGGGACCGGGACGTGGTTCTGCCGCGGGGAGTGCCGTGGCGTATAGCCTGGGTATCACGAATATTGACCCGGTGAAGTATGATTTGCTGTTCGAGCGTTTTTTGAATCCCGATCGTATCTCGCTGCCTGATATTGACGTCGACTTCGATGATGACGGACGTCAGCGGGTGTTGGAGTGGGTTACACAGAAATACGGGGCGGATAAGGTGGCGCACATCGTGACTTTCGGTAGTATGGCGGCCAAGATGGCAATCAAGGACGTGGCGCGGGTGTTGAAGTTGGATCTGTCGGAGGCCAACCGGTTGGCCAAGATGGTGCCGGAAACCCCGAAGATCACGTTGAAGAAGGCTTACAAGGAGAATCCGGATTTGGAAAAAGAGCGAGAGTCGTCGAATCCATTGGTGGCGAAGACGCTTCACCTGGCAGAGATTTTGGAAGGTTCCGTGCGGCAGACGGGGGTACACGCTTGTGGTATCTTGATCAGTCGTGACCCGTTGACGGAGCATATCCCGATTATGCCGACGGAGGGAGAAAGTTTGATGACCACCCAGTATGACGGCCACTTCGTGGAGCCGATCGGGTTGATCAAGATGGACTTCCTGGGATTGAGGACGCTTTCGATTATAAAAACTTGTTTGGATAATATAAAGAAATCCCGCCACGAGACGTTGGATGTGGATGCGATTTCGTTGGAGGATAAGGAGACATTCGAATTGTTTTCAAGGGGGGATACGACCGGCCTGTTCCAGTTTGAGTCGCCGGGAATGAAGAAGCATTTGAGGGCGTTGAAGCCGAACCGTTTCGAGGATTTGGTGGCCATGAATGCTTTGTATCGTCCCGGACCGATGGAGTATATCCCTGATTTTATCAAGCGTAAACACGGGGAAGCTCCTATCGAGTATGATCACCCGATGATGGAACCTTATTTGAAGAATACGTATGGTATTACGGTTTACCAGGAACAGGTGATGTTGCAGTCCCGCGCTTTGGGTAATTTTACCCGGGGTATGTCGGATACTCTTCGTAAGGCGATGGGTAAGAAGCAGATTGATACGATGAATCAGTTGAAGACGCAATTTATCGAGGGGTGTAACAAGAACGAGGAGTTCGTGAAGGGATGCAAGGAAATGGGGAAGGAGGTTAACCCGTTGGTCGATAAGATTTGGGGTGACTGGGAGGCGTTTGCTTCGTACGCGTTCAATAAGTCGCATTCGGTTTGTTATGCTTATATTGCTTACCAGACGGGATTCTTGAAAGCTCATTATCCGGCCGAGTTTATGGCGGCCAACTTGAGTTGCAATTTATCGCAGATTGAGAAGGTGACGGTTTTTATGGACGAGTGTAAGCGAATGGGGTTGAAGGTGTTGGCGCCGGATGTAAACGAGTCTGACGATGATTTCACGGTGAACCACAAGGGGGATATTCGTTTCGGAATGGCCGGAATCAAGGGTGTTGGCGAGGCTGCCGTGCATTCGATTATCCGGGAACGGAATACTAACGGGGTTTACAAGGATCTTTTTGATTTCTTCGAACGTTTGGATTATAAGACGGTGAATAAAAAGACGTTGGAGAATTTGATTGTCGCCGGAGGGTTGGATAGTTTCGGGTTGGATCGGTCGCAGTATTTCCATATGCCTGATGGTCACATGACGTTCCTCGACAATCTGGTGAATTACGGGCAGAAGAAGCAGCAGGATAGTTTGATGATGCAGGCGACGCTGTTCGGGGGGATGGATGAATATGACGTGAAGAAGCCCACTATTCCTTTGTGTGAGCCTTGGACGGACGTGGAGAAGGCGCGTAAAGAGAAGGAATTGATCGGGATATATTTAACTTCTCACCCGTTGGATTCGTATAAGTTGGAGATCAATGCAATTTGTACTCCTTTGGAGAGTCTGAGCAGTGATTTGAGTTCTTATAAAGATCGGGAGGTGACGATCGCGGGTATTATTGTTGCCAAGCGAGAGGGAAAGACGAAGAAAGGGAATGATTTTGGCATTTTGACGATCGAGGATTTCACGGGTTCTTACGAATTGCCTTTTTTCGGGGAGGACTATATCAAGTTCCGGAATTATTTTATTCTGGAGACATCGATTTATATCAAGGGGAAAGTGCAGAAAAAGAAGTATGGTGATGAGCTGGCTTTTAACGTGCAGAGCATGGATTTACTGAGCGTTATCAGTGAAAATTTGATCCGGTCGATCACGTTGCAGGTTGATGTGGAGAAATTGACGCATGAGCTTGTGCTAGAGTTACATAACCAGTTCGTGAACGAGAAGGGAGATTTGCCGTTGAACTTTGTTTTGTATGACGGGACGGGACATCGGGTAAAGATGTTTTCAAGAACCTGTAAGATAGGGCGTTCGAGAGAATTGTATGAATATTTTGAAAATAATGATGCTATTAAAATGAAAATTAATTAATTTCGCCATGTCAAAGCGTTGGATTATGGCGAAACTTTATCCAACGCTTTTAGCATGAATATTATTATAAATTTTAAAGATAGAAGTATGGCTATTGCAGTTAATGATTCAAATTTCGAGGAAGTTGTGCTCAAAGCAGAAGTTCCTGTTCTTGTAGATTTCTGGGCAGAATGGTGTGGACCATGTAAAATGATGTTACCCATCGTGGAAGAGATCTCTAAAGAGTTCGAAGGTAAATTAGTGGTTGCTAAAGTGAACGTAGATGAAGGTTCTGCTGCCGCTAAATATGGTATTCGTAACATCCCGACAATTCTTTTCTTTAAGAATGGCGAGGTGGCTGACAAACAAGTCGGTGCAGTACCTAAGACGACGTTGGTTTCTAAAATCAATGCACTGCTTTAAAATATAAAACCGCCGATTGGCGGTTTTTTTGTTTGTATTCTCGCCTGTAATTTAATCGCAAGCTCAATTTGTAATCTAATAAAGAATGTACCCAACAATTCCCGCTGCAATGATCATCAGAATCGGGTCCATTTTGAATTTGAAGGTGGCGATGAAGGCTATGGCGAAGATGACATAGCTTTTGTAGTCCACGAAGTTTTGTTTGTTCATCAATAACAATGCTGCAGCCCCGATAAGTCCTAAAACGGTGATTTTTAATCCTTGCATGGCCATTTCCACGTATTTGTTGTCACGGAACATGAAAAAGAATTTGGAAATCATGACCATGATGATTAAGGAGGGAAGGCTGACAGCGATCGTGCAGATGGCTGATCCCCAAATGCTGCCTGTTGCCGTATAACCGATGTAAGTAGCGGTGTTGAAGGCGATGGGGCCGGGCGTACTTTGCGAGATGGCCACGATGTCCGTGAAGTCGGCCACGCTGATCCAGTTATGAGTTTCCACGACGTCATGCTGTATTAACGAGAGCATGGCGTAACCACCTCCAAAACCGAATAGGCCGATTTTGAAGAAGGTGATAAAGAGGCTGATATAGAGATCAAGTTCTGACATTTATTTAGAGTTTGTGGGTGATTTTGCCGTAAAGGAGGCCACCGAGGATGGCGGCGATGATGATGTATATCGGGGAGAGGTTGAGTTGCCAAACAAGGAGGACGGCAATGACCGGGAAGATGACCGTTTTGCGGGTGACTCCTGCCGATTTGCCCATTTTGTATAAAGGGGCGGCAATGAGTGCCACCACTGCCGGGCGAATGCCTTTGAATACTCGTTCTACTCCGGGATTGTTTTTGAAATCCGTGAAAATAATGGCGATCAGCAGGATCACGATGAAGGAGGGGAGGATGGTTCCGAGGCTGGAAAAAATAACCCCTTTGACTCCTCGTGCTTTGTAGCCCACGAAAATGGCCGTATTCAAGGCTATCGGTCCGGGGGCAGATTGGGCTATTGCCATCATCTCCACGAATTCGCTCTCTTTTAGCCAACCTTTTTTATTCACTACTTCCTGTTGGATGAGTGGTATCATCGCGTAACCACCTCCCAGCGTGAAAGAACCGATCTTGAAAAATGAGATAAATATTTGCCAGTATGAAGCCATAATTTTGCGTTATATATCAAGGGCAAAGATACGATTTCCCAACTAAAATTCTTAATATTGTAACGTTGAAATCAACGCAGACGTGTTAAAACCCGGTTGGTTTTTTGGGCGTGTGATTTCAGCCTTTTGTATAGGCTTTGGTGTAGAGAATACGAACTTGATGATTGATGTATGAAGAAAAGTAGGAAAAGGAAGATAATTGTTATTTCGGGGGTATGCATGATGGTCGGACTGATCGTGTGGTTCGGGATTTTCCGAAGGGCAGGGAAGTTTGATACTTTGCAGGCAGTACCCGCGGATGCGGTCTTTAAGGTGAATATTGTATCCGTGAATAGCGTGTATGAACGGTTGCACCGGAATTTTATTTGGAGGTCGTTGAAGAATTATCCCTATTTCGAGGAGTATCAATCAAATTTGCAGTACGCGGATTCCTTGGCGAATGCCTACCCTAAATTGGAAAAGATATTAACTGATCGCCCGGTTACCATTTCGTGTCATCAGGTGGGGTTGAATAAATACGATTTCTTGTATGTTTGTGATTTAGGGAAGTTGAACGTGATTCAGGTGTTTGAAGCGTTGCTGTTGGGATTGGTGCAGGATGACGAGATAAAAATAAAGACGATCAAGGACCTGAACGGGGAGATTCGGGAAGTTCATTGGGGGAACGGGCGTTTCTTTTTTGCGATTCGGGATAATCTGCTGATAGGTTCGTTGTCTCACGCATTGGTTGCCCGTTCTCTGGCCCGGTGCAAGGCGAGTAAGGAGGAGCAGGAGGAGGTGGTTTCGGGGGATATAATGCTTGATCTTGATCATCGACAGTTGGGAAGGTGGGTTGCTTCGGTCATGGAGGAGTCAGCGGTAGCGGATGAGTTTTCGTTGTTGAGGAATACCCGTTTGATGATGCAATTAAATGATAAATCTCTTCGTTTTGTCGGGGAAACGAGGCCTGATCCGAATAAATACTCTTTGTTGGACGTGGTGAGTTTTCTGGAAGGAGGTTCTTCTAACTTAGAGACGATCGCTGGTGAAAATACGGCAGCTTATGTCTCTTTTTGTTTCCCTTCTTTTAAGGACGCGGAAAATCTGTTGTTGGAGAATTATAAGGTGAATCGTCTGCAATCTTATACAGAGATGAAGAAATCGCTGGATCGGTTGAATAAATTTCTGGATATGGACGTGCTGGAGGTGTTCACATCTTGGGTTGGCGGTGAGGTGGCAATTATCAAACCCCGTTTGGAGAATGATCAAAAAGCGGATCATATTGTTCTGGCGATACGCGCAGAGGATATCCATCTGGCCGAGGATCAAATGGCTTATCTGGCCGAACAGATTCAATGGAGGACTCCTATCCGGGAGAGGGCGATGGAGTTTAACGGGCACACGATTCATTATTTCCGTTTAAAAGGTTTTTTCCAGCTTTTTTTCGGGGGGATATTCGAACGATTTGAACGGCCTTATTATACATTCTTGGGTGATTATGTCGTTTTTAGTAATTCTCCATCCACTTTGGCCGAGATGATTAAAGAGTATGTGCTGGGAAACACGTTGGCGAATAACGAGAAGCATACGCGTTTGAAAGGGCAGTTGGGAAGTCGGAAAAACGTGTTTGGTTACATGCAGACCCCCAATACATACGAGTTTTTATATGATGCTTTCAAGGCAGATACCCGGGAGAGTTTGGAGAAGAACAAGGGGGCGTTTCTGAGTTTTGAAACGATCGGTTTCTCGTTGTCGAAGGAGGGGGGAGTTTTTGAGACACAGATTATAGCAAATTATAATGATAAGGCTCCTGAGGAGTACAAGATGCGGGAGTTAAATCGTCAGTTTGAGAACCAGATAAACAAGATCGAGGCTGGTTTTTATTATCCCGTGATTCCCGATAGCATCGCGGTGAGTGGGCAGGAGTATTACGAGTATAAGTCGGAACAGGCGATCTTCAAGGGAGCCCTGAAGGATGGGGAGCCGGATGGCGTGTGGTGCGTGTTTAATGTTGCGGGAAAGTTGCTTGGACAATTCCCGTATGGCAACGGAAAGATTGACGGGGTTGCTCCGTTCTTCTACGAGAATGGGGATTTATTGGCTCAAGTGACTTATAAGAACGGGCTGATTGCGGGATATAAGGAGTTTTTTCCGGATGGTACGCTCCGTACGGAGATCGCGTATCGGAAAGGTGTACGACATGGTACGGCAAAGTTTTATTACAATACCGGCCACTTGCTCTGTGAAGGACGTTACAAGAACGGGCGACAGGCTGGGAAATGGCGGTATTATAAGGTAACAGGGGAAAAAAGGGACGATCTCTTAATTTATGATTGAAGATTTATGATTGAAGATTCCGCCCATTACCTGTGCGTTCTTAAGCATTAAATCATAAATCATAAATCATAAATCTAAAATCTAAAATTATAAGGGTTGTTTTAAGATCTTCACGAGTGAGTCTCTCGTTTGAATGAAACGAGGCATGTTTTCCGGTGAGATGGGTTCCTTGGGGGGTGAACTCATTTTTAACGGGTTGATGGGAGATCCATTTTTATATACTCGGAAATCCAAGTGGGGACCTGTTGCCAATCCAGTACTGCCGACATAGCCGATGACATCCCCTTGTTTTACCCGTTTGCCGGGTTGGATGCCCTTGGCAAATTTAGAGAGGTGCATGTAGGTTGTGGTGTACACGCTGTTGTGTTTGATTGTTACGTAGTTTCCACCCCCGTTGGCTTGATAGGCTTTTTTCACGACAACGCCATCGCCGATGGTTTGTACTTCCGTGCCTGTCGGGGCTGCATAGTCTACACCATGATGTGCCCTGTATCTTTTCAGTACCGGATGGAATCGATTGTTGGAGAATCCTGAAGAAATACGAGAGTATCTTAACGGGGCCTTTAAAAAGGTTTTTTGAAGGCTGTTCCCTTCTTCATCAAAATAGGATAATTTTTCGTTTTGTTCAAAAGGAATGGCGTAGAAGTCTTTGCCGGAGTTGGTGAAAATGGCTGCTTTCACGTTGAAGTCTCGTAGCGGTTTGTCTTCCACGTACGACTGTTCGTAAAGGACTCTCACGGAATCACCTTTGGCTATGCCGTAGAAGTCGATGCTCCACGCGTAGATATCGGATAGTGTGACGGCCAGCATGGGGTCGGCTTGGGCATCAACCATCGCATTCCACAGGTTGGAGGTGATGATAATATGGGCCATTTTTTCTTTGGTCACGATGTTTTTTTTCCCCACGTAAACATCTGCCGTTTCTTTAAAGTCGATAACGACGTATTCCAAGGCATTTTTTTCGTAAATGAAGAATTCCGGGGTACGAAGGCTGTCTTGGTCTAGGAAAAGCGTGTAGTTTTGACCTCGTCTGATGCTTCGTACGTCAAAAATGTCTTTGCAGCGTTGAGAGATTTCGTGAATCTTTGCCGGTGATACCTTGTATTTGGATAGGATTGAGGAAAGATTTTCATTTTTCCCCACGGTGCCTTCTTCTATAAGAAAATTTTCATCCGGGATACCGTATTTATAATGAACCTGTTGTTGTTCGGTGGTATCAACAACTTCCTCTACCGCGTTAGCCTCTAATATGGCCTCTTTGTTTCCTTTGTTGCTAGGCCAAAAAATAACAATGCCCAATATAAACCCTATGGCAGCCCAGATCCAAATCCATTTCGTTTTTTTCATCTTTTCCGTTTGATTCTTAATGTTCACTCAAAATCCGGGATGCAAGTTAGGGGATTCCGATTGAAACTGCAATAAGGGAGAAATGTTTTTTTTGTCCTTCTGATTTTCAATGTGTGAAGAGATTCTTAATATTGTTATTAATAAAAAGTTAAAGTTGTATTTTTGATATTGCACCTATTTGCATTTTACTATTTTTGACAAAACAAAATATAAAAAAATGTTCCTGACTTTTTAGTGTATATTTGTTTTTGAAGTGATGATGTAAAAGTTTGAAATGTTATTTTCTTCTGAAAATGCAGAATGGTAGTTTGTGTAATTTGATGTAAAACAACTTGTTGAGGAATTTGAATATCTTAAAAATTTCATAAAGTTGATTTCTGAATAACACTAAATTGTTTTTGGAACGTCTTTTTATAAAGTTTATACGTGTTATTGTAGACAATATTAATTTTAATAACAAGTTTATGGAAGAGCCAGTTGTAAAAGTCGAACATTTGTCACATCGTTACAGCATCCAATGGGCCGTAAGAGACATTAGCTTCGAGATTCCCCGGGGGGGGATATACGGGTTGCTAGGGTCTAACGGGGCCGGAAAGTCAACCACGATGAATATTATTAGTGGAGTCATTAAACAAACTGAAGGGCAGGTTTTTATTAATGGTATTGATGCCCGTAAAAGACCGGTTGATGCGAAACGTCACATCGGTTTTCTACCGCAGAAACCACCTTTGTATGGTGATTTAACGGTGGAAGAGTATTTGATTCACTGTGCAAGATTGCGTTGGGTGGCAGACAAGGATCTTCTCCCGGCGGTGGATGAAGTACTGGCAAAATGTGGAATTACTCATTTCCGCAAACGCTTGATCAAGAATCTATCCGGTGGTTATCAGCAACGTGTTGGTATTGCTCAGGCCATTGTTCATAAACCTGATCTAGTTATCTTTGACGAGCCGACAAACGGTTTGGACCCGAACCAGATTATGGAAATCCGTCACTTGATCCATGATATTGCCAAGGATCGTACCGTGATTCTTTCTACCCATATTTTGACTGAAGTGCAGGCTGTGTGTGATCATATCCTGATGATCGAGGAAGGTAAGCTGGTGTTTATGGGAACCGTAGATGAATTTGATAATTACATTATCCCGAATTCTCTCTATGTTTCAATGATAGACCCGCCCGTTGCCGATGAGTTGGCGAAGATAGAGGGTGTTCTTGGCGTGGAAGAGTTAGGAAACCGGAATTTCCGTCTTCGTTTCACCGAGGCACAGGAGGTTATTGACCAAATCGTGAAACTAAGCGCCGCTAACAATTGGCGTTTGTCAGAGGTTCGGGTGGAGAAGAGTTCCCTCGATAATATATTCGCAGAATTATCTAAGAAAGCACATTAAAAAATCGGGTTATGTTTAAAATGATATATAATATAGCGAGGACGGAATTACAAATGTTGTTCTATTCTCCTGTGGCATGGCTAATTTTAGTCGTATTTGGGGTTCAATCGGGAATGCTTTTTGCTAACCAGTTGACCGGTCTCGTGAGTTCCCAAGAAATGGGGTATAGTGTTGAGGGAGCTACAATTACTATTTTTGCCAGCAGATGGGGTGGAGTTTTCACCTTGATGCAAAATTATTTGTATTTCTATATTCCTTTGTTGACCATGAGTTTGGTGAGCAAGGAGTTGAGTAGTGGATCTATCCGTTTGTTGTATTCTTCTCCGATCACGAATACCCAGATTATCGTGGGAAAATTCTTCTCCATGATGATTTACGGTCTTATCATGATTGGAATCTTATTCTTGATTACTCTTTGTAGCTGGGCTGTCGTTAAAGATTTTGAATTATCGATGGTTTTAACCGGATTGTTGGGATTGTACCTGTTGATCTGTGCTTACGCGGCTATCGGTATTTTCATGTCCAGTTTGACTTCTTACCAGATCGTGGCGGCTATTGGAACGTTTGCCGTGTTGATGGTATTGAGCATGATTGGCGGATGGTGGCAGGAATATGATTTTATTCGCGACGTGACTTATTGGTTGTCCATGCCCGGTCGAAGTGGGAAGTTTATTGCCGGATTGATTTGTAGCGAGGATGTTCTTTATTTTGTTATCGTGGTTTGTCTTTTCTTGTCATTAACGATTATTCGTTTGAATTCGGTTCGTCAGAAAATCCGTTTCGTGATTACTTTAGGAAGAAATATCGGTGTTATTTTCTTGGCTTGCTTCTTGGGTTATTTGTCTGCCCTTCCGCAAATGAAGCTCTATCACGATGCGACGTCAACGAAAATTAACACGTTGACCCCGAATAGCCAGGATATCGTGGCGAAATTGGATGGCGGTATGACAATAACGACCTATATTAATGCACTTGACCCAGGGTCATCTTGGTTTGCAGCTCCTTATTTCTTGAAACCGGATATGGAGCGTTTCGAGCAATATTTGCGTTTCAAACCGGACATGAAGTTAAAATACGTGTATTATTATGATACTACGGCGAACCCCATGTTGGACAGAAGATTCCCGAATGCAACACTTCGCGAGAAGATGGTCGAGGTTTGTAAGATCTACGGTTTGGATTCCAACAAGTTCATGGCTCCAGAAGAGATTCGGAAAATCATAGATTTGTCAGGAGAGGGTAACACGTTCGTGCGTCAGATTGTTCGCGATAACGGCGAAAAAGCATGGTTGAGAATATATAATGACATGCAACGTTTCCCGAGTGAAAGAGAGATTTCTGCCGCTTTCAAACGGATGGTAATGGAGCTTCCGAAAGTCGGATTCGTAGAAGGACAGGGTGAACGCAGTTATTCAGGTGGTAAAGACCGCGATTATAGTGCTTTTGCTAATGACAAGGGTTTCCGTTATGCTTTGGAAAATCAAGGATTTGATGTTACGAAAGTTGTGATGGATCAGCAAGTGCCGGAGGATATTAATATTATCGTGATCTCTGATATGCGTGAGTGGTTTACTCCGGAGCAGGAAGCTAACTTACAACAATATATTGATCGGGGAGGTAATTTGTTCATCTTGGGAGAACCGAAACGTAGAGATGTAATGAACAAGTTGTTTGCCAAGTTTGGTTATGAGATGACAACAGGCGTGCTGGTGAAGAGAGACACAAACTTGCAGGCTGATGTGATCCTTTCTTACCCGACGGCAGAGGCTGATAGTATTGCTTATGATTTTGGTATAATGCGTCATCGTCATATGGTTATCACGACACCTAGCACTGCCGGGTTAGAACAAATCGCAGACAAGGGGTACACGGTGACGAATATGTTCACGACTGACACGC
Organism: Butyricimonas faecalis; assembly: GCF_003991565.1. Classification (NCBI taxonomy): domain Bacteria; kingdom Pseudomonadati; phylum Bacteroidota; class Bacteroidia; order Bacteroidales; family Odoribacteraceae; genus Butyricimonas; species Butyricimonas faecalis. The sequence continues at coordinate 2,903,383 of NZ_CP032819.1, read as the reverse complement.
TTGGTGTTTGGAATGAATTGGAAACGACAGATTTCATTGATGATACGATACGTTTGAACCCAGCTATCGGTGAAGTAGAGAAAATCTACAATACCGTGGTTGCGTTGTCTAAAAAAGTGGGGAATAAGGAACAGAAGATTATTCTGACCGGAGATGCGGATTGTATCAGCAACGGGGAATTCGGACGAAGAGTTCCAGGTGTTCGGACTGCAAACTTCTCGTTGATTACCGGAGCTTTCTTCTGGATGTCGGATAACGAAGTGCCTATTGATGTAAGACGTCCTGCTCTCCCGGATGATAAGGTGTACGTGGAAAAAACCGGAAGCAAGGTGATTAAATGGTCGTTCATGATCGTGTTGCCTCTATTACTGGCAGGAATAGGTATCTTCTTGTGGATTCGTAGAAAAGGAAGATAAAAGATACAGTATTTATGACCGGGGGATTGATGATCTCCCGATCATAAATAAAAAGATTCTATCATTTAGAGAGTCAAGAAAATTAGAATATGTATATTTGTAAGGGTGTACATTTTAATTTTCATTTTTCATTTTTAATTCATATAGGATGAGCTTTAAAATAGACAAACAGACATTGGATGATTTGGCTATTTTTGGGAATAACCGAACGAAGTCTGTTTATGATATTTTCAACCGGACCCGTACGCGGGGTGGTGCGAAAATTCTTGAAGAGATGTTTTTGTATCCCCTATCGGATGCAGACCAGATTAATGAGAGAAGTGACGTGATCCGTTATTATCGTGATATTGAAGCAGAGTTCCCGTTCCGTGGAGAAATTTTTGACACGATGGAATTCTACCTGAGCAACACGGACAGGCGTACGCAGTTGATGACGCAGGATAACACGTTAGGACGAAAATTTAAGAATCTCGTTGGGACGGATACAGAGTATACTCAAATCCACAACGGGATTGTTTGTTGTATAGAGTTGTTGAATACATTGGATGCCTTTTTGAAGAATTCCAAGGCAGATGCCGAGAACAAGACGATAGCCGAGTTGACCGCTAATTTGCGGGGATTGCTCGGTAACGAGAAGTGGTCCTGGTATGTTGCCGAGAAGGGGAAGAAAAAGCTAAGTTACGAGCAGGCGGTTGTTTACGACCGGGTGTTGCGTTTCGAGGAACGGGATAAGTTGATGAAGATTTTGTATTACGTTTATTTGCTGGATGTTTACATGGCCGTGGCCAACGTGGCAAAAGAACGTGGTTTTGTTTTCGCTAAAGCTCATCCGAATGATAAAAACAGGTTGGTTATGAAGGGAATGTTCCATCCTTTCCTCACGAAGCCTGTCGGTAACACGATCACGGTGGACGAGAATAGTAACGTGATCTTTTTGACGGGAGCAAATATGGCCGGAAAGTCGACTTTTATGAAGAGTTTTGGTATCACGGTTTTCTTGGCTCATGTGGGATTCCCTGTTCCCGCGAAAGAGATGGAGTTTTCTGTTCAGAACGGGATGTTCACGACGATTAACCTACCGGATAACTTGAATATGGGATATAGCCATTTCTACGCTGAAGTTTTGCGGGTGAAGAAAGTGGCACAGCAGGTTAGACAAACCCAGCATTTGGTTGTGGTGTTTGACGAGTTGTTCCGCGGTACGAACGTGAAGGATGCTTACGATGCGACAGTTGCAGTGACGGAGGCTTTTGCAGGAATCCGGAATTGCACGTTTATCATTTCGACTCATATTATAGAGGCGGGAGAAGTACTGAAAGCAAAGTGTGATAACATTAATTTCGTTTATTTGCCGACCAAGATGGAGGGAAGTAAGCCTATTTATACTTACACGCTGGCTCCCGGTGTCACGGATGATCGTCATGGTATGATGATCGTGAATAACGAACACATTATTGAAATCATTAAAAATGGAGAAGCATGAGTTTTGAGACAGATAAACAGACCCTGGACGATCTGAATCTTCTGGGGAAATACAAGAATAATTCCGTTTACAGTTTGTACGTCGGGACGGTCACCCGGGGTGGTGAGCGGAAGATGGAGGATATGTTTCTGCACCCGTTGACGGATGCGAAATCTATCAACGAGCGGTCTGCTGTATTCCGTTATTTTAGAGACCATGATTTTGGCTTTCCTTTCGGGAAAGACGAGTTTGATGTCGTGGAACAATATATTGCCGGGGCTAGCGGGAAACGAGCTTTTATGAATATGCTGCAAGTTTTGCGAGCAAAAGCGATGTTTTATATCAGCCATGATCCTGAATTCGGGATTATCCGGGATCGTATCGTGACATCGATTGAATTTTTCCGGAAGGCCCGGACTTATTTTGACGAGTTGGGACGTGACGTGGCCGGGAATCCTTTTCAGAAGATCGCGGAACGCGGAAAGGCGTTATTGAATGATAGCCGGGTGACGAAGTTATTGGAGAATACTCGTCGGGAGAATCCCGGTTTGATGGATATGCTCTTTTTTGATCGGAATTTGCGGTGCGTCTGTCACAAGAACTTCAAGGAAATCGTCGAGTTGTTACAGGAGATTGACGTGAACGTGGTGGTAGGTAGCGTGGCTCGGGAGAAGAAGTTCTGCTTCGCGGAAGCGGCTGATGACGGGGAGATTTTGGTTGCGGTGAAAGGTTTGCACCATCCTCGTATCGATGGGGCGATTTCGAACGATCTAGAGGTTACGGCCACGAAGAACGTGTTCTTCTTGACGGGTGCTAACATGGCCGGAAAGTCCACGTTGATGAAATCTTTCGGTATTTCGGTGTACTTGGCCCACATGGGATTCCCCGTGGCAGCGACATCCATGAAGTTCCGTATTCAAGATGGTATGTACACGTCTATTAACGTGCCGGATAATATTAACTTGGGTTATAGTCACTTCTATGCTGAAGTGCTTCGTGTGAAAAAGGTTGCTATCGAGGTGAGTCGTGACAAACGCTTGGTTGTGATCTTCGACGAGTTGTTCAAGGGTACGAACGTGAAGGATGCTTTTGATGCCACGTTGGCCGTTACGGAGGCGATTGCCGAGAGAAAGAATTGTGCGTTTATGGTTTCAACCCATATTATAGAGGTGGGACAGGAACTCGGAAAACGTTGTGATAACGTGACGTTCGAGTATCTCCCGACCGTGATGAAAGGGAAGTTGCCGACATATACGTATAAGTTGGAACCGGGTATCACGAGTGATAAACACGGTATGATTATTATTAATAACGAGAAAATTATCGAGATTATTAAGGGCGAGGTGGCTTCTTAGTCGGATAAAATTTTAGGATAGTATAATTGATCCCCGGGAATGGTATTTGTTCCCGGGGTATTTTTTGTTCGCCCATTTAAATTGAAGTCTATTCGTATTTTTACTTTTAATGTGCTTATATTTGTATTCGTCAAAACGTAATGCAAGATAAATGTTGAATGAAACTAAGGTTGGTTTAATCTGTTTATCAGAGAGAAAGAGGTTTAAAGAGGTGTACGAGGAGTATTTTACCGCTTTGAAGTATTTCGCCATGCGTTACGTGAAGGACGAGGAGGTGGCCTGTGATTTGTTGCAGGATGTTTTTGTGAAATTGTGGGAGAAAGGAGATCGCTTTGAGAACGTGATACAATTGAAGACTTATCTGTACCGGGTCGTTCGAAATTATTGCCTGACTTTTATTCGAGATGCTCAAAGAAAAGAGAAACGCATGGAAGGTTTTGAGGTGGAAGATACCGAGGAATCGTTTGTGTACCAAATGATTGAGGCCGAGATATACGCTTTGATAAATGATATTTTCGAGGAACTTCCGGATGCTTGTAAGAATGTTTACGTGAAAAGTTTGGAGGGCAAAAGTCATAAGGAGATTGCGGAAGAATTGCATATCGCTATTACAACCATTAAAAAGCACAAGACGAATGCGAATAATTATTTAAGGAAACGACTGAAGGACTTGTTGTTTCTTGTCATGCTCTATGGAGCTTGAATTCCCCTGTCCCTTCTTTTTCTATGGTTGGGCTACGAATGGGATTCTTTATCTTGATTTTGATCACCACATGATTTTTTAACGAAAAAAGTCAGGTTGGGAATACTACCTGTTATATATTTTGGAGTTCTTAATAAAAGGATGATTAAAAATTACCGATTACAATACATCTGATAGTATGGATATGGATAGTAAGCGAGTGGAAAAATTGATAACAAAAGCGCTTTTGAAAGAGATTTCTGAAGGTGAGCAGTGTGAGTTGGACGAGTGGTTGGATGCTTCTGAACAAAACAGGAGTTTTTTCGAGAGTTTGCATTCCGAGGCGTATCTAAAGAAGGCGGTGGGAGATCATAATCGTGCGTTGCGTGATGCGGGGTGGAAGCAAATAAAGAGAAAAACGATAGAAGTAAGGTCTCGCAAGATTCGTTGGCAGGTATCTCGTATCGCGGCGGCGATTATTTTCCCATTTGTGTTGGGAGGATTTATTTGGTATATGATGGGTTCTGTGGAGAAGTCGTCGGGATTGCCTTTCGTATCTCAAGAAATAAAGGTGGGGGGATCTAAAGCGGTGGTTACATTATCAACAGGAGAGCGGGTTACTCTTTTTGGTGACACTACGGTATGCGTGAATGACGGGTTGTCCACGATGATTAATCAGCAGGACACGTTGAATTTCATGAAAAATAACGATGTGGTTGTAGCGGAAAATAGTTACACGGTTATTGAGATTCCGAGAGGTGGTGAGTATGTCGTACGATTGGAAGACGGGACCGTGGTTTATTTGAATTCCGAGTCGGAATTACGAATTCCCGTTCATTTCGGATCGGAGGAGAGGTTGGTTTGGTTGAAGGGCGAAGCTTATTTTAATGTTGAACATGAGAGCAAGCGTCGATTTATTGTAAGAACGGATCGGGCTGATGTTTCGGTGTTGGGAACTGAGTTCGGTGTGAGAGCATATGCTGACGAGAAGAAGTTCCTGACAACTTTGGTGAAAGGTAGCGTTGAAGTGAAGAGTGAGAATAACGTGCATCGTATTGAGCCGGGAGAACAAGCAAAAGTCGACAATGCCGGAAGTATAGCGGTTGCGAAGGTGAATACGGATGAATTTGTTGCTTGGAAATTGGGACGGATCGTGTTCACGGACGCTCGTTTGGAAGATATCATGAACGAGTTGCAAAGATGGTATGATTTTAACGTGTTTTACACGAATTCGGAACTTAAAGAGTTACGTTTCTCGATGGATATCGTGAAATACAAAGAAGTTTCAGAGATATTTGACTTGATGGAAAAGATTCGAAGAGTTTCTTTCGAGGTAAATGGGAATAATGTGATCTTAAAATAAAGAGAGTAGTACCGCAAATACTACCCTCTTGAATGCCTGATAACAGACAAATGTAAAATCAATACAAAGTTATGGAAAATAATTAGAACAAGAAAAGAAAAAGGAGCCTCATTTCTACCGCAAGCAGAATTGAGGCTAAAGATGGATAACAGACAAATGTAAAATCAAACAATTTATTTTTATGAAAAAACATCATGAGAGTTTACGGGGGTTCCCCCGTTGGCTGTGCCGACTACTATTATCTGTGAATGTCGTGCTGGTGGCAGTATCGTTTTCATTTGCTCAGCAGAACACGGATCGGGTAACACTTAACATGAAAAATGCTTCTTTATCGGAGGTGTTTAACGAGATTAAACGACAGACACATTTGAGTTTCATGTTTAGTAATGATGATTTGAAGGATATCAAAAGAAAGGATGTCCAGATGAAAAATGTCACGGTAGATGAGGCTATGAAGAAATGCTTGGAAGGGACAGGCTTGGAATACGAGCTGACGAATAACGTGGTTGTTATCCGTAAGTCTGCTGCGAAAATGGAAAAAGCACAACAAGTAACATTGAGTGGTACGGTACGAGATAAAGACGGTCAAACTTTACCGGGAGTGTCCGTTGTAATTAAAGGAACTTCTTTGGGAGGAGCGACAGATATTGACGGAAAATATCGGTTTACGGTTCCTTTGACGAAGGATATGATATTGGTATTTTCTTTCGTGGGGATGGAAACCAAGGAAGTGGTGTACAAAGGTGAGTCGACGTTGAATGTGACTCTAAATTCTGATATAACGGAGATGGCAGAGGTCGTTGTGACAGGTATTTTTACTCGTAAAGCGGATAGCTATACCGGTGCAGTGACGACGATTAAAAAGGAAGAATTGCAGCGAGTTGGTAACCAGAACGTGTTGCAATCACTGAAAAATATCGATCCCTCTTTCCAAGTATTAGAGAATAATGAATTTGGTTCTGACCCGAATAAGGTGCCGGATATTCAGATGCGTGGAGCATCTAATTTTTCGGATATGAAAGATAAATATCAGACAAACCCGAACCAACCGCTTTTCATTGTTGACGGATTCGAACAGTCGATAGAGAAAGTAATGGATATGGATATGAATCGGGTGGCCTCGATTACTTTGTTGAAAGATGCAACAGCCAAGGCGCTTTACGGTTCTAAAGGAGCCAATGGGGTCGTCGTGATCGAGACCGTGACTCCGGAAGTTGGGAAAATGAGAGTTTCTTATTCAGGAAATCTTAGTATCCAGGCTCCGGATTTGGGGAGTTATGATTTGGCAAATGCGGCAGAAAAACTAGAGATTGAGAGAAGAGCAGGTGTTTACACGGATAAATTGGGACGTCCCGATGTGCAACAACAATATGATGAGAAGTATAATGAGTATTACAAGGAAATCTTACGGGGTGTGGATACCTATTGGTTGGAAAAACCTTTGCGAGTGGGTGTGGGACACAAACATTCGTTGAATTTTGAAGGTGGAGATGATATTATCCGCTATAGTATTGATTTCTCGTATAATAAAGTCGCTGGTGTAATGAAGGGATCTGATCGAGAAGTAATTTCGGGTGGTTTTAATTTTCAATATCGCTACGGTAAATTCCTTTTTAGGGATCAATTGTCTGTTACTTTTAATAAGGCAGATGAGTCTCCTTATGGAGCTTTCTCCGAGTATGCGAAGTTAAATCCCTATTGGCGAGCTTACAATGATGATGGTAGTATTAGGGAAGTTATGGGAGATTATCAAATAGCAAATATGCAAGGAAGTCATCCTATATATAACCCGATGATAAATGCTTCATTAAATACGAAGACATCGACTTCTTATACCGACATCACGAATAATTTTTATGCAGAATGGGATGCTTTTGAAGGAATGAAGGTAAAAGGACGTTTTGGGTTGGTTAGCAGTAAGAATGATAGTGAGGTGTTTTTACCGCGTGATCATACATCTTTCCGGGATATATCGCCTGATAGCGAGGATTATTTCAATAGAGGGAAGTATACGAAAGGTAATGGTACGCGCTTAGATTATAATGTAGATCTTTCCGCGAATTATTCGAAATTATTCGGTAAGCATTTGTTGTTTGCTAATGCCCAATGGAGCATAAGTCAAAAAAAGAGTGAGATGGTATACTTTCAAGCTCAAGGGTTTGCTAATAACAAAATGGATTATATCACGAATGCAAAAGAGTATGTATCCGGCAGTCCTTATGGAAACGAGTCCGTCGTAAGGGAAACTAGTGTCTTGGCCTCTGTCAACTATTCTTATGATGATCGCTATTTATTGGATGCTACTTATCGGGCGAATGCTTCTTCTTTATTCGGAGCCGATAAACGTTGGGGTAGTTTCTGGTCTGCAGGAATTGGCTGGAATATTCATAAAGAGAGGTTCTTTGAAGGAGTTAGTTTTTTGGAAAAATTGAGATTAAGAGCTTCGACAGGATATTCCGGTTCGCAGAACTTTAATTCTTATCAGGCTATAGCCACTTATAAGTATTATAACGAGAGCTATGATAATATTATGGGGTCATACCTAATTAGTTTGGCGAATCCGGAGCTACAATGGCAAAAAACTCAAGATAATAATTTTGGTATAGAGTTTTCAATGTTGAATATGTTGGATGTCACGTTTGATTATTACATAAAGAACACGGAAAATTTGTTGACGCCTGTTTCGCTTCCTCCTTCAGCCGGTTTTGATAGTTACGTGGAGAATTTAGGCGAGACGAAAAATCGAGGAGTCGAGGCAAAAGTGAATCTACGTGCGATCAGAGATACAAAGCGTGAAATGTATTTAAGCGTGTTTGGCTCTCTTATGCATAATAAGAACAAAATAACCAAGATTTCAGATGCGTTGAACACGTTAAATAATACTCGGGATGAAGAAAAGGTAGGGAGTAATATTCCGGATCACGAGAATGGGAAGGGCGTGACTAAGCCTTCAACCCGTTATGCGGAAGGACAATCCATGAATGCAATTTGGGCGGTGAGATCATTGGGAATAGATCCGATGAATGGAGATGAAATCTTTTTGTCGGCAGACGGAAAGATGGTTTATAAATGGGACCCCAAAGATCAAGTGGTTGTTGGTGATGATTTACCCAAGGTTTCCGGTACTTTCGGTTTTAATTTTGAATATAAAGGCTTTTCTGTGAACACATCGTTTTATTATAGATTGGGCGGACAATATTATAATCAGACATTGGTAAATAAGGTGGAGAATGCTGATATACAATATAATGTGGATCGTAGAATGTACACAGATCGTTGGACTACCCCAGGTGTTGCGGCTAAATATAAAGCCTTTAATAGCAGTGAACCTTTTACCCGGCCGACCTCTCGTTTTGTTCAAGATTTAAATGAATTGCAAATGACATCATTAAATATAGGATATGATTTCCGTAATTGTGGTTTTATGAAGAGTGGGGCGATTGAACGGTTAAAATTACAATTCTACGCAAATGATTTGTTTAGATTATCAACGGTGAAAACGGAACGAGGTACTGAATATCCGTATGCCAGAACGTATTCATTTACTTTGCAGGCAACGTTTTAGATTTTTGAATGATAAAAAAGGAAATTATGAAGAATATAGTACATAAAATAAAGTTATCCGTTTGGATTCTTCTGGCTTTGTTTGTTACAACTTCCTGCGATAGCTGGTTGGATGTGAAACCTAAGACGGAGGAAGAAGCTGAACGTATGTTTAGTACGGAAGAAGGATTTAAGTCTGCTTTGGCAGGTGCTTATATTTCTTTGAGTCAGCCCGAGTTATACGGTAGAGAGTTGACCTTCGGAATGGTAGGCATTTTAGGGCAAGAATGGGGAGGTGGAGGAACTTTGGATCAATCCAGTTCGGCATATTCTTTTTTCTTGCGATATAGATATGATGAAACGGTGTCGAAAGCTATCGTGGAGAAGGTATGGGGAGAGATGTACAAGACGATTGCCAATGTAAATACATTACTTGAGTATACGGAAAAAAAACGGGATGTGTTGAGAGGGAATAATTATGAGATTATTCGTGGGGAGGCTTTGGCTTTAAGAGCTTTTATTCATTTTGATCTTTTACGGTTGTATGCGGAAGCTGATTTTTCGGAAACGGCAGGGCTTTCAATTCCTTATGTGAAAGAGGCCAAGCCGGCGATTGCTCCACAATATACTCCGGCAGGTGTGGTGGAATTAGTTCTGGGAGATATAAAAGATGCTCTTGATTTATTGGAAAAAGATCCTATTTACACGGGGCAGGATGTCTCTGGTGAAGATAATGGTTATTTAGCCAACCGGAATTTTCACTTGAATTATTACGCTGTGCAAGGATTGAAAGCCAGGGTATTGGCTTATGCGAAACAAATGGATAAAGCGGCAGAGGCAGCTTTGGTCGTAATTGGCGCACAGGAAAATAAAGATATTTTTCCTTGGGTGAAAAAGAATGATATAAATCCTAGTGATGTAACATTGAAAGATCGTACTTTTTCCACGGAGCATCTTTTTGCCTTGAATACGATCAAATTGGACGAGAATATCAAAGGATATTTTAAAGAGACGATGTCTCCAATGCTTCCTCGACAAGCAATCACGAGTGGTTCGGATTATTTGTATGATGTGGCTGATTATCGATTGAAGTGGTTTGATAATGAGAACGGGTTGATAAATGTATTTTCAAAATTCTGGCAAAGCGATAAGAAAACGGTAGACGGGATTGTTTTACCGAAGAGGGACAGGATGCCGATGATTCGGATTTCAGAGATGTATTATATCGTGGCAGAGTCGATGAAGATTTCTGATCCTCAAGGAGCATTGGATAAATTGAACTTGGTGCGTAAGATGCGCGGATTGACAGAGTTGCTTGCCGACTTGAATCCTGATGCGATTCAACAAGAAATACAGAAAGAGTACGAGAGAGAGTTTTTAGGAGAAGGGCAGCTATTTTTCTTCCATAAAAGACAGGGAACGAGGAATATCGCAACGGCAAATGCTGTTTATAAACTCCCGATACCGGATCTGGAAATCGATCTTGGTGAACGTGAATAATTTTAAATTTGTTGATTATGAGAAGTATATTTAAAATATGGATGCTTGCAGGGCTGGTGTCATTCTTTATGATATCATGTAACGAAGATGAGATTGAAACTTATTCCGGTCCGGATGCGGTCAATATGTGGATAGGTACGACGAGAGATAGTGCCGAGATGTCCTTTTTGGCTCTTGGACCAACGTTGACTGAATATGTCTTTAACGTAGAACTTAGAATCCAATCTGTATTGAAGAATGAAGATCGAGAGGTGAAAATTAACTTGGGAGCATTGACAACGGCTGTTGCCGGAGAAAATTTCGAGGTGGTCGAAAATGTTACCATTCCTGCCGGGGAGACTTCCGTTATCGTACCGGTGAAAGTCTATAAAAAAGGATTGGCTGATATTGAGGGAGGATTGGTCGTTGAGCTTGTTGTTGGAGCATCCAAAGATTTCATTCCGGGTGTCTACGGGAAGATGAAACTTTCTTTTGCCGGTGATTTCCCCAAAAATTGGTATGCAAGTACGACTTCAGATGTAGGAGCAATACCTTATTTCTGGGGTAAATGTACGAAAAATAAATACCAATTCGTTTTTGAACATTTAGGTACTATTGACTTGAAAGATTATGCGGGATGGAATTATACTCCGATTATAGCGATGCAAAATGAATTGAATGCCAAATTGGAAAAGTATGCTGCCGATCATGATGGGGAATACTTGCTGGATGATGATGGAAGTAAAATGTGGTTCTCTGCTGGTACCTGATATTTAAGTGTATTGGAGTATTGGTATATTGATGAATTAAAATTTAGAGTTTATGAAAAATAAGATAAAACATGTATTATTTCTTTCGGTAATACTATTTTCCGTCGCTTCATGTATTGATGATAAAGGCAATTATGATTACACGGAAATTGAAGATGCAATAGTTGAAATACAGGAAGTGAAAGAGAATGGAGGTAAGATTAGTCGGGATCGCTACGCCGAATTGAGTTTTAATCCCGAGATACAATATCAAGCCGGTTCTTCTGTGGATGATTATAATTTTGAATGGAGTTTATATACTCAACAATCACAAAAAGATGATGATGATGCTTATATTCCCAAGAAGGTTATTGGTGATCAACCACAACTGTCATATAGGCTAATTGATGAGCCGGATAAATATTATGTGGTTTTGAAGGTGACGCATAAAAAAATGGGTTCGTGTACAGACTATAAATTTGAATTGAATATTAATTCTGTGGTTGGGTGGATTATTTATGATGAAGTCGCTAGTGGAGATGGAGATTTCCAAATTATTCGTGATCGTGAAATTGTACCGGAATTGTCTTCGATTCAGACGGGTATTGTTCGAAATTATTTTTCCACGGCTAATGGAGGAAAGAAATTGCAGGGAGGAAAGTTCTTGGGAAGAAGAAATATGAATAATCGATACGATCATTTATATCTTTTTAAAGAGGATGGAATGTACAAAATGAAAGCCGGGACTTACGAAGTTATTACGGAAGATTATTCTACTTTATTTTCTACCCAGCCAGCGAAAAATGCTCCGATGGCCCTCTATTATCCTAGCCCGATGTATGGACAAGTCGAAGTATTCGTGAATAATAATGAGATGTACACGATCAGATGGAATATGTTGGGACAGGAAGATAAATACACTACGCCTATAGGAGCGTTTGGGACGGCTTATAAAGTCAATCCGTTTATAGCTCCGGTTCCTGTGACAGGTAATACTGTTCGTGCTGTTCTGTATAATGATATTAGTAATGCTAGAGGTCAATTTATTACTATAAATAGTAGTGGTGCTGCTGGTTTCCCGAGGACTCCAGATGGGAAATTTAATACCGGAGCGATTAATATGAATGAGTCCATGCAACTTAAATTAGAGTATTTGGGACAAGGTCGAGATGGTATTACTTGTGCATTATTTAAAGATGAACTAAATGCAGGGAAGTTTTCGCTTTACACTGCAGATTTTCGGGATGTTTCTAAGCCGTTAGCATTAGAGATTTACGATTTAGGAGATCTGCAAGATATTGACGATGCTAAATATTTTACTTTCGGGACACGGGGTGATGTGCTGTTTTATGCGACAACTTCGAAGGTTTATAGTTACGTGTTCGATGGGGCGGTAACCGAATTGCTTTCTACTCCGGGAGAGGAGATCGTTTCCATGAAGTTGTACACGCATTCTGCCAATGAAGATTACAGTGGTCGTATGTTATTCGTGGCAACTTATGACGGTTCTGTTGGAAAAGTATACAAGATTAAATTCAATGAGTTGAACGGACAGTTGGATGGAGAGATTGAGGAGTATACCGGTTTCGGGAGAATTATTGATATGATGAATAAAGAATAAAAATAGAAATATTCCCCTCATGTTTTCATGAGGGGAAAGTTCTAAAATGAGTATTAATGAAAAAAAATAGATTACTTAAGATTGTTGGTTTTGCTTGTTTGTTCGTTGTATTAACGATATCGGTAAACGCCCAGAAGTATAAATCAGTGTTTAAAAACCTGACTTGGGAACAAGCGGCAGAGCAGGCGCAGAAAGAAGGAAAGATTGTGTTGGTGGATGCCATGCGAAAAGCTCGAACCCCGGAGGATCAGAGGAAACAGGATGTTGCCGAACGGAAATTGTTCTCAACTCCTGAAATCATGGATTTTTGTAATCAGCACGTGATTGCTATTCACATTGATATGGGGTCAGAAGCAGGTAAGGCATTTGCACCTAAATTAATGATGAATATGTACCCGACCTATGGTTTTTTCATGCCCAACGGGGATATTCTTGGGGTTGTAAGTCCTTTTCTTTTGGCACAAAAACCGGAAAAGTTCATGGAGGTCGGGAATAAGGCGTTGAAAGATGCCGTGGTGAAGAGAAATAATACACGTTCGATTCGGTTTGAAGAAATTGGCTTGAAGGATGCCATGGCAAAAGCAAAAAAAGAAAATCGGTTGATTTTTATTGATGCTTATACGGATTATTGCCAACCTTGCATGTTGATGGTGAAAAATGTGTTTTCATTGAATGCTGTGGCTGATTTTTACAATCAGAACTTTATAAACTTGAAAATGCATTTCGGCAAGGAGAAAGAACTTGCAGAGAAATATGGAACAAGTGGTTATCCGGCATTCCTGTTTATTAATGGTGACGGAAAATTGGTTTATATGGAGAGTGGATACACAGAAGGTGATGAGTTTATCGGTTATGGAAAGACTGCTTTAGAAAAGGCCAAGGGAATAGAGTTTATCGAGGATACTGCTTTATAATTGAGAATTGCGGGTAAATAAGCAATGTAAGGATAAGGCATTTAATGAATTAAAATGATATTTATGAGAAAGATTTTAAGATTGTTGTTATTGGTTTGTATCGTGGTGACTACAAATAGTGTTTTTGCTCAAAAAACGATCACGATCAAGGGAAAAGTAAAGTTTCCTTATAACCGTTTCAATATGGAAATTATTGAACGACAGGGATTCGATAAGACGATTATTGATTCGTGTAAGGTGAAAGATGACGGAACGTATGAATTTAAAATGAAGGTGGATAAACCGGGTGTTTACACGCTGGATTGTCAGAAGTGGCAATCTGTACAATTTTGGGCAGAGGACGAGGATTTGGAGATTAATTTCAGAGGAGAGGACACGGCTAGAATCAAAATAAAGAACCCGCCTTACGTGTACATTAAAGGAGGACCGAATAACGAAGTTATGAACCTGATGAATTGGAATGGATACAGGGGATACCAGTTGATGATCGGTATATCGCAAGGTGTATATCGTATTCCGGGTATTGATGATCAGACAAAACAGGAAGTTTCCGGTAAATTCTACGATATGCTGGGGGATGAGTCAAGGGCAAGGATACGTTTTTTGGCTGAACATTATGCCGACCGGAATAGTGTGCTGGCTGTATTACCGGCGTTGAGAGGAGAAGAAAACGAGGAATTGGTGCAGCAAGTGTTGGCCCGTTTGGAAAGTAAAAACCCGAATTATGCTCCTTTGTTGAAATATAAGGCAGAAATGGCTGAGGCGAAAGCTCAAAAAGAGCGTTTGGCTGAGGGAAAGATCGCTCCGGAATTTTCATTCCCTACCCCTGACGGTAAAAAGATGTTAGGTCCTCAGGATTTTAAAGGAAAGATTCTTGTGCTTGATTTTTGGGCTTCTTGGTGTGGGCCTTGTCGGGCTGAAATTCCTCACTTAAAGGAGGCTTATAAGGAATATAGCAACAAGGGCGTGGCATTCTTTAGTGTATCCATTGATAAAGATAATGCTGCTTGGAGAAAAGCCATGAAGGAAGAGAATATGCCTTGGGCTCAAGTACAGGCTCCGAAGGCCGGTAAAGACGTGATGAAACAATACCAGTTCTCGGGAATCCCTTATATTTTGGTTTTGGACAAGGAGGGGAAAATCGTGGCAAAGAATTTGCGGGGAAAGGCATTGACGGATAAGCTAGAGGAATTACTTAGTGGTAAAAAGAAGAGTGTGGCGATGCCCGCGATGGGAATGTAGTAAAAAGGGGCAGGGGGATGGCGTGTAAGGTTGGGAGTAATGCTTCTTCTTATCACACAGTTCTTTGCATGCATCTCCCTACTTCTTTTAGAATATTTAACGGTAAAGGAAATGAGAATATTACTTAGTTTTGTATTGATGTGCTGTATGTCCGGGTTGGCTTCGGCACAAATGACGGCAGCGAAGAAAATACCACCTGCTATTGAGAAAAAGATCGTGTTGAAAGCATCTGCTCAAAAAGTGTGGGACTACATCTCGGAACCGGCAAATTACAAGAAGTTTTCGGGCGTGAAGGAATTTACTTGTGAGGAGAAGGCTTTGAATGCTAAAATCGAGTTGACCGGGAAAGATGGTAAAAAAAGGAGTCAATATATCAGCGTGATTGATTATGATGTCTTCAAGATTTGTTATTTTATTACCCGATCGGATTACACGGGTGATAAACAGTGGGTTTATGCTTTTGAAGTCCATCCCAAAGGAGACAAAAAATGTGAGGTCGTGTTGTCTGTTTACAATGGGTTTGACGAACTTTCGCCTGAATTCAAGAAAGGAATGACCGAAGAGTTCGATACGATTATTACCAGTTTGCAGAAAAAATTTAAATAGTGATATTACGAGAGGATGTTCAATTAAAATTTTATGTAATGAAGAAATTATTTGTATTAATCGTTTTGATAGCCGGAATTGTTTGGGGTGCAGAGGCTCAAAGCAAGGGGATTACTTTCGAACAGACGAAAGAATGGAAGAAAGTTTTGAAAAAGGCTAAGAAAGAAAAGAAGCTGATCTTTATCGATTGTTACACTTCTTGGTGCGGGCCTTGTAAGATGTTATCATCGCAGGTGTTTACCCGTGAGGACGTGGGAAATCAGTTTAATGCGGATTTCGTGAACGTGAAGTATGATATGGAAAAGGATGCGGATGGCGTGATATTGAAAGATAAATTTGAAGTGAAGGCCTTCCCGACGTTGGTTTTCGTGGACCCGAACACGCAGCAGGTAGTTCACAAAATGGTTGGAGCCGGTTCTGCCGAGTGGTTGATGGCAGGTGGAAAGATGGCGAAAGATCCCCAGAATAATTTGAACGGTCTGACGAAGCGGTATGAGGCCGGAGAGCGGAGCACGGATTTGTTAAGTCGTTATTTAACGGCATTATCCTCTGCTTACATGCAGGAAAAGCAAGGGGCTGTTGCCGCTGAATATTTGAATGCCTTGTCGGATGACGAGATTGTGACCAAGGAGAACTGGGAGTTGATTAAAAAGAACGTGAGCGATCCTCTGTCAAAACCTATACGGCAAGTGATTGCAAATATCGGGCGTTTTTATGAAGTGGCCGGTAAAGAAGTGGTAGACTATAAATTGGAAAATTCGATAAAGGGAGCCGTGGCAGAAATCATGTATTGGCGTCCGGGGAACGGGGAATTTGACGAGACTAGAAATGCCGAGTTAGTTAAATTACTTCAATCTTTGGATTATGCTTTTATCCCGGGATCTTTGGCTAGTTTATATACCGCCGAGTATATTCGAAAAGGTGATTATAAGGGAATGTTGAATAGTATGCATGAGGCGTTCAAATACAACGTGTTCAGGAATGGTGAGGACCAGATGTACTTCCAAAGTAACATTGAGGCTTTGACTGGTTGTGATGACAAAGCTCTCGTGCAGGAAGGTATCGATTGGCTTGATGCCAGATGTGCTCAAACAAAAGATTATTTCAGCAAAGCTAATTTGATGAATTCTAAAGCCCGTTTGTTGACTAAAATCGGAGACACGCTTGGGGCAGACAAGGCGAAGATGGAAGAAGAGAAATATAATAAAGAGGGAGAGAAGAGAAGCGGAGGAAAAGCCGTTAGAGCTATTCGAATGAATTAATAATATTTCCTTTATGTGATGAAGGCCGCTCGTATCGAGCGGCCTTTTTTTATTTGTTTTTAGTAATTTTCGTGATAAACAGAACGAAAAGACCGATTCCTACGATTGCTCCTACCGGGTAACTAATGGTGGGGGAAAGATGCAAACCACCTACTTTATAGGGGGCTATCAAGAAATAGGTTGTACATACGATACTTAAAAATGTAGCCGGGAGTGACATCATCCAATGTGCTTTCCCTTTTTTAGCTAGGTAGGTAGCTGCCGTCCACAGAGTAATGGTTGCCAACACTTGATTACCGATGCCCACGTATTTCCATATCGTGGAGAAATCCACGTTACAGAGCAGGTAGGCAACCACGAAAATTGGAACGGATACAATCAAGCGGTTCTTAATCGGTTTCTGGTTGAATTTCAAAGCGTCGGCAATGATCAATCGCATACTGCGGAATGCCGTGTCGCCAGATGTGATCGGACAAACAACCACCCCGACAATAGCGATGATTGCTCCCAAACGTCCTAACCATGAATTGCAGATCACATCCACGATTATAGCAGGCGTCTTTCCTGCCTCTGCTGCGGCGTTTAGACCTTCTGCTCCCCCGAAATAGGCCATTGCCGCGGTTGCCCAAATCATAGCCACGATTCCCTCTGAAATCATGGCGCCGTAGAAGATGGGACGACCGTATTTTTCGTCTGTCATGCAGCGTGCCATCATGGGGGATTGTGTGGCATGGAAACCGGAAATGGCCCCGCAGGAAATCACGATAAACAGCATCGGGAAAAGGATGTTGTTTGCCGGATCAGCGTGCATATTCTTCATCGTGTCGAAGGTTAATTCTTCAAGATAAAGTTTCCCGGTAAATCCCCCGTAAAGGAGATAACCTCCCACTGCAACCGCCATGAATATTAATGCCAGTCCCATGAAAGGGTATATTTTACCGATGATCTTATCAATGGGGAGTAACGTGGCAAGAATATAGTAGGCAAAAATGACATATAGCCAAGGTGTCATGCTCATGTTCGTCAAGTTTCCAAGCAAATCTGCCGGTCCGTTCACGAAAGAGACCCCAACGGCCAGTAATAAAAATCCAGTGAAAAACGTCATGAATTTACGCACGTTATTCCCAAGGTATTTCCCGACAATGTCAGGCAGGCTTGTCCCATCGTGGCGGATGGAAAGCATACCGGAAAAATAATCGTGAGTAGCACCCATAAAAATACAACCGATCACGATCCATACGTAGGCCATAGGACCGTAAGCCGCACCTAGAATTGCCCCGAAGATCGGTCCCAGACCGGCAATATTCAAAAACTGGATAACGAAAATTCGCCAAGGTTTTAACTCGTGATAATCCACGCCGTCTGCTAGGCGTTTCACCGGAGTCGCTATTGCAGATGAGGCTCCGAAGAATCGTTCAACAAATTTCCCGTAGGTGAAATAAGCAACGATTAATAAACCGATAGAGATAATAAATGTTAGCATTTGCTTTGGAATTTTTGCATGATCACAAAATTATAAAAAATGTAGTATATTATAATTCTTGAACATGAAAAAAAGAAATGCTGGTTTGTCGGGCTGCGAGCGAGGGTCTGTAGTTGTAATATAAAAATGACGGGACTATCTAACAAGTCCGTCTTTTAATGACAACCTCCCCTAACTCCTCCTTGCACAGGAGGGGAAACCGTTTGGTAATCAGTCCTCCCCCTGTGTAAGGGGGAGTTGGAGGGGGTAGCTTGTTGATAGGAATAAGATTTGTTAGACAATCCCTTTATCCAATCAGATGATTTTTGTTATAGTACTTCAAATAGGAATTTGAATGACGGGCTGTCTACCATATTTTTGGCTGCATTCCCGGCGTAAGTTTCTCCGTTTGCAAGGTTTAATTTCTTGATAGGTGCCCCTGCGGAAAAATCCAGGTCTTTCATGTTAATCCAGAATATATTGGGGGTCATCGTGGATTCGAAGAAGTACACCTTGTTCTTTTGGTCTGCTACAGTTCTCCATCGGGTGGAGGAAATATTAGGTTGTGCTGGAACGGAGATCCCGAGAGGAACCGATACATTCCGTATAACGCTAAAAACTCCGGCTACAGCCTCTCGTTGATTGTCAGTTTGTGGGATAACATTGATGTAAAATGATGCCCTGACAAAACGGTCTACAGCCCGATTCGTCCCCGGTAGCATCACTAATCCCCCGATTTGTTTCCAGTAATTATTTAACGTGATTTGTTGTTCGTAAGAAGGGGAGTTTGTCATAACCTGATATTCTTTTCCCTCATGTATGATGAGTTTCCCCTTGATGTATTCAAATATGGCACTATTCCCTGAGGCGTCAGAAATGGCCAAATGCAAGGTTGATTTCGCCCCATTCGGCATATCCGGTGCATCTATCCGGAATGTCTCTTTGCTTAACTCTTTTACAGCCTCGTCCACGGTTGCAAAATTGTCGAGTACGTACTGGGTCCAGATACTGATTCCCATGACCGGACGGGTATCATTGGGACGGTAATAATCGGATTCCGCCAGATATAAAAGGTTGGCCACCAATCCCTTTTCATTCATACCATCGGAAGTGCCAATGTCATATCCGGCCGTGATGACACTTCCGTATTTGGATTTCCAATGAATCGTGTTCCCCTTGTCCGCCCCCGCTCTTTCAATTCCTCTGGGAAACACGTAAATATTTGATTTTAAGTCTTCTTTCCAGTCCATGGTTCGACCTGTCACAACCATCCCGTTCTTACCGAGATATACTACACGGGTACAAGCTTGGGTATATGTTGTCAGCATTCCTGCGATCAATAATGTTGTAATAAATAATGCTTTCATTTCTATTCTGTTTGATTTATATATTAAACGAATAGAGTGTGCAATAGGTTTCTTAAAATTATGCAAGATGATAAAATTCTTTCCTATGTTGAAATGTTGGAAAGTTGATAATCTGGTCATTGATTTTTATATTTGTGCCATAAAAAGAATGTTCTGTGTAACGTATATTTGATCGAGTGAACATGTGGGGCTCTTTTTATTTTTAATCATAGATGTTATTTTATGACACCATTTATTTCAGTTGATATAGAGCGTTTAATACGTGGGGATGAGAAAGTATTTAAATCCCTGTTTGATCACTCGTATGTCGGGATGGTGCAGCGTGCCGTGTATTACACGAATGATTTGAATGCGGCAGAAGATATTGTTCAGGAGGTTTTCATGCGCTTATGGGAAAAACGTGAAGAGTTGAGGGAAATTCAAAATATTCAAGGGTATTTACTTTTTAGTATCCGGAATAAGTGTTTAAACCTTCTCGAACATCAGCAAGTTATGGATAAGTACCGTCAGTATTGCTTGCTACAAGAAATCTCGGATGACGAGGAAGAACCGGAGACTTTCATTGAAGAAGTTGGGAATCTATTGAACAAATTACCTGAAAAACGCAGAAAAGTATTAGAAATGAGTATTTTGGAATCGAAATCTTATGCAGAGATTGCAAGTTCTTTAAAAATCTCGTTGAATACGGTGAAAGACCATATAAAGAAGGCATACGCTTTTCTGCGGGAGGAAATGCGTAAAGATATTTCATCTCCCATACTTTTTTGTGCTTTCTACTATCGTGAAAAGTATGTGTGAAAAATAATTCTTTATTTTTTATTTTTTGAACCACTCGATTTATTTCTTTTCCTGTCTTTAGAATATAATACGGGAAAAATGGAAAAGAAATTAGAAGAAATAATCATGAAACAACTTGCTTCCGAGATATTGTCGGAAGATGAAAAAGTATGTTTTGAAGAGTGGTTTAAAACTCCTTCTCATCAAAGGTATTTTCGAGAGTTGTCGAAATTTCGTTCGGGAGTGATGGCCTATTCCGTGAAAGATAAAGTGGATCGTAAAAAAGCTTGGAATAAAGTTCGTCCAGTTCGGAAAATCTCTCGAGTACGTCAAGTGTTGAAGTACGCGGCCATCTTGTTATTGCCTTTAGGCGTGGGTCTTCTTTTGCTTACCCGAGAACAGGAAAAGGTGCAAACGGTTTATGTCGAGCCGACTGTTAAACCGGGAGGAAAGCTTGCCGTGTTGACATTATCTACCGGTAAACAAGTAGAACTTGTTGGAGGTGTTTCCGCTATAAGTGAACAAGGTGCGGAGATTTCAACCTTAACAGATAACGAGTTAGTGTATAAACAGGTTGAAAATAAGATGCCTGTTAATGAAGCTTATAATACGATCACGATCCCGCGAGGAGGAGAATATAGGCTTGTCTTGGCTGATGGTACAACGGTTTGGTTGAATTCGGACAGTTACATCCGTTTCCCGGTTGCTTTTTCTGGGGATAAACGTCAGGTTGAACTACGGGGAGAAGCTTATTTTGAAGTAGCAAAGAACGTGGAAAAGCCTTTTGTCGTGAAAATAAGCGATTATGATATCCGGGTAACAGGAACACAATTTAATGTGCGTAATTATTCCGGAGAAAGGGTGGCTACGACTTTGGTTGAGGGAAGCGTACAACTGGAGCGAGGAAAGGAAGTCCTGAAAATGCATCCCGGACAACAGGCCTTACTCGTTGATGGGCAATTGGTCATGAAGGAAGTAAATGTAGTGGATGTAATCGGTTGGCGAGATGGTACATTTAGTTTTAAAGAAGTTCGTTTGGAGGACATTATCAACGAATTGGCACGTTGGTATGATTTCGACGTGTACTATCAGGATACGGAAGTGAAGAATTATCACTTTACAGCGTGGTTCCGTCGTAACGCTTCTATTGCAGAAGTCATCGAGGTGTTAGAGAAAACGAAAAAAATCAAGATGAAACTGGATGGGAAAACATTAATCGTGCAGAAAAAATCAATACAATAAAAAAGACCGGAATATGTTGGCGCATATCCCGGAGGTAATTTAAATTCCCTTGGCGGGGAATCATGTTTAATCACAGCAACAAAGTTATGAAAAAAACAATTCAAAAATTGAACCGGATCATGATTAAAATGAAGTTGGCGTGTCTGGTCGTTCTGTTAACGTGTTCGGGACTAAGTGCGAAAGTCTGGTCCCAGCAGGAACGAATCAATCTGAAATTTGAACAAGTGACCTTTGTTCAATTATTCGATTTGATCCAGCAGAAAACAAATTTAAAGTTCGTGTTTAATCACGAGGATGTGCAGGGTTTCCAAGCAAATAAGCAGAATTTCATGGGTAAAACCGTAAGTGAAATCTTGGATGTGATTTTTCGAGGAAAACCTTTTGCTTATGAAATCTTGGCAGACCATATCGTGGTTTCCCGTGTGACTCAGGAAAAGAAACACACGATCAAAGGAAATGTTGTCGATGAGGCGGGTTTACCCCTACCGGGAGTGTCCGTAATCATCAAAGGAACCACGGTGGGAGTGGCTACCGATGCGGATGGTAATTTCCAACTGGAAATTGTTAAACTAGAAGGTGTTGTTTTACAATTTACGATGGTCGGGATGAAAATGCAAGAGGTGAAACTTGTTCCCAATCGTTTGTCCTACAACGTGGTTATGCAAATGGATGCGCAAGAACTGGGGGATGTGGTATGTACCGGTTATCAGACTTTAAAGAAAGTTAATACTACAGGATCTTTCTCTACGATTTCACCCCAAGCGATAGAATTGCGAGGAAGTGCAGGCTTGAATCGTTTATTGGAAGGTAAAGTCCCTGGTTTGACGATTTATAATAATGACGTTCGTATACGAGGTGGAAGTACTATTTCTGAAAAAGTGGGAACTAAACCGTTATATATCGTGGATGGTTTTGAAGTGGATGAACTACCGGAAAACATGGACCTTGTAGAACGAATTACCGTGTTGAAAGATGCGGCGGCGGCAGCAATATGGGGTACTCGTGCCGCCAATGGCGTGATTGTAATAGAGATGAAAAAAGGAACTGTCGGTCACAGTAAGTTATCTTATTCCGGTAATGTCAATCTAATGTGTAAACCTGATTTTGATGATTTGAATCGAGCAGACTCGAAAACGTTGGTGGATTATGATCTTGAAATGTTTGATAAAGAATTGATATTCGGAGGAATCTATGAGAATAGCGCTAATGGTTATTCCCCTTCTTTGGGTTGGATTTTCGAATATGAGAAGAACAACATTACTCGCGATCAGTTAGAAGAAAAGTTGGAAATTCTGGGTGGAATGTCCAATAAGAAACAGATCGAGGATAAATTGTTACGTACAGCAATACGCCATAATCATAACCTTTCCTTGAGCGGAGGAAGTGAGAAGTTTTCATACTTCTTGTCCGGAAGTTACACGGGTGAAAATTCTGTATACAAGGATGGAAGTAGTAAGAATTCTATAAATATTTTATCTAAAAACACCTATGTGGTTACACCTAGAATCTCCGTACGGGCGGACTTGAATGCAGTTTATGGGAAAGAAAATCATGGATACGATGTAAAAAGTGTTATTAATACGATTTTGCCTTACCAAATGTTAGTTGACGAAGAGGGAAACCGGGTAAAAGATTACGCGAACTTTAATATCCAAAAAAATCAGGAGTTAGTAGAAGAAGGCTATAAAGATTATGGATTCAACGTGTTGGATGAAATTGATTTGGCTAATAATAAGACCAAT
The DNA here is from genome assembly GCF_003991565.1 of Butyricimonas faecalis. NCBI lineage: Bacteria > Pseudomonadati > Bacteroidota > Bacteroidia > Bacteroidales > Odoribacteraceae > Butyricimonas > Butyricimonas faecalis. Next base: position 2,880,099 of record NZ_CP032819.1, on the reverse strand, counting down.
AAGTTCGGATTACGGGCGAAAATGGGGCTTGACATAACCATATTGGATGGGTTGAAACTTTCTGCCGATTACCAGTATGAACGGACGCATAGTGAGACCAAAAATTTGCAGGATGAAGAAACATATGCTGTTCGGGAGCAATTGAATTATATGACAAATGTGGAAAATGGTAAACTCGTGAATCATTTACCTATGGGCGATATTTTGGACATGAAGAATGAGGACTTGACTGCACATGCTTTAAAAATTGGGGGTATATTAAATCGGAATTTTGGTAAAGAAGGAGAACATTACGTGAATGTTGTCGCCGGTTTCGAATTACGCAAGCATACCTCCAAATCTAATTCTTATCGTAAATTGGGTTATGATGATGAATTGTTGTCTTACCAATTATTTGACGAGCAAGAGTTAGCTAAAACGGGGATTGACGCTTGGGACATGTATAAGCATACTTATGATGCCAGTTATTATGACAAATTTTCATATCGGGATAACCGAGAAGTATCTTACTATGGCTCTGCCGTGTATACGTATGATAGTCGTTACACGTTGAGCGGAACGTTCCGTATTGATGAGTCCAATTTATTCGGGGCAGCGAAGAAATATCGTCGTAACCCCTTGTGGTCAGTGGGTTTAAGTTGGAATGTACACGAAGAAGATTTTTTCCATTCTAATGTTATCAACCGTTTAGCCCCTCGAATTTCTTACGGATTAACGGGTAATTTCGACCGGAGCGGGTCATCTACTCCTTTGTTGACCGTTAGGAGAAGTTTCAATAGTGCGATCGGTGCTTATCTATCACGTGTGTCAAATGCTCCGAACCCCAAATTGAGATGGGAACGGACAAAAACGTTAAATATCGGAGTCGAGACAGAATTGTTTAATCGTTTGTCAATCGTGTTGGAATATTACGACAAACGTAGTTACGACTTGTTGGGAAATGTTCAAATCGATCCGACACTTGGGTTTAGCGGAGGGTATATTAATGCTGCCGATATGCGTAACCGGGGAGTTGAAATGCAGTTAAATGCCGAAGCCCTGCGTCTGAAAGATTTCTCGTGGTTTGTGAACTTTGTTTTTGGGTATAATAAAAATAAGATTACGAATAATAATATTTCGGATGGAAATCCGGCTTATAACCGCACCCATGCTGTTACCGAATTTGTTAAAGGTTATCCGCGGGAAGCATTGTGGAGTTATCGTTGGGCTGGATTGGATGAAAATGGTAATCCTCAGACCTATGATGCGGAGGGAAATAAAACTCGTACTCCTGTAGCAGAATCTATTGAATGCAATGGAACCTATCGACCGAAATATAGTGGAAGTCTTTCAACAGACTTTAAATATAAGAACATCCTCTTGTCATTTGCTTTTGTCTATAACTTTGGGCATGTCTTCCGTATTGCCTACCCTACGATGAACCCTCTGGAAGGGACTGCCGATTTGAGTGCATTTGTTGCCAAACGTTGGCAAAAGCCGGGAGATGAGAATAAGACGGATATTCCGGCAACATTGACATGGGAATCCTATGATGGAATGAGACAACATCTAGCCTCGTACTCGTCCAATAGTGTTCGCAAGGGAGATTTCATTCGTTTGCGGGAGATCACATTGAATTACGAATTACCTTCTCAATTAATCAAGAAAACGCCATTTTCTCGTGTAAGCCTAACAGCACAAGCAAATACCGTGTGGATGTGGACGAAAAATAAAGAAGGGTTTGATCCGGAAGTAGTTGATCCGATTCATGGAACGTTGGGATTGAGCGAGGCTCCTTCTTTCACGTTAGGTTTAAGAGTAGAGTTCTAACCGGAAAATTGAAATGTTATGAAAAGAATATGTAATATAGCTTTAGCGATTATTTTGTTATGTGGATGTGACTCTTTTTTGGATGTGACTCCCAAGGGAAAGTTGCTCCCTGAAAAAGTGCAGGATTTTGACGAGATGATCGGGGATTCCCGTAATCCGTCATCAATCAACCCTCTTGCAGAAATGTGTGGTGATAATCTTTATATGACGGAGGAACGCTTAACAGGGAAAATGATGTCAGAACAGGGAAAAGCCTACACGTGGCAGGAAGAATTTTATCTTCCGGAAGAGGACGATGCGACATGGAACAGTGCCTACGAGATTATTTACACGTGCAATCTGGTATTACAGGAAACTCCCAAAGCAAAGGAGGGATCAGATGCTGATCGAGCACGAGTAATGGCGGAGGCCCGGGTGAATCGTGCTTTTTACTATTGGTATTTACATTCTTGTTATGCTCCGGCTTATGCTCCGGAAACGGCTGCAGCGGACTTGAGTGTTCCATTGGTATTGGAACCTGATTTGGAAGCCAAAGTGAAGCGGGCTACTTCCGATAAAGTGGTTACACAAATATTGGAAGATTTGAAGAACGTGGCTATGGATTTGCCTGAAGAGAGTATTTCGGTTTATCATCTTCCTCGTATGGCAGCATTTGGTTTGGCGGCTCGGGTGAACTTGTTTTTCGGAAATTATGATGCAGCATTGGAGAATGCGGAAGAAGCGTTGAAATTGAACAATAAGTTAGTTGATTACAACACATTCAGTTTTAAGAATGAAGGAAAACCTTCCGGGGGAATCAATAATCGTCCTATTCCAAGGGAATCGCCTGAAATGATTATGTATCGTTCTACTAGCTTCCAATCAATCCTTTCTTCTTGTTGTATGTCACCCGAACTACTCGATCTTTTTGATACGGATGCCGATTTGCGTTATAAATTTAATTTTACCGTGCTCGATAGATCCGGGAAGCCAATAGATGAACCTTATCCTTTGTTCTTGCAAGAACTCGATTATAATATAGGAGTTCCGGAAATGATGTTGATTAAGGCTGAATGCTTGGCCCGAAAGAAAGACCCGAAAGCCTTGAACGTGTTGAATGAATTACGTAAAAAGCGTATCGCTACAGATAAATACACGGATCTACCGGAAGTAAATGGCGATAAATTATTGGGCGTGGTGTTGGAGGAACGGCAACGGGAATTGGTATATAGTGGAGTACGATTCTTTGACATGAAACGTCTGGCTAAAGAAGGGATATATACCCGAACACTTACTCGTCAATTCAAAGAAACGACGTACACTCTTGCACCCAATTCGAACAGGTACATGTTCCCGATCGCGGCAAAAGTACGGATATTGAATAATGGTATAGAACAGAATCCAAGATAGGCGAATAAATAATTAAAATCATATTGTATGAAATCATTGTATGTATTTTTTGCACTGTTTTTTATAGTGTTGGCGGCTTGTGCTGTCGAAAAACCGGTAAAAGTTACCGGGAATATAAAAGGCTTGGGAAACAACGAAGTAGTTCTTTATACTTTCGATAATAAAGAAATGGCGCGAACGAAGGGCGTGAATGATAAATTTACCTTGGAACTTACCGTGGACACGGATTACGGTCAACCTTTTTTTATACATTTCCCTTCGATTGCCCCGCTTGGACCTTCTATGAAAATACCGACCATGATGCTTTTTGTAGATTCGGATCAGGTGGAAGTGACGGGATTTATAAATGAAAAAGGAATCAACAAAGAGAGCATTAAAGGATCACCCTTGTCGCTGGCTTATGAGGCCGTGTTTGCAAATTTGCCGGTTACAAAGGAATTGAATGAGGCTATCCCTATCTATAATAAGGCTTTTCATGAATATAACGTGGTGTCCATGACGGATGAAAATCTAGCTATATTGAAAAAATGCAGTGCCAAAGTGGATTCTTTACAGGATCTACAAATGCAACAACTTTTTGCTTCCATTCCTACTGATCCTAAAAACAAGGCATTGGCCGTGATTATCAGCTCGTATGCGGCATATCATGACGTGGCACAACAGGAAGCCTTGTTGAATCAATTTGATGCTTCTATCCGGCATTGCTACGGGCTAGAGAAAATGCAACAACGGATAGACTTAATAAAGAATTGTGCTGTTGGTGCCGTTGCTCCCGACTTTGAATTGAAGGATACGTCTGGGAAAATGGTAAAACTATCTTCTTTCCGGGGAAAATACGTGCTTATGGATTTCTGGGCTTCCTGGTGCGGACCTTGTCGTAAGGCATTGCCTCTCGTGAAAAAAGCGAATGAAGAATTTAAGAACAAAGGACTTCAGGTAATCGGGGTTTCTGTCGACAAAAAAACAAAGGACTGGGAAAAGGCCTTGGAGGAAGAGAACTTACCTTATTTGCAATTGCATGATCCCGAAGGAATAACTGGGAAATTGTATAATTACAACGGGATACCTTTTATTATTCTGATCTCTCCGGAAGGCATTATCTTGGAGAAAGAATTGTGGGGAGATGGAATTCGGGAAGCCATCACGAAATATATAAAATAAAGTAGAATGAAGTATTTGTTTTTATTCTTGGTTATTGCGGTCTGCGGTTGTCAATCCGGGCCGCAAGCCCGTTTAAACGGGAAATTCGGACAAGGGATTAAAAGTAAATTTATAGAGGTAAAGATGCCGAATAGTCATCGGGACAGTGTCCTGTTTACCATTCCGATGAAGGACGATGGAAGTTTTTCCTGGACGGGAAGTTTGCCCGAGGGCACGATGTTGGTACTCGACTTGTATAAAGATTATATCTCTATTCCATGGTATGCTGAAAGTCAGAATTACACGTTGGAAAAGAGCGGAGAAAATTATTATTTGGTTTCTTCCCTGGAAGAATCTTTGCAAAATCGATTTACAAAATTTCGTAAGGAACAAGATCAACGGGAAACGGCATATAATATGGAATGTAGGGGGTATGAAACAATTACCGATATGGAAGAAAAAGTCCGGTTTTCAGATCGAATGGGCAAAATATTTGACGAAAATCAAGAGTATCTACTTTCCGGGATTCGTCAATTTGCAGGGACTCAGATCGGCGACTTTCTCGCGGATGAGAAACTTTATCATTGGGAAGTTGATTATGCCGGTTTTACCAAAGTGATGGAGATATTGAACGGGCAAATGGCAGAAACCCCGATGAAGAATCGTTTAACGACAGCTTATGCTAAATTGAAGGCAAAACAGCTGACAGGCATGGCTCCGGATTTTGAATTGCCCGATATGAAGGGAAAACTCGTTCGCTTATCCTCTTTCCGCGGTAAATATGTTTTAGTGGATTTTTGGGCTTCTTGGTGTGTGAGTTGCCGGCAAAATAACCGGGAATTATTTAAGTACTATCCGGAATTAAAAGCGGCAGGCCTGGAAATAATTTCTGTTTCTTTGGATGACGATCGGGCTCTATGGATCAAGGCTGTTGAAGCGGATAAAATAACTTGGACCCAATTGATTGATCCAAAGGGTTTCAAGGCTAGTGAATTGCGTAAGTCTTATAAATTTGACTCCCTTCCGACCGTTTATTTAATCGATCCTCAAGGAAACATTGTAGCGAAAAAACCAACCTTGGAACAACTGCGTGAAATCTTGACTGATTGCTAATCTCTCCCCCTGTGTAAGGGAGAGCTGGAGGGGTAGTTCTCTGTATTTTTATTATTGCTGCCGATATTGCTAATTTTATTCCTACCTTTGTTTTGTACTAAAATAAACTTTATCATGGAAACAACGGCTTTAAAGGCAGCTATCTCTTACGAGAGTAAGCTGGTAAGAAGAAATTGGCTATTCTATTTCTTCATTTTCGGCGTATTAGGCATTTTGAGTGTTCTCGTTCCTTGGACACGAGATTGGATTTTTTGGGAGAATGTTGCGTTTGCTTCTTCCATTCCTATACGTGGAATTTACTTTTTGAATCTATTTCAATCGTTAATCGTTATTTTTATTATTTGTGATCTTGAAAGGAAGCGAAGAAAAGCTGAAACCCGTGACGTCCTTTCCGCACGACCTATCGGCAACAGGCAATCTGTGCTCGGGGAGCTTCTGGGCATTCTTATCCCGTTTTTGATTGTAGATATGGTTTTTATGATTGCCTGTGTGGTTATCGGTATGATCATTCCTGATTCACCGATGAACATTGGGGTGAACCTTTTTTATCTGCTCACGCTTATGCTGCCCGCGCTTGTTTTTATCACCGGGCTATCTTTGCTTGTGAACAAATTGTTCAAACAGCCTTTTGTCTGTTGGGTAATCTTGACTGCTTTTCTTTATTTCGCTTGTAATTATGGTGTAACGCCCCTTTATGGAATATTGAATTTTCGGGGTAGCTTACTTCCAAGTTCTTTTTCCACCTTGATCGGATTCGTGAATCTTGAGGATTACTTGCTCCAGCGGACGGTTTTCTTGTTCTTGGGAATCAGTTTCCTTTGTTTCTCTGTTTTGTTTGTAAAGAGAAAATCCAACACCTCCGATCGAAAACACTATCTGATTGTCCCTGCTTCCCTGTTTCTGGCTCTATCCTTGGTGCTCGGGGGCGTTTACGTCGGAAAATTTCAAACTCGTCAGGAAAATAGAATGGCGTACCGTGAAACGTTCCTGAAGTACAATGAATATCCCACCTCACGCGTGCTTACCCACGACGTCACGTATCGTCCCGGGGGAGAAAAATTTCGGCAACCAGCCGGATGAGTATCCGGAACCAGAAAAAGGTAAAAATGGATAAGCTTTTGCTCTTTTTGAACCCGGGATTGGAAATCGGTAAAATTGAATCCAATGGACAAAACCTTCCTTTTAGCAGGGATTACCAAGTGATTCTCATCGATCATCCTTTGGCTCCCGGTGGAGATATTGAATTGGAGATTGAATACGAGGGAGGCATTGACGAGGATATCTATCAGGTAAACATCCCCGATAACGAGTTTTTTTCTCCCATTGCTCCCTATGCACAAAAAGAAAACTATGGCAGGCGCAAGGCTTTCGTGTCGAGCGGCTTTACGCTGCTTGTACCGGAAGTGATGTGGTATCCGATGACAGTCCCACCTGTGGAGTTGCAGGCCGCTAAAGAAATTAATTTCACGGATTATACCCTTCATGTTAAAAACCCGGGGGAAATGACTGTTTTATCTCAAGGAACCCCCACGAGGGAAGGAGATAACATTACATTCAATAATTTGCAAAACTTGACGGGCTTAAGCCTTTGCATGGGAATGTACGAGAAAAGAGCGGTTACCGTCGATTCTGTTACCATCGAGTTTTATACCTACCCGGGGAATGATTTCTACCTGAAGTATTTCGATGAATGGGATGACCTGAGAAAAGATAATCCGGATCGGGAAAAGAAGTTGCTGGAAATCGTGAAACGGAGTAAAGATGTCGTCGAAGGTGGCAAACCTAACCCCTATCCTTTCAAATACCTAAAGTTGATAGAAGCCCCCTCGTCCTTATCCTTGCTCGTCACAAGATCGTTCAGTAATAATGTTCAACCGGAGATCGTGTTCTTTAGTGAACGGCTGTGTAAAGTGGAGACACCTCATCCCGGTTTTTATACCGGTGAACCTGACAGGGGAGTGAGCGTGCAAGATTTTCTGTTGGATAACAAAATTCCCTTCGATTTGAGCATGATGGGTGTAAATCATCTTTTCTCGAATTACAGTAGTAGCATCACGTCCGACACCTATCAAGGCATAGAGTTGATATTCAAAGAAATGATAAACTCTCGAAGTATTCGGGATAAAATAACCCCGCAAATGTTAGATCATATCGCGGAAAAAGGATTGGAAGGAGTGATCTCGGGAGAGTATAGCGGGGAACAAGGCACGCTCGTTACCTTAAAAGTTTCATCTTTATTGGGCTATCTCACAACGATTACCACGTGGGATTCTTTAACCCGCTTTATGCAGGAATTTAACGCGGGTACGCGTTTCCGGGATGTCCATTTCGATTCCTTTATCGAGGGATTTGAACAGCGTTTCGGGCAGGACATTAAAGCCTACCTGGACGAGTGGTACACGAGTAAACGGATACCCTTGTTAACGATAAAAGATATATCTCGAAAAACAACAGACGAGATGCAAATCATTGATTTTAAAGTAGGAAACTTTAGCGATACGGAAGGCGTTGTTTCCATTACGACCGGTGAGTATCAAATCGGTGGCCAAATGATAAATTATTGTCGAAGTTACCTGATCAAACCCGGGGAGTGTAAACGAATTGTCATGCATGAAGACATAGGCAAGCGCCTGCAATTGACCACGAATTTCTCCGGATGCTTCCCACGGGATATTTCATTCGATAACAGAAACTTTCCATGCTCTGGTGCCGTGCCGGCCGAAAGTGTTACCTTGCTCGAAAGAAATCAATTCTATCCCCCGGGAGAAATTGTAGTTGACAACGAGGATGAAAACTTTCACGTGATTGACTCCTCAAACAATCGGAAACGATTGGCCGATTTAATCAAAAAAGAGAATGGTGAAAAATACGTTACTTTGCACAAGATTAAGGCTAACGCGTGGAATCTTACTTTATCTCAGGAATTTTGTGGCGGGCATATTCGTAGCGGTTTCATAAAAAAAAACGGAACGGGGAAGTGCAAGGCGGAATGGGTGGCAAACCTTCCGGAAGCGGGAAAGTATGAGATATTTATCCATCGGCCTCATATTATCACGTATGGGGAAGATACGGGAACAACAGATTATCCTGGGATGAAAAATTACTATACCGTCTATACGCCCGAGGGCGGGAAAGAAATCGTCTTGGAGGTCCCGGAAGACGATAATCGACTCGTCTACGAGTATTCCTTATCGGCAGAAGAAGCTTGGGTATCATTAGGCACATTTTCCCTACCTGCAGGAGAATCGCGTGTCGTGTTGGATGACCGGGGTATAGCTCCTATTACGGATGAAAAATTTCGGAGTACGTATAGTCAACTGGTAGTAGCCGATGCCGTTAAATGGGTGAAGGTAAAATGAGGGTGCCGAAAAAGTCTTGTTGACGAGACATCACTATCCCCACCAACTCTCCCCTTGCACGGGGGGAGAGTTAAAATACTCTTCATCTTCAATGACTCTTCCTCTTCTTCTCTTTCCGTCTCGTTGGAGCGTTTCCCCGTCTTCCCCGTCGGAGCTTGCGTTCCGGGCGTTGGCGATGGCCGGAGGCTTTGGGAGGGACCACCTTTGCCGGGGCGGCAGTTGTGGTACTCGTGCTTTCCACGAGAGCGAAATCAAGCTGACGGGCAACCAGATTGGCCTTTACCACTTTCACGAGCACCTGATCACCGAGTTGGTACACTTTCCGGTGGTGGCGGCCCACGATGCAGTAATTCTCCTCGTCGAACTCGTAATAATCTCCTTCCAGCTCATTGATGGCAACGAGGCCTTCGCATTTCGTGTCATTCAGTTCCACGTAAAAGCCCCATTGCGTCACGCCGGAAATCGTTCCCATGAAATTCTCTCCGAGTTTGTCGCTCATGAACTCGACTTGCTTGTACTTGATGGAGGCCCTTTCCGCGTTAGAGGCGACTTGTTCCATGTCGGAGCAATGCTTGCACATCTCTTCATACTTCTCGGCATTGGCAGAGCGTCCACCGTCGAGATAACGTTGCAACAAGCGGTGGGTCATCACGTCCGGGTACCGACGGATCGGCGACGTGAAGTGTGAATAGTAGTCGAAAGCCAACCCGTAGTGTCCCACGTTCACCGTCGAGTAGGCGGCCTTTGCCATGGTACGGATGGCCAGTGTTTCGATCATATTTTGTTCCGGGCGGTCCTGCACGTCTTCCATCAATTTATTCATGGAAGAGGATATTTGCCGGGGAGTACTCGTGCGTAAACGGTAGCCGAATTTGGCAATAAAGCGGTTAAAATCTTCCAGCTTTTCGGTGTTCGGTTGCTCGTGAATACGATACACGAACGTTTTGGCTTTCTGTCCTTCCTTGACCTTCCCGATTCTTTCCGCCACCTTCTTGTTGGCGAGAAGCATGAACTCCTCGATCAACTTGTTGGCCTCTTTCGAACGTTTGAAGTACACGCCCGTGGGTTTTCCCTTCTCGTCAATATCAAAGCGAACCTCGATCCGGTCGAAAGCGATGGCGCCGTTCTGGAAACGGACAGCCCGTAACTTCTGGGCCAGATCATTAAGGGTTAATATCTCTTCTTTGTAGTCGCCCTCGCCCCCCTCGATCATGGCTTGTGCTTCCTCGTAAGTGAATCGGCGGTTTGACTTGATAATCGTCCGTCCGAACCATTGATTGATAACCTCCGCCTTGTCATTCAACTCGAAAACGGCCGAGAAACAAAGTTTTTCCTCGTTGGGGCGTAGCGAACACAACCCGTTGGACAAGTGTTCCGGTAACATCGGGATCGTGCGATCCACGAGATACACGGATGTGGCACGGGTGTAGGCTTCCTTGTCCAGCACCGAATCCGGGGTCACGTAGAAACTGACATCCGCGATATGCACGCCGACCTCGTAATTCCCGTTTTTTAATTTTTGGAGCGAAAGGGCATCATCGAAGTCCTTGGCATCCTTCGGGTCGATCGTGAATGTCGTGATTTCCCGGAAATCTCTCCGCTTCTTGATCTCCTCTGCCGGGATGACATCTTTTATCTTTTTGGCAGCTCTTTCCACGCTCGCGGGGAATTGCACGGGCAACTCGTATTCCGCCATGATGGCGTTCATTTCCGTGTCGTTATCTCCCGGTGTTCCGAGAACTTCCAGTACTTTCCCCACCGGGTTCTTTTGGTTCTCCGGCCACTCGGTGATCTTGACAATAGCTTTTTCCCCGTCCTTGGCCCCGTTCAAATCAGCCAGGGGAATAAAAATATCGTAAGGTAATTGCTTGCCCGTGGGAACGAGAAAGGCATATTGTTTGGAGCATTGTATGATGCCCACGAATGTTTCTTTCTTGCGTTCCAGGATTTCCACCACTTCCCCCTCGGGGCGTCTTTTGGAACTCCGGGCATAGAGCAGCACTTTTACCTTGTCTCCATTTAAGGCGTGATTCAGACCCACTTGGGGAATGAAAACATCCTCCTTGCAATCGTCCGAGATCAGGTAGGCGGTGCCTTTTGCCGTCAAGTCGATGGTTCCGGTAACGTAAATGGTGTTTACCTTGAATTTGAATACCCCGGTTGATTCCTCCGTGAGCATGTTGTCATTTTTCATCTCGTTGAGAACCGTCATGATCAATTGTTTGGCATTCATATTCTTGATGCCTAATCGTTGGGCTAGTTGCTTGTAATTGAAATTTTGATCGGGGTTACCGGAAAATATATCGTATAATAATCGGTGTAATTCTTTTTTACCGATGTCTCTCTTGCTTTTTTTCTCTTTCTTTGGCATAATCTAAATCGTAAAATATCGGGTGTGGGCGCCGAAAGCACGCTTGTCCCTCTTAAATGAAGTTACTAATGTACAGTTTTATTTTCGTATTTTTATATATAAAGTTTCAAAATTTCTATTTTTCTTTCCGAGGAGATGTATAGACGATTTAAATGCTTTTTGGGGGAACGTATTTTGATTTTTTTTCGAGCGATTATTGTTGGCATTGCGAATAGCTTGACAGTTAAATAGTTATTCATAACGTTTTTTATAACGGGATGTGGTATACTTCAATATCAATAGCGGATCACTACCATGTAAAGCGCTATTAAAGCGCTATTAGAACGCTATTAAAACGCTATACGGAATAGCGTTCTAATAGCATTTTAATTGCTTAGTTATAATTTTTTATTCGGAAGTGATCACGATGTGCTCCGTTAGGATTGATGTAATGATTATGGAACAAGGGATTTAAACGGTTTATCGTGGGGAGAAAGAGGTGATAAGGAGGAAAAGTCCCTTTAGGAGGGAGGTTACTACCCCCCTCCGACTCCCCCTTGCACAGGGGGAGGGCTGGTTACCAAGCAGTTCTCTCCTCTCTATTAACAGAGGAGAAGCTGGAGCTTCTTCCCGAAGATTGGGTGTATTTTAACTCTCCCTCTGTTTATAGAGGGAGTACCCCGAAGGGGGGAGGGAGTTGGAATATGGAGTTTTAATATTCCCCCGAAGCACCTTGTAATTATCTTTAAAAAATCAATTCTGGGCTCGGAACTCGTTGGGCGTGCATCCGGCCACCCGTTTGAACATCCGGCTTAAATGCTGGGGATATTGGAATCCCAGGTTGTAAGCGATTTCGCTCATCGTCTTGTCCGAGGAGAGTAAATTATCCTTGGCTCGTTCGATGACCTTGGTTTGAATGTATTCCGAGGCGGTCTTTCCGGTTTGCTTGCGGATCATATCACCGAAATAATTCGGGGAAAGAAAGACTTTGTCCGCGAAGTATTTGACCGATGGTAAGCCTTCTTGTTGTGGTAGCGGACCATCGAAATATTCATCCAGCAAGCGTTCGAACCGGGCGATGATATCGTTGTTTTGCTGGTTACGGGTAACAAATTGCCGGTCGTAGAAGCGGAGGCAATAATCCAATAACACCCCGATGTTTGCCGTGATTAGGCGTCGACTGTGTTTATCGATGGAGTGCTCCAGTTCTGCTTGTATTTTGCCCAAGCAATCCATGATGGTTTGGCGTTCCTCTTCGGAGAGGTGTAGGGCTTCGTTGGACTCGTAGGAAAAGAACGTGTAGTTGCGCATCTCTTGCCCGAGAGCCGTGCCCCGGATAAGGTCGGGATGGAACAGTAGCCCGTGGGCCGCGGGGCGAACTCCGGAAGGCATGTTAACCCCGGCGATCTGTCCCGGGCTGAAACTGACGATGGTGCCCTCTTGATAGTCGTAAAGTTGTCGCCCATAGCGGATGTCTCCACATTTGACGTCTTTCAGGAAAAGGACGTAGATGCCGTAATTAAAGACTGCTTTTGTGGGCCATCGGGTGGCTTGTGATAAATCGACAACGCTGACTAACGGGTGGCGGGTTTCCAATCCGAAGAGCTTGTTATAGTCGTCTATGCTGTTTATTTTCAGTACCTCTTCCATGTTGTTCGTTATTAACTATTCACAAAGATAAGATATTTTATCGGAAAAATAGTTGATGTGTTTTCATGTTCCGTAATTCGGGTATGAATTTCTGTAAATCGTATACAGGCGGGCTGTCTTTCTTGAGGAGAGGAGGGATCGAGGTGTTCCGGGTATCCGGCTTCTGAAGGTGAAATTGGAAAAGCAATGGAAAGGAACCGTTGTGGATGTATCGAAAAAGAGCCACTTTTAAAAAGCGGCTCTTTGTTAGATATTGTTATTTGATCAATCCTTTGTCGAATTTTTCTTTTACCTTGATCAACATATCGTTTGTCATGCTGGTAAGGTCATATTTCGGAGCCCAGCCCCATTCTTCGCGGGCGCAAGTGTCGTCCATGCTGTTTGGCCAGCTGTCGGCGATGGCTTGTTTTACCGGATCAATCTGGTAGTCCATCTTGAAGTCGGGGAGGTGTTTGCGAATTTCGGCAGCAATTTGTTCCGGCTCGAAACTCATGGATGCGATGTTGAAACTGTTCCGGTGTTTTAATTTGCTAGGATCGGCTTCCATCAACTGAACAACCGCATTCAAGGCATCCGGCATGTACATCATGTCCATGTAAGTTCCTGCTTTCACGTTGCAGGTGAATGAGCCTTTGCGGATGGCGTCGTAGTAGATTTCTACGGCATAGTCCGTGGTTCCTCCACCGGGAAGGGTCACGTATGATATCAAGCCCGGGAAACGCACGCTACGGGTGTCAACGCCGAAACGGTTGAAGTAGTAGTCGCTTAAAAGTTCTCCCGTTACTTTGCATACGCCGTACATGGTCGTGTTGGAACGTTGTAGGGTGTCTTGCGGAGTTTTGTCTTTCGGGGTGTCTTTACCGAAAGCACCGATGGAACTCGGGGTAAACACGGCGCAGTTGTTGTCTTTCGCGATGTATAAAGAATTGGTTAGCGCACCGATATTGATGTCCCAAGCTAGTTTCGGGTTCTTTTCTCCCGTGGCAGACAACAAGGCAACCAGGTTGAAGATGGTGTCGATGTTGTATTTTTTCACGATGGCACTGAAACTTTCCCCGTCAAGAGCGTTCAATTCTTCGAATGGACCTGCTTCTGCCAATACTTTACATTTTTCGGCACTGATATCAGCTGCCACTACATTGTTGTTTCCATAAATGGATCTCAAGTGGGGTACCAGTTCGGAACCGATTTGTCCCCCTGCACCAACGATTAATATTTTTTTCATCTCTATAAGTTTTTGTGATGAACGATGTTACTTTTCCTAGTTTTAGATTGTAGCGCGAAAATAGTTATTTTAGCATCTTATTGATTAATAATTGTCAATTTTTTTTGTCTATTCACTGAAAAGTTGTTTGTCAGAATTTTGTTCTGCTTCATAATATTCATCAATCTGCAGGTTTGGGGCTTTGTAGGCGGCCACGGCGAGTTGGTCGCAACGTTCGTTTTCCGGGATGCTGGCGTGTCCTTTTACCCAGATGAATTTCACGTGATGCTTGCGATAAAGGGCTAGGAATTGTCGCCAGAGATCGGGGTTCTTTTTCTTTTTGAACCCGGTCTTTTCCCAGCCGAAGACCCAGCCTTTTTCGACGGCATCGACCACGTATTTCGAGTCGGAGTAGATGGTTACGTTGCTTCCTTCAAAACGTAGGGCAGCAAGGCCGATGATGACGGCGAGCAGTTCCATGCGGTTGTTGGTGGTCCGGCGAAAGCCTTCCGACAGTTCTTTGCGATGGGAGCCGGCCATGAGTACGACCCCGTAACCTCCCGGTCCGGGGTTACCGCTAGCGGCTCCGTCTGTGTATATCGTGATATTATGTGACATATATTTGTTTTTGCGCCGTAAAAGTAAGTATTTATAAGGTATTTGTTTGTACCGATGAAAGCAAATGTAGTAATATTTGGTTAAAATTGTAAAGTATAAAGGTGTCGACTTTCAGAAAAAAGTTGTTACTTTGCATGGTAATAATCAGAGGGGAACGAGGATACGTCGATTTTTTGTCATGAGGTAGGGCATTTTCACAAGGAAGTGCGTGTTTGAATATTTTTGCAATAATAAAAATAAGAATAATGGATTTTTTATCTCCTGAACGCTTGTTCAAGGAACTTCCTCTTACACAAGAAGAGGTGGGTGTTCTTGAAGAGTATATTTGCGATTATGATTTCACGGTTGTTGGAAAACAGGGACCGGAGTGGATATTTTCTTTGTTGAGTGTTGTTCGGGCGGAGCTGGGTAATGGAGATATGATTTTGGAGGATTACGGTCTTTTGAATGATATTTTTATTCGTATTTTGGAATGGTTGCTTGAAGGGTCTGACTGTTTAAAATGTTTTGAGGGGGTTAAGTTGAACGATGCGCGTATGCAGGTTGAACGCTACTTGGATGAGGCTATTGCCGGTAGGGAGGCCGTTCGGTTGATTGACGCGGGGGAGGAAGGAGTGTATGTTACCTCGAAGTTGGAAAAGTTGATGGTGTCGGGATACTTGTACAAGAAGTCTCTCGTGTGGATAACGTTACTGACGATCGTGCGATTTAGTCCGAGGTTGCATTTGTTGCCGGCGCGGGGACTTGTTTTGCTGGTGTATAACACGTTGAACAAGCCGAATCCCAGGGTGTTGGATTGTTTCAATGAACGGGTGGCTCTCGTGAGAGAGCAGGATGATGCCTTGTATTTTGACGGGCATACCCGGGAACAGTTGCAAGAGGCAGTTTGGCTTCTCGGGGCCCGGGTTTTGTTGGGAGATCCGGTGCAGGAGGAATTGGCAAGTTTGCGTTCCATGTTTTTCAGATACCTGTATTTGTTATCGGATAAGAAGGAGGAGTTAGCTCGGAAGAACGCATTTAATTCGTTGTTGTTTAATCAAAAGAACGCGGTGTTCACGTGGGAGGAGTTGTTGAAGTTCTCCGTGCCTGTTCTGTTGGAATCGATAGGGCAAAAAAGCGTTGATGTGATTCGGAATTGTCAGGGACGTTTGTTCGAAGGGCATGGGCAATTACTGGTGGAGACAAAGGCGATTACGCTTGCCGCACCGGTTTCTTTGAAGTTTGATACGTTGATGGAGATTGACGGTGTCGCGTTGAAGCTTGGGTACAGTAAGAAAAAGTTGAGTTTTGAGGAAGGGTTGGTCGGGACAACCTTGGCCTGGCGAGGTGTTTTTGCTGATTTTTCAGATGAGCTGAGAAAGAGCGTGATTCAGAAGAAACAACCGCCCGTGGGGGCTGTCGTGAATATACGGGTGAAGTCGGTGCACGATCTTAAGCCCACGCTGGTTTTCGTTACGGTTGTGGACCCGCGGTATGGCGGACAGGGGGTTTTGCATGTCAGTCGGGTGACTCGGGCAAGGTTGGATAGTTTGAAAGATATTTTCCATCCCGGGGATGTTATGGCGGCAACCGTGGTCGAGTCGGAAGATGATCGCCTACAGTTTTCGATTTGGGAGGAATTGAATCAAGTGGCCGTGGAGCACTTGCGGGAAGGGGATCAGTGTAACGCTTTGCTGTTGAGTGAAAAAAACGGTTTCTTGATTTGGTTGTCGGAAAGCGGTTTTTTGGTATCGACTCCTCTTGCTGAAGGGGTGAGCGAGGAGAAAGGGGGATACTATCTTTTGGAGATTACCGATGTTCCCCAGGTAGGGAGGATTAGAGGAAAGGTTTTGGAGGCCACGAAGGAACGATTTGACCGGCATGAGGCGGTCGCCAATCTGGTTTACAGTTATATAGAGGCGTGTAAGGATAGGAATAGGGATGGACAGGGAACGTTTAGCACGGGTAAGATCGAGCGTTCTATCGGGATTTCGGGTAAGTACGTGAAGGAGTTGACCCGGTTGTTGCAGCTTTATTTGACGCGGGAAGTTTGTTTGGAGAATTTGAATTTGCTTTATTATATTCGTTTGTTGGCTCATGTGCTGGGAGATTCCCGTTTGAAAGGGTATTATGATTGCTTGATCAATCATTTGATTGTGAAATACGAGTTCGTGGAAGGGCGTCTGGGTGATTTGGATCTAGGGGCTTTGGAGAGGGATTTCCGGGCTTATCCCGCGTTGAAATCGTTGTGGGCGGTAGTGAAGATGCTGGCATCGTATGGCGATCCTTCTTTTGCCGATGAATTGGAACGTTTTTCTCATTCGGAAAATGAGTATGTGGCTAAAGTGGCTGAAGCGATATTGGCTAAGAATGTACAGGGGAATCTTCTCGAAGAATCTCGTTGGGGGGAGGATGAGTTGTTGGAATTGTTATCCTTGAAGGGGGAAGGTGAAGAAGATGCCATGTCCGGGAGTATGGGAGGAAAGAGGACGTTTAAGAATTCGTTGGTCTACCCGGTAGGTGCGAAGCACGTGGACGTGGAGGCCCAACTGGATTCAATTATGCAGGATATATGCCGTTTCCTGAACGATCAGGGAGGGGTCGTGTATATCGGGATGAGCGATAAAGGGATACCCGTGGGGATTCAGGCGGATTTGGATTACCTGTGTTGCAATCTGGACAAGTATGAGTTGTTTCTTCATCAAAGGATAAAGGAGGCTTTCGGGGAAGAGGTGGACCGGACAATTCAGATTGAAAGGAAACAATTCGGAGATAAGGTGGTGGAGGCTCTCGTGGTTCCACGTTTCGACCGGGTGGTGGAGTATCATTCGGAGAATTGAAAGGCGGGCAGAGGTGGAAACCTGTTTTCGAAGGTTCTAAGAAGAAATCGTAATTGATACTAAATATTTTTTCTATATTTGTTCCTGAGTAGTACATTCGTATGGAGCTTGGCGATGAATATACAAGATTGATTTACGGGGTAAATCGTAAGGATGAGAAAGTGTGGCAAGAGTTATTCGACTCTTACTATGAAAGTTTGTGTAATCACGCGGCTCGGATTTTATTGGATGATCAGGTGACGGAGGATATCGTGCAGGAGGTGTTCGTGAACCTGTGGAACGGAACGGCTGTTTTCGAGAACGAGAAGGCTTTGACGGTTTATTTATATCGGTCGGTAACGAACAATGCCTTGAAATATTTGCGGGACCGGAACACGGAGGAGGCCCGGTTGAGGTTGTGGAGCGAGGTGGAACAGGAGATGTCCGAAGAGAATTTTTCGAGCGTGGTGCGGGAAGAGGTGTTACGAAAGTTGAGGGAGTTGATCGATTTGTTACCGGGAGAACGTCGGAAAGTGATCTTGATGAGCATGGACGGGATGAGCGGGGAGGAGATTGCGGCTAAGTTGGGAGTGACGATTCATACGGTTAAACAACAAAAATATTTAGCTTATAAATTTATAAAACAGGAACTTGGCAAGTACTGGATCGTGGCCATGTTATTTTTTCTATAAAAAAATCATTTTTCTTTTTATACTTTTTCGTTTTTTTGGATTTAATAGGTGAATCCAATACAAGAAGTGTAATGAAACGTAATGGTCATACTATATTTGAAGTTGTTCAACAAGTGGTTCGGAACTTTTTCAACGAGGAAGATGAAGAGGCAAAAAAGGAGTTTCAGCGATTGATGCGAGAACCGGGTTTGTTGAATAATGCTTCCGGACTGGAAGATAAGGAGCAACTTGCGTCTTGGTTAAAAGAACCTCCTCGTTTTTCTTCGAAGGAGGGGTTCAAAAAATTTCAGACCTACGTGAAACGGGGACGGAAAGTCCGAATGTTGCGGAGGATGAGGATTGCTGCCTCGTTTTTATTGGTACTTGCGCTGGGAGGGGCTGCTTATTGGTTGAATGTGCATTGGGAAAAACGGAATCACGTGGAGTTAGCCGAAGGGATACAGCCCATCATGTCGAAGGGATATATCATGTTGGATGACGGGAGTCGGATTGATTTGGGAGAGGATGAAGGAGAGGTGCGGGAGGCAGATGGGATAAAGATTATTCGGGATTCCGTGAAGGTCGTGTATGCCTCGGCAGATGTAATGCCAACGGATAAAATTGCTTACAACGAATTGAATGTTCCGCGGGGAGGGGAGTATATGCTGGTGCTGACCGATGGAACGAAAGTTTGGGTGAATGCCGATTCCCGGTTAAAGTTCCCGGTGCGTTTCAAGGAGAATAGCCGGGAGGTGTATTTGTTGTCGGGAGAGGCTTATTTTCAAGTGGAGAGGGATGAATCAAGGCCTTTTCTGGTACATACTTCTCGAGGATGCGTGAAAGTGTTGGGGACGGAATTTAACGTGCGTGATTATCCGGAAGAATATCGAGTGGTGACTACGCTGGTAAATGGTTCCGTGCAGTTCACGGGAAAGGATAAGAAGAAAGTGGTGTTGAAGCCCGGCTTTCAGGTGATAGCTGATTCTTTGACAGGTGTGAGTGATGTGCGGGAAGTGAATTTGAGGGAGTATGTGGGATGGCGTAGCGGGCTTTACGTGTTTAGTCATTTGACGCTGGAGGAATTGATGAGGGTGGTTGAGCGGAATTATGACGTGACGGTCTTTTTCGCAAACGAAGAGTGTAAGCAACTGGTTTTTTCGGGAGATTTGCAGAAGTATGAGACAGTCGAGCATTTTTTGAGATTTATAGAGACGGGTGGGGATGTTCGTTTTGTGGTGAAGGAGCGTACGATTACTGTGTATAAAAAATAAGACAGGGATGCCCTGGTCCGGCAACCCTGTCTAAATGGTTATAATTATTTATAATTAAACATTCAAATGTATGAAAAAAAATTGGATTAGTAGGCGTGGTGTGCCGATCCATGTCTTAAAAAAAGTTTTTTTGATGATGAAACTGACTTTTTTACTCACCGT
The DNA here is from genome assembly GCF_003991565.1 of Butyricimonas faecalis. Classification (NCBI taxonomy): domain Bacteria; kingdom Pseudomonadati; phylum Bacteroidota; class Bacteroidia; order Bacteroidales; family Odoribacteraceae; genus Butyricimonas; species Butyricimonas faecalis. The sequence goes on along the minus strand of NZ_CP032819.1, from coordinate 2,860,565 downwards.
TGTGTTGCAGGTCAGTACTTGGGCAACGGGGTTCTCTCAAGAGAACAAGGTGTCTTTGCAGATGAAAGATGTTTCCTTGGAAACGATTATTCTCGAGTTACGGGAGCAGACAGGTATTCGCTTTTTCTATAGCATTGATAAGATAAAAGCGATTGATCACCTTTCTGTTGATGCCAAGAACGAGGAACTGAAAGATGTGTTGAATCGCTTGTTGGGCGGAACCGGGCTTACGTACACGTTGCTGGATGATGTGATTGTGATCAAGGATTTGACGGTTAATCAAGATCCGGAGAGAATTTCCGTCCGGTTGAAAGGATGGGTTGTGGACGAGAAAAAGCGGGCGATGCCGGGAGTGACGGTAAAATTATCGGGAACTTCTCTCGGGACGGCTACGGATGCGAAAGGATGGTTTTCATTACAATTGCCTGTTTCCGAGGGTAGGCTGGAGTTTTCTTTTGTGGGGTTTGCCACTCAAATCGTAGACTTTTCGGCCCGTACGGCGAGGGACACGATGCGAGTTGTTTTGAAAGAGGAACTAATTAAGATGGATGAAGTGGTTGTCACGGGCTACCAGGCCGTGAAGAAGAAAGCGATGGTCGGATCATATTCGAAAGTGGATGCCGATGAGTTAGTGATGACCGGATCGCAGACGCTCGAACAGATGTTGCAGGGTAAGTTGCCGGGTGTGATGGTGATTAACCAAAGTGGGTTGACCGGTACTCGTCAGAAAGTGCGTGTTCGGGGTACTTCCACGCTGGTGGGGAATGCTGATCCGGTGTGGGTGGTTGACGGGATTATTCAACAAGATCCATTGCCTTTCAGTGCCAGTGAATTGACCAATATTGGTGATGATAACATAGATATGATCAAGAATTTTGTCGGGGGAGCCATTGCTTGGTTGAATCCCAATGACATTCAGGATATAACAGTACTAAAAGATGCTTCGTCCACGGCTATTTACGGGGTAAAGGCTGCTAATGGGGTGATCGTGATCACAACGAAGAAAGGGGAGCGGGGACGTTTGTCGTTGAACTATTCCGGTAATTATTCCGTGGGAGAAAAGTTGAATTATGACAAACTGGAGATTATGAATTCCAAACAGCGGGTTGATCTTTCCCGGGAGGCTTACGAGAGAGGTGCACAGGTGCCGAATGATAAAATCGGATATATCGGGTTGGCGTTGGCTTACCAGCGGGGAGAGATTTCTTACGATGAGTTTGACCGAGGAGCTAAGGCATTGGAATCCGTGAACACGAACTGGTTTGACGTGCTTTACCAAACCCCGTTTTCTCATTCTCATTCGCTGAGTTTTTCGGGAGGTAATAACAACTCTACTTATTATGCTTCTTTAGGTTATTCAAATAATCAGAATACGGCGAAAGGAAATTCACAGACTTCTTATACCGGGCGTTTGAATTTGAGTTCTACGTTTTGGAACAAGTTGCGGTTGAATGTCTCTTTATCCGGTTCTCATACCGAGACAAAAGCTTTTGCCAATGGGGTGGATCCATTCAATTATGCCATCAATGCTAACCGGGCAATCGCTTGCTACAATGAGGATGGGAGTTTGTTTTATTATGCTAGCGGGGGCAAAGGGTATGATTATAATATTTTGAATGAATTGAAATATTCCGGGAATGAAAATAGAAGCAGAAGTCTGAATTTGAGTGTTGATGTCCGTTGGACGATTCTGGAAGATTTAGTCTTTTCTACCACCTTGGGAGGAGGTTCTATTTCTACGTTCGGGGAGTCATGGTTTACGGAACGGACTAATTATATTGCCGGAATCCGTGGATATAATTATGGCGAACACGATGCGTTTGACACGGATCTGAAAACTTCACCTTTACCTTATGGAGGCGAGTTGAACGTGAGCGAGAATGAAGGATTCAATTATAGCTGGCGAGGACAGTTTGAATATATAAAGAATTTTGGCCGTCACGCTGTGAATATGATGGTCGGGGGAGAGTTGAGTAGTAATAAGCGTAAATCTTACGCACAAACGGATTATGGGTATATGCCGGAGCGGGGTTTGTCATTCGTGGATGTACCTCTGGGAACGAGACCGAGTACGGATGTCAATTACACGCTGAACGGGTATGCACGCACGGTTCCCTCTTTGTCGAAATCGTTGAATAACACGTTGTCTTACTATGTTTCGGGTTCTTATATGTATGATAATCGCTATGCCTTGAATTTCTCCGTGAGAGGTGATGGTTCCAACCGTTTCGGACAGGACGAGAAAGAGAAATATCTGCCGGTGTGGTCTATCGGTGCCCGGTGGAACGTGACGGATGAACATTGGTTGCAGGGGCAGGATTTGTTGAATTACTTGTCTTTGTCGGCCACTTACGGTTATCAAGGAAACGTGGTGGAGAACGTGAGTGCGAATCTGATTGCGAAAATCTTGCCTTTGGATACGGAGACAGGAGAGTTCAAGATGACTTACACGAAATTGCCGAATCCCGATTTGAAATGGGAAAAGACAAAGTCGATTAATTTGGGAATTAATTTTAGCGTTTTGCATAGTAAGGTGAACGGTTCGTTCGAGTATTATTACAAGAAGACAGAGGATTTGGTTACCCAACGGGAGATTCCTTACGAGAACGGGGAGCATTCTATGTACGTGAATGGCGGTAATATGAAGAATTCCGGTTGGGAATTGTCATTCAGTCTGGTACCTGTTCGCACGCGGGATTTCGTGTGGAGTTTGGGATTCAATACTTCAAAAGTGTATAACGAGGTGAGTTCGGAGTTTGAACCGACGGGAGATTGGAGAGAGGTTGTAGGCGGGAAATATAACAAGAAAGGATATCCTGTTTCCAGTTTCTGGGCATTCCGTTTTGCCGGACTGAATCCGGAAAATGGCGGGCCTTTATTCGATATGTCCGGGGCGAACACGAATGCGGGTGAGTTGGACGTGACACAGTACATGGTTCATGCCGGGAAGTTGGATCCGGATTTAACGGCGGGACTGAATATGAATTTCCGATACAAGAATTGGACGCTGGCGACTTCTTTTTATTGGTCAACCGGTAACCAGTGTTTTTTGAGTTCCCCGTATGGCGAGATGAATAACACGTATGGTATGCCGAGCGAGTACAAAAATGCCTCGACTCAACTGTTAAAGCGTTGGCGAAAATCAGGTGACGAGAAGTACACGAATATTCCTTCTATCCCGGTGGGCGAGAATTGTTTGCCCATGTATCCGTTTAAAGATTCCAGCGTGAGTCTTTATCCTTACGAGGCGTGGGCGAATTCGGATGTCCGGGTTGCGGATGCGTGGTATTTGCGTTGCAACAGTATAAGCCTTTCTTACGTGTTCCCGGAGAGGTTGATTCGCCGGTTTGCCCAGAACGTGGGTTTTACCATGACGTTATCCAATCCATTCCAGATCGTGAGTAGCGATTTTGATAGCCGGGATCCGGAAGTGGCTAAGGGAAGTCAGCCATTGACAAGGAATTTTACTTTTAGTTTAAACGTGAGTTTTTAATTAATATATAAAGAACATGAAATCGATCGTATTAACATTTGTTGGTTCGTTCATGTTGTGGATGCTTGTCGGTTGTGACGGCTTCCTTGACGAATATAGTATAACCGAAGTTCGACCGACAGAACTTACCGATGTAGAACAGTTGCTTCTGGGAGATGCTTATCTGGATGCCGGACAAAAAGAGGTGCAGTATAATATCATGGATATTTTCACGGATGATATAAAATGTAACGGGTTGAAGAGTGAAGGTTACCGGACTTATCTTGAGAATATGAAGTGGCGTTTCTTGTGGGATGCGGATATGTTTAACAATGCCGGTGGAGGATATGATGCTGCCTTTTGGGAATTACCTTACAACAAGATATTGGGATGTAATATCGTGCTGGATTGTCTGGATGATATGACTGGAGAGGCATCTTTGAGAGAGAATCTTCGGGGGGAGGCGTTGACGTTGCGTTCCATGTACTACTTGATGTTGGTGAATATGTATGGAATGCCTTACAATGAAGGTGATCCGAACCTGAATCCGGGGGTGCCTTTGAAGTTGACCATGGAGGTTCGGGATGAACGTTTTCCCCGTAATTCAGTGGCAGAGGTGTACGGGCAGATTGAACGGGATTTATTGAGAGGTAATCGGTTGCTAACGGAGTATGATTATAACCGTAACTTTTTGCGGATAGGTCATCTGGCTGCCAAGGCTCTTCTGTCGAGGATGTATCTGTACATGGAGGATTGGGACCGGGCGATTGCTTACGCGGACAGCGTGTTGCAGGTGAAGCCGAATTTGTTGGATTTGAACACCGTGCAGTGGAGCACGCCTAAATCCCCGGAGTCGTTGTCCGTGTATTCCATCGAAACGCCGGATGAGGTGATTTGGATGCGGGAAGGTTACCGGGAGTTGCCGGATATGCAGGCCTCGGATCCTTGTTATATGGTTTCCGATGAATTGTTGGATTTGTATGGCCCGTGTACACAGGTAATGGTCAAAGATAAAAAGATTCGGGATATACGGGGTTGTTTGTATTTTGCGTGGAATTTTAAAATGGCGTTCCCGTCTATCACGTATTACCGGAGTTATTTGTCTATCGGGGGAAGTAATAATGGCGTGTACCAAGGGATTCGTACGGCTGAAATGTATTTGAATCGCGCCGAGGGATATATCCGTAAATATATGGCAGGAGGTGATGCGTCTTGTTGTCAGAAGGCTTTGAACGATTTGAATGAATTGCGTCGTCACCGTTTCAATAATGTGGAGTACACGTATGAGGAGGTGAATATCACGGACCCGGATGATTTGTTTAAATTCTATCAGGAGGAACGGCGTAGGGAGTTGGCCGGAGACTGGATGCATCGCTGGTGTGATTTGAGAAGATACGGTATGCCGGAAATTAACCATACTTTTTTTGAGACGGCTTCCGGTAACAAGACGGAAGTGACATTACAGAAGAACAGGTACGTGTTGCCGATCGCTGAAGAGGTGATCCGTTTGAATCCCCGATTGGAACAGAATAAATAGTCATGGAAATTAAAACTAGGGTATTATGAGATATTTTTTGATAATAATATTAGGATTGTTTTTGTGGACGGGATGTAATGACGATGACGAGAAGTTGACACCTTCGACGGAACCGGAGTTTCGTTATGTCCTTCCGCAAGGGGATCACGATTATGACACGAAGATCGTGAGCTGGTATGAAGACTGCGGGATTTATTTCTTGTACAAGTTCGAGAATAAGGATGTGTATTATAACGAGAATGACCGATGGGCAGGGTTTGTGGAGGATACGTCGCGGATCAACGAGAGCGAGCTTGTGTTTTATAATCCCGGTTTGCGTGTGGAGTTACCGGACGAGGAGTACGTCGGCAAGCAACTGGAGTGGATTGAGAAGTTGTTTTTGAACCATTATTCCAGGGAATTGTTGAAAAAGAAGATGGTGAAGAAAGTGATTCTTGCCAAGAATGTGACTTATTGCCGTCGTTTGGGTAATAATATTTTGTCAGAACAGGAACGGGATTATTTCAATAATATCGCCAATACGTTGATATTTAGTCATGGGGATGCGTCCGTGGAGAATTTGGCAAATGAAGATATGCTAGAGATGAAGAATGATTTGCACACGTGGATGTTGACGGAGAAGTTGGTGGATGATTACCCGATGGCGGAGTTGGAAGATTTCCTTTCCGTGACGGATTATTCTAAAACCTTGTCCGCGGATTATTATGAAGAGTGGGTGTCTGAAGGTTGGTTGGGACGGTTGGCAAATTTCGAGGAAGAAGCAAAAAGAACGGATGTCCGGACTTACTTGGAGATGATCATTACGACACCGAAGGAGATATTGGAAATAGATGTGAATTCAGTATCCCGTCAAGATCCGCTGTTCTGGGTGATTAGGAATTATGATTATGCCGGTTTTTTGCATCCGTCGAAGGATGTGGCGGGGAACATTAAGAAGAAATATGATCTTATTGTCGCTGCCTTTAAAGATTGGGGGGTAGACTTACCGGCCATAGGAGACTTGTATTACGAATAATCTCCTGTTTGTATGTGTTTCTGGAGAGTAAAAAATGATGGCTATTTGCTGTCACGGGAGAGTTATGTCTAGTATTTTGATAATAAATCGTTTGTATGGAAAATCCAATTGTAAGAGTTGAACATTTGTATCATCGGTATACTTCCAGTCGCTGGGCGATAGAGGATATTAATTTCCAGATTGATGATGCCGGGGTGGTTGGTTTGTTGGGATCGAATGGGGCGGGTAAGTCTACCACGATGAATATTATTTGCGGGGTGATGAGACAGACCGCGGGGGAGGTATATATTGGCGGGATAAACACGTTGAAAGAACCTGTGAAGGCTCGTAAGTTGATCGGTTTCTTACCCCAGAAACCCCCTTTGTACCCGGATCTGACGGTCGATGAGTATTTGCGTTTTTGTGCAGAAATACAGTGGATGGATAAGAAAAAGATTAAATCAGCTATCGCTGCTGCCGAGGAACGTTGTGGTATTACTCATATGAAAGATAGGTTGTTGCGTAATCTTTCGGGAGGGTATCAGCAACGCGTCGGGCTGGCTCAGGCCATCTTACATGATCCGAAGTTCGTGGTGCTTGATGAACCGACGAACGGGTTGGACCCGAACCAAATACTGGAAGTCCGTCAGTTAATCAAGGATATTGCAGTGGATCGGACCGTGATGCTTTCGACGCATATTTTGTCGGAGGTTCAGGCTACTTGCTCTTCTATCAAGATGATTGAACACGGGAGAGTAGTTTTTTCCGGTAGTACGGAAGATTTTGATAATTATATCGAACCGAACACGCTCTATTTGGAATTTGATCAACTTCCGGAAATGGATGAATTGATGAAGTTGCCCGGTATCAAACGGGCGGAAGCATTGGATAATCATGGCGTTCGTTTGTGGTATGACGGGGAGCGGGGAACGATTAAGCAAGTGATGCGGGAGGCTGTTTCTCGGGGATGGGATATGATAGAATTGCGAAAGGAGAAGAGTTCCATGGAAGCCGTATTTGCTAAATTGTCCGGTAAATAATCAATTAATTCTAAGAAGTAAATGTTATGAGAGCAATATACAGAATAGCTCGTTTGGAGTTATCAAATCTTTTTTACTCGCCGATCGCATGGTTGATCTTGATCCTTTTTGTCTTTATGACAGCGATGAATTTTACGGATGTGCTTTGGGCATACGCGAGAAGTCAGGAATTCCGGGGCGGGGGCTTGTCTGACTTGTCCCGGGCGTTATTTTTCGATGCAACGGGACGGGGGTTGTGGCCTAAGATCAGTAATTTGTTGTACATGATTATGCCTTTGTTGACGATGGGGTTAATCAGTCAGGAGTTCAGCCGGGGATCGATCAAATTGTTGTTTGTAGCCCCGATTACCAGTCGTCATATCGTGTTGGGAAAGTTTCTGGGGATGATGATGTATGGGTTGTTGATGTTTAGCGTGTTGCTGGTGTACGTTATTCTTGCCGGATGTTGGATTGAATCCTTTGACTGGGCAGCGGTGTTGACCGGACTGTTGGGGCTGTACCTTCTTTTCGGAACTTACGCGGCAATCGGTCTGTTCATGTCCACGCTGACGACTTACCCGATCGTGGCGGCTATTTATATGCTGGCTTTGTTGACTTTCTTACGTTTCGTGTCCGGGTTGTGGCAGGAATATACTTTTGTCCGGGATATTACGTATTGGCTGGCACTGGACCGACGGGCCGGTACGTTTATTAACGGGATGATTTGCAGTGAGGATTTTCTCTACTTTGTTATTATGACGGCCATGTTCCTCGGGTTCGCGATTTTGAAATTGCAGTTTATTCGGGAGCGTCGTTCTGTGTTGAGTAAAGTCGGACGCTTCCTAGGTGTGTTTATCGTGGCGATGTTGCTGGGATACGTGACTTCTCGGCCGATGTTACGATTGTATCACGATTCGACGCATACCAAGACAAACACGTTGACCGAGGCTAGCCAGGAGATCGTATCCAAGTTGGACGGGGGATTGAAAATGACGACTTACGTGAATTTGTTCGGTAGTGTTTACAATATTACTCCTGCCAAAGTGATGGCTGATATAGCACGTTATAATTCTTATATACGGTTCAAACCGGAGACAAAGATGGATTACGTGTTTTATTATTACACGGACACGACGGACGGATTTTTTGCGCACCGTTTTGCGGGAAAGACGTTGACCGAGGCTGCAAAAGAAATGGCAAAATTCCAAGGGGTTAATGCTCGAAAATATGTTCCTCTATCGAAGGTCGATCCTGACGTGGATTTGAGAGACGAGGGGTATCGCTTCGTGGTGTTGTTGGAACGTGAAAATGGAGAAAAGACTTTTTTGCGGGTGTTTAATGATGCACAGCGAGTTCCTTTTGAAAGGGAAATTTCCGCTGCGTTGAAACGGATAGGTATGAAGTTGCCGAGCGTGGGATTCCTTTCAGATCATTATGCCCGCACGATTACGGGGGACCGGAATCGGGATTATTCCTATATGGTGTCGGAAAAGCTGTACCGTTCGGCATTGATTAATCAAGGCTTTGATGTGGTGGATGTGAAATTAAGTCGTAATCCTCAATTGCTTGATAGTTTGGATGTATTGGTTATTTCAGAACCTCGGGAGTCCTTCACGGAAGAGGAGTTGGATAAATTGTATCGTTACGTGGAAAGCGGGAAGAATTTGATTATCGCGGGAAAGCCAAGAACAAACAGTTATTTGGCCCCGTTGATGGAGAAGCTGGGATTACGTTTTGAGCCGGGAATTTTGGTTCAGAAACAGGATCAGATCGTGGATAAAAACGCTGCCAGTATGCCTTCTGTCAGAGGTGCAGGTGGTGGTCCCGGAGCTTTGGGGCAGGCCGAGGAAAGAGAATATCCGGTTAGCTTGTTCCTTTGTAGAGCTACCGATGAGGCCAAGGGGTTATCTAAACTTTGGGACGATTTATATGTAAAAACCAATCATCCCGAATGGCCCTACTCGATCGTGATGCCGGAGGCTTCGGCGATCGAACAGGTGGAGGATAAGGGATTCCGGGTGATTCCGTTGCTGATCGGGCGTGATCCTTCAAGTTGGAACGAGTTGGAGACGATTGATTTTGTGAATGAAACGCCCTTGTTGAATCCTAACGTCGGGGAGCAAGCCGGGACGAAAACTACGATGGTGGCTTTGGAGCGTCAACAGGCAGGGAAGGAGCAGCGAATCGTGGTTGTCGGGGATGCGGATGCTTTTAGTATGGGAGAGGTGATGGCGAGTCGTAGGGGGATTCTTTCTATAAACGGGGGACTGATCATGTCTATGTTTGAGTGGTTATCCTACGGGGAACTCCCGGTGGATACTTCCCGTCCCGATCCGATAGACAATAACCTAACGATAGGTGCGGAGGCGGCCGGAAATGTGAAGACGATTCTGCAATGGATTCTACCGGTGTTGATTTTGTTGGGAGGTGTGTTATTGCTGTTCAGAAGAAAGGGGAAATAGAGAATGTATTTTGGCGCTGTTTCGTGCCGTGTATGTGTAATAATTTCGTATCACAGGGCCGTGGCGAAAGCGTCTCTTTTGACTCGGCTCTTTGGTTTAATAATTTGAGGATAATGATGAAGAAATTGATTTACATGGCTGTATTATTACTTGCAGTCATTTCTGCTAGGGCTCAGGACTACGAGGCTTTTAACAAATTTATGAGAGAGTATTCCAGGGGTTGGATGACAGATTACATGAAGCCGGCAGGCAACACGATGACGATGGTTAAACAAGTGGGTGAGCCTGCCCCGGAATTTTATTTTGATAAAAAGTTAAACAGCAAGGCGTTAAAAGGAAAGTTTGTCGTGATAAATTTCTGGTCCACGTGGTGTGGTAGTTGCATCAATCTGGTCCATGATTTGGATACGGTGCTGTTCCGGAATATGCAGCCTTATGAGGGAGTGCAATTTATAGGAGTGGATTCACACGAGAAGGTATCGGAACGTGAAGCTCGGAAATGGTGGAAAGATCATGGCATTAATTATTCTTGCGGTTATGGGAAAGGGGCAGATGCTTGTGCGGAGGCGTTTCATGGCAATCACCCGTCTGTCATAATTATAGATGATCAAGGGATCGTTAGAGGGCGTTGGGACGGTAGGAGTCCGAAATTGGCGGAAATTGTTCGAATGGCTATTTGGGTGCTTAAAATTGTTCCGGAACAGGGGATTCAAGCTGATTTGACAACAGTCAAGAAGCTTGTGGAAGAGAAGGAGTATCTTAAGGCGCTTTATTTACTCGAAATTATGCCGGAGAATATAGAGAGTGCTACTTTGAAATACCAGTGTAAATTGGAGATTTTCGAAAATAGTGCTATCCGGTATTTTGATGTAATACGGGAAAAATACAGGGATGATGAGCAATATCTTTCCGTTATGGAGAGTATAATGTATTTGGTACTGGCTTCTGATTCGAAAGCAGATGCTGTTATCAAGAATGGGTTGGATGCGGCCGAGAGTTTGTTGAGAAGTAGGAGGAACGGGGATTACCGTGTCCATGAAGCGATGGGTATTTTGTGTTACAGGTATGGCGAAAGTTTCAAGCGTAAAGGAGTTCGGGCTTTGGAAAATAGTATTCCGGCAGCCAAGATGAATCGGGAGGGGGATGATGTTATCAAGCATTTGGAGGAACAGGTGAAGATTTATCGGGAGAGATTGGATTGATTGGGGTTGATGTGAAAGAGTAGTTAAAGGAGGGTGAGATAAAATTTGAAGTACACCCTCTTTTTTTGTGCGGGGTCGAATCTGCGGCTGCGGATTCGTAAAATTGTTATTTTCATTTTTTTCTCTACTTTTGTACTCTTAAGAGTGTTCTTTTGATGTAAATCATAGAATTATGTCTAAACGTGATCAAAATACAGAGAACTTTTTATTTGACTCTATTCGTAGTGGCAATATTGAGGCTTATGAGGTCTTGTTTAAAAAATATTACTTGTCTATGTGTATTGTTGCTTGCCGTCTTATCGGGGATGAAGATATAGCGAAAGACATTACGCAGGAAGTATTTATTCATTTGTGGGAAAAAAGGGAATCTTATGATTTTAAAACAACACCGGATATATTTTTATATGTAGCTGTCAAGAACAAATGCTTCGATTATTTGAAAAAGCAAAAGAAAATGCCTATTCAAAATAGTTCGGAAACAGCTGATCGTGAATACTTTTTTCGAAATCTAGTGATCGAAGAAGAGACATATCGAATTGTTAATGAGGCAATTGATGCTTTACCTGTTCAAAGTCGTCGAATTATAAAATTAAGTTTGGAAGGTAAGCAAAATAAAGAAATTGCAGAGGAATTAGGAATTTCTACAAACACTGTTAAATCATTGAAATATAAAGCGATAAACGTCCTTCGTGTAGCGTTGAAGGATTATTATTATTTACTTTTGTTCTTGTTTCCAAAAATATAATCAAAAAAAACGACGAGTCCACTCATCCTTTTTTGAAATTCTGTCGTTCTGTAGGTAGAATTATAAATTTAAATTAGGACGTTTTATGATGGACTATCCGAAAGATTATAAAATATCTCGTTTGATTGCTAAAAAAGTGATCGGTACACTTTCGCCTGCTGAAGAAGAGAGATTAGAAGCGTGGCTGAAGGAGGATGTTCGGAATAGAGAATTATTTCAATATATCCTTGAAGGAAAAAATCTTTCGAGCAGAGATTTATATGCCAGGCATTTTGAGGTGGATGATTCGTGGAAGACGGTGAAAAAACAGTTGGGGTTACGAAACAAACGAAGAAGTATGTCTTTTGGGAGGATGGGTATTGCAGTTTCTATAATTTTACTTGTAGGGATTGGGTTGTATTGGGGATTTTTTAGAAAGCCTACGGAACGAGAGATTGCGCAATCGATAGCTCGTATCGAGACGGGTGGTTCCAAGGCTGTTCTGATTACTTCTTCCGGTGACGAAATTGTATTGCAAGATAGTACGAAACAATTAATAGCTTTGGGAAGCGGTATGGTAGCCAAAAATGATGGCCATCAAGTTTCTTATGAAGAGATTGTGGGGGAAAGTGGAAGAGATGTTCTTGTGTATAATACCATTCGGGTGCCATGCGGTGGAGAATATAAATTGTTTTTGTCTGATAGTACGGAGGTGTTCTTGAATTCAGATTCTGAGATACGATTTCCAGTTAAATTCGGGAAGAACAAACGGGATGTATTTTTACGTGGAGAGGCTTTTTTTATTGTTAGAAAAGATGCTTCACGTCCGTTTGTAGTGAATGCAGATGACAAAGTGTCTGTCGAGGTCTTAGGAACTCAATTTAATTTGCAGGCTTATCCGAATAAGAAAATTGTAGAAACCACGTTGAATGAAGGATTGGTGCGGGTATATGATGGAAAGCAAAGCGTGAAGATTCAGCCTGATCAACAAGTTGTATATAAAGATGGAGAACTTTTTATTCGTCGGGTAGATGCGAGCCTTTATTCTGCATGGAAGGATGGACGGTTTGTATTATTGAATAATACCTTGGAGGACATCATGATGTGCTTGGGACGTTGGTATAATATTGATATATTTTGGGTAAACCCGGAACTGAAGGAATATCACTTCTCCGGAGAGTTAGCCCGGTATGAGGATTTCACGGAAATATTGGATATGTTGGAGAAAGCTACTCGGGTGCATTTCGAAGTAAAAGGTAGAACCGTGTTCGTGAATAAAATATTCAAATAGATGTTGTTATATTGTGAAGAGCAGAAAATATTGGTACTATTTTCTGCTCTTGAGTGAGTTTTAATAACGATTAAAAGGTCAATAATTAATCATTAAGCATGTAAAAGTATGAAAAAAAATGGAATTGAAGTCTTTGGCGGAATGCAAAGATTTAAAAAGATGCGATTTATTTTTAAACGCAGCTTTCTTCTTCTATTCATGTCCCTCTTCTTCTTGCAGGTTGGTGCGAAATCTCAAGTTGTAAGATTGACAATGAATTTGGAAAACGTTACTATCGACCAAGCCATCACAAATGTGAGTCAGAAAACTGGTTATCGTTTTTTGTATCAGATGGAAGAAGTCATAAAGTATGGGAAAAGGAATTTGAGTGTGAAGAGTGCTACTTTGGAAGAGGTGTTGAACGAGTTATTGAAAGATACGCCTTTGTCTTATGTTATCCAAAATGATGTAGTCATCATCACTCCGGCTAAAGATGAAAAAGCACAGGAGAAACCCCGGCAAATCAAGGGTAAGGTGGTAGATGAGAAAAGTGTTCCGTTGCCTGGAGTTACAATTCTTATAGAGGGAACTAAACTGGGGGTTGTAACGGATGCGGATGGTAAGTTTAAAATTGAGATACCCAAAATGGATAGTACAATTTTAGTGTTCTCGTTTATTGGGATGGAAACCATCCATTATCGTTTAAGTGATGATCGGAAAAATGATGAAAAATTGATTATCAAGATGAAAGGAGACGTGGAGGAGATGGATGAGGTGGTTGTGACGGGATATGCCAACATCAGAAAAGAAAGTTTCACGGGAAATACGGTCTCTGTAAAGAAAGAGGAACTTTTAAAGGCTTCCAAAACGAATGTAATTAAAGCGTTGCAAGCATTTGATCCCTCTTTCCGTATCAAAGAAAACAACCAATGGGGATCAGACCCGAATGCCTTACCGGAAATGTATATTCGCGGTGAATCCGGTATAGGTATAAAGCAATTAGATCCGAATTACACAACTAAAGGTAATTTACAGAATAACCCGAACCTTCCGACGTTTATTATGGACGGGTTCGAGATTAGCGTGCAAAAATTATACGACTTCGACATCAATAGAATCGAGAGTATCACTATATTGAAAGATGCTGCAGCAACGGCCCTATATGGTTCGCGTGCCGCCAATGGTGTCGTGGTTATCACAACCGTAGCTCCGAAACCAGGTAAATTGAATGTTTCGTATAGCTTTACCGGTTCAGTGGTCGCTCCCGACTTGTCGGATTATGATCTTCTAAATGCGAGAGAAAAGTTGAAAGTCGAAAAGTTAGCTGGCTGCTATGACGCCGATGATGACCTGGATTTAATTGCTAAGGAAAAAGAATATAATGCGAAACTCACGAATATTGAAAAAGGTGTCGATACGTATTGGTTGTCTAAACCTCTTGAAACCATATTCAATCACAAACACAGTTTATTTGTAGAAGGAGGGGCGGAAAATGTGCGGTTTGGACTTGATCTTGGTTACAATACCAACTCGGGAGTCATGATCGGTTCTTACCGGGATAATATCGGGATTGCATTGTACGTGGACTACCGGATAGGGGAATTGCAGGTAAAAAATCAAGTAAGCTATAACTTGACTAAATCGGCCGAATCTCCATACGGTGATTTCTCAAAATATGCCTATGCCCAACCGTATGATCCTTACAAAGATAAAAACGGGAAATATCTCGAAAAATTACAAGATTATGACGGAACAAGTACGGCTACTGATTACCGGGAAAATCCCCTTTACGAATCGACATTGATGAATTACGACAAATCCGATATCGAGGAGTTCATCAACAATCTCAGTGCGAATTGGTATATAACCCAACATTTGTTGCTGAAAGGAACTTTCAGCATTACCAGAATCGTGGAACATGGAGAAAGTTTTCTTGACCCGCTCTCCAAGCGGAATTCAGAACCGTTGAGCATGACCCAACTTTATTCTGGAGAATTGAGAAAATCAAACGGGGAAGCGTTTAATTGGGACATGAACCTGTTGTTGGCTTACAATCGCACATTTGACAAACACAGCGTAAACTTTACCGTCGGGATCAATACGAAAGAAGATTACAGCAAAAGCGGTTTCGCCCTATACAAGGGCTTCCCGTCGGGTTCGTTGAATTCGCCTAATTATGCGAAAGAAATTTACGAGAAGCCCTCTCAATCAGAAGGCAAAAGCAGGTTGTTCGGAGCTATTGCTACGGTAAACTATAGTTACCGGGATATCTATCTATTCGATTTCTCAGGACGTATCGACGGGTCGTCAAAATTTGGAAGCGACCGGAAATATGCACCTTTCTGGTCTACCGGGTTCGGTATCAACATCCACAATTACGCTTTCATGGACAGCTACAAGTATATTGACGAGTTGAAAATCAGGGGTAGCTACGGGCAAACCGGAAATGTCAATTTCTCGGATTACGAGGCCAAAACGATTTACACGATGAATGATGACCAATGGTACCAGACAGGAGCCGGGGCGACATTAACGGCATTGGGGAATAAAGACCTTACTTGGGAAACGACGAACACGTTGGATGTCGGGGTTGAATTGAGCATATTGAATCGTCTTTTCTACATCAAAGCGTCCTATTACAACAAAAAGACCACTGACTGTATTAATAGCGTGACCATCCCGAGTTCCACGGGTTTCAATACGTACAAAGACAATATCGGGGAAGTAAGGAATAAGGGATACGAAATCAACTTGAGAGCGGATATTATCAGGAAACAAGATCTATACTTTGCTCTTTTCGGAAACCTCTCGCATAATCAAAACCGTTTGATGAAAATCGCCCAAAGCTTGAAAGATTACAACTCACAAGTGGACGACTATTTTAACACGAGCAATCCTTACGATGGTTCAACCAGCAAGCCTTTCACTAAATACATCGAAGGAATATCCATGAACACCATTTGGGGTGTCAAATCAATGGGGATCGATCCGTCCAATGGTAATGAAGTGTTTATCCGCCCGGACGGAACGTTAACTGACGTGTGGAATACTTCCGACCAAGTGGTGATCGGTTGTACAGATCCGGATGCGCAAGGTTCATTCGGATTCAACTTAGTCTATAAAAACTTTACCTTGTTCACGAATTTTATGTATGAATTCGGGGGACAACGTTATAACCAAACACTGGTAGATCGGGTAGAAAACGCAAATATTTACGAGGAGAATGTGGACAGAAGGGTGTTGACGAACAGATGGCAGAAAGTCGGAGACAAGGCAAAATTTAAAAAACTGGAAAGCGGCAGATCCGGTGTTACGGCAACCAACCCGACATCTCGGTTCGTGCAAGACTACAACACGGTATCTTTGAGCTCCATCTCTCTTGGTTATGATTTCACTCAACCTTGGATAAAAAAGCCAAATTGAGCATGCTACGTTTTGAGATCGGTGCAGAAGATCTCGTGAGATGGTCGTCGGTAAAAGAAGAAAGGGGTTTGAGCTATCCTTTTGCTAGAACGATAAATTTTTCATTAAAAGCCAGCTTCTAAAAGAAAAAATATGAAAGTATTGAAATTTATTACCGCTATAACTTTGTTGACCGTATTGAGTTCGTGTAACGATTGGTTGACAATAAGCCCGAAAGATCAAGTTGACGAAGAGCAGCTTTTTGAAACCGGGTTAGGATACAGAAATGCTTTGAACGGCATATATCAAAACATGGCTTCCGGAAGCATGTACGGCAGGGAGATGACATGGGGTGTACTCGATGTGTTGGCGCAATACTATGATTCTGGAGAACTCGATAATCCTTGGAAACACATGGCTGAAAAATTCAATTATGATGTCCAAGATTCAGAAACATTAATTGACAACATCTGGTCGAGAGCTTTCAATTCTATTGCGAATGCGAATAACTTATTGTCACGGATTGACGATGAAGACCCGTTAAAATTTGCGGGAGAAGAACTGGAAAAAAATGTAATCAAAGGTGAGGCGTTGGCTCTTCGGGCTTTCCTACACTTTGATATGGTACGTTTATTTGCCCCATCCAAAGATGATGGCCGTACCTATATTCCTTATTTCGAGAAATATCCATCGACTTTCGAACCAAGAACAACGGTCAACGAGGTGATGGAAAAAGTGATTCGTGACCTTAATGCGGCAAAAGATCTTGTGGCGCCGTATGACACGTTGGATTCGCGAGAAGACAAGTTACATTCATTGTACCGTTTTAACACGGCAATCGGGATGGGGGTACTAGGAGTTACAGATCTTTTTGAGGCATATAGAGGCTTTAGGATGAATTACTACGCCATTCAAGCCCTTTTAGCTCGTGCATACGCTTATATCGGGAGATACCAAGAGGCATTTGATGCTACCCAAATCGTTATCGATGCAAAAGATAAAGATCTACACAAGTTATTCCAGTTTACTTCTAAAAGCGACCTTAGTAAAAAACCAAAATTGCAAGATGATCTAATTTTTGCATTGTCAAATGAAAAACTTTTGGACAACTATCTGGAATATTATAATGGAGAGTACGTAAAGTTATATCTAGACATTTGGGATAAAGATGACCTATTCGATGATCCTGCCGATTACCGTAGGGAGTTAATCGCTGAAGTCGGATATTTTTATCAATCCGTAAAATACTCCAAAACTGCAACAGGCAACCAGCAGATAAACGAAGTCATGATACCCATGCTCCGTTTAAGCGAAATGTACTATATCCGGGCAGAATATTATGCGCATTCCAGTATGTTCGACAAGGCTACAAGTGAACTGGACATGGTACGCCGGGGACGGAATTGTACCATCGGACGCTTGGATATCAGTTCTGTATCGGAATTTAGCACGGAATTGATTAATGAAGCCAAAAGGGAATTTGTAGGAGAAGGACAATTATGGTATTATTATAAAAAACTCAATATCAAACCTGTCAGATCCATGCCGGACGATGCCTTTATCTTTCCTTTACCCAAAAGTGAAACCATTAATTAATCACGTCAAAAGATATGAAAAAGTATATTATTATATTAGGATTATTATTTGTCTTGTTTGCTTGTTCTGAGCAAGAGGCGGCACTATATGACACAGCCCATCGCCAATTATTCATTTCCACGGAGGGAAGAATGGACACGGCTTATATTTCGTTTTCGCATCATCCGGGGGAGAATACATTAAAGGTGCCCTTCATCGTGACTCTAATCGGAGAACCAGCCAAGGTTGACCTTGAATATAAAATACAAGTTATTGATTCCTTAACGACAGCCATTGTGGGGGACTACGTGTTACCCCAACCTCCTGTTTTCAAGGCGAACCGCATGCAGGACACGTTGTGGATAGAGGTTAAGAAAGAGAAGCTAGAGGAGAAATCCTACCTACTTAAGCTCACCTTGGCTGAAAATGAAAATTTTAAAGCCGGTTATTATTACCAACAAACAGCGCAACTTCGTTATGACAATATGATAAGTTGCCCTTTATGGTGGGATAATACCATCGTTGAAATGTATTTAGGGACATTCTCCCCGGAGAAATACACTGCCTTTATAAAAGTAACGGACGAAACCACCCTAGAAGGTAAGGAACCGTGGGAGATGCGGCTATTAGCACTAGAACTCAAAAACGCCATTGCGGCTTCGCTTGCCGATAATGATCCGGACAATGACATAACGGAAGCTGGAGGAGCCCCAATGATAATCCCTTGCTATTAATTTTAAATTAAAAGACCATGAAGATGAAATATAATATATTTTCACTCATCATTATAGTGCTGTTTTTCACCAATTGCTATGATGACAAAGGAAGTAATTCTTACCACGATATCAATACTATAGAAATCGGAGAATTTCCCAATTTTGAAAATAACATAACCATAGGGGATGTACTGGATATAAAACCGGAATTAACATTTAGCAGCGGTGTTGAGACAGAGAATTTGACTTACACGTGGACTTATTGTGGTAAAACACGCCCGGAGTGGAATAAAAAAGATTTCCACTGGGTCACGGACACGATTGCATTAGGACAACTTGCTTTACGCATTACCGATCCTAATACGGGGGTTACCTACATTCAATCCAAAACGTATGAGGTGTATAGTAAATTTAATGCCTATGGGTGGATTATACTGGGAGATAAAGACCAAAAATCTTACCTGACATTCATAAAAGAGTCAATAGAAGAAAATGAAACCGGGGAGGAGGTTTGGGCTGACATCGTGTATGAAGACGTGTATAAACAACAAAATAATAGTGAGTTAGGCTCTATACCAATTAAAATACATGAACACTTCTGTAATACATACGGCAACAGTAACTTAGTTGGTAATATTATGATTGTGCAACAAGGGGGACAAGGCATGGTTGATTTGGATGGTTTTGCATTCCAAAAAGAGATCACAATTGACGAGGCGTTCGCCAACAATGCCTTGCCAGCTGATTTCAAACCGATCAATACCATGTCCATGAAAAGAGTCGACTTGATAGAAAATTATGATGGGAAAATATTTTCTCGGGTAAAACCCAATGATCAATTGTTTCATTCAAGCAGCTATTTACAAACACCGGTTACTTTAGACGGAGAAGAATTGCATGCTCATATCCATCTATCGACATTCGTCTATTGTGGTTTTGCAACCCTCCATGATTTTGAAAATAACCGACTGGTTTTGGTCTTGGATCAAACCATCAATAATGGATTGACAAATGTAAACAAACCTCTAGTAATGCCCGGTAAACCTTCGGACGATATTGAGTCGGTTCCAGCAGATTGGGTACCTCTGGATAATCTAGGAGATAATGAATTAATCCATTTAGGATATTATCGTCCCGATCCCTATGATGCATACTCATCCCAGTGTGTTGGGTTCTTCATGATTTTAAAAGATAAAGATGGGAAATACTGGACACAAGATTTTATCATAAATCGGGATTGGAATATTTCAGATGTCTACTTAAATAACTGTAAACGTAATGAAATTGATTTAGCCCCGTATATAAACTCCAATAGCGTGATATATACTTTGCCTTACGGGGAAGAATCAGATTACGTACTTATATCCAAGGATAAGGAACTCTACTTGTATTGCAGAAATTCCCCTAAAGATGGCATTAAACCTTATTATACCTGCTCCGGCAATGTCACGGCAATAAATGCGGAAAAATATAGACACAGGCATGCGGGGATTGGTATGGATAATGGACAATTTATTATTCTGAATATGAAAGATGGTAAAAATTTAACAAACGAAGAAAAATTGATATGGAAGACTCCCGAAGAAACGAATCTTGGCAAAATCGTTGATGTCCGCTTTAAAGTAGGAAGTGGAAACGAGTGGAGTTGGTCTAATGCGAATAAAAAATAGAGAATATAAAAATGCCAAAAGGAATACGGATACTATCAAGTACCTGTATTTCTTTCAATAAAATTCATAAATCCCTAGGATGGGATGTTATTGTATGTTTAAATCAAAATATTTATGAAAATCAGAGTTTTAATTATTCTGGTGGCTTTGCTTTGCGTGCCGTTCACTTCGGAGGCTAGGAAAAAGTCCAAGAAAAAAGATGCAAAAGTCGAAGAGAAGACAGAAAGCAAGTACGAAAAATTATTCAAGGGAAAGCAGTGTACAACAGTGAAAGGGATGATTATCCTTCACAAGATGGATCAAAAAGTATACATGGAATTTCCATTATCTTTGATGGAGAGAGAAATGCTTTTGGGTGCAACCGTGTCTGAAATCAGTGACAATTCCAATGCGCTGGTGGGACAGAAAAACAATCCTTTGGTACACATCAAATTTTCATTAGCAGATAGTGCTGTTCAAATAAAAGAGGTGAGCAATGAACGCAAGACGCAAATGATTTCGGACACAAAAGATCCAAACGTGAAAGCTGCTATGGCGAAAGGAAATTTTGCTCCCGTGATTGATGCTTACAAAATAGAAGCTTATTCTCCGGATAGTACAGCCGTCGTGTTTGATGTCACCAAGTTTTTCGTGGGCAATAACAGTTGGCTGCAACCTTTTGATCCGTATAGCCAAAGAACTTATTACGGGATGGCAGCTAGATTTGTAAAATACCAAAAAGACCTTTCTTACGTCGATGAAATCAAAGCTTTCGAGGACAATATATCCATCACTTCGAGTTTGTCTTATTTGCAAGATATTATTTATATGGGAATAGTAATGTTTGCTCACAACGAACCGGTTACGGCAAAAGTAAACTGTTCTTTGGTTTTGCTCCCCGAAAAGCCAAGTATGCGCCCGAGAATAGCCGACCCCCGGGTGGGGTATTTCTTCGGTTACAAAAGTAATGTCAGTACCACGCAAGACGGTATAAAAAATATATACTTTATCAACCGATGGGACGTGCAACCGAAGGACGTGGAGGCCTACAAGAAGGGAGAATTGGTGGAACCCGTAAAGCCGATCGTGTTCTACGTGGATAACGCTTTCCCTGAGGAATGGAAAGAACCGATTCGCCAAGGTATTTTGGAATGGAACAAGGCTTTTGAAAAAATCGGTTTCAAAAATGTGATGGTAGCTAAAGATTTTCCGACAAACGACCCGGAATTCGACCCGGATAATATTAAATATAATTGTGTTCGTTACTGCCCGATTGGGATGGCTAACGCACAAGGTCCTTCATGGGTAGATCCGAGAAACAACGAGATTATCAATGCTAGTGTGTTGGTTTATCACGACGTGATTCAACTGGTAAATAGTATGCGTTTCGTGCAAACGGCACAATTGGATGAACGCGTAAGAACACCCAAATTACCGGAAGACGTAGTGAAAGAAAGCATGCGTTACATTATTGCCCACGAGATCGGGCACACGTTGGGTTTGACGCATAATATGGCAGCCTCTGCCGCTATTCCTGTTGAGAAGTATCGGGATGCGGAATTTATGGCAAAATATGGGACAACGATGTCTATTATGGACTATGCGCGTTATAATTATATAGCACAACCCGGAGATAAAGGAGTTAAATTAACCCCCCCCGACTTGGGCGTGTATGACTATTACGCTATCGAATACGGGTATAAACCGATTCTTGAAGCAAATACTACCGCGGAAGAAATTCCGGTATTAAGAAAATTCGTTAGCGATAAAGCTGGGGACCCGAAGTACCGCTACGGGAAACAACAAGTGTATTACGGTGTATTCGACCCTTCATCCATGACGGAGGACTTGAGTGATGATCCAGTAAAAGCTGGGGAGTACGGTATCAAGAACTTGAAATATATTTTGGCACATATGAATGAATGGTTGGATGATAAAGATCATGATTACACCTACCGCCAAAGTATTTACAATGATATGGTGACCCAATACACCCGTTACTTGACAAATGCTCAGACGAATATAGGGGGATTCTATATCAACGAACATTACGTGGGAGATCCTTACGCTACATGTAAGGTTGTTCCCAAGGAAATCCAGAAGCGTTCGCTGGCATTCATCATGAAAGAACTGAAGAACCTAGAATGGATCGATGACATTAACGTGGTTAAAAATCTTGAATTTGGCGGTTCAACGGCAAGACTCATGCTGAAAGAATTTAGCGGAACATTATTGAACACGAAACGCATATCACTGGCTGCCTACCGTGAACCGGACGTTGCTTACACGCCGAGAGAATATCTTGATGATTTGTATAGCTACGTGTGGGAATCCGCTATCAAAGGAAGAACCCCCATGGCATCGGAAATGTTATTGCAAACAGTTTTCCTTGAAACCTTGCTTAAAGAAGCTGATCCACTAACCGAAAAAATGTTTCAATCGGACTATTTTTTACTTAGGAGTAATCCCATACCGGAGATTCCAACATTCGCCAAAATAAAGATGCCTGTTTATGAAGCTATGCAAATGATGAATTCTTTGAGCCAAAACTCGGCATTACATGCGAATACGACTGAAAAGAATTTCTTGAATTTCAAACGTGACAATGATTTTAGGCAAGCATTAAATGAAACATTCGGTTTTAATTACATCATGTACGTGGAGAATATATCCAATGACAACCAAAAACATTTATTGCATCGGATGGTAAGCCGAATTCATAACACGCTAAAAGCGAATAAAAATACGGGGACCTACGAATCCAAAGCTCATTATAACTATTTGTTATCATTAATCGAGGATTTTCTCAGAGATAAGTAATAAATTACAAGTGACAGCATAAATTAAAAAAATTAAATCAGTATTATGACGAAAGGGTTCATTATATTCATCTCTTCTCTTTTTCTACTCGTGACGGCATTACCCGATGATAGTTTCGGTGGGAACAGGAAAAGAAAGAATAAAGACAAGACAGAAGAAGCAACCCGGGAAAGCAAATATGATAAATTGTTCAAGCAGGAAAAATTTGTTACCCGTAAAGGGGTATTTACCCTTCATAAAACAGATAAAAAGCTCTATTTTGAAATCCCGTTGACGCTTCTAAATCGAGAATTTTTGCTTGGTTCCACGATCAAGGAAACAAGCGACAACGGTTATTCGCTTGTGGGACAAAAGCCACAAGAGCCTCTGCACTTGGCCTTTGCCCGCAGGGATTCCTCTATCCAATTGCTTCAAATCACGCAACCGTGGGGAGTGATTCCGAAGTATTCGGATAGCCGGGAAGATGAACTGAAACAATCCATCCGGAAAAGTTCTATCTCGCCGATTATCAAAACGTACGAAATAAAAGCATTCAATAACGACAGTACAGCCGTGGTTATTGACATGACAGATCTATTTTTGAGTGATGACGAGCGCGTTTCGCCTTTTGACCCGTACGGGATAAAAGCCGAATACGGGAGAGTTAAATTATCACCGGAATACCAGCAGGAGTTGTCGTTTATCGATGACATTAAAGCGTTCGAGGATAATGTGTCGATCATCTCCTCTTTGAATTACACGATTGCAAGCCAAGAGAATAAAGAGGTTAAGTTGCCTGTAACGATAAAAGTTAATCGCTCTATCATTCTGTTACCGGACGAGGAGCATATGATGAGGAGTAGGATTTCGGATCCCCGGATCGGATTTTTTACTACCGTGAAACAGAATATCAGTGTAAAGCGGGATGGCTCAAAATACGTTTATTTCATGAATCGCTGGAACGTGCAGCCGAAGGATATGGAGGCATACAAGCGGGGTGAATTGGTCGAGCCGGTGAAACCCATTGTGTTCTACATCGACAATACATTTCCGGCTGAATGGAAAAAAGCAATCCATGCGGGAGTCTTGGAATGGAATGCCGCTTTCGAGAAAATCGGTTTTAAAAACGTGATGCAGGCAAAAGATTTCCCGATGGATGACCCGGAATTTGACCCGGACAACCTGAAATATTCGTGCATCCGTTATGCGCCTATCGATGTGGCTAACGGGATGGGGCCCTCGTGGACAGACCCTCGTACCGGGGAGATTATCAACGCTTCCGTGTATATTTACCACGATGTCATCAAGCTCGTGAACGATATGCGTTTCGTGCAAACCGCACAAGTAAATGAAAGAGTGCGCACGAAAAAGTTGCCACAAGACATATTGGATGAAAGCCTTAACTATGTTATCGCTCACGAGGTGGGACATTGTTTGGGGTTGATGCATAACATGGGAGCCTCTTCATCCTATCCGGTAGATTCGCTTCGTTCCGCTTCGTTCACGCAAAAATACGGTACCACTCCTTCCATTATGGACTATGCCCGTAATAATTACATTGCTCAACCCGGAGATAAAGGTTTGCGATTGACGCCTCCCAATATCGGGGTTTATGACTTTTATGCCATAAAAATAGGTTATCAACCCATTCCCGAGGCAAAAACAGCGGAAGAAGAGAATGCTATCGTGCGAGGCTGGATTGCCGAGAAAGCCGGTGACCCGATGTTCCGTTACGGGAAGCAACAGCTCCAAGCCGTGTATGACCCTAGTGCATTGATGGAAGATTTGGGGGATGATGCGGTGAAGGCAGGAGAGTACGGTATCAAAAACTTGAAGTACATTCTCGAACATGTGAACGAGTGGATGGACAAGGAAGACCCGAATTTTGATTACCGGATAAATATTTATGGAGAAATTGTCAATCAATGTTTCGGTTATCTCTATAATGCACTGATGAATATAGGTGGTTTTTACTTGAATGAACACGAGGTAAACGATCCTCGCCCCTCGTTCGCAGTTGTTCCCAAGGAGAAGCAAAAACAATCGCTTAGGTTTCTGATTAAAAATTTGCAACAACTGGAATGGTTGGATAATCCCCAAGTAACAGAAAACTTAAGAGTAAGTTCTCCTCGTTCGGAGAGGCTCGTGAAGAATTTTGCAGCAGCTTTACTTGTCAACACGAAAAAAATATCCTTAGGCGAGTACCGTGATCCGAACTCCTACTCATCCCAAGAATACCTGAACGACCTGCATGCTCTCGTGTGGGAACCGACAATCAAGGGGAAAAACCTTTCTGCTATTGACATGCTTTTGCAGAAAACGATATTGTCTTCCCTCTTGAATTCATTATTACCTGTTAACTGGACGGTGAAAAGACCTCCTATTGCGGAGAAACCCATGTTGCGTCGTACTTGCAGTTGCGGAGAACACATGGCATCGGGATTCGAGTTCCAATACCCGGTCTATAACATTGCTCATGATAACACGAAGTACCTGTATTTTTCACTACTTGACCGCATTGAAAAAACGGTAAAAAGTAAACGGGCAACCGGTAATTTTAATACGCGGGCACATCACGCTTATTTGTTGGAAATGATCGAAGATTTCAGAAATAGGAAGGAATAAATGCTTAAAATTAAAAACTAAAGTAATGAATAGAAATATAGTTATATCCATTTTATTGCTCGTGGCTTTCTGTTTGACAAGCACGGTGAATGTCATGGCAAAGAGTGAACGGAAAAAGAAAAAAACAGAAAAAGTTGAAAGTCAAGAGTTGACGAAATATGAAAAGCTTTTCAAGGATAAAAAAGTAATAACGGCAGAAGGATTGTTCACGCTCCGCCAAGTGAATGGAAAAGTTTATTTTGAATTCCCGAAAACATTGTTAAGCCGAGAATTCCTTTTAGGTTCAACTATCGTAGAAATTAGTGATAACGGTAACGGGCTGGTGGGGCAAATGCCTTATGAACCGATGCACGTGACCTTTACTCTACGGGATTCGACTTTGCAAATGTGTATAGTGGAATTGCTTGCAAACGGACAGACTCCAATCTACACGGATTCAAAGGACGAAAACACACGCGAAGCGATCCGGAAAAGTAGCGCCCCGGCTATAATTAATACATTCAAAGTAGAAACTTACACCCCGGATAGCAGTGCGGTTGTTGTCGATATGACAGCGTTCTTCACGGAACATCGGGATGAAATGAATCCATTTTGGGGACCGAGTAAACGTACCGTAGAATACGGTCGGGCAAGTCGTGCTGTTAAGTTTAAAAAGGAACTTTCAAAAATCGACACGATAAAAGCTTTTGAAAATAACGTGTCTGTTGTCACAACTTTAAATTACGACCAGGATATTGTCGTGGGCGGGGAATATCTTGTTGCCAAAGATGAGCCCGTGACGGCAAAACTTAACCGCACTCTTATGATTCTTCCGGAAGAGAAAGATATCATGTGGCCTCGGTTGGCAGATCCTCGTGTTAATATCAACACGATTGCCCGAATGAATATGAACACGAAGGTAGATCGTGCTATGAAGACACACTATATGACTCGCTGGAATTTGCAACCGAAGGACATGGAAGCCTATAAACGAGGTGAACTTGTGGAACTGATAAAGCCGATCGTGTTCTATATTGACAACCTTTTCCCGCAAGGCTGGAGTGAATATATCACGGCAGGAGTCCTTGAATGGAATAAAGCATTTGAAGCTATCGGTTTTAAAAATGCCATCCAAGTAAAACCTTTCCCAAAAGATGATCCGAATTTTGACCCAGATAATATTGCGTTTAATTGTATTCGTTATGCCCCGACTAGTATATACAGTACCGTATCGGGTCCTCTATGGGCAGATCCTCGTTCCGGTGAAATTATGACGGCTTCCCTGTTTATTTTTCATGATGTGTTAAGCCAAATCAATTATGGACGTTTCATTCAAACGGCATCCAATGATGCTCGGGCTCGTAATATGAAATTGCCCTTGGAAGTTTTCGGTGAAGGATTAAAGGCCATGGTTGCCAACAATACGGGAACAATGCTGGGGTTCCTGTGCAACGCTGCCGCCTCCAATGCTTACCCGACAGATTCCTTGCGTTCGGCTTCTTTCACCCAGCAATACGGAATCAGCCCGTCGATTATGGACGAATTGGGATATAACTACGTGGCACAACCGGAAGATAAAAATGTGGTACTCGTTCAGAGTAAAATTGGACCTGCCGACTACTATACCGTGCAAGTAGCTTATCAACCGAATCCTGAAGCCACGACACAAGAAGCTGATTATGAAATTGTCAAAAAATGGATTGCAGAGAAAGCCGGAGATCCTATTTTCCGCTATGGCAAAAGGCAACGCCTGTTGACAACGTTTGATCCGACTGCCCTCCCGAACGATTTGGGTGATGATGCACTCAAAGCCAGTACTTATGGCATCAAGAATTTGAAATATATTCTTGAGAACATGAACGATTGGTTGGATAGTCAAGATGTTGATTTCGAATATAGAAATGTGCTTTACAGGTATTTGGTGTACCATTTTGAACAATATTTGTTCAACGTGTATATAAATATCGGGGGATTCAAATTAAACGAACATTTCGTGGGTGATGCTATGCCTTCGTTTATTCCTTTAAGCAAGGATTTACAAAAACGTTCTTTGGCTTTTGTCATGAACGAGTTGAAAAACATGGATTGGATTGACAATTACAACGTAACGAAAAATTTGGCATTTGACGGTTCGCAAGCTCGCCGCATATTACAAACTTATTTAATTCGCATGCAAAACGTAACAACTGAGTTGTTCATTACCAAGCGATTGTCTCTCGTGGCATATAGAGATAAAGACAACTATACCCCCAAAGAATATCTTGAAGATCTTTACGCTTACATTTGGGACTCCACGATAAAAGGCAGAAATGTTACAGAGGCAGAACGTATTATGCAAAACGAATTTATCCGTCGGACTCGTGATCTTGTCGACTTTAACGGTAAGAAAGACCCGTTTGGACAAGTATATGCGACAACACCACAAATACCAAGTGAAGAAGAGATCTTACGCCAAATCAAACAAATGCGCAATGTTGAAATTCCGACAGAGATGCGTTTTGTGGATAATGCCTTGAAAACCAATCTGACAGCAGGGTTTGGTAGCCGTTGGTTAGTAGAGAATATCGCAGTAGACAATACAAATCATTTGTGGAATGCTCTTTACGGGAAGGTTATTAAATTAATAAACCAGCGCAAAGGTACGGGAAATATTGAAACCCAAGCACATTACGATTATTTATTATATTTGATTAATCGCTCTTTGAAGAAAGCTCCTAAGTGGTAAAGTAGTTATTCAGAATAGAAAAGGGGTTGAATGCAGTGTTTATGGGTTAAGTGGAAAACCTGGGGGTGAAATTTATTTTTCACGCGCAGGTTTTCCTCCCTTTTATATTATTTCGTTAGTAAAACAGAATTAATCAGGGATATTCAATAAATTCCTAAGAATAGCTGCGAGACCTTTTAGTGTTGTGGCTATTTTAGTTTTTTTACACGTTTCCCTGGTCTACTCTTGAAAAAACACGATAAAATTGTAGAGGCAGTGCATGTTTTGGTGGCGTGAATGGCATCGGCCGCCACGGCTTTAACGTGCGTCTTGAACAAGCGTTGTTGCAGCTCGATACATTGTTGCAAGCGGGTACCCTCGTTGGAAGCGTTAAAAGAGAGGTGCTCGATGAAAGAGATCCCGTCCATTTGGATGTTGTTGACCTTAGCTCCGAACTTCACGTTTCTCGTCTCTTTTCCCCTGACAATGGGACGGATGTAGTGCTTATCCACGCTCTCTATCTTGTGGTTCGTTAATGGCCGGGAGGGATGAATGTAAACCCCGCAGAATAACTGGAAGTGAATGTTACCGTTGAGGTGGGACACCAGGTCCGCGTCCGAGAAACCCGTGTAAGACTTCAACAACATCAGGGCCACCTTGCCTTCAGGGGAGAAGAGCGAGGGACAACCCATGCGGCTTGACACCAGGCCGGTCGACTGGCAAAACAACTTGAACGGGAAAAGAGCGTGCAAACGACCCGACTCGCTTGACTCGAAGCTAGACTTGTAACATTGATAGATATCAAATTCTGTAAACCCAAGGGTCGGTTCTAGTCTTGAAATTTTTTGTATCTTTACCATCGTATTCTTGTTTGATTACCCCCGTTTTTGGCGGTCAACCTCTTATCGCGGGGAACAATTAAAGATACAAAAAAGCCAACTAATTTGCAATGAATTAGTTGGCTAAATTTTAATATTTTACGAATATCCTATCCAATCCCGAAATATACCAATAACTGTATCTTCTAAGCTGCCGGGTTAACCCGGTAGCTTAGTCTTACTCAATAGGATGTTATTTTTAATTTTACTTCATTATCTTGACACTCGGACTTCAAAGCAATTTGCACGTTCGAATAATACCAGTCCGTCCGAATAGTATAATTATTCAACTTTTGCTTCTTTATAAGAAAATGTTGAATCAATTTTTCATCTTCTCGTGAAGTCAATGTTACGTGAATATCACATTCCATTTTACCATCAAATCGCATAATTAAATTGGAAACAGCATCTTTTGCACTATACTCATATGTCATTTCCTTCGTGTTATAATATTTTACCACGTTCTCCGTCGGATCATGCCTCAAAAAAATATAACAGATACCGATAATCACGATACAAATGGTAGTAATGCATATTATTTTTTTCATGCTTGCAAAATTATAAATAATTCAATAAAATAACCTTGATTCTAAAAAAATTATGGTACTTATATACTACTTTGCAACGAAATATAAAGTAAACTTTTCCCAGGTAATACACGTTCATCTTCCGTGGCATATTCGATGTTCTTAGGGATTAAAGACGTATCAAAGACGAATCAAAGACGTTACAAAGACGTTCGTGAACGTCTCTGATATGTTTCCGTGGCGAGATTAATTGGTGCTTGTCTTGGAAGTTAATCCCTTATCCATTTGCTTATGAAGATAGTGTACCAAAAAGTGTGTATAGCCCTTCTTTTTTCATATTTGCAAATCTATTAATTTTTAATAAAATAATCTTGATTCTAAAAAATTATAAATTGGGTACTTGTAAATATCTGCATTTTGCGCCACCGTTCCCATGAGCAGGATGACGGCTCGCGGGTTTGGCATTGCGCCCCTCATGTTTATAACCCTCTTGTAATCCCTGTTCAGCCTTTCGATCCAGTTTGTAGTGTAAATCATCCCCCTGATTTCTCTTTCATACTTGAAGTACGTGAAGTAGAACCTGTACCTGTCGTGACAATATCTTTTCAAGACGGGATAACTTTTCTGCCACCTGGCAATAAACTCTTTAAATTTTAGAAAAGCCTTTTCCGGCGAGATCTCCCACTGGTCGGGAGCGCAAATTTGTTTAAGCTCTTCCAGCACTTGTTTCTTGTCCCTTGGCTTGACCTTTCCCGCGATATTCCTCTTCAAATGCACGGTACATAGCTGTAGATCCGCCAGCGGGAAAGTATCCGCCAGGACATTTTCAATGCCGGGGAGCCCGTCACACACCAGGAGGTTAACCTCCTGGACCCCTCTCGCTTTTAGATCCTCGAACACGTCTTTCCAGTTCGTGGCGCTTTCCACGGGGAAGTTCACGACGGTCAAAACTTCCCTTGTCCGGTCTTCTTTCACCCCTAAAACCGTGTAGTAGGCTTCGTTGCTCACGGACTCATCCCGCCGGGTGAGGACATAAGTGGCATCAATATAAAGAATGGGGTAACGCTTCTCAAGTTTACGCCCCAGCCAGGCGTTTACATCTTCACGTGCCGTGTTCAAGAGACGACTTACCTGACTTTTACTGTAATGCTTGCCGTAAAACTGTTCGTAAATTTTACCCACTTGTTCCGTGGTTAAACCACTACAATAAAGGCTACTCACTAGCTTTTGCGCTTCTTCTTCCTGGTCTTTCAACACGCCTAGTAACATCGGGTAAAAATTACTGTTACGACTACGCGGGACCCGAAGCTCGAAGACCTTACCTCCATGACAGACTCTACGGCCTCGAAAACCGTTACTCACGTCTGATAACGTTTCGTTATGAAGACTTCGCTCGGTGAGCATTAAACTCTCTAACCCGCGTTTTACTAATCCATGAAAACCGGATTCGCCATTTGTTATTTCTGAAATTATTTCCGAGATTTGTTCATGTGTAAATTCCATAAATATTCATTTTTGACAGTTCCATTACAAAAATAAAAAATTTGGGATTTACACACTTTTTGGTACACTATCCTTATGAATGGTAAATATACCTTCTTGCATGCAGGAGTTAACAGCTCACAACAAAATCGTATATAACTACCAAAATTATAAATCGGATACTTGCAAATATTGGGAGCACGTGAAAAAGTAGATAAATGCAAAAAGAGGTCCTTTTTGAACCTCTTTTGTGGGCGCTGAGGGATTCGAACCCCCGACCCTCTGGGTGTAAACCAGATGCTCTGAACCAGCTGAGCTAAGCGCCCTTGTTTCCTGATTGCGGATGCAAATGTAGTGCAATTTTTGGACTCTGCAAAGGTTTGACAGATTTTTTTTGAAAAAAATGAGATTTCGGATAAACTTGAAGACGGTAAGATATTTTTTTAAAAGGAAATTCTTGTAGTTTTGAATTGTAAGATGCTGTAAATCATATTTTATAAATTTGACGGATAGATATATAAAAACAATCTTAAGTGAATAAGTTTAAGTTTTAATTTGTATCTAGAAGACCGTATTGTTTCAGGACGGCTTTTTTATTTCGCTTATAACCCGATGACGGGATTGTTGTGGTGAGGATTTTTCTTTTATCATACGGGTAAATAAAAATTGTCAGCGACAAAAGTGAGGTTAAAAAGGAAGTTTTATTTCAGATTTTATTATTTTTGAAAAGCCAATTTATGGATGCAATAGGAGGTTTTTAAGTAGGGCGTATTTTGTACGGTTAAGCTATACGATGGAAAATAGTCAGAAATATTATGACATAGAAATATTGACTAGAGAGTTAAAAGAAGGAAAAGAAGTTGCCTTTGATTATCTTTTCAGAACTCGCTACAAAAAACTGTGTCGTTTTGCTGCCACATTTGTCGTGCAGTTTGACGTGGCAGAAGACATTGTGCAGGAAGTTTTTGAAAAGATCTGGAAAAGAACTACTCAGATTGATGAGGGGGAATCCATTGATAGTTATTTGTTTGTTGCCGTGCGTAATGCTTGTTTTACGTTTTTGAAGAATAAACAGGAACGTGTTGATTTGGAGGATGTGAAACAAAATTTGAAGATTTCGGAAGAAGTCGTGGAATTTGAAACACCGGAATTGAACCATTTGTGGGGAGAGATTGAAAATTTACCCTTGCAATGTAAAGTTGTTTTTAAATTGGTGGTTCTGGAAGATATGAAATATAAGGATGTGGCCGACTCGTTAGGAATTTCGGTCAACACGGTAAAAACACAAATGAAAATCGCTTACAAGACTTTGCGGGAAAAATTGAAACAAGAACAATTCTCTTTATTACTGTTTCTTTTTGAGATGAAAGAAGATTAAAATCTTTTTTCAAAAAAAATCTGATTTTTCTTCACCCTATTTTTCATTTTTGAAGTACTCTATATAAAAATATGGAGATGAAAATAGATGATCGAATATATGATTTGATTGCCAGAAAGTTGGATGATGGTTTGTTACCTATGGAGGAAACGGAACTTTCGGACTGGCTGGCAGAAGATGTGAAACACGAGGAAGTGTATGCCGAGATAAAGAAAATACGTGATCGGACTAAACTTTTGCATCGGGATTTTGCCCCTGATACGGAGCATGTATTAAAACGGATAAAGCGGGAAAGAGTAAGGCAAATAGGTTTTCGTTACTGGTGGAAATACGCGGCCCTTTTTATTTTGCCATTAAGCGTGGCTTTGGTCTTGTGGCAGGGAATGAAGAATGAGGCGGAGGAGGAACACCGTCAATTTAGTGCAGTTTCTCGTCCGGGGGGAGAACGGGCAATATTGAAGTTGTATAATGGAAAAACGGTTGTGCTGGATAGTACAATGAAGAGTTCATTGATCGCTCACGAGGCAAATGTCCGGATAGAGATGGATTCTAATCATCTGTTACGCTATTCTTCACATGACTCTATTGAGATGGCCAATGACAATAAAAATAATGAATTAATTATTCCTAAGGGTGGGGAATACCAAGTCGTGTTGGCAGACGGGACAAAGGTTTGGTTGAATTCGGCATCACGATTAATATATCCTCAATCTTTCATGGGAAAGGAGAGACGGGTTGTTTTGTCCGGGGAAGCTTTTTTTGACGTGACACACGATGCTGAAAGGCCTTTTGTCGTGGAGACATCCCGGATGAACGTGAAGGTGTTGGGTACTCGTTTTAACGTGAATGATTACGATGATAACGAGGAGGTTTCGACCACGCTGGTAAATGGTAGCGTGGAAATTATTTCTGGTGATCAGCAGGCGTTTCGGTTGGTTCCGGGAGAACAGGCTTACGGGAAAGAAAACGAGTTAGAGAAACGGGAAGTCAATGTTCGTCTTTACACGTCCTGGATCGACGGAAAGTTCTTGTTTAATAACACGGAATTGGAAGAGATTGCCAAGCAAATATCTCGTTGGTATGACGTGGAGATATTCTTTAGTAGTGAAAGCGTGAAAAAGGTGCGGTTCACGGGGGCGATCGTGAAGTTTAAACCTTTGGAGGATTTGGTGCGGATGATCGAGAGTACAAGTCAGGTCCGGTTTAGCGTGAAGGGGAGAACAATTGTAATTTCAGAATAAATTAAAAATACCGGAAAAGTATGGCGACTTTCCCGGCATTTATAAAAGTTAACAGTCTTGCCTGACATTTGGCGATAGAGGACAAGACTTATTGTAAACCTTTAAAAAACAAATGTATGAAAAAAAAATGTGATTTGGGGCTTTATCCTCCCAGATGGCTAAAAAATTTTCTTAAGGTTATGCGAATAACAGGAATTTTATGTTTGATGTGCGTGATGCATTTGTCGGCTGCGGTACATTCGCAGACGGCTCGTATCAACTTGAAAATGAAGGATGCCACGATCGAGCAGGTGTTGAATAAGATTTCGGAATCCACGCAGTTGGACTTCTTTTACAGTAACTCCAAGATTGATGTGTCAAAACGGGTGAACGTGGATTTTCTGGATGCCACGATTGAACAGGCTTTGCAGATGATTTTTAAAGGATACGATGTGAAGTTTGAGGTGAATGATAATTTCGTGGTGATTCATTATGTAAGAGCCATGGCTGTAGCGGATTCGCTGAAGAAGATTACCGTGAGGGGAACTGTGAAGGATGTAGACGGGATGACACTCCCCGGTGTAACGATTCAGGTAAAAGGTACAACGATCGGTTTTACAACCAATGAGGAAGGAAAGTTTGATTTCGATTTGCCGAGACGGGATACGTTGGTTTTGATCTTCTCGTTTGTCGGTTATCAGAAGCAAGAAGTGCGAGTGAAAAAAGATAACAAACCGATGAATATCGTGATGAAAAACGATATGGCGGAGATTGATGAAGTTGTGGTGACCGGTATTTTCAATAAACCGAAAGAGAGTTTCACGGGAGCTGTGAAGCATATTACTAAGGAGAATATTATGGCGTTCGGGAGTAGAAATTTGTTACAGACGTTGAGTAATATTGATCCTTCATTTTTGATACGCGAAAATAATACGTATGGTTCTGACCCGAACGTGTTGCCGGAAATTCAGATTCGGGGAGTATCGAGTTTGCCGGATATTACGAATTTGCAGACCTATGCTCGGGCAGAGTTGAATCAACCGTTGTTTGTACTGGATGGTTTTGAGGTGTCGCTAGAGCGGGTGATGGACTTGAATCCGACAGATGTGGAGTCAGTGACGATATTGAAAGATGCGAGTTCTACGGCTATATACGGCTCCCGAGGGGCTAATGGAGTGGTTGTTATTACTTCAACTAAGCCACGGCAAGGTAAATTGAAGATTTCTTACACGGCGGGATTGAGTTTGGAAATTCCCGATCTTTCGAGTTATAATTTATTGAATGCGAAGGAGAAGTTGGACGTGGAGGTTCGTGCGGGGTTGTATGATGATGTTTCGACGAAGTATTTATATGAGGAGGCTGCCCGAGGAGTTGCAGAAGGTGTGGACACCTACTGGATCGGCAAACCAGTCCACACGGGAGTGGGGCAACAACATAATCTGGGATTGAGCGGTGGTGACGAACAATTTCGTTATACTTTGTCATTGGCGTATAATTCTAATCAAGGGGCTATGAGAGGATCTTTCCGGAATAATTTTAACGGTTCGTTATCTATCAGTTATTTGTTGAAGAACCTTCGTTTCACGAATACTGTTTCTTTGGGATTAAATAACTCGGAAAACAGTCCTTACGGAACCTTTTCAGATTACGTAAGAATGAACCCATACTGGTATCCATGGGACGAAGAGGGTAATTTGATCCCCACGTTTAATACCTTCCCGAATTCGGGAGGAAGCACGGTTGCCAATCCGTTGTATGATGCTTCGCTGCCGAGTTTTGACAAGACGAAATACACGAATATTCGCAATCAACTTCGAGTGGAATGGGATATTTTTAAAGGTATGAAGATTGGTGGAGGTTTCGGTTATACAAAACAAACAGATCGGGGTGACCGTTTTCAACCTAGATCTCATTCTGGTTTCTTGCAAGTGTCGGATGAAGACTCTAAAGGTAGTTATGATTGGAAATACGGTGAGATGTCTTCCTACCAGTTCGAGGCTACAGCCAGTTACGGAAATACTTTTGGACGACATAGCATTTATGCCGGGGCGAATTGGAATATGCAAGAGAATCAGAATAGTCAATACACGATTTTGTTACAAGGGTTCCCGAATGATAACTTGAATGATATATCGAATGCGAATAGGTTTGCAAGGGAGCGTCCCTCATCAACAGAAACGACAAGACGTCAGATCGGAATTGTAGTAACGGCAAACTATAATTTTGACAGCCGCTATTTTGTGGATTTTTCTTACCGCTCGGATGGGGCTTCTTCTTTCGGTTCTAATAAAAGATTTGCACCGTTTTGGTCTGCCGGTATCGGTTGGACAGTTAGTCAGGAGAAGTTTATTCAAGATCATTTGCCTCAGCTTGAGTTATTCCGTTTGCGTTATTCTTATGGGGTGACAAGTGCTTTAGGATTTCAGCCTTACCAGTCGCTGACGACGTATCAGTATGATTGGACAAGTCGTTATCGGGGGAATATCGGAGCTATAATGCGTGGAATTGGTAATGATGATTTGCGTTGGCAGAACACGTACCAGCATAATTTGGGAGTTGATATTTCTTTGTTTAACGGGTTGGTAGCCATAAACGGAAATTATTATCATAAAGAGACGACGAATCAAATTTCAACGTTGGGACTGACTTATTCCCACGGGTTCGATGAATACACGGAGAATTCCGGGACAATGCGTAATGTGGGTTTGGATTGGGAGGTATCTGTTTATTTGTTGCGGAATAAGAATATATCTTGGTCGGCACGAGCGGCATTTTCTCATAATAAGAACACGATCGTGAAGTTGTCCGAGGAGATGAAACGGAAAAATGAAGAAACAATTAATAATCAGACCGGGGCTTTTATTTATTTACAATACCGGGAGGGACAGTCAATGGATGCGATCTATACGTTTATTTCTCCGGGTGTTGATCCGGCAACGGGTAGGGTTCTTTACATGGATAATAACGGGAATGTGTCTGATAGTTATGATATGTACTCCAAAGTGTATTGTGGAAACGAGATTCCCAAGATTAATAGTCGCTTGAGTACAGCATTTCGTTACAAAACACTATCCGTGAATATGAATTTTGAATTGAGGTTGGGGGGACAAAAGTTTAACCAAACATTGTTGGACAAGGTGGAGAATGCTGCGGTACGTTTTAACGTGGATCGACGAGTGGCTACTCAACGCTGGGAAAAACCAGGCGACGTGACCCGTTACAAAGGATTGAATAATGACACGAACACTCCGGCTAACTCTCGTTTCGTGGCGGATGAATCGACATTTATTCTTCGGAATGTAAATATTCAGTACGATTTTCCCCGGCGAATAAGTAGGTTTTTCGGGATGGAACGATTGAGTATATCCGGTAATTTGAATGACTTGTTTTATCTTTCCACGATAGAACAGGAACGGGGAATTAATTATCCGTTCTCCGTTAGGCCGTCATTTTCATTATCATGTACATTTTAAATAGAGATATTATGAAGAAGATGAAAATATTTGCATGGACTATTTTGCTTGCAGCAGGATTGACAGCGTGTACGGATTGGTTGACAGTACAACCCAAGACAGAGGTGTCAAAGGATGATATGTTTAAAAGTTCGGGAGGGTTTCGTGATGCATTGATCGGGGTGTATACCTTGATGAGAGAGAATAATTATGCTCCCAACGGGAATTTGGTGACTGGAATGGTGGAGTTTATTGCTAACCTCTGGTACACGGAGAGTAACTCGGAATCGGGAGATTTTGCGGCTCACAATTACCGGGGAGATGCCGTGGAGAGAGCTAATGGGGAGTTGTTTTTGCAGCAGTATAAGACTATCACGAATCTAAATCAAATGTTGGCATACATGGAGAATGGAGTTTTGTCGAGTCGGGAATATGCCTTGTATAAAGGAGAGGCTTTGGGGCTGCGGGCTTATTTGCATTTCGATTTGATCCGTTTATATGGCCCGATGCCGATGAATGTACAGGAAGGACGACGTTATTTGCCTTACGAGACGACTATTTCGTTGGGAAATTATACTTATTCGACGTATAACGAATACATGGGGGCTTTGATTGCGGATTTGGATTCGGCGGAAATTCTATTGGCACGGGTAGACCCGATTATTACGACATCAAATTCGGTACTGAATACCACCAATGAATACCGGCAGAACCGGATGAATTATTATGCTGTTTTAGCCGAAAAGGCTCGGGTGTATTTATGGATGGGGAATCGTGAAGAGGCGTTGCGTTATGCGCGTTTGGTAAAAAACGCTGCTCTAGAAGGTGTTACTCCCCAGTTTACATTAGGGCCATCTTCAGCTCTCGGTCCGGTAGGGGGAAATGGCGGTAATGATTTCGTGTTTTTTAACGAGCAGATATTTGCCATGTATATTGAGAATTTTGATGATTCGCAGATGGCTTCGGCCGCCAATTCGTACCAGTATCAAAATAATTATTGGATAGAGGAATTGTTTCCCGTAGTAAATGGCATGACAGATATTCGTTTGTATCAATGGTACACGTCGACATGGAATGCTTCGGTGGGTATGTACAAGCGTTCCACAAGGAAGTATTCTGGTTTGAGGTCAACGGAAACCACGAATGCCTCTCCGTCCCGTGGAGTGCCTTTGATAAGACTTGCGGAGATGTATTTGATTATTGCGGAGTGTGCACCGTTGGATGAGGCAAATGAGGTGTATCGTGAATTGTTGAGCAATAGGAATGCCCCGGTAACGGTGTTGACAGAAACGAATCGGGAAGATGTGTTAAAGACCGAGTATTTGAAAGAGTTTTATGCAGAAGGACAGATGTTCTATACTTATAAACGTTACGGGACGGAACAGATGCGTTGGAGTAATCACACGTGTGGAGAGAGTGATTATGTGGTGCCATTGCCTCGTAGAGAAACAAGTACGGAAAACAGTTATTAAAAATGAAAGTCATGAAAACCAGTTTATATTTATTTATAGCGTTGCTGCTTTTGTGTGGTGGGTGTGAAAAGGCGTTACCGGGTTTTGCGGAAGAGTGGCATGGTGTCCAGTTTATATTGGATGGAGAGTATAATGCGACCCTTAACGATAGAGTAAAGAGTAATTATTCGTTTTATGGCAAAGATGCGGCACTCACGCAGGATACGGTTTGGTTGCGAGTTCGTCCTCAAGGGGCATTGCCTCAAAGAACAAGTTATTTGCGTTTTGAACAATTTCAAGAAATCCGTTGGGATTACAAATATGATGAATTGGGACACGTGATTGATTCTACGCTTTACGAGTACCCTGATCAAGCGGAGCCGGGAGTGCATTACGTGGCATTTGATGATGCACGGGTAGCTGGATTGATGAAGTTGGAGGAAGGGGAGTTGGAAGCCCGGATTCCCGTGATCGTGTTGCGCTCTCCTTCCTTGCAAGAAAAACCTTACACATTGAATTTTAGAATTGTGGATTCCGATGATCTTTCGGCGGGAGATAGCCACTATTGCCAAGCACAGATCGTAATTAGTGATTGTTTGGTACAACCAATTAATTGGTCTTGGCGTTTTGGAACTTGGAGTGTGGTGCGGCATGATTTTATGAACCGTGTGACGGGCATATTTTGGGATGACGATTTTATAACATCAGTGAATAGTAATGCTGAATTGCTAAGTTACTATATTTACGTATTCAAAAGGGAGTTGGCAAAAGAGAATGCAGCCCGAGCAGAGGAGGGTTTACCTCCGTTGAGGGATGATCCGAATGACCCGAGTACCGAGATCGTTTTTAATTAGGTTATGAATTAAATGAATGAATGAGATGAAATCAAATAGATATACACAGTTGTTCGTGTTGTTTGTGGGGCTTATTCTAGTGTCTTGTTATGACAAGAATAATACAATACACCGTTTGCCTGATTTGCAGATAACGAATATATCGGCAGGGGCAGTAAAAACAGGTGATGAATTGAAATTGCACCCGATCGGGATGTTGGGAAACGAAGAGGTGGAGTGTACGTATCAATGGTACCGTTATCATGGAAATCAGCCGGAATTGATCCACGAGGGACAGGATTTGGTGTGGAGAGTGGATACAACTGATTTTGTAAATATTGGATTGGATGTGACTCACGTGGAAACAGGTATGATGATTTCCGAAGTGTATAATTTCACGATTACTCCCCGTATTGAACGCGGTTGGATTGTTTTGAAAGAGAATACCGAGGGAAATACGGACATGGATGCTCTTCTTATGGTAGGTGATAATGTTTTCGAGCTATCGGAGAATTTATTGCCGGAGCCGTTGGAAGGAAAACCGGTGGCATTGCTTGAGGCAGGGAGGTACTATTGGAATCACCCGGTAACCCTTGTCCAAGAAGGAAACTTGGAGTGTTTGTTGCCCGTGAGTGAGAAAAATATCGCTTGGTACCGGATCAAGGATGAGGTTACAATGTTATCGGGAGATGATATGTTCTATGAACCTTCTCCCGTGGCAACTAGAAAATTTGAGGCAGTAGGGGTTTTTAATTCTTCGTATTGTGTCATGGCTCTAGTGGATAACGGACGAGTTTCTCGGACTCTAGCCTCGTATTCCGGCTCAAGATTCATGCCAGAGATTGTTGGAAACTATAAATTGGCTCCATGGCTAGTTACCGGGGTGTCTATGAATATGCCGGTGGGATATGATGAGTTTACTTCGTCTTTTGTTATGGTGGGAGATGATGCGTTGTCTTATTTCCCGGATACTTACCGGGAAGGAGATGATGTACAAATTTCCAGTAATGCGATGGATGCCGATTTGTTGTTCTTCGGACAAACGCATGGGAACTTGGATCCTAATTACACGTCTTATCCTGCTTATGGTCCGGGTATTGGTTATGCGTTGATGAGGAAGAAGGGAAATACGGAACAGGTAGAATTGTATGGTTTGAATTTTAGGGAAGCCACGAGTTATGGAACTATTTATAGCCCAATACGTTTTCACCGGACAATAGAGGTCGTTGCTTGTCCGGAATTGGTGGCAGCTGATTTTTACACGTTACATCAAGATAAAGGTATTCTTTATTTTATAAAAGATAATGTTTTGCATTATTATGATATAGAGAATGATAGGTTCGTGAAGGATTGTTATACATTTGACGGAGAGGTGACTTACTTGAAATTTGTCGGTAATAATTATGATCGGAGTGATTCATGGGATCCAATACAATTTAACTACACGTTTAGTCGTTTGATGGTGGCGACTTGTTCCGGAGAAGAATATAGCGTCTATACTTTTGAAGAGAATGATAGTGGTAACTTGGTTTTACGACCGGAGAGAACTTTCGTTGGGCACGGGAAAGTGAAAAAAATGTTGTGGTATGGATATAATCCAACGGGATATTTATCAAAATTATCTTCAAATGGTTATATTTACAATTGATTGATTTATAGTTTGGATGACCTCTATGGTGCGTGCGGAGGTTATCCATTTAATTTTTTTGTATGAGAAAGTTTTTATTGTTTGTTGTAGCATTTTTTATGCTGCAAATGGGAGCTTTTGCCCAAACGAATTTTGAAGAATTGACGTTGGAGAAAGCTTTAGAGAAATCTAAAAAAGAGAATAAATTGGTGTTCGTGGATACTTATACCTCTTGGTGTATGCCATGTAAGTATATGGCGAACACGATCTTCCCGAAAAAAGAGATGGGGGACTATCTGAACGAGCGGTTTGTTTGTGTGAAATTTAATACAGAAGAGGGCGAAGGAGCCGAGATCATGAAACGATATGAGATTTCAGCTTTCCCGACATTCTTGATTTTGAACTCGGAGGGAGAAGTGCAGCACAAAATTGTCGGTGGAAGTGAGACCGCAGAAGATTTTATCAAGCGTGTGGAAGAAGGATTGGATGAAGAGAAAGCGATAGGGATTCTTGCCAATCGATACGCGAAAGGAGATCGAAGTATAAATTTATTGACCAAGTATGCCCGGGCGTTGTTGGCAATTCAAGATCCTCAAGTAGTAAAAGTGGCAGAAGAGTTAATTGGGAAATTGAGTGATGCACAACGGGTGGATACAGCGTACTGGTTTATCTATGAACATCCTTTTTTGACGCAGGTCGGTTCTCCTAATATGACCTATTTGTTGGAGAATGCCGAACGTTTTCAAAAAAGCATTGGGGAGGAGCGAGTGAATGAAAAGATTGCGACGGCTTTTGATCTTCAATTGACGAATATGATCACGGGACGTGACCGCCAGAGCGGGGTGGATGCAATAGATCGGGTTGAGAATGAGATGGAGAAGTATAAATTCCCCAGTAAGGCCCGTTTGAAAATGTTTGCCGAGATTGCCCGTGCTCAAAGAAGTGGGGACATTGAAAAGTTGTTGACTACTTGTGAGAAAGATATCCCGCAGATTGAGCATGAGCATCTGTTGGCTGTGTTTTTCCCGTTGTCTTTGACGATCAAACGCAATGGAACTCCTGATCAACAGGCGAGAATTTTAAAATTAGCCAAGAAACTATTGGCAGAGACCACAAACGATAAGTTTAAATTCTCCTTGGGACAATTTATTCCTTATGCATTGGAAAAATAGAAATTGTTTTAGAGTGATTGCAAATGAAAAAGTATTGTAATATATGTTTTTGCGTCGGACTGATTCTTTTTTTGTGCGGGTTGCAAGTGGGACGTGCGCAAAATGGCGTAATTTATAGAGATTATGACCGATTGGGGTGGACCATCCTCGATTCGTTGAAACGTCCGGAGGCTGCCTCGTTGTTTAAAGGAATGAATACATTGAAGCGAGAGACTCGTATGGTGCAAGAAGAGGCGCTCGTGGATCTAGTCCCCCATTCTGCCGGGAAGCGGAAATTGAAGCCGGGAAAGATGATGACAGAGAGGCGGGCGAGCGTGTTGATGATGTTTAAATATTTGCGAGCTACAACTCGTCCGGAAGCAATCGAACCTTGGGCAACGGCCGTGGTGTTGTCGGAAGACGGGGTGTGCGTGACGAATTGGCATGTGTTCTGGCAATTGATAGATCCTACGGCACGCTTGGATTTGCGGGATAGCTTACTTTTTGTGGCAACAGAAGCCGGAAAGATATATTCCATATCTTCCATTCTTAGTTATAGCCGGAGTGGAGATTTGGCTTTCTTCAAGATTGATACCCGAGGCGATCGCTTGGTGCCGATGCCAATGGGAGGTGATCTTGCTGTAGGAGAGAACGTGCATGCCTTGACTAATCCGGCAGGATATCCTTACGTGTACACGAACGGGGTGGTTTCTCGTACTTTTGTCAAGGAATCCGGCAATCCCTTTGCCAACCGCGTGGAGATTACGGCCGATTTTGCTAAAGGCTCTAGTGGAGGACCGATTATGGACGACCGGGGAAATATGGTTGCCATGGTTTCTTGTCTTCATCCGATCTTCTACGTGGATCAGCCGCCGACAGATCGGCAAATGGGGATAAAGGAGTGTATCCCGGTAAGTTCGATCGTGCGGTTGATGCATCAGTAAACGTGTTTTTAATCATGGCATTGGGGTGATGGTTTGGGATGAATGTATGTAAATTGTAATAATTATGAGATTGAAGAGTTTATGGTTCGTTGTTTTCATGTTTTTAGCT
Source organism: Butyricimonas faecalis (assembly GCF_003991565.1). Lineage (NCBI taxonomy): Bacteria > Pseudomonadati > Bacteroidota > Bacteroidia > Bacteroidales > Odoribacteraceae > Butyricimonas > Butyricimonas faecalis. The sequence goes on along the minus strand of NZ_CP032819.1, from coordinate 2,817,384 downwards.
GTTTTTCAAGTTATGGGAGCAGCGAAGCAGGCAGATACGACGGCATTGAAAAAGGGTGATAAATGTCCGGAGTTCGTGTTTAAGGATGCTCAAGGAAAGGATCACAGGTTATCGGAGTTGAAGGGGAAGTATGTTTTTATAGACGTGTGGGCATCTTGGTGTTACCCGTGTCGGAAAGAGTATCCTTATTTGCAGGAATTAGAGGAAAAGATGGAGGGCAAGAACATTGTTTTCGTGGGTATCTCTTGTGACCATGTTGAGTGGCGTTGGACGGGAGCTTTAGGGATGATGAAAGGCATACAATGGTGGATTGCGGGAGACGAGTCATTTCTAAAGGCATTTCGGGCGGATCGGATTCCCCGTTTTATATTGCTTGACCGGAAAGGACGGGTGTTGGAATTGGAGATGACGAGACCTTCCAATGCAAAAACATTGGATAGATTGTTGAAATTAAAAGGATTGTAGAATTTGTGCATGTTACTAAATAGTGATTAGGATTATGAGACGGATTTTTTTGATTTGGTGTTTAAGTTTATTTATCGGAGGAGTATACGCTCAAGAGAAAATGGCAGAAATTGCCTTATCCTTACCGGGGGGCCACGTGTCGGGTGTTGCCTTGGAATTGAATGAGCGAATTGTGGAGTTGGGCGTGAATGGAGAGGGAAAAGTTCAGGCAAAAATTCCCGTGTCGGGAGGAGAGTATGCTCGATTGTGGATAGGGCAAGGGTGGTTTCCGGTATGGCTGGAACCGGATAAGCCGTGGCAGGCAAAAGTAGATAATAACGGGGCATATTTTGAGGGAGCCGGAGCGGCGATCAACACCTATTTGAATACGAAGCCGAAGAATCAGATAGAGCGATATGATTACAAGATGGACGATGCTTCTTTTCGGGCAAAATTGCAAAAACTGGATGAAGAGAAAAAACAATTGCTCACTTCTTCGAATTTGGATGCTGATTTTACGGCAAAAGAACTGAAGCGAATTAAATATACGCGGAATTATTATTTGGCTTCTTTCGTGATCGGAGGAGGAGCCGATGGGACGATGAATCTTTCCGGAGATACATTCTCTGAGTTACAACAGGCGTTGAAAGAGGATCCGGATTCGTGGGGTATTTTGGGGTATACCGAATCTTTGAATCGCGTGGTTTTTGCTTTTGCTAAAATGGATGAAACTTCAACAACTCCTTATGCCGTGTTGTTGAACGCCTTGAAGATTGCAATGGAAAATTTCAAGGACAAGCGCACGCTGGAAGATGTGGTGATGAATGCCGTGATGGAGTATGTCGGTTTCCAAGGAATGGAAAACACGGAGGAGATGGATCGTATTTTTCGGCAATGCGTGACTCGTCCGGATTACCTGGAGGAGTACGAACGGATGTATGCTGATTTTAAACGTTTGGGGAAAGGAGCTCCGGCTGTTCCTTTTAAATTCAAGGATATAAACGGGAATGAGGTAAGTCTTGCCGATTTGAAAGGAAAATACGTTTATGTGGATATTTGGGCCACGTGGTGTGGACCGTGTAATGCTGAAATTCCCAAATTGAAAGAATTGGAGAAGAAATTGGAAGGTCGGAATATTTGTTTTGTTAGTATTTCTTGTGACGAAGACAAGGCTGCTTGGGAAAAATTTGTGAAAGAGAAAGAAATGGGTGGTATTCAGTTGCATTTTGGCGGCGATCAGAATTTTATGGCAACAATCAAGTGTGATGGAATTCCTCGATTTATGTTGATTGATCGTGAAGGAAAATTTATAGATTCCAACATGACACGTCCTTCCGAGGCTGCTACATGGAAGACCTTAGAGGCTTTACCCGGATTGTAAACGAAAGAAAAGATACGGATGATGAAAAATAGTATGATAATCGGGTGCCTGATGCTATTGCTGACGGCTTGTTGCAAACACGCGGAAACAACTTTCGAGTTGGCTCTTCCCATCGATGATAATCGAAGCGTGGATGTTGAGACCGCCAATGGACGGGAATCCTTAACATTTCAGTTGTCCGATTCTTCGCGAAAAGCCTCTTTTGGGCTTTCTTTGGCGGGAGGAGAATATGCTCGTCTTTGGGTTGGTGATCTACCTTTTCTTGTTTGGGTTGAGAATGAAAAACCTTGGAGTGCGGAGTTAAAATGGAATGAATTGCATTTTAAGGGACCGGGAGAGGAGATAAATAGTTATTTGAATACTCGTTTCGTGCATCAATTCTATTTTAATGACTACTACCGAATGGAAGATGCTGAATTCCGAGGACAATTGCAAAAGGTGATTGGCGAGCGAGAGAAAGTGCTTCAAGAACGGGAACTTGACATGAAGTTTGTTGAACGAGAGAAGAAACGTTTGCAATGGTTGCGAAATTATCACTTGGCTTCATTTGCCGTGGGGGCAATATCTCGGGCCGAACCGACAACGCTTTCTGGTGAAAGTGAGGCTGAATTGCAACTCGCCGCTTTGGAAGATTCGGGCTGTTGGGGCATCCCTGAATATCCGGAAACAATAAAGCGAATATTGCAGGCTATAGCACAGCGGGAGACCTCGTTGACGGATGCTTATTCTCGCTTGTTGAGCGTGTTAAAAATGGCAACAGAGAATTATAAAGACCAACGTTTGGTGGAATTCCTTGTGAATAAAAGTGTGATGGAGTATATTCGTTTGAATGGCATGGAGAATACGACGGAGATGGATTGCGTGTTTCGAAAGAACGTTCATCGCCCGGAGTACGTGGCGGCTTACAACGAAATGTACGAGGCTAACCGGTCTTTGTTCAAAGGCCAACCGGCGATTGCTTTTACCTTACCGGATACGACGGGCAAAATGGTGAGCTTATCGGATTTTAGGGGTAAATATGTTTACATCGATATGTGGGCCACTTGGTGTGGTCCTTGTCGTGCCCAAATCCCGCACCTGGAAGCTTTGGAAAAACGTTTGGAAGGAAAGAACATCTGTTTCGTGAGCATCTCTTGTGACAACGGGCAGAAGGAGTGGAAGAGATACGTGAAAGATCATCAATTGAAAGGAGTACAATTGTATTTAGGCTACGATAAGGAGTTCATGAAATCTATTCAGTGTAACGGAATCCCGCGATTCATCCTGATTGATCCGGAGGGAAATTACGTGAATGCCAACATGTCTCGTCCTTCGGATGCAGAAACATTGAAAATTTTAGAATCTTTGCCCGGGTTATAATATTGGTGCGTGTTTTTAAGTTGGCAAGGAGTCATTCGGGTATATTCTCGGATGACTCCTTTTTTTAATAAGAAAAGAAAAGTTAACCCTATCGGTCCGAATTTGGGAGAGTGAAGTTTTATTCGCATATTTGCCTTTGGTTAGAATCGAAATGATGAATAGCTATGGACGTGGATCGGTTTATTGAAAGTGTCAATAAAAAACGTGAAGGAGCATGGCGGGAAATGTACCGGAAATACTATCCTGCGATGTGTAACTATGCATCGAGAATTGTGAAAGATGATGCTGCCGCCGAAGATATTGTTCAAGATTGTTTTATTAAGATATGGGATTCCGGGACTCAATTTCCTGACGTGCCTTCGCTGGTCGGTTATCTGTACCGCATGGTGTATACCAGAGCCCTAAATTCGGTAAGAGACCGAGGATTTGTGCAAGAATTATATGAAAAGTGGGGAAGTGAACTTCTTGAGAATCAAGAAGAACTTGTGATAGAATGTGCGGTGGAGGAGGATGTCGTGAATAAATTTTACAGTGCTGTGGATAAATTATCCGATCAGCAGCGGCAGGTTCTATTTATGAGCATGGAGGGCTGTAAGGTAAAAGAGATTGCCGCGCAATTGGGGGTTAGTGAGAATTCTGTAAAAACCCAGAAAAAACGGGCTTATGCATTCGTGAGGGAAGAATTAGGGGAAGGTTTGGCCATATTAATTTTCTTTTTATTCTCGTGAGTGGGTGCTATAATTCGATTTTCTTACATAAATTTGTCCGGATAATCTGAAAATATACTCATGGATATCGAAGAGAATTTGATTTTAGATCGAATAAAGAAGCATGATAAAGAGGCGTTTAGATTCCTCTATGAGTATTATTTTACCAAAATAGTACTATTTGCCGAAAGCTATTTGTACGATGAAGAAGAGGCAAGGGATTTAGTGCAGGATTTATTTTTCCATTTGTGGGATCACTCCGAGGCATTGCACGTGACGACTTCAATAAAATCTTATTTGTTTACTTCCGTGCGAAATCGTTGTTTGAATATTTTGCGGGATCGGAAGATTAGAGACGAACATAACAATAAATTATTTGAAGCCCAACTTTTTTCAGGCACAGAAGACGTGGTTATTGATGAAGAGATTCAACAACGTCTACAGGAAGCTTTGGATTCGTTACCTGATAAATGTAGAGAAATTATCTTGTTGAAAGTGGTAGAGGGAAAGAAGAATAAAGAAATTGCCAACCAATTGAATATTGCCGAGACGACGGTAAAGACTCAAGTGCAGCGAGCCTATCGTATGTTGCGTGAGAAATTGATCCCCATTTTATTGCTTATCGAGTATTTACAGGAAGGTATCTGAAATTTTTTCATAAAAAATAATAAGAACCTTTGTACTCCGTTTTTTTAATAAATGTGTCTTACGTGTGAATGATAAATAAAGAATCATGACGAATGACAAGACATATATAAATTGGGATATAATTGCGAAACATCTGCTGGGAATTTCTTCTGCCGAAGAGCGAGAAAGGGTTGAGGAATGGTTGTCGGAAGATGAAAGTAACAGGGAATATTATCGTAAAGCTCAACGGTATTTTGATAAGTATTACACGGGAGAGGAAAGTCGGGTCGTGGATTCTAAAAATGCTTGGGAGGAATTTGTCGTTTATACGAACAAGACCCCGAAAAAGCATATTGGGAGAATAATCATTAAATATGTTGCCGTGTTGCTGCTCCCCTTACTTCTGGGAGGTATTGCTTATTGGTTTTGGGAGAGTGGTCAATTCCAAGTTACAGAAGTTGCAAAGGGAATATCCATTGAACCGGGGATGACGAAAGCGGTATTGGTATTTAATTCCGGTCAACAGGTAGAATTAACGGATTCTGTTGCTTTTGAACAGGTGGTGGAAAAGTTTAAACCTGCTCATGGTAGAATTGAAGAGGCGGAAAGATCTGTAAGGTATAATAAAATTATTGTACCGAGAGGAGGAGAATACAATTTAGTGTTGTCGGATGGAACGAGTGTGATGATAAATTCCGATTCAAAATTAAGCATTCCGGATCAATTTGTGGGAAAGGAACGACGGGTTTATTTGGAAGGTGAGGCGTTGTTTCATGTCACCCGGGATTCTGAGCATCCTTTTATAGTAGAAACAGACAATGGCGATGTTACAGTTTTAGGGACCGTGTTTAACGTGAATGCTTATCCGGATGAAGCATATATACAGACGACCTTGGTGGAGGGAAGCGTTGCTTTTAAAGGAAAGGGAATGGCCTCCTCTCGAATGATATCCCCTGGCGAGCAAATTACTTATGATATCCAGACGAAGGACATAAACGTGGAGCGAGTGAATACGGACATATTCACGGCGTGGACCGAAGGGAAGTGGATCATTGAAGGAATGCGCTTGGATGGGATCATGAAGCAACTGGCCCGGTGGTATGACATTACGGTATTTTATCAAAATCCGGAAGCTAAAGAGCTTGTATTTACCGGCGATTTGGAGAAATATAATACATGTAATGTGATCTTGGATATTATATCCATGACAACAAATGTTGAATTTGAATTAAAAGAGAGAGTCATTATTGTAAAAATGAAATAACCGGTAGGTGTTGGGACCACCTAACCGGCCAAAGTGTTAATAAAATATAGTAATCTTTACATTAACAAGACAAATGTATGCAAAAAAAACGAGATGATGGCATCCCTGTAAGGGAAGCGTGTGTAAAAAAATGGTTTCTAGTTATGAAATTGATATGTGTTTTTACATTGTTTCTGGTGTTGAAAGCTTCTGCGAATGGTTTCACTCAAAAGAAAGTAAGTCTGGATTTTGAGAAAGCAAATATGTTGGAAATTATTCAAGAGTTACGTCAGCAAACGGGTTACAAGTTTTTTTTCAATCATAATGAATTGAAAAAAGTGAAAGATGTGTCTGTAAAATTTGTTGATGAAGAATTGGAACAAGTGTTGGATGCCCTTTTGGGTAAAGTGAACTTATCTTACCGGATAGAGCAAGGTGTTATTATTATTGTTCCGGGAAAAGTAAAAAATGAAGAAAAAGAGGTACGCATTATAGGGAAGGTGACTGATGAGAAAAAGCAACCGTTGCCCGGGGTGACAGTTATAGTGAAAGGTTTAACCTTGGGAACGTCAACAGATGTAAATGGAAGATTTTCCTTAACCTTGCCCAAAATGCAAAATGTGTCCTTGCTTTTTTCATTTATCGGGATGGAGACGCAAGAGATAAAATATACCGGTCAGGATTCGATTCATGTGGTTTTAAAAGAATCGGCAGAGCAATTGGAGGAAGTGATTGTGAGAACCGGTTATCAGAATATCGATAGGCGTAAATTAACGAGTGCCGTGCAAACCATCAAAATGGATGACATCAAAGTGGCAGGGGTGAACACGATTGACCAGATGTTGGAAGGACGTATCCCGGGTATGATTTTTATGCAGAATTCCGGACAGGTGGGTGCCGCTCCGAAATTGAGGATACGGGGGACTTCGACCGTGTTGGGAAATCGGGAGCCATTATGGGTGCTGGATGGGGTGGTCTTGACCGATCCGGTGAACGTGGATCCCGCACAGATCAATGATCTGGATTTCGTGAATCTGTTGGGGAATGCCATTTCGGGTTTGAATCCTAATGATATAGAACAAATTGACGTACTGAAAGATGCTTCAGCAACGGCTCTTTACGGGGCGAAAGCGGGTAACGGGGTGATTGTAATCACGACAAAGAAAGGTAAGGCAGGTCCTCCCAGTGTGACTTATTCCGGAACGGGTTCTTTTACCCGACGTCCGCGTTATAGTGACCGAGCTATATATCTGATGAATTCGAAGGAAAGGGTTGATGTTTCCCGTGAGTTGGTAGAACGGGGTGTTTATTATAATAATGTGGATAGTTGGGTCGGATACGAGGCTACAGTGCAAGATTATTACAACGGTGCGATTGATTATAAAGAGTATAATCGGTTGGTTTCGTATTATGAGACATTGAACACGGATTGGTTCGATATTGTTTGTCAAGATGTATTTTCACATAGCCACACGTTAAGTCTGTCGGGTGGTTCTGCCAATATCCGTTATTACGCATCTCTCGGGATGAGCGATGAGAACGGGGCAATAAAAGGTGAGAATAACAAACGGTATTCGACTACGTTGAACTTAACGGCTAATTACGAACGTTTTGCGGCACGATTCCAGCTTCAGGGAAATGTATCAAGTCGTAATTATAATCCTTCTGAATTAGGTGTTTTGGATTATGCTTATAATATGAGTCGTGCAGTTCCGGCTTTTAATCCCGATGGTTCCCGTTATTTTTATCAACGGACGAGTAGCACTATACCGGTGTATAATTTCAACGTGTTGAACGAAATGGATAATTCCGGGGATAAAACCAAGGGAAACTCTATTAATATGCAGGCTCATATCAGTTACAACGTTATTGACAATTTGAAATTGGAAGGAACATTATCTTATGCGGTAAGTAATACGAATCAAAGTATTTATTTCACGGAGGATACCTATTATGTACACAAGTTGCGTGCCGACCGAACGGAACGAAATAATATGTGTCCTGTCGGGGGTGAATTGCGTAAGAATGACGTTCGTAATACCAATTGGATGGTTCGGGTACAGGCGAATTACACCAAGAACGTGGGAAGAGATGGTAAGCATAACGTGAGTGGTTCTGCCGGTTTGGAATTGAATTCTCAAAGATACGATGGTTTTAATATTACACGCCGGGGCTATCATAGAGATCGGGGTAAATTATTTTCTTCTATTCCCCAAACTTACACGGGATATTATAACCAATTTATGGCAAGTGCTAATGCTTTGGGTGTTATCACAGAAAATTTAATGAATTCGGTAGCGTGGTATGCGATGGCCGGGTACGATTATGACAACCGCTATATGGTGAATCTACATATTCGAGGGGAGGCTTCCAATTTGTTCGGGTCACGGGCAAATGATCGTATGATGCCGATTTGGGCGTTATCAGGTCGTTGGAACATGAAACAAGATATTTTGAGATCTGTTGATTGGGTGGATGACATGGCATTAAGGGGGTCTTTCGGTTATCAGGGAAATATGTTGAGTAACCAGACTCCGAATATGATTATTCGACAAGAGGCCGATTATACTGGGAAATATGGAGAATTTCGTTCGAAAGTAGCCCATTACCCGAATCCTGATTTGAGATGGGAAAAGACGGCGTCCACGAATGTGACTTTGGATTTTTCGTTTTTGAAAAACAAGATTAACGGTTCGGTTTCTTGGTATTATAAAAAAACGCGGGATGCATTTTTGACCAAGACGATTTCTGAAATCAATGGAACCACACAATACGTTGTAAATAGCGGAACACTTGTAAACAAAGGTATCGAGGTGAGTTTGAATTTTACCCCAATCAATCGTGTCGGCTTGGATGGTGGAAAGAGAGGGTTTGTTTGGCGTATTGATCCCCAATTGGGACAAGTGTTGAACGAATTAGTGAATAATGCGATAAACAATCGGAATAACGTTTTGCGAGATGAGATTGAATATACCGATATGTTGACCGGTGACGTGGATATTGCCGGAGAGCCTTTGAATACATTCTATTCATACCGCTTTAAAGGATTGAGCCCGGTAGATGGTTCTCCTATTTTTTACGGGGCGGAGGATGAATTACAGGAGGAGTTGAGCAAGAAGTATAACAATATGGAACGAGAAGATGTCTTTTTGGAGGTGATGGAAAGATCGGGACGGCGTGAGCCCTACCTTCAGGGAGGAGTTTCGAATTATTTTGGGTATCGGAATTTCGGTTTATCGTTTAATCTGGCTTATAGTTTGGGTAATAAAATTCGTTTGCTGAAATTGTGTACCGAATACGGGACAACTAATCCCAATCCGTCAAGTAATTTGCGGCGGGAGTTTGTGAATCGTTGGAGAAAACCGGGAGACGAGAATTATACCAATATCCCTGCATTGAATACAGTTGCGGGAGCTCATGCTAGTCCGTGGTGGAATAGCGGTACAAACGTGACACATCGAATCGCATCTAATATTTACGAGATGTATGATAATTCGGATATTCGGGTGGTAAGTGGAAATTACTTGCGCTTATCGTCGCTTTCTTTCCGTTATAATGTGGATGATCGATTTTGCAAAAAATTAGGCCTTAAGTCGGCTTATATCAATCTGACAGGAACAAACTTGTTCACGATAGCCCATAAAAAGTTACGGGGGCAAGATCCAACTCAGTCTGGTTCGTCGCCGAGTGTAAATCTTTCGGTACGTCCGACTTACTCGTGTAATCTTAGTATCACTTTCTAAAATTTGAACGATGAAAAAAGGAGTTTTAATTTATATATTCGGTGTACTTGCCCTAGGTCTTGGTGCTTGCGGTGATTTTTTGGAAGAATATTCGCAGAACCAGCGATATGCAACCACGGCACAGGATTTAGACGAGTTGCTTCGAGGTGAATGTTTCATGCAATGGACAAACCTTAGTTCCAATACCCAGGAAACAATGAGTTTCAGTAGCGGACTTACCATGAATTACCCGTGGTTGCACGTGATGGATGATGATGCCGAGGAATTTGTCGATGGGGGTTTGGCTTATACTTCGAATTACCCGCGTAATGTACTAGGTTCTTTCTATCACTGGGGAGCCGACCCGTTTTTGACTTTAGAGAATGACCAATATAGGGATAATGACTGGGAACGGTTTTACAAGAGTATAGGGGTATTGAATTCTATCATTTACATGGCTGATGAATTCCGTTCGAAAGAAGAGGATATTGAATTGTTGAACAGGGTAGAAGGTGAAGCGCGTTTTCTTCGGGCAGGTTATTACTTCCTATTGGTAAATATTTACGGGATGCCTTATTGCAAAGCTACTGCATCCCGTGATGCTGGAGTTCCGTTAAAAATCACGGAGTATATAGAGGATAAGTATTTTAGCCGTAGCTCGGTGGAAGCGGTGTATTCCCAGATTGTCACGGATCTTAAACGTGCTGCTGTTTGCTTGGAAGGTATTGTGCCTTCTTCGACATTACGGGTTGGAAAAGTTGCTGCTAACGCCTTGTTGTCGAGAGTGTATTTGTATATGGAAGAATATGAGGCGTGTATTGCCGCGGCAGACGAGGCCATGTCGGGAACTTATTCCGTGATGGATTTAAATAGTTGGACTGACGGGCAAAACGTGATTTCATGGACATCTCCCGAAACGATTTTCACACAAGGGGGAAATGCCGTGGTTTCAACATTTTTGAGTTCTTCGAATGTATGGGTGCAGCAAAATGGAAATTGGGTGGAGCAAGCTCAAGCACTTTCCTACCAAGTATCCGAGGATTTGTTGCAATGTTACGACGATGGAGATTTACGCAGAACCGCTTTTTTTAAGAATTCTTTACATGCGGCTATTCCCGATAAGTATAAGACGTGGGCGGATTATAATGATAATGACGAGATTGGGGCGGATTTTTTGATTCGTTTACCGGAAGTGATTTTGAATAAGGCTGAAGCATTGGCAATGTTGAACCGGGATGGAGATGCGAAAACCGAGTTGCAGAAGTTGCGTTCCAAACGTTTTGCACTAGCTCCAGCGATAACGGAAACGGGAGGGGCATTAATAGACTTTATTCGTGATGAACGTCGTCGGGAACTTTGTTTCGAGGGACATCGTTGGTTTGATTTGCGACGCTATGCGGTGAACAGTATTCACCCTCTTCCTGATAATTTCACTATCCGTCACCGGAATAATGCTTATGAGGCAAATTCACAGACTTGGTATGAAGACGGTTATTACAAGTTAAATGCTTACACGCGGGATCGTGCGGCTTGGATAATTCCGATTCCGAACTATGCTATTGAATTTAACCGGGGAGAACTCCAAAATGAGATCCGCCCGAATAGAGAACTTCAAAGAGATTGATTATGAGAAAGAATAAATTCCTTTATGTATTGCTTTTGTCCGTGTTATTCTCGGCGTGTGACAAGGAAGATAATTTGACGCCTTCCAACCTCGGTAAAGATTGGTTCACGATTGAAAATTCCGAAGATCCGGTGGATCGGGCAATTTATCAATTTTACGAGGAAACGGGGATTCCTGTGTTCTATAACGATACGATCGGACAAGAAACCCGTGTGGATAATTGGGGTAATTCGTATACACATTACGAAATCCTGCAGTTTAGTTCATCTGCCTTGGGTGGGACGGAAACCCCTAATCCGTTTTCGGCTTATGAGTTGTGTCCGAAAGAAAGTGTTATCGACGGGCTTGAATTCCTGCGTGAAGAAATTGTGCCTGTTTTGCCCGAGAGTATCAAAATTCGCAGTTTCTTGTTGTTGAAATCTTTAACACCTAGGAATTCGACAACAAGTAAAGAGGCTTTCAAAGGATTGAACACCGTACTGATTTCACGTGTTGCCGAATTTAGGAACATGAGCGATGCGGAACGGCAAAACATGAAAGGTGCCGTCCTGAATGCTGTTCTTGCCACGCCAGTTGCCGCTTATACCGAAGAATTGGCAGCATTTTATCAGACGACACGCGGTTGCTACACGCAGGCGAATCTATACGGCTGTGCCGGTTGGTATTTTTATAATCGATACGGTTTCTCTGATCCGAGAACCGTCGGTTTCTTGAAAGATCCAAATCCTTATGATTATAGTAACATGCCTACGGAAACTCAGGATGTAGGAATGTATATCAGTGCTATATTTACTTCTACGCCGGAAGAGTTCCAGGCATCGTACGGGGCGTTTGATGCCGTGATGACCAAGTATAGAATTATGGTTTCGGTATTGAAGAAAATAGGGGTTTCTATATAGGTTATTGTTTTATTTATAGCTACATGTTGTTTTATGGAAGAGTGGTTTTCACTCTTCCATCGGGAAAACACGTGGTTTTAATTAAGGTAAGATGTTTTGTATTGTATAATTAAATGAACTGAAATGAAGAAAATTTTATTGATTTATCTCGGGGTTTTGTGTTCTGTATTGGCTTTCGGGCAGACAAATTTCCAGAAATTGACATTAAATGAAGTGTGTGAAAAGGCGAAAATGGAAGGGAAAATGGTTTTTGTAGATCTTTACACGTCATGGTGTGGCCCTTGTAAAGTGATGGCTGCTGAAGTGTTCCCGAATGTACAGTTGGGTGAGTTTATGAACAAGCATTTCGTGTGTGTGAAATATGATACGGGAGCGGAAGAAGATGGTAAAGTTCTTGCGAAAAAATTTAACATTCAGGCATACCCGACATTCCTATTGCTGAATACCGATCAAGGGTTAGAAAATCAAATTGTCGGAGCCACAATCGATCCGTTAGAGTTTAAAAAACTGGTGGAAGAGGCTATGTCTGCTTCTATTGCCAGTTTGGAAAAACAATACAAAGAGGGCAATCGGGAAGTTTCTTTCCTGACAAATTATTTGCAGGAATTATTGAAAGCACAAATGACTACAGAAGCACAAGAAGTTCGTGCAGAACTGTTTAAGGTGCTCCCGGATGCGGAAAAATCGAATAGAGAATATTGGTACATTTATGATAATCAGATATTATCCCCGATTTGTTCAGAACCAATGGATTTCCTATTTGCACATTTCGATCAATTTTGCAAGAGCATGGGAGAGGAAAAAGTGTTGGAAAGAATCTCGATGGCTTTTGAGATAAAATTGAGAGATATGATTCGTGGTCGCGAAAAGATGGATGACTTGGATAAAGTGATGAAGCAGATGAAACCTCATCACTTTAACTCTCGGTCTCGCCTTGATGTTTATGCCTCTTTGGCCCAAGCATTACGTGCTGCTTGGGCGGACAAAGAGAACAAGAAAAAAATAGAAAAAGTTCTCGAGTTATGTGAAAAAGAATTTCCGAAAATCGATGGAGAAGATTTGGTTTGGTTTTATTTTCCCGTGACAATTTTTATTGCGGCTTCGGGGACAGAGGAACAATATGCGCGGGTAGTAAAATTACACGAATACATTTACGAGCATACCGAGTATCGTCCCTTGCAAAGCGGATTGGGAAATATGCTTAATGCTAGGAAACAAAAATAGGATTAACGTTGTAAGCAAAAGAAAATGAAAAAATTATTATTCGTATTCGTTGGACTCTTATGTTCCGTGGGTATTTTTGCTCAAACTAACTTTCAGGAATTGTCATTAGAGAAAGCTTGCGAGCAAGCGAGAGCAGAGAACAAAGCCATATTTTTGGATTGCTATACCTCATGGTGCGGGCCGTGCAAGATAATGGCAAATAATGTTTTCACGCTTGAAGCTGCCGGAGATTATTTCAACAAGAATTTCGTTTGCGTGAAAGTCGACATGGAGAAAGGTGAAGGACCGGCTATCGGTAAACAATACGGGGTTGATGCGTATCCTACCTTTTTGATTATTAATGCTAATGGGAAGTTGATGCATAAACTAGTCGGGGCAATGCCTCTCGAAGAGTTAATAGAGAACGTCGAGCGTGGTTTAAAAGCGAATAGTATTGCCGAGTATGAAGCATTGTATCAGGCGGGGAAATTGGATAAAACGGAGCAAATGGCATACTGGAAATTACTTTCAATCTCCGGTGAGGTGGTGAAGGCTCAAACCGTGGGCGATGATCTTTGGGGAAAACTTTCAGAAAAGGATAAACGGAATTCGACTTATTGGCCATTGTTACGCTCGCGGGCGACGACCATAGAGGGCGAGGAGATGAAGTTCGTTTGTGCGAACCGGGAGTATTTTGAAAAGGAAGTCGGCAAAGAAGAGGTTGGTAAATTGATCTATAATTCTTTTATAACCGAATTGAATATGATGATTGTATACCAGTTGCCTGCAAAAAAGTATGAAAAGCTTCCAACGATTAAGGATTTGCTTAAAAATAACGATGTGCCCCGTAAAGAGGCTCTTTTGAAGATAACCGAATTGGCTGAAGCACGCGGAAATTATAACGTGAAGGCATATCTCGATATCCTTGATGCTAATTTGAATGTATGGAATGATTCAGAAAAAGGAACGATATTCGAGGCTGCAAAATTGTTTATCCCGCTTGTCAATGACAAAGAACAAACGCGAAGATTGGGGGAGATTGCCTTACGGGCACAAGAATCCGTGAAAGATGAGATTGTTAAGGAGGGGATTATTAAAATAGGGCTTACTTCCAGAAGGGTTTCGGGAAAAGACGGCGTGTATTGGGAAGACTTGGGATCGCTGAAAGAAGTCTTGGATCGAGCTTCTCTCGAGAGTAGGTATGTGTTCTTGTATTTCCACAACGACGGTCAAACTTCAAAGCTTATCAATGAAAAACTCTTTTCTAACAAAGAGGTGGGAGATTACTTGAATAAGTTTTTTATAAATTATAAAATACACGTTGGAGAGGGGGAAGGACCTGAAATTGCCAGAAGATATGGTGTTATTGTTCCCAACGTGGTGATTGTACTTGACAAACACGGGGATATGCGTCACCGGGTATCCAATCTCATGCAAGGTGATTTCATCGAACGGGTGAACGAAACCTTTGATGATAATAAAGCTGTGGGAGAACTTGAAACACGATATACAATGGGTGATCGTTCTCCTGAATTCATGTTGAAATATTTGACGGCATTGATCAAACTGTCTAGCCCTAAAGCCTCGTTCGTTGCCTTGGAGTTATTTGCATTGCTGAATGATGAGCAGAGAATTTCGCCTGAATTTTGGATGTTGTATCACCCGCAATTTGCCATGATCAGTTCGGATATGAAGAATTATTTATTTTCGAATATTCAGAAATTTCGTGAAAAGTTAGGTGCCGAAAAAGTGGATGAACTGGTTGGCTTTCAAATTAATTCTGATCTTGACCAGGTTCTTTATAATGCAGCAGCAAAAATCTCTGTTGAAGATATAGATAGAACAATACAATTTATCAAGCAAAATAAGTTACAGCATTCGAAACAATTAATTGGTTTGGCCAATATTGTCAAGTTGTTTAAGAATAAAGTTTGCAGTGTTAAGGCCTATAAGAAGGCAAGTAAAGACATGAAGCCGGAAGAAATTCCATTTGCGGATTTATATGCCAATATTCTCGCAATGGAACCGGAGAGAGCGGAAGAGTGGAAGGCGTGGGGAAAAGAGATTGTGGATTCTCTTACAGACCCTAAATATATACAGTGGTATAAACAACTTCTTCAATTATAACCAACTCTATTCTCATCTAATTTAGAGAGCTTGTACCAGTTTCTATAAATGTAGAAAAGTATCATTTTGAACCTAAAATGCAGGGGAAAAATGATACTTTCTTATAATAAAAGTGCTTGACGTCTATAATTTTATCTAGGGTGATATTGCACATGTATTAAAACAATAGAATTGCAAATCATTATTACTAGCGGATGACTTCCGGGTATAAAGTTTCTAGTATGCTTATAAAGCCTTAATAAAACGCTATTCCGTATAGCGTTTTAATAGCGTTCTAATAGCGTTCTAATAGCGTTTTACACGGTAGTGGTCCGGATGTAAATATGTATTTATGATCATGTGGGGTATCAAGTTGAACTTATTGCCAGATTATTTCCCCACAATGACCTCTGAAGGTGTGTCAAAACTCTATATTTCAACTCCCTCCCCCCTTCGGGGTATTGAGCCCGAAACGGACTCAAACCACCTTTCGTTCGACAGATTCCGAGCAAGCTCTTCGTCTGTCCTCGCTTACCCGGTGATTTCCCTCTATAAACAGAGGGAGAGTTTAGCTCCTCACTGTTTTCGGGAAGAAGCACCAACTCTCCCCCCGTGTAAGGGGAAGTTGGAGGGGGTAGTGATGGAGGAGTTTGAGCGTAAAAACAAAGCTTGCGCTTATTTGCTGTAATTTTTTTCAAAATGTTTGTCACCCGTTTTTTCCGGTCATGTGTTCTACTAACGAAAGACACATGGAAAAGATGAAAAAATGGAATCAAATATATGAGTGGTCTAAAAAAGTTAGGACATATTTCGATAGGGATTGTTCCGCTTCGTTGGTAGATGAGGAAGATCCTGTTGTGCGTCGGGTGGTGAAACGCTTGTCTGACCCGGGATATTTGCAGACGAAAGGGTTGGAACAGAAACGGTTTGATGCGGAATTTGCTTTTAGAAAATTGCGCCGGAGAAATCGAGGGCGGATGATGATACGTGTTGGAAGTGTTGCTGCTGTTTTTGCTTTGATCCTGGGAGGCGTTGTCCTGTATAAGGGTGATTTTTCTCAAGAGAAGAAGGTGCCGGAATTGACGCGACGAATAACCTCGGTTCTTCAACCGGGAGCGAATAAGGCGGTTTTGCATTTGGCGGATGGGCGGGAGCTCGTTTTAAACGATGCTTTGCGAGCCAAGGTCGAGACGAAAGAGGGTGTGGTCGAAGTAGATTCGATGGGGGTGGTTTATGGAATAAAAGAGGATTCCGTGTCAACGGAAAGGGAGCAGGCCTATCACGTGATGAGTATCCCTCGCGGGGGAGAGTTTCATTTGACCTTGGCTGACGGAACACAGGTGTGGTTGAACTCGGAAACGGAGTTGCGGTTCCCGGTTCATTTTGCCGGGGGAGAGCGGAACGTGTATTTGAAGGGAGAGGCTTATTTTGACGTGGCCAAGGATTCGGCCCATCCTTTCGTGGTGAAGACTTCGATGGGTGATATAAAAGTGCTGGGGACGGCGTTTAATGTTTCGGTTTACGATGAACGGATGATAGCTGCGACACTGGAAAAAGGGAGTATATGTTATTTGAAAGATACGCGGAAAGGGGTGCTGATCAAGCCGGGAGAGCAGTTGATTAGCACGGAAGGTTCCGATTTGCCCGTGGTTCGGAAGGTGAATACCCGGTTGTACACGGCTTGGAAGGATAATCTTTTCTGTTTTGAGGAACAGCATTTGGACCAGATTATGTCGACATTGGCACGTTGGTATGATTTCCAAGTGAAGTTTGAATCCGAGGAGTTGAAAAAACTGGAATTATCGGGGACATTGGATAAATATTCGGATATACAGCCTTTATTAAGGTTGTTTGAATTGGGAACAGATGTGAAATTTGAAATTCAAAATAAAGTTATTTATGTGAGGCGGAATGTAAAATAAAAGGATCTGATTCGCCAGCGACCAAACTATAGAATCAAATCCTTTGTATTTAGAGTTTATAAACCCTTTAAACAGAAACAAAGTTATGAAAAAAAATCCACCTAACGTGTGGGTACGACCACATTGTGTCAAAAAAATGTTACAAGTCATGAAACTAACTTTACTTTTTGTGATGTTATTTTTCTTCTCAGCAAGCGCGTTTACCCAGCGTGTAAGCCTTTTGGTGAAAGCGGAGACGACATTGAACGAGGTGTTAAAACAGGTGAAGGATCAAACGGGAGTTCGGATTTTGTACGATGCCGGGAAGATGAAACGTGTGCCGTGTCGGGAGATGAGGATTGCCGACTTGGAGGTTACGGAGGCCTTGAAACAGATTTTGAAGGATACCCGGTTTGAGTTCTTCGAGGAAGGTGGGGTGTTTATCGTGCGGGAGGCGTTGTCGCAACAAGTGAAAGCAATTCGCGTAGTGGGGAAGGTGACGGACGAGAAGAAACAACCGCTGCCGGGGGTGACCGTCCAATTGAAAGGATTTTCAGTTGGAACGGCGACAAACGGGGCGGGGATGTATCAATTGTCTATTCCCAATGCATCGGAGAAGTTTTCTTTAGTCTTTTCTTTTGTCGGGATGATTTCCCAAGAGGTTGTTTACGCGGGGAAAGACACGATCAACGTGGTGATGAAAGAGGACGTGGAGACGTTGGAGGATGTGGTAGTCACCGGTTACATGACCTTGGATAAGAGTAAGTACGTGGGGGCGGTTGACAAGGTGTATGCAAAGGATATTATGGTCCCGGGTGAGAGTACGATCGATCAAATGTTGCAGGGGGTGATTCCGGGGATGTCCGTGCGGATTACTTCCGGTATGGTCGGATCGACGCCTAAAATTAGAATTCGGGGAACATCGACTTTGTTAGGTAGCCAAGACCCGGTGTGGGTGGTGGATGGGGTCATCCAGCGGGATCCGCTTCCGTTGAGCCAGACGGATGACGCGCTTTCGAGTGATTTGGATAATTTGCGGGATATTGCAGCGAACGCGATTTCTTGGTTGAATCCGTCGGATATCGAGTCACTGACCGTGTTGAAGGATGCTTCGGCAACCGCTATTTATGGCTCCAAGGCAGCAAACGGGGTGATCGTGATTAATACCAAGAAAGCACAGGCGGGTTCCGCTTCTATTTCTTATTCCGGAAATTTTACTATCGGACAGCGTCCGCGTTACGGGTTGTACGACCGGATGAATTCACAGGAGTTGATGCAGTTTTCCCGGGAAATGTACGAGGATCGCGTGCGTTACTCCAGTGCCGTGTTGCCAATCGGTTTCGCGGGATTGGTGCAAAAGTTGACGAACAAGGAGATTACTCACGAGCAATTGGTCGAGGAGTATAACAAGATGGCTAATATGAACACGGATTGGTTTGATATTTTGTTCCGTAATTCATTTAATCATAAGCATAGTTTAAGTATTACCGGTGGTTCGGAGAAAATTTCCAGTCGTGCATCCATTGGTATTGCCGAGGAGAAGGGAGAGGCTAAAGGGAATGAAGGGAAGACATTTACCGGTAGTTCAAACACCGTGATACAGTTGATCCCGAGTTTGAGAATCAGTTTGAATCTGAACGGAAGTTATCGTGAAGTATTCGGTTTTGCTTATGGGGTTAGCCCATTCACGTATGCCTATAATACGGCACGTACGATCCCGTTGTACAACGAGGACGGCACGCTGTATTATCACGAGAAGTGGGGAAGTGCGAGTACGGCTATTTCCGGTAAAAGGTCGTACGGGTATAATATTTTGAATGAAATAGACAACACGGGCAATGAAAACCGGACAAAGATGGTGGCTTCCAGTATTGATCTTTCATGGAAGATTTTGCCTTGTCTGGAGTATCAGGGGTTGTTGTCTTACTCGGTGAGTTCGTCGGAAGTGAAGTCGTATGCCACGGAATATTCCAATTATATTACTTCTTTGCGGGGATACGAGATCGGAGAGGTTGCCGCTAACAGCAAGGAGGAGGGTATGACGAAACTCCCTTTTGGCGGATTGTTGGTTACGGAGAATGCCACGACGAATACATGGTCGTTCCGGAATAGTTTGGTGTTTAACAAGTTGTTTAAAGAGCGTCATAGCGTGACTTTGCAAGTAGGTTTGGAACTTTCGTCCAACACGGCTACTGGTTCGAGAAATACGCGTTATGGGTATTTGCGTTACCGGGGAGAGACTTTCGCGGCTGTCCCGACAACTTATACAACGGCGTATAACAGTATTGCACAAGCGAATCCTCTTTTGGATGAGATGAGAACGGCATCATCGGTGACAAACCGGGAAAATAATTATTTAAGTGAGTTCCTGACGGCGGTATATTCTTTTGATAATCGTTACGTGTTGAATTTCAATGCCCGATTGGATGCTTCTAATCGTTTCGGACAGAGTAAAAACGATAAGTTTGAACCGACGTGGTCTATTGGTGCGAAGTGGAGGGTAGGCAGTGAGCCGTTTGCTCGCGATTGGAGTTGGATGGAGTCTTTGGATATATCCGGTTCATACGGTTATCAAGGAAATTCGGTGGAGGAGGTATCGCCTTATCTGATCGCGAGGGATGGGGGATTGAACCAATACTATAGCCAATATACATTGAATATTAAGTCTTTGCCGTATGAAGAGTTAGGATGGGAGAAAACGAAGTCGTGGAATGCCAGTGTTGATCTCTCTTTCTTGAAAGGCCGGATGAATGTGGTATTCAATGCTTACGGCAAAAAGAGTGACGTGATCGCTTCCCGACAGATTCCGGGTGAGAACGGGATGTTGAATTCTCAGATTTTCGGAACCAAGATGAACAATAACGGGTACGAGTTGACGGTTAATTTTATACCCGTCCGGACGGAAGATTTGACATGGTCGTTCTCCGTGAATACCGGAAAGGTGAACAATAAGATACGGAATAATGAACGGGTGAATGTATTGGAGGATTTCTTGAATGGCTCTGCCATCGTAAACGGGCAGGCATATAATACGTTTTATTCTTTTCAATATAAGGAGTTGAGTCAGGAGAATGGGGAACCTCTTTTCTACGACATGGATATCGAGAAGACGAATGATTTTACGGAATTCCTTGTGCGTAACGGCAATTTTGATTCGGATTTCACGGGAGGATTCAATACGCAGGTGAGATACAAACGCTTGTCTCTGACAATGCAGTTTGCCATGCAGTTTGGCGGTCAGGATCGTTTGCCCGAATTGTATACCGGTTCTTTGAAGGGAGTTCCTGCCCCGCAGGAGAATGTTTCCCGCCAGTTGAAGAAGCGTTGGAGAAAGCCGGGTGACCAGACGGATATTCCTGCCGTACCGAATTATAATAGTGCAAGTTCATTCGGTTATGTCACTTTGCCGACCTTGTCCGGTACGTCGAGTATGACGCCTTATGATATGTACGCGAAATCAGATTTCCGGGTGGCAGACACGGATTTAATCCGTTGTCGTCAGATAGCCCTTACCTACAGCGTGAGTGAAAAGATTTTGAAGGCTCTTCACATGAAATACGCAAGTATTAGTTGGAGTATGAGCAATCCGTTTATGATCGTCTTCGATAAGGCATGGAAGGGGTTGGATCCGGAAACGAAAAATTGGCCTGCCCGTAGAACGACATCTCTTTCTTTGAACGTGACTTTTTAACGAGTGGAACCGATAAAAAATATAGAAATGAAAGGAAAAGTTTTATCAATAATATGTGCGTTGGGGATACTGACAGTTTCTTGTTCGGATTTCCTGGATTCCAAATCTCAAGATGAGGTGATCCCGAAGACAACGAAGGATTTTCGCGAATTGTTATTGGGATCGGGATATCCCAATCCCACGAATGAGCACCCGGTTGCCATAACCAGTTACATGGATGATGATCTTGACTGTGATGTGAATAACTCTTCGGCTGGTGCGGATTACACCAAGAGTATCTTTGCGGTTTACACGTGGCAGCCCGATGCGGAGAGGTACGAGTCGACGGTTGTGAGCCCGGAATTGGCCTCCACTCCTTATTATGCCATGTTCGAGCGGATTAAAGGTTGTAATGCCGTGCTGGATTATGTGGATGAGGCGGTAGGGTCGCAGCAGGAAAAAGATCAAATCAAAGCGGAAGCGTTGGCTGTGAGGGCATTATTTTATTTTTGGTTAGTGAATCTTTACGGGGAGCCTTACACGGAGAACCCGCAGTCGTTGGGGGTGCCTCTGAAGCTTTCTTCTTCGGTGGAGGAAGTTAGTATTGCCCGGAGCACGGTGGAAAAGGTGTATGAGCAGATTCTGGCGGATTTGAATAAATCGGCAGCCTTGCTGGGCGAGGATAGTCGCGTGACCACGGATTACAGGATTAACCGACCGACAGTGGAGATTCTTCTTTCTCGGGTGTATCTTTACATGGGAAATTGGCAAAAGGCCGTGGAGGCGGCAACCGAGGCAATCCGGATAGGAGGGGAATTGACGAATTTGACAGCGATAGAGAAGGCAGATGCGAATTTTGTTTGTACCCAATATTCCTCTCAGGAGGTAACTTGGATGTATGGAGGCAGCGTGTCAACCTTTAAAATTGAAAGTGGCCTGAATATGTCTACCGAGTTACGAACGGCTTACGGGGAGAATGATCGAAGAATGGATCTTTATTATTCGTATGATGCAAGTAGAGGAGAATATTACAATAATAAACCGTCGTCGACGAACGATGCTCCAAAGTCCGCGATACGTATGTCCGAGGCTTATTTGAATCGGGCGGAGGCGTATGTTTTGTGGGAAAACAAGACCACGGAGGCTTTGGCAGATCTGAATAAATTGCGTCGGAATCGTATCACCGGTTATCAAGATGTTGCTATCAGTGATCCCGATTTGTTGTTGAAAGAGATTCGTTTGGAGCGGCGTTTGGAGTTAACCTTGGAGGGGCATCGTTGGTTGGATTTACGCCGTTACGGGATGCCTTCTATCAAACATACTTGGTTGCCCGGTGTTGGGATGGCATTGCAAACTTACGTGTTGAAGGAGAAAGATCCGATGTACACGCTTCCTTTGCCGGAATCCGTGATAGGAGCGAATCCAGCCTTGACTCAAAATGCTTCGGCGTATGAACCGGAACGAAAAGCTGAATGAAATTATGAATGACTAAAAGAGATTCGTTATGAAAAAAAGATATGCAATAGTAATGTTGGTCTGGGGTATATTTTTGTGCTCTTGTTCGAAAGACGTGGCTTTGGGTCCGGATGTGGAGTTTGAGCGGGATTATGTGTTACCGCAAGGAGGAGATGCGGAATCGGATGAGCGGATCGTGGAGTTGTATGAAAGATACGGTTCTTATTTTCTGTATGATTTTACCGTGGCAGATTTGAATTGGAATCAGGTGGCTAATTCAACGTTGTACAAATTGGCTTTAGGAGAACCGAAATATGCCATAGATATGTTGAATTTGTTGGATGAGGTGTGGTTGAAGTTTTATCCCGAGGAATTCTTGAAAAAGAATTTGCCGTACCGGGTTTTTATGGCAGATACGGTGTATTCCGTGTTGAGTTATAGGGATCGTCCGGAGATATGTGTGAAGACGGGTGATAATTCTTTGGCTTTTGGCTATATGAATAAGGATACCAAGAATAAAACTGCCGCGGAGAAATTGGAATTAAAGAACACGGTTCAATCTCTTTTCTTTGATTTGTTGCAGGTCCGTAAAGTGATAACTATTCCGGAGGAATTTTATAAGATCAGTGACTATTCGACGAAAGCGAGTCGTGATCCCAATGACCCGGACTACGCCCGTAAACGCGGATTTGTGGCTAATCCCCAGTATGGGAACGAATGGTGCATTTATGTCAATTGGCAAACGAAAACGCTGTTGCAGTCGGATGACTTGACTTATTTTCTGGCAAGTATTCTTCGCCGTACTTCTGAGCAGTGGGAAAGCGATTTAACCTATCCGCTGGTAAAGCAAAAGTATGATATTCTGGTGGACCATTTCAAGAAGGAGTATGATATTGATTTGGTTAAAATAGGGAATACAATTTATTGATTTTTGAATAGGGAGGCGGGATTCGCGGCCTCCCTACTATTCCGTGTAAGTGTGAATGTAATATGAACAATGCGTTGAAAAACGGGTTGTAAGGGCGTATTGTCTTAAAATTAAAGATGTTTGAATTATAAAATTACTGTATGGAAAATTCAATTGTAAAAGTAGAGCATTTATCTCATCGTTATAGTGTCCAATGGGCAATCCGGGATATTAATTTCGAGATTAATCAACGGGGTATCATGGGACTCCTCGGCTCCAACGGGGCGGGGAAATCAACGACGATGAATATTATATGCGGGGTGTTGAAGCAAACAGAAGGAAACGTGTTTATTGACGGGATTGACCTGCGGGAGAATCCGGTGGAGGCGAAGAAGAATGTCGGGTTCTTGCCTCAAAAGGCTCCCCTGCATTTGGACTTCACGGTCGACGAGTATCTGACGTATTGTGCAGATCTTCACATGGTGGATAAGAAGCAGATTAAGGCGGCGGTGGATGAGGCCAAAGCTCGTTGTGGGATTACGCATTTCAGCAAACGGGTGTTGCGAAATCTTTCCGGGGGATACCAGCAACGCGTGGGTATCGCGCAAGCGATTGTGCATAAGCCGAAATTTGTCGTGTTGGACGAACCGACGAATGGATTGGACCCGAACCAGATCACGGAAGTGCGCCATTTGATAAAGGAAATAGCGGAAGAGCGTTCGGTGTTGTTGTCTACCCATATTCTTTCCGAAGTACAGGCTACTTGCCGGAACATTAAGATGATCGAGAACGGGCAAATGATATTTTCGGGCAGTATCGAGGAATTCGATAATTATATCCAACCGAATACTTTGTTAGTGGAGTTGGATACTCCGCCGATGGAGTGTGACCTGCTTTTGCCGGGGATCTCCAAAGTGGAAACCTTGTCGGAAAGAAGATTCCGTTTGCGATATGACGGAGATCAGGATACGGCTAAGCGTGTGGCAGAGGTTTGTGTCACGAGAGGATGGGGGTTAATTGAGCTAGTGATTGAGAAGAGTTCGTTGGATGCGATATTTGCCCAATTATCAAAGAGTGCTTCCAAGGGGAGAAAGTAGTATGTGAATTTATACGAGAAGAATATTATGAGAAGAATATATAAAATTGCAAAAGCGGAGTTAGCTACCCTATTTTATTCTCCGGTAGCATGGTTTATTTGGGTCGTGTTCGCGTTTCAGGTAGGGATGACGTTTGTCGGCTTGATGGAAGAAAAGGCACAGTCAAGTACGTTGGGGTACGCATTTGGGATGCAAACTGCTTCGTTATTAGGGGGTATGCGCGGTTTGTACACGATCGTACAACAATATCTTTACCTGTATATGCCCTTGCTGACGATGTCATTGATGAGCCGGGAGTATAGCAGTGGTTCCATTAAGTTGTTGTATGCGTCGCCGGTGACTTCTACCCATATCATTTTGGGGAAGTTCCTTTCTATGATGCTTTACGGGTTGGTGTTGTTGGGAGTGTTGTTTGTGATGGTGTTGTTTGCCGGTTGCGTTATTCCTAATTTCGGATTTAAGGAGGCTTTGGTTGGTTGGCTGGGACTCTATTTGTTGTTGTGTGCTTACGCTTCTATCGGTCTGTTTGTCTCTTCGTTGACTTCTTACCAGGTGGTGGCCGGTATCGGGACGCTGGTGATTCTGGCTGCGTTGAATTACGTGAACCAAGTCGGTCAGAGTTATGATTTCGTGCGGGATATTACGTATTGGCTTTGTATTTCCGGACGTTCGGAAGAGATGATTTCCGGATTGATTTGCAGCGAGGATATAATCTATTTTATCGTGGTGCCGGCAATGTTCTTGTCTCTGACGATTTTGAGATTGAATTCAACCCGTCAGTATACTCCGAAGGGTGTTATGTGGGGAAAGTATTTGGGAGTGATTGCGGGGACTTGCCTGATCGGTTATATTACCTCCCGGCCGATGATGATGTGTTTCTATGATTCTACCGAGACAAAGCGGATGACTCTGACGCCTGTAAGTCAAGAAATCATGAGCAAGCTGGAGGATGGGATGACGATAACGACTTACGTGAATTATTTGGATCGAGATGCTTTTTACGGCTGGCCCACAATGGTAAACGAGGATAAAAAACGCTTCAAGCAATACCTGCGTTTCAAGCCGGATATCAAAATGAAATACGTGTATTATTATGATACGGTGGCTACGAATCCTTGGCTGATGGGGCGTTATCCGGGCAAAACAATTGACGAAATTGCAAAAGAGGAGTCAGAAAAACGGGACTGGGATGTCAAAAAATTGCTGACCCCGAAACAGATTAAAAAGATAATTGATTTGGAACCGGAAGGGAATGTTTTCGTGCGGTTGGTGGAACGGAAAAACGGACAAAAGGCATTCCTGCGGTTGTTCAATGACTTGGAGAAATTCCCGAGTGAAGCTGAAATCGGGGTGACATTCAAGCGTTTCGTGATGGAGATGCCTAAAGTCGGATTCCTTACCGGACACGGGGAACCTTCCATCACTGGAGAGCGGAAACGGGATTATTTGTTGTTTGCCGGGGAGAAAACATTCCGCCATTCGTTGCTGAATCAGGGGTTCGATACGGAAGAAGTATCTATTTCTGGCAATTCCGATATACCCGATTATATCAATATTTTGGTTGTTGCCGATATGAACACGCCTCTAAATCCGGAGGAGATGACCAAATTGAACAAGTATATCGAACGGGGCGGCAATCTGTTGATCGCGGGTGGAGCCGGGAAGCAAAACATTATGAACCCGATTATCGAACCATTTGGTGTACGTATGTTGCCGGGAACATTGGTACAGAAGAAAGTGGATATTCTCCCGAACTCCATGATGGTAAATGCTGTGCCAGAAACAGTGAAAGAACTTTCGTATCATTATGAATTCATGTGGTTGGTACGTAAGTTTAAAGTGAACATGAAGGATGCCGTGGGATTGGATTACACGACGGACAAAGGCTTTACCGTGCGAGAGTTGTTGCGTACAGATTCCACCGGATGTTGGAATGAGATGGAAACACGGGATTTCGTGAATGATTCTGTGGTGTTGAATCCCGCGGCAGGAGAGATCGAACGGATGTACCCGACGGCGTTGGCTCTATCTCGTAAAATAGGTGATCGAGAACAACGAATCATGATTTTGGGAAATGCCAGTTGTATCAGTAATGACGGGGTTGCCGGAGAACGAGGGGTGCCCGTGGCGAATTATCCGTTGGTAACCGGAACGTTCCATTGGTTCTCTTACGGGGAGGCTCCTTTGGATGTGCGTCGCCCGAGCGGTTCGGATGTCGGTTTCCGTTTGAAACGTCCGGATATGCCGTACGTGAAGATTGTCTTTATGGGTGTTATTCCCGTGATTCTGTTGTTGTGGGGTACGATTTTGTGGATTCGTAGAAAGAGAAATTAATAAAAAGAAATAACCAACGATAAACATGGTATGATTGTTATTAATAATGAGGGTGTGTCTTTTGGCACGCCCTTTACTTGATCGTGTTTATTTGAATTTGTGATATATTTTGTGTTTATTTGAATGAAAAATCATAGCTTTGCGATAAAGTAACGCGGGAAAACAATTATTAGAGTTACATGGAAATGCAACCAGATGAATTTATAGACCAAATAAATAGAAAGCAGATGCCGGCTTTCCGCGAGTTGTTTGGTACATTTTATCGATATCTGGTGTTATATGCCCTACGTTACGTGAAACAGCAGGAGGTGTCGGAAGATGTTGTGCAGGAGGTTTTTATTGCTATTTGGGAGAGTGATAAGAAGTATAATTCATATCACGGGTTTCGGGCATTTTTGTATGATGCGGTCAAAAATCGTTGTTTAAATTATTTAAAGCATGAAGAGGTTGAACGGCGACATGCAGAAATTTTATTGCAGGAACAAAATGAAGAGGACGAGGATTACCGGTTGATGCGTGAAGAGCTATACCGGGAGTTACATCGAACCGTGGATGAGTTACCGAAGCGTTGTCGTCAAGTGTTCGAATTGCATTTGCAGGGCAAGAAAAATGAGGAAATAGCTCAAGTACTGGAACTTTCTGTAGAAACAGTGAAAACACAGAAAAAGAAGGCGATGTATTTTTTGCGAGAGCGATTAGGTAAATCGTATTATTTGTTAATTATTTTGAATATCATTGATTTGTAAAATTTTGTGTCTTTTTTTTGAAAAAAGATGGATTTAGGATACCCCGTTTTTGTATCATGGTTGTATATGATGCAAAAATTATCAGATGAAGAATCAGTATTCCGATAGAATTGTTCGCTTGTTGCAGTTATACTTGCTTGGAAATATTACCGAGAAGGAACGGCAGGAATTAGAGAGCTGGTGTGAAGATGCTCCCCGAAATAGGAAATTATTTGAGCAAATTTGCCAGGAAGATTTATTCTCGAAAGAACACGCTGTTTATAAGGAGATTAATGATATAAAAGCATTACATGTTTTTGAAAAACGTGTGAGAAAAGTCTCCCCGAAGTACATAGGGCGTTGGTGGAAATACGCAGTCGTGTTGTTATTCCCTATTTTAGTTGTGGGATCGTGGAAGTTAATGCATGAAACAGTGCAAGTTCCTGTCGTAGTCTCATCTGTCGCGTCAGTTCAACCGGGATGTTCACAGGCCGTGTTAGTTTTGGATGACGGGCGTAAGGTGTTTTTGAAGGAGGAGGAAGAGGGGGTGATTTCTGAGGATAAGGAGATAACGGTTACCGGGGAAAAAGATCGTTTGGTATATACTTCTTCCGAGGGTAAAAATGTAGACGGAATCCGTTTCAATGAACTTGAGGTTCCTCGTGGTGGGGAGTATAAGGTGAAGTTAGCGGATGGAACATTGGTGTATTTGAATTCGGCTACTCGGATGAAATATCCTGTTAAATTTGATGGGAAAGAACGTAAAGTGTATTTGTCGGGAGAGGCTTATTTTGAGGTTGCCAAAGATCCCGAGTGTCCATTTTTTGTGGAAATGGAAGGTGTGGAGGTTCGAGTGTACGGGACTTCTTTCAATGTTAATACTCATCAAAAAGGGTGCATACAAACCGTATTAGTCAAGGGAAGTATTGGGGTCAAGGTTTTGGCTTCGGGGACGGAGAGCGTGATCAAACCCGGACAGATGGCTGAATTTAAGCAAGGAAAGACGAAGGTTGACGTGAAGGAAGTAAATGTAGCCGTTTATACGGATTGGAAGGATGGCATTTTCCGTTTTGAAAATCAGAGATTGGAAGATATTCTTACTGTTTTGTCGAACTGGTATGATGTGGATGTTTTTTATCAAACACCTTCCGTGAAGGAGTTACATTTCTCGGGGTATATGGAACGGTATAAAGATGTCCGTGTGATTTTGGATGCGATTACCTTATCAACAGGGGTAACGTTTTCTATTCAAGGAAAGACGATTATTGTATCAAAATAAAAACGGAAAGTATTTGGCGTACTTCCCGTTTGTAATTAAGGACAACAAAAACTATTTGGCGTAGTTTCTTGTTGAGGTATTAATAACTTTAAGTACAAATGTATGGAAAAAAAACGATTGTGCCATTCTTTTTTTAAAAGACCATGGCGTAAAATTTTAGTAATTATGAAACTGTTTTTTTTACTCACTTGTTGCTTTACGCTTTCGTTGTCAGCCAATAGTTTGGCACAACAGGAACGCGTGAGCTTGAAAATGAAGAACGTGGGTGTGGAGAAATTGTTCGACGAGGTTCAACGTCAGACGAAGCTTTATTTCTTGTTTAATATAGAACAAGTAAAGCAGTTGGGGAAAATTTCTTTGGACGTGAATAATGAGACCGTGGAATCTGTGTTGATGTCTGTTTTCAAAAATTCAGATTTGACGTACGTTTTTAACGGCAATATGATCGTCGTACGACCTAGAGATGCCCAAGATGATAAGGAAGTAAAGAAGATCGTTATAACGGGAAAAGTTTCTGATGCGAAAAAACAGCCTCTTCCCGGTGTGACCGTGCAGATGAAGGGGGTTGCTATCGGAACAGCGACGGGGCATGATGGTAAATACTCGTTGACAATCCCTAATGCTCCCCAAAAATTCACACTTGTTTATTCTTTTGTGGGGATGCTGACTCAGGAAGTTGTTTACGCCGGGAAGGATACGATTGATGTTGTGATGAAAGAGGATGTTAAGGCTTTGGAAGATGTGGTGGTGACGGGATTTATGAATATTCGTAATTCAAGTTTTACGGGTAATGCTGTTACGGTGAAAAAGGAGGATTTGCTGAAAGTGTCGAAAACGAATGTCATTAAGGCTTTGCAAACATTCGATCCTTCTTTCCGCATTAAGGAGAATAATCGTTGGGGATCAGACCCGAATGCTTTACCCGAGGTGTATATTCGTGGAGAATCCGGTTTGGGAGTGAAACAGTTAGATCGTGACGCTTTGTCAAAATCGAATCTAGTGGATAATCCGAATCTTCCAACATTTATTATGGATGGTTTCGAGGTGAGTGTGAGTAAATTGTATGATATGGACCCAAATAGGATCGAGTCAATCACCATTTTAAAAGATGCTACAGCAACGGCTCTTTATGGATCACGCGCAGCTAATGGTGTGGTAATTATTACCACAATTCCTCCTAAAGCTGGAAAGTTGAACATTGATTACAGTATTGTGGGAGATATTACATTTCCGGATTTGACGGACTATCATCTATTGAATGCCAAGGAAAAATTGGAAGTGGAACGTTTGGCAGGATGTTATGATTTTGACAAGAATAATGATGGTTATACGGACAAATATACTTTGGATAAAGAGTATAGCAATAAATTGGCAAATGTTGTAAAAGGAGTGGATACTTATTGGCTGGCAAAACCGTTACAGACCGTGTTTAATCATTCTCATAGTTTGTATATTGATGGAGGTAGTGAGAGTGTGCGTTTTGGCATTGAATTGCAATATGCTAATCAAGATGGTGTGATGAAGGGCTCTTTGCGTGATCGTATGGGGGCAGGTGTTTCTTTAGCGTATAATTATAAAACATTTTTGGTAAAAAATACGGTGACTTATCAACGAGTGCGTACGAAGGAATCTCCTTATGGAAATTTTGCTGCTTTTGCAAAGCAATTACCTTATGACACGTATAAGGACGAGGATGGTGTTTATAATCCGACGATGAAATATTGGGGGAGAGGTTCTGATAGTCGACGTGTGAATCCGATGTATGAACCGAGTTTAAATAATTTTAATAAGGGAAGCTCTGAAGAGTTTATCAATAATTTGTCAGTCAATTGGAATATTATTGACGGGTTATTGTTGAAAGGTCAGTTGAGTTTGACTAAAACGATAGGTAATACTAAACGTTTTTATGATCCATTATCCCAGCAGTCGGCTAATTTGAATATTTTGTCTTTGAAAAATGTGAATTCGGGTACATTGTATTTGGATAATAATGATGGTTTTAGTGTGGATATGAATGCCACGTTGTCATTCAATAAAGCTTTGAATGGTCATATGATAAATGCTTTGACAGGAATTTCTGTGCAAGAGGATAAATCTAAATCAAATGGCGCTACCTATATTGGTTTCCCCTCCGGAACTCTTTCATCTCCAGAATATGCTAAAGAAATGTATCAAAAGACTCGCTTTAATGAAAGTACGAAACGTCTAGTGGGATTCTTATTTTCATTGAACTATTCGTATAAAGACATTTATCTTTTGGACGCCTCTGTTCGTATGGATGGTTCTTCGACATTTGGATCTGATCAACGTTTTGCTCCTTTTTGGTCATTTGGGTTAGGTGTGAACTTGCATAAATATAATTTTATCCAATCGTTAGGATTTGTTGATCAGTTGAAACTTCGTGCTTCTTACGGGCAGATTGGTAAAGCGAATTTTCCGGCTTATGCTGCTCGATCTACATATGATATTGCAACAGATGAATGGTATAAAACAGGATTGAGTACTAGGTTGAAGGCCTTGGGTAATAAGAATTTGACTTGGGAAACGACCAATACATTTGATATCGGGGCAGAATTGTCATTGTTCGGTGATTTGTTGTATGTGAAGGGATCTTATTACGACAAACGAACCATCGATTTGGTAAATGATGTGACAGTCCCTACTTCTACCGGTTTTACTTCTTATCGAGATAACGTGGGGGAAGTTTCGAATAAAGGGTACGAGTTTGATGTACGAGTGTCTGCTTATCAGACGAAGGATTGGTCTGTTATTTTTAACTTTAATTTGGCACATAACAAAAACCGGATAGAGAAAATTTCAGAGAGTTTGCGTGCCTATAATGAACGCGTGCAAGAGATGTTCTCGAAACAATTGGCTTTTAATGATCCGGATAAGGAGTTACAATCACAACCTTTCTTGCAGTATGTGGAAGGTGGTTCTTTGAATTCTATTTTTGGCGTGCGTTCGCAAGGTATTAATCCTGCTGATGGTCAGGAAGTATTTGTAAGTCGTAATGGTCAATTGACAAAAGTTTGGGCTGCTTCGGATCAAGTAGCCTTGGGCACGTCAGAGCCCAAAGCACAAGGAACTTTTGGTTTTAATATTGTTTATAAACAATTCAGTTTGTTTACGAATTTTATGTATGAAACTGGTGGGCAACGTTATAATCAAACTTTGGTGGATAAAGTGGAAAATGTGAATGTGTATACGGATAATGTGGACGAGCGAGTGTTGACCAGTCGGTGGACAAAACCGGGCGACAAGGCAAAGTATAAAAGTTTGGTTGTCGGGCGAAATGTTGTCGAGCAAACAAAGCCCACTTCTCGTTTTGTGCAGGATTATAATGTGTTGTCGTGGAACTCTTTGGAGTTGGGCTATGATTTACCGTCTAGTATTACAAATAAATTGAATTTGAGTATGTTACGTTTCAGTTTCGGTATGAACGACATTTGGCATCTTTCCAGTGTGAAGCAGGAGAGAGGAACGAGTTATCCTTTCGCTCGTACGGTGACGTTCTCTATCAAAGTTTCACTATAATGAAAAAATTAGCGATATGAAAAAAGTGAATATATTGATTTTAGTGACGTGTGGCTTATTATTATCGGCATGTACCGATTGGTTGGATGTTTCTCCGGAAGACACGGTGGAAGAGGAAGATTTATTTAAAGAAGCTACCGGATTTCAAAATGCGTTGAATGGTGTGTATCAGCAAATGGCAAGTACTTCCTTGTATGGACGGGAATTGACTTTCGGATTGATTGATGCCATGGGCCAAGTATATAGGATATATGGAGAGAATAAAACTTGGAGTAGCTGTATTAGTCAATATCATTATTATTATCATGGAACTAAGTTTGCTTATGATGCCAATAAGGATATAAAGAATGCCATTGAAAGTATTTGGGCAAAGGGTTATAATACGATAGCTAATTGCAATAATATTATTAATCATGTTGATGATTTAAAGACAGAAGATTTTCGCGGAGGAGAGGTAGAACGTCAGATGATTAAGGGTGAAGCATTGGCAGCTAGAGCTTTAATGCACTTTGATTTATTACGTTTATTCGCTCCGGCGTTAGTGTCTAATCCTACTAGTATATATATTCCTTATGTAACAGAATTCCCGTATTATGGAGGGCAAGTGGCATTGAGTGTGGAGGAGACGTTAAAGAAAATCGAGGCGGATCTTTTGATGGCAAAAGGAATGATTATGGCTTATGATACATTGGATTTGGCTCATCGGAAAGCCTTGGGGGCGCAGTATCGTTTTGATTCGTATGCGCTTTCTTCTAGTGAGGATGGTTCGAAGGTAATAAGTTTGCCTTTCTATCACTATCGAGGTTATCGAATCAACGCTATGGCTGTGACTGGTTTGTTGGCACGCGTGTATAGTTATTGGGGAGGTGAAAAGTTAGCTATTGCTGCCAAGAATGCTCAAGAAGTAGTTGATTTTAAATGGACTCGAGAGGGAGACTTAGCGTTGAATTATACGGAAAACGGTTGGGATGGTCGTTTGGATTATGATCGGAAATGTACGCAGGATTTGATATTCTGTTTATCATATCCATTGCTGCAACAGGATTATAGTGATTATTCGCTATCAACTAGCAACTCTTGTTTGTCCTTGGCCAAATATGATGAAGTTTGGAATTATGATCTTGCTGATGGTGGTGATTTCCGTTTGAAATTTATTAAAACGATAGATGGTTTCTATCCTGTAAGTATGCCGTTGAAAAATATCCGTCCGAATTCTGATAAAGAGTTGGTGTCGCAGATCGAGGATATGGTTCCGATGATGCGTTTGAGCGAGATGCATTTTATTTTAGCAGAATACTACGCATCTATTAAAAATTTCGAGCAAGCTGCATATTACTTGAAACAAGTGCGTGAGGGAAGAAATTGTAAAGGGGATGTGAGTTTAGGAATTGTTGATATGGCGACTTTTAAGGCTCGGCTTTTGGGAGAGGTGAGACGCGAATTTTTTCAAGAGGGACAGACCTTTTTTTATTATAAAAAATATGGAGAAAGTTTGAGGTCTGGGATGAAGCCGGAGTCCTTTGTTTTCCCGAAACCGGATAGTGAAAATATTAATTAATGAGGAGGTGATTATGAAAAATAAACATATTATAGGAAAAGTGTTGTTGGGAGGCTTGTGTTTAATGATGTTGTCGCAAAGTTGTGATAAACGTGACGTTTTTTCTTACGAGGCAGATCGTGCGTTGTTTTTTGAGCGTTGGGAGCAGGTTGGAACTAATAAATATGTTCGTTTGGATACGGTGCAATATTCTTTTTCCCACTATGTTGGGGCTGAAGATTTGGAGCATCGCTTTAAAGTAAATTTGATTGGAAATTTGTTGGAGGAAGATATGGAGTATCGGGTGATTGTTGTTGATTCATTGACAACAGCTACGAAAGATCAATATACGATTAAAGATCCAGTTTTTCGAAAAGGACGATCTTCTGATTCATTAACCGTGATATTACACAAGACTCCGGCATTGAAAGACAAACAGGTACATTTGACCTTGCGTTTGGTGGAAAATGAAAACTTTGGTTTAGGTTATATAGGTTATACGGATGTGCGAGTTCGGTTTAATGATATGAAAATGAAACCATTATGGTGGACAAAGGAAATTGAGTTAGCATTTTTGGGTCCTTATTCGTATGAAAAGTTAGAAGCGATTGTTGCGGCGAATGAAGGATTCACGACATTTGAAGGCTTGGATATCACGACTAGGCGCAAAATAGCATTGAATACAAAAGAGTATATCCGGAAACATGGGATTACTGAAGCGAATGGTGACGCAATGGTGATACCAATCTATTAACGTGTAATTTGATGAGTTATGAAAAAAATATATTCAATATTTCTGTTGTTTTCCGTAGTCTTCTTGACCGCTTGCTATGATGATAAAGGAAATTACGATTATAAAGATATTAATGAAATAAAAATTTCATTTGATGGTGAGGGTTTCTTATCGAAAACATTTGGTGAAGTGTTGGAATTGAAACCTACCTTTAATATAGATTTAAGTCAAAATCCCGATAGGTACACGTATTTGTGGAAGTTGAATGACGAAACTCGTGAAGGTTGGGATCAGCCAACATTTAAGTGGAAAATTGACGAAGTTGTGCAACACGGTAATATCTCTTTGGAGGTAACAGACAAGCAAACTGGAGTAGTTTATATGGAACGCGTGACTTTGGAGGTCGTTGGAGTTTATGAAAATCGATGTTCATGGATGATTTTGTCGGATGTGGGAGGAAAATCGCAATTATCCTATTTCAATACATTGGAATACGATGAAAATGCAGACACAATTATTGCGTCGCGGTTAATTCTGGATGTTTATGGAATAGCGAATAATGGAGCAGAATTGGGATCAGGCCCGATTGCTTTGCAAGAGCATTTTAGGGAGAAGATTGAGTGGAGCGAAAATATTGTTGGTAATATCTGTGTTTTTCAAGAGAGTGGTGCAGTGGATTTGAGTGGAGTGAGCTTTGAAAAAGAGATTGATATGGTGGAAGCTTTTGATGGAGGTGTGTACCCGAAGGAGGGAATTGTGCTTCATCCTGGAACTTTTATGGATTGGGTAGATGTAGTAACCGATCAAGAGGGACAATTATATTCTCGGTTGAAAGTGACGAGTACAGTCTATAATTCGGATTATTTTTTACATACACCGTTGTGTTGTGAGGGTGAAAGTGAACCCTTACGGAATTGTACGGTGATCCATGGATATTATAGATCGAATCGCACGGGGTATAACTTTATTTATGATGGAGAGAATAAGCGATTACTTTACGTAACGAATGGGGGAACGAATTGGGATTCAGAGTTGTTAGGTGCTGGTCGCATAAGTAAGTTGCCAGCTTGTGGGGAGAATGATGATATTAATGCGATCATTCCTTTAGACAACATGAAAGGGTATGAATTACTGAAAGCAACGATGTTTGGGTTTGGATATCCGAATTATGGTGTAGCCCTATTGTTGAAAGAGGAGGCGACTGATAAAATATTTTTAGAGCGGGTGAAATTTAAGGGAAGTGGAGGAAACCCTACAATTGTTGAAATTTGCAAGGATGAAGTGATGGGTTTGCCTGGGATTCCAACTGTTTCCACGATGCCGTTGAGTGGTCCGGAATATATGTTCTTTGCTGTTGGTAAAGATGTGTATTACATGGATTTCAATAATACACAAAATCCGGTAGTCCTTTACAAGAGTTTTAATGCTAATATTGTGGCGATGAATGCTGAATCGGCAACTTATTATGGAGCTCACATGGCCGTGGGATTAGAAAATGGCGAGTTTTACGTGTTGTTTATTTACGGGGCTAAGAATCTTTCTGAGGAAGAAAAAGTCCTTTACCCGAAAAATGGAATGGCTTATCCTGAAGAGGAGCGTATGGGACGGATCGTGGACATCCAATACAAACAATTGGATCATTGGAATTATTAATCAAAGATAAATAGATAAGGAATACACTTTCCTTGCAGGTTGTATGTGCTTGCAAGGAAAGTCCTTAATGAAAAAATAAATATGGGAAGTTCGATTGTATCAGTAAAAAATCTGTCTCATCGCTATAGCGTGCAATGGGCGATAAAAGATATTAGTTTTGATATCACTAAAAAGGGGGTGATGGGTTTGTTGGGGTCCAATGGAGCCGGCAAATCAACTACGATGAATATTATTTGTGGGGTTTTGAATCAGACGGAAGGGGAAGTTTTTATTAATGGCATTAATTTACGAGAAAATCCTGTAGAGGCTAAAAAGTATATTGGTTTTTTGCCTCAGCAGCCTCCCTTGTACACGGATTTGACGGTGGAGGAATATTTACGGAATGCGGCTTTTTTGCGCTTGATGGATAAATCGGAAGTGAATAAGGCTGTTGATATAGCCTTGGAGCGTTGTTCGATCACGCATTTTCGTGATCGTTTGATCAAGAATCTTTCTGGTGGATATCAACAGCGGGTAGGCATCGCACAGGCCATCGTTCATAATCCAAGTTTTGTGGTGTTGGATGAGCCGACGAATGGGTTGGACCCGAATCAAATTGTTGACATTCGTAACCTGATTCGAGAGATCGCGGAGGAACATTCCGTGTTATTGTCCACCCATATATTGTCTGAAGTTCAAGCGATATGTAATGATATAAAAATGATTGATAACGGCCATTTGGTGTTTTCCGGGTCTATGGAAGATTTTGATAATTATATCGCTCCCGATAGTTTCGTTATTGAGTTGAATCATTCTCCGGGGAAAGAAGTGCTTGCCCGGTTGGCTCCGAACAAGGGCGTGGAGGCGTTGTCGGAAAAACGTTTTAGAATATTTTTTAATGAGGATAATACAATCACCGAAAAATATATTGAAGAGAGCGTGATGAATGATTGGGATTTGAAGGAACTTGTGGTTGAAAGGTGTAGTTTGGATCAGATTTTTGCACAATTATCCGGAAAAGTAAAGTAGCGTGAATATGAAATTAAATAATAATATAAGACAGACGTTTAGGGTGGCTAAGATAGAACTGAGTTCTATGTTCTATTCTCCTGTAGCTTGGTTGGTGTTGATTATTTTTGCCTTGTTGATAGGGTATGATTATGCAAACGTGTTTGATAATCAGCTAAGAGCCCAATCGTTGGATCGCGAATTATGGAATGTGTCATCGGCGATTTATAATAGTTGGATGACGGGTATTCTGAAACCGATTTTACGTAATCTTTATTTATACATTCCGTTGATCACAATGGGCTTGATGAGCCGTGAGTACCAATCGGGTTCAATCAAATTGTTATATTCCTCTCCGGTGAAAAACTCTTCGATTATATTGGGGAAATATTTAGCTATGATGTGTTACGGTGCAGCTTTGATGAGTATTATCGGGTTGAACGTACTTTTCTCTTGGCTGACAGTTGAAAATTTCCAAATCTCCATGCTTTTGGTTGGAATGTTGGGAATTTATCTTTTAATCTTGGCTTATTCGGCAATCGGATTGTTTATGTCGACACTTACGGCTTATCAGGTGGTGGCGGCAGTGGGTACTTTGGCCGTTTTAGCCGTCTTGAATTTTATCGGGGATGTTGGTCAAAATATTGATTTTGTTCGGGATATTACTTTTTGGTTGTCCATCTATGGACGTGCGATTTCCTTTATTGAGGGGTTATTGCCTAGCGCGGATGTGATGTACTTCTTAATTGTAATCGGATTGTTCCTTTCGCTCTCTGTATTGAAATTAAACACGGAGAAGAAGATCATGTCCTTGCGCACGAAAATTTTAAAATATAGTACGATTATTGTAACGGCATTATTGTTGGGCTATTTGACTTCTTTGCCAGAAGCAAAGTTGTATTATGACGGAACTTACACGAAAAGCAACACGTTGTCTCCGGAGAGCCAGGAGGTGATGAAAAAATTAACTCAACCGCTCACAATTACGACATACGTGAATATTTTAGCTCCGGATTATTTTGCTGGATTACCTTTTAACCGTAACTGGGATTTTGAACGATTTGAACACTATGTACGTTTCAAACCGGATATCAAGATGAAATACGTGTATTATTATCATCATGCAAATAATCCGGATCTTGACGCGCAGTACCCGAATATGACGGATGAAGAGCGTGCTAAGGCTCTTTGTAAAATTAGCGATTTGAATTTTAAGATGTTTAAATCTCCGGAGGAGATTGACAAGATTGTTGATTTAAGTGGTGAAGGATATCAGTTCGTTCGTGTTGCGGAACAAAAAGACGGTAAAAAAGCGTTTTTACGATTATTTAATGATAACCAGCGTCATCCGCGTGAAACCGAAATCACTGCCATGTTGAAGCGTTTTGTGGCTAAAGCTCCGATGGTTGCGTTTTCTAAGGGATACGGTTCGCGGAGTATTAATAATTACGGGGGACGTGGTTTCTATTTATTCGCAAAAGATTTGTGGTTCCGTAATTCGTTGTTGAATCAAGGTTTTGACACGCGAGAGATTGATTTGGATAACGAAAAAGTATCAGATGATATTTCCGTGCTCGTTATTTCAGATTTGCGAGAGCCTTTATCGGAAAAAGCACTAGCTAACGTGAAGGATTTTATGGCAAGAGGAGGGAACATGATGATTCTAGGAGAGTATGGAAGAAGTGAAAACATGAATCGATTGACAGCCTCTTTAGGAGTTCGTTTTTCGGATGGAGTATTGGCTTGTCCGAACGAGTTAAATTCCCCGGTTGTTTTGAGAACCACCTACACGGAGGAAGCTGTTGAAAAACATTCGATATTTGCCACTATGCGTGATTTCGGATATGGCGTATCGGTGCCTTCATCCCTGGCATTGGACTATTCGGAGGTGAAGGATTTCGAAGTTTATCCCGTGTTGGAAACGAGCGACAAGGCTTGGATTGAATATGAAACGAAAGATCTCGTAGATGGTGATTTCATTTGCAATGCAGAGGCCGGAGAGAAGGAAGGTGTTTATGCGACATTGATTTATTTAAGACGTAAAGTGGGTGATAAGGAACAGCGTATCGTGGTTTCGGGTGATAGCGATTTTATCACGAATGAGGAATTCGGATTATCACGTCCAGGAATGGAAGTGAATAATATGGGGATTATTTCTGGTTCATTCCGTTG
The DNA here is from genome assembly GCF_003991565.1 of Butyricimonas faecalis. Lineage (NCBI taxonomy): Bacteria > Pseudomonadati > Bacteroidota > Bacteroidia > Bacteroidales > Odoribacteraceae > Butyricimonas > Butyricimonas faecalis. The sequence goes on along the minus strand of NZ_CP032819.1, from coordinate 2,778,082 downwards.
GCTTTCAAATGATGTATTCCCGATAGATACAGAACGTATTGCGGCGATAGATAATCGTATTGATCTATCTTCTGGCTGGAGATTTTGGATTAAATTGTTTTTTATGGTACTCTTCCCTCTCTTCCTTGCGATTTCGGGTATTTCGATCATATATAGAAGACAACGTAAATAGGGCTATAGAAGATATGTTTTCACATTAAAATTCGAATGTATGTTAAATAAAATAGTGGAGGTTAAACATCTATCTCATAAATATAGTGTGGATTGGGCTATTCGAGATATCAATTTCGAGATAAAAGAGAATGGCGTGTTTGGATTATTGGGTTCTAATGGAGCGGGTAAATCCACGACGATGAATATTATCTGCAACGTGTTAACACAAACGGAAGGGGATGTTTTTATTAATGGTATTAATCTAAGAGAGCATCCGATCGAGGCGAAAAAGTTTATCGGTTTTTTACCTCAGAAAGCTCCTCTTCACACGGAAATGACGGTGGACGAATATTTGTATCATTGCGCGGATATCCGATTGATGCCTAAAAAAGAGATACCTAAAGCGATGGAGAGGGCTAAAGAAAAATGTGGGATAACACATTTCAGTAAACGACAAATTCGGAATCTTTCTGGGGGATACCAACAACGTGTCGGGATTGCACAAGCGATTATTCACAACCCTTTATTCGTGATTCTTGATGAACCGACCAACGGGCTCGATCCGAATCAAATTGTGGAAGTTCGACGTTTGATTCGAGAAATAGCGAAGGATCGGGCTGTTTTAATTTCGACTCACATATTGCCTGAGGTGCAAGCCGTTTGTGACTATATCATGATGATCGAACACGGGCAGAAAGTGTTTGAAGGTACGATTAATGCTTTCAACACGTACATGTCTCCCAGTGCTTTACTTACGATTATGCACAACGCCCCTTCTTCGGAAGAGTTGATGAAAATAGAGGGAGTCGTGCGGGTGGAGCGGCTGACGAATACCCGTATTCGTTTACACTTTAGGGGGGATGATTCGATTATTGGACGAGTGGTAAAACAGGCCGTCTCGAATCACTGGCATTTACGGGAGATATCCTTGGAAAAGGAATCATTGGATAAAGTGTTTGCCAAGTTGTCCGGAAAGGATGCGTGAAACGGGTATTGATATGATAATACGTTATTTAAAAAGATTATAAGAATGAGAACGATTATACGGATTACAAAATCAGAGCTTCGAGTTCTGTTTTTCTCTCCTATTGCATGGCTTATCTTGATTGTTTTTAGTTTCCAGGTAGGTATGGCGTATAGCGATGCCCTTGCTTTACAACTTAGAAACCAAGAGTTGGGTTATCGGGTGTTCGCGGTCACACTCTCTTTATTTAGTGGATATTCGGGGATTCTTTCCAATCTGTTGGAGAACTTGTATCTCTATATCCCGTTATTCACGATGGGATTGATGAGTCGTGAATTGAGCAGCGGATCCATAAAATTATTGTATTCATCACCGGTGTCGAATTTGCAGATTATTCTAGGTAAATTCTTGGCCGTAGTGGTTTACGCTTTACTCTTGTGCGTGATTTTGATGGGGCCACTTATCAGTACGTGTGTTTCCGTGCAGGCTCCAGATGTTCTGTTGATGTTAACCGGCGTGTTGGGTGTTTTCTTGACGGTTCTGGCATACGGGGCCATCGGGCTATTCATGTCGACAATCACGAAATATCAGGTTGTTGCCGTGGTGGGAACGTTGGCTATTCTTGCTATCTTGAATTTCATCGGTGGTGTCGGACAAGAATATGATTTTGTTCGGGATATCACCTATTGGTTGGCTATATCCGGACGCTCGAAGGTGTTCATTGACGGGATGATCAGTTCCAAGGATACGTTATATTTCATTTTAGTGATTTTCATGTTCTTGGGATTTTCTGTGATTAAGTTGCAGGGAGAACGTCTACGATTGAATAAGTGGAAAACCTCGTTGAAATACGGCTTCGTGTTGTTAATCACGTTGACCTTAGGCTACATTTCGTCCTTACCCAAATTCAGTATTTATTATGATTCAACGGCTACCAAAATAAACACGTTGACCGAGGAAAGTCAGCAGATTCTTGAACAATTAAAGGGAGATCTGTCCATTACGACTTACGTGAATTATTTGGATGAGACCTATGATCGGGGCGCCCCGAGAAATAGAATTGATGATATCGCCCAATTTGAGCAATATTTACGGTTTAAACCAGAAATAAAACTCGAGTACGTCTATTATTATGCGAAAGGATATATGCCTTACGCGAGGGCTGATTACGATACGATGACCTTAGAACAGATCGTGGAGGATAAATGTCGCTATTCGGGATACAATCCTAAACGTTTTCTATCTTTGGACGAGGTATTGAAGAAAGATGATATTTCGGGAGAAAATGGTCGGTTTGCCCGGGTGATTACTGCCGCGAATGGGAAAAAGGCTATTTTGCGTATTTATCAAGATAATAGCATTTATCCTTATGAAGCACAAATCTCTACAGCGTTAAAAACTTTACTTCAAGAGGCTCCCGTGGTCGGTTTTGTTACGGGACATAAGGAGAGAAGTGGCATGGATTTGGGAGAAAAAGGATACGGGACTTTTGCATCAAATAAAACATTCCGCTATTCATTGATAAATAGTGGTTTCGGGATACGCGAAATATCATTGGGACAACCGGTACCGGAGGATATTGACATTGTGGTACTGGCAGATATGCGTAGTGGTTTGACGGAGGAAGAATTTCGTAATTTTGATGCTTATCTGGCACGAGGAGGTAATTTGTTTATATTAGGAGAGCCTAAGCGTCAGAAATTTATGAATCCGGTTGTTGAAAAATTAGGATTACGTTTCGCGGATGGTATTATCGTGTCTCCTTCCGAGATTCATCTGGATGATATTGTCGCCGCAGACATAAAAGAAGGGGCAGCAATGGTTTCAGAAAACTATATCAAGTATTTTCGTAGAGGCTATTCTATCATCACTCCTTCGGCTTGTGCGGTCGAGATTATAGACACGACGAAAGGATTTAAAATAACCGAAGTGTTGGCTAGTGCAAGTAAAGGTTCTTGGATCGAGAAGGAAACGACGGATTTTATTAATGAAAAGTCAGTGTTAAACCCGGATGCCGGAGAGGTGGAGCGTTCTAATTCGATCATGTTGTACCTCACGCGTTTAGTAAAGAATAAAGAACAACGTATTTTTGTGATTGGAGATGCTGATTGTATTAGTACGTTGGAACTTTCGCAGAACAGGGCCGGGTTTAGAAGTTCGAATTTTACGTTAATAACGGAAACATTCCGTAATATGTCCTACGAGGAATTCCCTGTTGATGCAAGTCGAGTAAATCCACCTGATAATCAAGTCGTGATTTCTCAAAATGGAGTTTCTGCTATAAAAGTTGTTATCATGTGGATTGTCCCACTATCGCTTGTGGTGGGTTGTGTTATATTATTGTTTAGAAGAAAAAGAAGATAGTATTTTTAAATAATCTTCTAAAATGAAGAAAAAGAGGGTGTGTTAAAATGCACACCTTCTTGCATGATAGTTGTCCGGATGTAGGTATGCATTTTCCCCCCCCAACTTCTTATTGGGTTACTCTTTTTGTGTGGCTCGAAATTATGCCTAATTCACATCGTTTTAGCTCATGTGTAATTTCCTTTAGAACCGTTTTTTTAAGAGGTTGAAATTAACAATGTTAACAACCTGGCAGGGAAGAATTAACAAAGAATTAATGTAAATTCATTTTGAATAACAAAATGAGAAATATAATTTTGTTGACAGAATTAGTGCGTGATCTTCAGAGATCCAAAATTTAAATGATTAAAACAATTGACAATGAAAAAATTAGGATTGATTATTATTAGTTGTATCTTCTCGTTGTTGTCGGTGCATACGTTGTATGCGCAGGAACAAGATAAGTTGTTGCAACTATTGAAACAGGAGTTGGCGGCTGATATGCAAGAGCTGCAGAAACAGGAAAATCCTCCCTACCACATGAATTTTAGGGTGATGGATGATCGGACAGTGAGTATTTCGAGTTCTTTCGGGGCTACGATGATGTCCGTGAAACAACATTCTCGTTCAATGGTTCCACAGATTCGGGTGGGAGATACTACTCTGGATAATTTTAAATATAATGCCATGGGTGCCCCGTCGGATCAACGCGGTAATGTGCGGGTGGCTTATCTGGGATTGGATGATGAAAAAGGTGCTGATGCAACTCGTCAGGCAATCTGGGCTGAAGTGATGAAGCGGTATGATTTTGCCGTTGATGCTTACCAAAAGGCAAAAACCCAAAGCCAAGTGAGTGTTGCTGACGAGGATAAGGCTGCTTCGTTCTCTGCTGCTCCGGTGGAGAAATATTATGAGGCTCCTCTTCCTGCAGAGAAGTTGGCGATTGATCAAGCAGCTTGGGAAAAACGTTTGAATGAAGTTTCTGCCGTGTTTAAAGCATATCCGTTATTACAATCGGGTGATGTTAGTTTGACGTTCCGGGTGCTTCGGAATTATTTTGTAAATACGGAAGGAACCGAGGTCGTGCAGAATAGAACCTATGCACGAATCATTATCAGCGCGTCGATGAAGGCCGAGGACGGTATGGAATTGCCGTTGAATATGTCATATTTCGCGTATGACCCGAAAGATCTTCCGTCTAACGACCGAATGATTGCTGACGCTAAAGATATGGTAAAGAGATTGACCGTGTTGCGTGATGCTCCGGTTGTTGATCCTTACACGGGTCCGGCTATTTTGTCCGGTCCGGCTAGTGGAGTATTTTTCCATGAAATTTTCGGTCACCGTATTGAAGGACATCGTTTGAAAGGTGGTGGCGAGACTTTTAAGAAGAAAGTAGGAGAGTTGGTTCTTCCGGCAGAATTCCAAGTGTATTGCGACCCGACTTTGCGCCGTTATGCAGGAACCGAGTTGAATGGATTCTACTTGTATGACGATCAAGGTGTAAAAGCTCGTCGAGTAGATGTTGTGAAAGATGGTATTTTGAAAGAATTTTTGATGAGCCGCGTGCCTTTGGATGGATTCCCTAGCAGTAACGGGCATGGACGTACGGCTGGAGGTGGCGACCCTGTTTCTCGTCAATCAAACTTGGTGGTAGAGACTTCACATCCTTATACGGAGGCAGAGTTGCGTTCCATGTTGATCGAGGAGGCTAAAAAACAAGGAAAGGAATATGGATATTATTTCAAAGAGGTAACCAGTGGTTTCACGTTGACGGGAGAGGGTGGTAGCTTGAACTCGTTTAATGTGACTCCCTTGGAAGTGTACAGAATATACGTGGATGGACGTCCGGATGAGTTGGTGCGCGGCGTGGATTTGATCGGAACCCCGTTATCCATGTTCTCTAATATCATGTGTGGAGGTGATACTCCCAGCGTGTTTACCGGAGAGTGTGGGGCAGAATCCGGTTGGGTGCCTGTAACGGCAAGTTCTCCAATGATTCTGGTAAACAAGATCGAGACTCAGCGTAGACAGAAGTCAAGAGATTTACCCCCGATCTTACCAGCCCCGGGAAATAATTAAAAATGTTAAGTGATTTATGAGGAAGAAAGGTTGTGGCGTTGGAAACCGTAAATCTAAAATTTAAAATCTAAAATTGAGATGAAATATATATTATCGATTATATTGTTTTTCCTGCTGGCAGGATCGTTAACCGCACAGAATAAACAGGATCAGGTGATCTTTAAGGCTATGCAGGATGAGATGCAACGCAGTAAGGATCAATTGATGTTGCCGGGTATGCAAAAGCCGTATTATTTGTCTTATACTTTGGGGCGTACACATCAGTTTGAGGTTGTGGGTGCGTTAGGTGGTGTTGTTAATTTCTACGAGTCTCCTTGGAGTGCCGTGGGAGGTGTTCAGATGTTTTTGGGTGATTATGACCATAATAATGATATTAATTACATATGTGCATCTATTCAAGCTGGAATGCCGGAAGAGGCTGATTATGATGTAATTCGTAGGAATTTCTGGTTGGGATCGGATGCCATGTACAAATGGTCTTTGCAGGCAGGAGCAATGAAGGATGCTTATTTGAAGGCAAACCCGAAAACAGCCGAGGAGTTAGCCGTGAAGGATCAACAGAAGGTGGATGCGGTTACTCGAATCGAGGAACCGAAAACGGCCTATACGATTGATCGTGCGAAGTTAGAGAAGATTGTAGAAGAATTGTCTGCTATTTTCAAAGACTATAAGGATATTTATGATTCATCCGTGGCAATTACCGGACAGGAAATGGAAGTGTACAAGTCTACCACGGATGGTGTTGTGTTGAAAGAGCCGTTACGTTATGCAAGCTTGGTTGCTTCTGCATACGTGATGACGGAAGATGGGGTTCGAATTGATGATGCATTTTCCGTGCTTGTTGCTCGTCCGGATGATTTGCCTTCTTTGGATGAGTTGAAGAAGGGGGTTAAGGCTTTTGCTGATAACTTGATCAAGTTGAAGAATGCTCCCGCGATTACAGAGTATTATGCCGGACCGGTGTTATTTGAAGACGGTGCTTGTTCTTCTGTTTTTATAAGTAATTTCTTGAAACGCGGTGCTTTGTTTGCTTATCGTAAACCTGACACGGATCGGGCTCAGCCGATGAAAACATTGGATGCACGGTTAGGTATGAAGATTGTGGATAATCGTATTTCCATTAAGAATTACAGTTCTTTGGACAAGTATAATGGAGTTCCTTTGTTGGGAGCTTATAATATTGATGCCGAAGGTGTTGTTCCTGCTAAGGAGATGACATTGGTTGAAAATGGTATTTTCAAAAGTATGTTGAACGGGTGTACTCCGACTTTATACGCTCCTCAATCAACGGGTAGTTCTCGGTTCTTGTTGTCCAGCAGAAACGGAATGTTCTCCACGGCTCCGGGTACTATTCATATCGAGGTGGAAAAAGGGACGAAGCCGGAAAAGATGAAGAGTGCATTGATTAAGGCTGCTAAAGAGGAAGGTTTGAAGTATGCTTATATCGTGCGGAGTTTAGCCGGTAAAGCCTCTCGTATTTATCGGGTGGATTTGGATGGTAAAGAAACTCAGGTTCGTTTCGGTGATGTGAGTGGATTGACCTTGATAAATTTGAAACGTATGCTGAATATTTCCAGCAAGGAAAATGTGAGCAACTATATTTTGAACGGTCAGTTGTTGTCTTCTTTGATTTACCCGTCTTCAATCTTGATTGAGAATATCGAGATTAATAAGTCTGACGTGAAGAAAGACAAAGAACAGGTATTGACCTTCCCGTTACAACGGTAAAGTTATTTTAAGATATTAGAACACAGGGTGCCCCTTGATTCAGAAATGGATCAAGGGGTTTCTTAATTAGTTTATTTTAGGTGATATACTTTTAGTTCGTTTGGAATAAATTTGTATTTTTGCCCTAGGCGTGTTGTTACTAAGAGATGACGAAACTAAGGAGTATAACGAATAAAAGAATTGGATTCGAAGAAATCTATAGAGACTATTCGAAATCTATGTTTTTGTATGCCATTAGTTTACTAACTTCAGAAGAGGAAGCGGAAGATGTGATACAAGAAGTTTTTGTCAATTTTTGGAAAGATGATACTTATCACAAGGTAAAAAGTGAAGTAACAAAGACCTATTTATTCCGCTCTGTTAAAAATAATTGTTTGAATCGCTTGAAAAAGAAAGACGTATTAAAGGATCGTTTGGATTTGTTGTATGGAGATGTTGCGGAAGAAGAGATGATGACGTGGAATGACGAGTTAATTCAAGAGATTGAGACAGAGATTTCAAATATGCCGGAACAAACACGAGAAATTATCCAAGGTGTTTTTTTCCAAGGTTTAAAATATCAAGAGGTGGCAGATCAGTTGGGGATATCTATAAATACAGTGAAGACTTTGCTGAAAAATGGTATGAAGCATTTACGGGAACATTTTTCTGGACGTGGAGATTTATTTCTTTTTGTATTTTTATTTAGATAATTCTACTATTATGCTGTGTTTTTATACTGTGTTCGGGAATAAATGAGATAATATTATTTGAAAATTTCCATTTTTGATTCACCCGTTTTTATTTTTTGTTGTCTATACGAAAAACAAAAAGTTATGGAGGCAGGAGATAGAATAGACGAATGGGTCAATCAATATGTACGTGGAGTTCTTTCTGAGAAAGATAGAATCGAGTTACTCCGGTGGTTGGAGGCAGCTCCTGAACATGAGAAACAATTTCGGGAAATGTTGCGAATCAAAATGCGAGTATCTGCTGTTGGGCAATGGAAAGAGTTGGATGATGTGCAACAGAGAACGTGGGATAAGATTACGCTTTTTATAGAATGTCGAAGGAAAAAGTTGTATATATGGGGGGCTCGGATTGCCTCGATGATTATTGTTGCGATTGGAGTGGCATTCATATGGCAGAATAGATCGGGGTCAGAGATGGAGACAATATTGGTTTCCAATGTGCTACAAGTTGAATCTGGCTCTCCAAAAGCGATTTTAGTAACAAGTGCGGGAGAAAAAATAGCTTTAAATGATGGCAAAACCTGTCAAGTAGCAGATGTTTCAGGGATTGAGATTATTCAAGATTCGACGGGGAGTGTCCGATTTGAAGATCGTGGTGTTGTTACAGAAGAGGAAGTTTGTCGGTATAGTTCAATCGTCGTGCCGGAGAAAGGTGAATATCAAGTTATATTAAGTGATGGTACGAAAGTTTGGATTAATTCAGATTCAAAATTAGAATTCCCAGACCGTTTTCACAAAAATGTACGAGAGGTGAAGTTGACAGGAGAGGCTTATTTTGAAGTGATTGCTGATCCGCAAAAGCCATTTTATGTTCAAGTTGGGGAGGCTAAAGTACAGGTGTTGGGAACTGCATTTAATGTATCGGCTTATCAGGAAGATCAACAAGTTGAAGTTGCTTTATTACGCGGTAAGGTTGGGTTCAATTTACCAAATAATGAATATGTATTGGTACCAGGGGAGATCGCAACTTGGGACAAAGGAGATAGAGAGGCAACTCTTCGAAAGGGGAATGTCGAATCGATCATAGATTGGAAAACAGGACGGTTCAATTTTGAGGATATGCCTTTGGATAGATTGACGGTGAAACTGGCTCGTTGGTATGGTGTGCAATTTATGTTCGAGGATGAGACTGTGAAAGAGTTTCGTTTTTCTGGTGCGGTAACGAAATATAGGACATTGGATTACGTGTTGGGGATGATTGCGAAAACGACAAAAGTCGCTTTTCAAGAAAAAGATGGAAAAATTTTGGTTCGAAAAATAGAATAGAAATTGTGTGACAGTAAACTAAAAAATCCCGAATAGTGGTGACGCACTACCCGGGAGGAAGTTTAATTAACTTTTATAATTAACTAACAATGCAAATGTATGAAGAAAAAGGGTACAAAGTGGCTTTTCGAGAGAAATAATCAGCTGCGAAAACTTTTTAAAATTATGAGGTTAAGTGTAATTTTATTGTTTATCGGAATGCACCTGACTTTTGCAAACGTAGGTGCTCAATCGAAAGTGACAATTGAACATCAGTTTGTTACTTATCAAGAATTATTTACTCAGATTCAAAAACAAACGGGCTTGACGGTTGTGTATAGTAACAATGAATTGAATAAAGACAAGAAAATACAAGCCGGATTTGTACAGATGGAGCTGAAGGATGTGCTGGACAAGGTTTTAGCTGGAACTAACTTGAGTTATGAGTTTATGGATGAATTCGTGATACTGAAAGTTATCATGAAAGATGAAAAGAAGAAAACCGTATCGGTTACCGGGAAAGTCGTTGATGAAAAAAACATGGCTTTACCTGGAGTGACAGTAATGGTAAAAGATTTGAAGTTGGGAACAACAACTGGTCCTGATGGACGTTATGTATTGACAATTCCAAAGGTTGATAATATACTCTTGGTATTTTCTTTTGTCGGGATGCATACGCAGGAAGTGAAATACACCGGGCAGGATTCTGTAAACGTGGTTATGAAGGATGATATAGAAGTTTTGGAAGATGTAGTGGTTACCGGTTATGGGAATATGTCAAAAGGTAATTACACGGGTGCTGCAACTACGATGAAAGCCGAAGATATTATGATGGCGGGAGTTTCTTCAATTGATCAGATGTTGCAAGGAGTGGTGCCGGGTATGCTTGTTCAACAGGGAACGGGAATGGTTGGTGCCTCCCCCAAAATTCGGGTTCGTGGGGTGTCTTCATTGTTGGGTAGTCAAGAACCGGTTTGGGTCGTTGATGGGGTAATACAAAGAGATCCACAACCATTCAATTCGGAAGATAACACAAAATTTTCAGTGGATGCAGATGATATCTCTCAGTTGGCTGGTAATGCTATTTCTTGGTTGAATCCCAATGATATAGAGTCGATCACCGTTTTAAAAGATGCATCTGCGACGGCAATTTATGGTTCAGAGGCCGCAAATGGTGTGATTGTTATTACGACTAAAAAAGCGAATGTTGGTAAAGTTTCTGTCGCATATAGCGGGGATTTCTCCATTGGCCAAAGGCCTCGTTATGGTTTGTATAACCAGATGAATTCTCAGGAAATGATGGAATTTTCTCAGGAAATGTATGAAGATAGGGTAAGTTATCCTTCAAAAGTGTTATCTATCGGGTTTGCTGGTTTGCTGCAATCTTATTTGAACAAAGAGATTAGTAAAAAGGAGTTTGACCAACAGTATGAAAAGATGGCTACTACGAACACGGATTGGTTTGACTTGCTTTTCCAAAATTCATTTAGTCATAAACATAGTTTGAGTCTTGCTGGGGGATCTGAAAAGATTCAAAACAGAACTTCTCTTGGGTATACAGATGAAACGGGAGAGGCGACTGGGAATAAGGTTACGTTATTGACGGCAACTTCCAACACGACCGTTAATTTGATGAATAATAAGCTTATTGTAAATTTATTATTGAAAGGGACGTGGCGTAAAGTGAAAGGCTTTGCTTATGATGTGGATCCCTTTAGCTATGCTTATAATACGAGTCGGGTAATTCCAATGTATAGTGAGGATGGTTCTTTGTATTATCATGAGAAATGGGCCAATGAGTCAAGCACGGTCATCAATAATAAAACGAGTTATTTATACAATATCCAAAATGAGTTGGATAATACAGGAAGTGAAAATAACACGAAAACTTGGGGCACCACGTTAGATGTCAAATGGAATATCTTGCCGGGATTGGATTATCAAGGGTTAGTTTCTTACTCGTCTTCATCTGCAGACGTGAAAAAGTATGCAACAGAACGTTCTTTTTATGTTGCCTCTTTGCGTGGGTATGATTATGGGGTTTATGAAAGCTCGGCTCCGGAGTTTGCTTATACTCGTTTGCCTTTTGGTGGTTTATTGGAAACGGGATTGACAGATGTTTCTACGGTTACTGTTCGAAATGCTTTGGTGTATGACCATATGTTTGAGGATATTCATCGATTAACTTTACAACTAGGTGTTGAGACCAATTCCTCGAAGACAAGAGGAACAACAAGTAAGCGTTACGGGTATTTGAAAGATCGAGGTGAAACCTTTATTAAATTGCCTCTGACCTATTCTGATTTAGCCTGGGAAGGTGATCTTTTAGATAATGATCTAGCCCAAGGAGAAGCGATGGTGCTGAATAAGATTGATAATAAGCTTAGTGAGTATATTTCTGCCGTGTATACTTATGACGGTCGTTACGTGTTGAACGCGAGTGCTCGCCTGGATGCTTCCAATCGTTTTGGACAGGATAAGAATAAACGCTTTGCTCCAACGTGGTCTGTGGGGGTTAAGTGGCGAGTTGCTGCCGAACGTTTTGCGAAAAACTTGTGGTGGTTGAACAATTTGGATTTAATTGCATCTTATGGATTTCAGGGAAATGCCGTCGAAAGTGTTTCTCCCTACTTGATTGCAAAAGATGGAGGTGTTAATGAATATTATAACGCTTATTTGTTAAATATTAGTTCATTACCTTATCCTGATCTCGGGTGGGAAAAAACAAAAACTTATAATTTTGGTGTTGATGCTGCCTTGTTGGATGGACGTTTGAATTTTACGGTAAATTATTTTAAGAAGATTAGTGATGTGCTTTCTTCTCGTAACATTCCACGGGAAAATGGCATGAAGAATGCAGTGGTGGATGGTGGAGAAATGACTAACACCGGTTATGACTTCGTGATTAATGTGATCCCTGTGCGCACCAAAGATTTCACTTGGCAGTTATCCTTGAATACCAGCGAGACCAAGAATAAGGTTAATAAAAATCAACGTATCAATACATTGAATGATTATTTGGAAGGGAGTGCCGTGGTGGATGGAGAGGCGTTTTCAACCTTTTATTCTTTTAAATATAATGGACTGAACGATGAAAATGGGACACCGGAATTTGCCTATATGGATGTTTTAAATGGAGCAAGTCCGTTAAATTATTTGGTGAAATCCGGGAAATTCACACCTGATTTTTCTGGAGGTTTAAACATGATGTTTAAATATAGAAACTGGTCATTATTCGCGTTGTTTAACGTACAATGGGGTGGCCATGCCCGTTTACCGAAGTTGTATGACACGGACAATAATTATGGGATCCCAACTCCGGAACAAAATGTATCTCGGGATTTAGCTCTCCGTTGGAGGAAAGTTGGGGATAAAACGAATATACCTTCTATTCCGACATCTGAGGCTTATATCGATCTTCCGGCAACAGCTTCGGTTGCTAGTACAGAAAGGAAACTTTATGATATGTATAATAATTCAGATTTGCGTGTTGCAAACACGGATTTTATTCGCTGTCGTTCATTATCACTTTCTTATGAATTTAATCAAAAATGGTTATCTCGTATTGCCGCTCAACGTTTTGTCATTAAAGCAAGTATGACAAATCCATTCATGTGGGTTTCCGATAGTAAATGGGATGGTTTGGATCCGGAAACAGGCAATTGGCCTGCAAGACGAGTTACATCCTTGTCATTGCAAGTAATGTTTTAAGATATAAATTGAACATCAAATGTAAAAGATAGTATGATGAAGAAATTACAATTCATGATATGTATATTAGGATTACTTGGTTTAAATGCCTGTTCCGACTATCTGAACAAAGAATCGTCGGATGAAGTAATCGTGAAAACGGTTTCGGATTATAGTGAATTGCTTTTAGGGGCTGGTTATCCGGAACCAACGGGTTCTCTCTATAATACATTGTATCTGTTGGATGATGATTATATGCTTAATGAAAATTCTTTGGATGATGAAGAAGATTACAGTGGAGCCGTGAGTGCATTCCCTTTCTATACTTGGCAAGCAAATATGTGGGAACGACAGGAAGTTAATGCATCTACGTATGGCGAATCTTATTCCCCGACTTATACCCGGCTGATGGGCGTGAACGCCGTTTTGGACGGAATTGATGAGGCAATCGGTGAAATTGAAGATCGAGATCAAGTAAAGGCAGAGGCCTTGGCATTAAGAGGATATTACTATTTTATGTTGGTGAACCTCTACGGAGAGCCTTATAATTACAACAAACAAGCTTTGGGTGTTCCTTTAAAATTGACGGCCAATATGGAAACAAACGGGACGGCTCGTAGTACGGTGGAAGACGTGTACAAGCAAATCGTGTCAGATTTGAAGGCTGCATCGGATTTGTTTGAGAAATACCCGAAACGTCGGGGAAGCTATCGTATCAACCTACCTGCTACAAATATTCTTTTGTCTCGGGTTTATTTGCACATGGAGTTATGGGATGAGGCGATTGCGGCAGCCACGAAGGCAATTGAAAATGGTGGAGTTTTAACCAATTACGTCAATCTGAAGAGTTCTTCGACTTGTATTTCCAATTACAACTATTCGGAAGTGGAATGGGTGTATGGGAATGGCAATACCCCTACCCGCTCTTTGCCTGGAATGGTTGTGTCGACAGAGTTGCGTAATAAATTTTTAGAAAACCCCAATGATACCCGTATTAACTTGTGGTTCTTGATTAATCGTACAAACTGGAATATTACCAAAAAACGTATTAGTTATCCTTCCGGAACACCTCGGACTCCGACAAACTCCATTCGTATGTCAGAGGCTTATTTGAATAGGTCAGAAGCTTATGCTCAAAAGGGAGAGTGTGTGGCAGCTTGGAATGATTTAAGCCATTTACGAGAGAATCGTTATAAAGAATATAGTGAAACTGCAATAACCGATGCAACTGTGTTGTTGAAGGAGATTCGTGAGGAACGGCGCTTAGAATTATGTTTTGATGAAGTACGTTGGTTTGATTTACGTCGTTATGGTATGCCTTCTATCTCTCATCTTTACAAAGTGAGAAAATCGGCATCTTGGCAAACATACACGTTAAATGAAAAGGATCCGTTGTATACTTTGCCGCTACCTAGCGATGTGATGAATGAAAACTCGGCTCTCCAGCAAAATGAATCAGCCAAAGAGCCGCTGAGACAAGGAAGATGATGTGAAATCTAAAATGTAATAGAAATGAAAATGAGAATATATATAAGTTTGTTGGCAATCTTATTCTTAAGTGGCTGCGCGAAAGATACCCAAATTGGAAATATTCAGGTGCCTGGAGCTGATTATGTACTTCCTCAAGGAGGTGACGCTATGGCAGATCAACGAATCTTGAAATTATACGAGACTTATGGTAGTTATTTCTTGTATGAATTTTCGGAAAAAGATTTCAATTGGACGCAAATTTCGAATTCTTTAGGTGATGATGTATTTCGGTTTGATCCTATAGAACCGGGTAAAGTGAAAAACTTGCTTGATTTACTTCAACTTACTTGGTTTGATTTCTATGATCAAGAATTTCTAGCCCATGCAATGCCTATACGAATATTTTTGACTGAAACCGTGCAATTACAAGTTCGTAAATTTGATTGGGGCATATGGGATTATATTTTAAGTTGGAAAGATGTATATGCTCGTTACCTGGATAATCAAATAGCTATTAGCAACGTGAATAAAAGTGTAGCCGATATGTCTGCAGAAGAAAAGAGAGTGTATAAATCTAATTTGCAGAGTGTATTCTTAGAATCACTTGTGGCTTCAGCAACCATTGTTGCTCCAGATGAATTTATTGCAATTAGTGACTATTCAAATAATGTAGATGATACTGAGGAGGCTCGGAATGCAGGATTTGTTTTAAATCCAACGATGGATTATGAGTGGAGTATTGATGGTAATATGACAGAATCGAATGATTTGAATGCTTATCTTGCTTCTCTTGTTTTCCGGACGGCTAAAGAGTGGGAAGATGATTTGCAATATCCTTTGGTCAAGCAAAAATATGATATATTGGTTAGCTGGTTAAAAACGGAATATGGTATAGATATCGTTAAAATCGGAAATACTATTTATGAATAATTGTTGTATGTAAAAAAATTGCGTGTATGAAAAAATGGATTGTATTATTTGCAGCAGTTATGTTCGTAACTTCTTTTACGAACATAATTTCTGCGGCTGATAAACAAAAAGACAAGAAAAAAGAGGTCCAAAGATCTTCAATCGCTAAAGAAACGGATTATGACAAGTTAATGAAAAAATCCGGTCGGGAAACAGCGAGAGGAGGCTTTATGACTTTACACAAAATAGGGGGTAAACTTTATGTTGAAATTCCCTTGAAGTATTGTGGAAGAGATTTGTTAATCGCCTCTACCACGGCTGAATC
Source organism: Butyricimonas faecalis (assembly GCF_003991565.1). Lineage (NCBI taxonomy): Bacteria > Pseudomonadati > Bacteroidota > Bacteroidia > Bacteroidales > Odoribacteraceae > Butyricimonas > Butyricimonas faecalis. The sequence continues at coordinate 2,762,442 of NZ_CP032819.1, read as the reverse complement.
TAGCAATTCCAGATTAGCTACTGTGGGACATAAGATTAATGATCCGATGCATGTCAGATTTGTCAAGATGGACAGTTCTATGATATTGGAGTCTGTGAATTCTAGAGTTGAATGTGATGTTGAATTGAAATTGGCATTACAACGTAACTACATGAATCCATTTAATAAAAAGTATGTTATTGAGGCTTATAGTAATGATTCTACGTCTGTTGTTATTGATATGACGGAAATGTTTATTGGTGATGAGCCCGCTTTGAAACCTGTAGAAGAAAGATATAGTATATTGACGGTGAGTTCAAGATTGAGACCCAATTTTGCATCGCTAGGGAAGATTAAAGCTTTTGAGGATAATATTACAATAGAATCCTATATGACTTACGATTATACCTTGTCCTTTTTTGGAAGCGAGGTACAGAAAAATGAATTAACAACAAAAGTGAATCGTACCATTCTTTTATTACCTGAAGAACAAATGAAACCGCGTATCGCGGATACCCGGGTGGGGATCTTCCTTACCGCCAAACAGAACATTACAATGGAAAAAGATGGCATCTATAATTACACGTTGGCTAATCGTTGGCGTCTTGAGCCAAAAGATATGCATGCTTGGGAACGTGGTGAACTCGTGGAGCCGGTGAAGCCTATTGTGTGGTATATTGATGATGCCTTCCCCGAATCTTGGAAAGCTCCTTTGAAACAATCTGTGTTGATTTGGAACAAGGCTTTTGAAAAAATTGGATTCAAAAACGTGATGAAAGCTTTGGATTTTCCCAAAGATGATCCGAATTTTGATCCGGATAACTTGAAATATTCCTGTATTCGCTATGTGCCTATTGCCGTGGAGAATGCCATGGGTCCTTCTTGGGTTGATCCTCGTACGGGGGAAATTATCAATGCAACGGTGCTTGTTTATAATGACGTGATTAAATTGATTAATAGCTGGCGCTTCATCCAAACCTCGCAGCTTGATCCAAGAGTACGTGCTAAAAAAATGCCGCAGGAGGTTATAGATGAATCTTTGACCTATGTTTTTGCTCACGAGATAGGTCATACTTTGGGGTTAATGCATAATATGGCAGCATCCAGTGCCATCCCTGTAGACTCTTTGCGTTCTGCAACATTTACTCAAAAATATGGTACCACTCCTTCTATCATGGACTATGCCCGTTTTAATTATGTTGCTCAACCCGAGGATAAAGGAGTTCGTCTGTCTCCTCCTGATATGGGAGTGTATGATGATTATGCCATAAAATGGTTATATTCTCCGATTCCGGGAAATAAATCCGTGAAGGAAGAAGCCAAAATATTAGAAAGTTGGGTAGATGAGAAAGTTGGAGATCCCATGTATCGTTACGGGAAACAACAAGTTTTTTCTCGTTATGATCCGAGTGCTCTTGAAGAAGATCTTGGAGACGATGCATGTAAGGCTGGAGATTATGGAATTAAAAATTTGCAATATATATTAGCACATTTCGACGAATGGATAAAAGACGATGAAGCAATGACTCGCCGTGAAGAACTCTATGTTGAACTTTGCACTCAATATACTCGTTATTTATTAAATGCTTTGGTAAACGTGGGTGGTATTTATTTAACAGAAGTGAAAGATGGAACTTCGGGTGAACGTTGGCAATCTGTGCCCCGGGAGATTCAACAGAAATCTTTATTATGGGTGATCGAACAACTTCGTAATAGTGATTGGTTGGATCAACATGAATTGACTCGTCGACTTCCTTTGGCATTAAGTAAATCTATTGTTTTAAAAGGTATTATTGGGAAAAAACTTTTGGAATTGAATAATGGAGTACTCCTGTCTTCACATGTTAGTATGCGACCTTATACACTAAAAGATTATTATAATGATTTATATACCGGAATTTGGGGGCCTACAATTCAAGGTCGTCATTTGACGGATGGTGATAAATTATTACAGAGAATGTTGGTGCAAAATGCGGTAAATTCTGTAGGTAAGATTGTAGGTAAGAAAAGTGGCAAGTCTCTTCAGGATCAAATCTTAGCTTATGCACCCTCCGTGGATGAATTAGCTCTTTACGGTTTAGATCCCATGGGGTATGTTGAAGAATTTTTACCTGCACTGCGTGCTTTGGAAGAAGAACGAGGACAAGGGTATGTCGCTTCGTGGTTATCAAGATATAAACAGTTTGGAGATAAGGGAGATTATGGTTGGCAGTCAGAAATCAAAACTAGCCAGATCGATGAATCCGGTGCTTATTATGCAGATATGTTGGAAAAAATCGAACGTTTGATAAAAGCTAAAATTCTTTCGGCAAATGCTGCAGATAAGATACATTACCGCTCGATTTTATTGATAATTGATTCCTTGAAAAAAGGATAAATTAGATAAAACATCATGGAAAGGGGATGTGTCAAAACTAAGGCACATCTCTCCTACATCTCTCCTACATATCTGGCTTTCATCTATTGATCATGTATTGATCATGTGTTGATCATCTATTACTCTACACAATACATGATGGATAGATGATGGATAATCGATCGACTTGTGACAGCCAGAAGTGTAAGAAATATGTAGGAGAAGATTCCTATACATACTAGTATGGGGTGATTGTTTATTTCAGCAAAACTTTATGCTGAAAAGTTTGAATAAGCTTTAGACGAAAATATTGATTAAAACAACGATAAAAGAATTGAAGGAGGGTTAAAAGAAAAGAGTCCGGTACACTACCGAACTCTTTTCTTTTTTTGGGGCGGTTCACAATAGCGGCGACCCACCCTTTGGTTACCTTAATCTTATTTTATTTCAATGTTTCTTTCTGCTTTCTTGACTTCTTCTTGGGATAATTTCGGCAGATCGATGGTCAGAACACCGTGTTCAACTCCCGCAGCGATCTTTTCTTTATCCACGTCATCCGGTAGAATCATGGTTTGTTGGAATTTAGAGTATGAAAACTCCCGACGTAAGTAGCGATGTTCTTTTTGCTCTTCTTTACTTTCGCTCTTTTTCTCCATGGAGATCACTAAATTGTTGTCTTCGTCTATGCGAACGTTGAAATCTTCTTTCGTCATACCCGGCGCAGCAACTTCTACTTTATATTCCTTTTCGGATTCGATCACGTTAATCGCAGGTGCGGTTGCATTTGCTTTTGTCATCCACTCGTTATCAAAGAAATCATTAAAGATACTTGGTAACCAATTTTGAGTTCTTCTTACAGGCATCATAATTTTAGTCTCCTATCTTTAAGTTCAACATTATCATTTTATTGGATCCAGGCTCTTTGTGAACCTGCATTCACCTATGCTTATTGCAAACCATGTGCCAATGGGTTTTGAGGACTTTTTGACACCAATTTTATGTCAAATCTTCAGTATTCCTGTCAATCAATGACAAGAAAAAGCAGGATTAAATATTCGAAATTCTAATATTAATTGTAGCTTTATGCTCTGTTTTTGTAAGAGGATACGATAACTATTTGATAAATATACATGATATGAAAAAGAATTACAATTGGGCTAAAGCGACACTTGTTATGGGGTGTATGCTTGGATTGGGGTGGTTGGTGACCCCGGTGATGGCGCGGGATATGGGCGTGCGGCTGATGGATGAAGACACGACAATTATGGTTGTTGCCGAGGTACAACCGGAATTTAACGGGAATTTGAATCAATGGATCGGGGAAAATGTGCAGTATCCGGAAGAGGCGTATGCTAACCAGATTGATGGGCGGGTATTTGTTACTTTCGTCATTGAGAAAGATGGAAGTGTGACCCATGCCCGTGTGGTTCGATCTGCTCATCCTCTTTTGGACGCGGAGGCTCTTCGGGTGATTGCCGGTATGCCAAAATGGAAACCGGCTATGTCAGAGGGAAAAGCTGTGCGTTTTGAAAAGACGTTACCCATCACGTTTAAGTATACTCCGCAAGAAGCAGAATTGACGTATGAGCAATATTTGAAAAACTTGGAAGAGGAGCAGGAAATGCTGAAGAAAGGGGAGAAAATGAGTTTGGAGGATATGGCTCGTCGGGTGAATGCTTTCAAGAAACAATTAGGAGATGATGCCACGGTACGTAAACTGTTGCTGGAGAAAAGCCTGTCGATTAAAAGTGAAATAGATAGTACCGTGAAGGCTCAAGCAAAGGTCTTGAAGTTGAAAAAGAATGATGTGAAAGAGTTGACGAAAATCTATGAGAATGAGATCGATACGAAGATCAAATTGATCGAAAGTTTGGGAGAGGATCAATTTATTAGTTATTTCGTGGAATCTGAACTTGAGATGAGAAAGATAGAGATGGATAAGATGCTAAAGATTAAAGATCTTTTGAAAGATCGGTTTAAATTGTATTTTGAGAATTATATTTTGCAGTAATAACATATTGTTGTAATGCTTGATAAAGGATGCCGAGACAAACAAGTCCGGCATTTTTTTAATTAGAGGTGTTTCTGTCCTCGTTGATTATAAAGTGAATTTCAGTTGAAATTGTATTATAATGAGAGAGAGAATTAATATTTTTGTACAAAAGTGTTAGTATGTATTCTTCAGATCAGGATATTTTAGCTTTCATGCGAAAGGATAAGACTATCGGTATTCAACATTTGTTTGATCGTTACTATCGTCCTTTAGTGCTATTTGCTGATGAATTTTTGAAGGATAGCTCTGCAGCAGAGGATCTGGTGCAGGATTTTTTTGTAAAATTGTGGGAGGATGATTATTTGTTAAAGGTGGCTGAAGGAGCTCTTGGTTCTTATCTTTATTCTGCGGTAAGGAATCGGGCAATTTCTTTTCTTCAGAAAAAAGATGTATTACGCGATTCTCAAGAATTGGGAGTGATAGATATCTTTGTAGACGTGGTAGAGGATATTGACGAGGAACGAATGGATATTGTAATGAAAGAGGTAGAATTACTACCAGAAAGAACCCGGCAAGTAGTGGAACGTGTGATGTTACGGGGTTTGAAATATAAAGAAGCTGCAGAGGAATTGAAAATTTCTATAAACACTGTGAAGTTTGCTTTAAAAGAGGGGACAAAACGTTTACGGGAACGTTTGGCTTCAATGGGACCAGAAGTCTTATTTTATTTTCTTCGAAAGTTTTCTAATTATTAGAATTATTTTTTCAAAAAAATCGATTTTACCCTACCCGTTTTTTGTTTTTTTAGGTCTTACTGGTAAAAATAAGTAATTATGAAGTTACCGGAAGATATACATGAATTAATTTTGGAAGACTTAGCGTCTAAATTAGACGTCTTAGGTCAGGAAAAACTTGAAGCATGGTTAGAGGAGAATGGGGAGAATAGGGAAACATACCGGAAATTTTGCTCTTTGTGGTATAGCGGAAAATGGGCTAATTCCCGAGTAGTGATAAAGAAACAGGTCGCTTGGGAACAAATTCAAGGGCGGCGGAGAAATAGACGAAGGATACGTTGGATTGTTAGAAGTGCTTCTGTTGCAGCTTCTTTAATATGTGTGATTGGATTGATATGGCTCTTTACTTCGAAAGATGAAATTGTTCCTGTTGCTTCCCTGCCGAAGTGGCAACCCCGGCAGGCGACGCTTGTGCTTTCGACGGGAGAGACGAAGGAATTGAGTGTAGCGAAAATGAGCATGATAGAGGAAAAAGGTGCGATTATTTGTTCTGATTCTGCTTATTTGGAGTACCGGAATGAAGGTTTGGAAAAATCTCAGGAAGAACAAGTATATAATGAATTGATCGTACCTAAAGGCGGGGAGTATCGTTTGCGATTGGTAGATGGAAGTCTGGTGGTTATAAATTCTGGATCAAGATTACGCTTCCCAGTTAGTTTTAATGGAAAAAGTCGGGAAGTTTTCTTATCTGGAGGTGCTTGTTTTGAGGTTGCAAAAGATTCATTGAAACCGTTTATTGTACATGCAAATGAAGCGGATGTTCGGGTGTTGGGGACATTGTTTGACGTGTCTGCTTATGAGGATGAAGAACGGGTAGAAGTAACTTTAGTAAATGGAGCTGTAAAGATTGCTGTTGATGGTTCTAATGCTCGGTTGGTACCTAACGAACAGTTTGTATTTAACCGGCGAACAGGGGAAACTTTGGTACGAGAGGTTGATGCTGAAAGTTATATTGCTTGGACGAATGGTATATTCCGATTTGATGCTTTACCTTTGGACTTGTTGATGAAAAAGTTAAGTCGTTGGTTCGATATCCAGTACGAATTTGAGGATGATGTATTAAAAGAGGTGCTTTATTCCGGTGGATTTCGAAAATACGATAATATACAAGATATCTTGAATATGATTGGGGAGGTCACGAATATTTCTTTTATAGTAACAAATGATGTAATTAAAATAAATAAAAAATCGGATAATGCGACCAACATTACCCGATGATATTCATCTCCTTTTGGAAAGAGGTGAATAAAGTAAAACTTAATAACACAAATGTATGAAAAAAAGTCAAGAGCACAAACCTGTGTCTGGGAAAGACAGGTGGTGGAAAATTTGTATGATTATGAAATTGACATTGTTTATGTGTGTATTTCTCGTGATTACGACATTGGGAAATGGTTTTTCTCAACAAAGAATTACAATGAAGTTGGGAAACACGACAATTAAAAAGGCGTTAACAGAATTTCAACGCCAAACAAATAAAATCGTGATTTATAGTGATAATAACTTTAGTACCTCTCAAGAAATCATTGCTAATTTTAAAGATGTTGAGATGGAATTGTTTCTGGCAAAAATCTTAGAGGGAAGTGGAATGACCTATAAGTTGATGAAAGATTATATCTTAATTCTTCCCTTAAAAGAGAGTGTGACCGATTCTTTAAATCAGCTGAAAAAGTACACGATAAAAGGAATTGTGAAGGATGAGGGAGGTGGTCTTATGCCAGGGGTAACTGTTTTGATAAAAGGTACGCAGGTTGGAGTTGCTACTGATATTGAAGGAAAATTTGAGATTGCAACGACAAACTCAGATAAGTTGGTACTTGTATTCTCTTTTGTAGGAATGCAGACAGTTGAAGTAAAATATAGCGGTCAGGCTATGATTAACGTGGTGATGAAAGAGGCGGTTAATGAGATGGAAGAGGTGACGGTCGTGAGTACAGGTTATCAAACGGTGAATCGAAAAGATATGGTCGGTTCTTATACTGTGATAAAAGCTGATGATGTGATGATTCCTAGTTATTCAACAATAGACCAGATGTTACAAGGTCAAGTTGCAGGAATGATGATTATGAATACGAGTTCTCGAGTTGGGGCAAGCCCTAAAATTAAAATTCGGGGAACTGCAACATTATTGGGTAATCAGGATCCTCTTTGGGTTGTGGATGGTATTATTCAAGATGATCCGATTCCGATTGATTTGATGACGAATATGGCAGATGACTTAAAAAATATTTTAGGGAATCAAATCTCTTGGCTAAACCCAAATGATATCGAAACAATTACAGTATTAAAAGATGCTTCTGCAACTGCTGTTTATGGGTCCAGAGCCTCAAACGGGGTTATTGTGGTAACAACGAAAAAAGGCAAAACAGGAAGAATGTCTATTAATTATTCTGGAAGTTTCTCGTATGCACCAGCACCCACGTACGATCGGTTCAACTATATGAATTCACAGGAAAGGATTCGATTTGCGGAAGAAGCATATAATTATGGAGCTCGATATGGTGAAGAACCTTTGAAACAACCTTATACTTACGAAGGTTTGATGAAAATGTATATTGATGGAGATATTAATCAAGATGAATATTTGGGCCGTAAGAGTGCATTAGAAATGGTGAATACAGATTGGTTGGATTTATTAACCCGGGTGACATTGAGTCAAACTCATAGTCTTAGTATATCTGGAGGAACAGATAAAGTGAGTTATCGGGTGTCTTTGGGTTATAATAACAATCATGGTCAAGAAGTGAAGAATGATGGGGAACGTTTAACATCTAGTATTTCTGTCGGAATGCAACTTCCGCATCGAATTAAAATTAATGTTGGGATGAATGGGACAATCTCAAAAAATGCGGGATATGCTTCTGGTGTTAATCCGTTAAGTTACGCATTGTCAACAAGTCGTGCATTACCTGCTTTTGATGAGAAGGGTGAACGTTTGTTTTATAAAAGACGAAGTACGTATGGTTTTAATAACGAATCGGAAACATTGAGTTATAATATTTTAAATGAATTGGATCATAGTGGTTCGGATGTAAAGAATCATCGTTTGTCTTTAAATCTGATTTTGTCATGGCAACTTTTGGATTGGCTGAAGTATCAGTTTACAGGAGGATACACTTATTCTAACTCAAATCGACAATCATTCCGAGAGGAGGAAACTTATGCGGTAGCAAATGAATATCGAGGATATGATTTTGATAGCGTTGAACCAGATGATCCTTGGTTTAAAGCAGCACTTTTGCCTTTCGGTGGAGATGTATTTACATCCGATGCGATACAGCAAACTTATAATATTCAAAATCAATTGCTTATTTCAAGAACATTTGCAGAGAGGCATCGTTTGAATATGATGCTTGCCACAGAAGTTCGTTCAACGATTAGTGAGGAGCATTCCAATACATTATGGGGATATGTGAAGAGTCGTGGAAATAAATTGATTGCACCTACGGCTTGGAGTGATTTTAAGCCTATCGGGAGAAAAACGCAAGGTGGCGTGGGAGAATTGTTTAACCGTTTATATAGTAATAGTGCCAAGATTTATGGAAAAACAGATAATTTCTTTTCATTATTTGCAACGGTAGCTTATTCATTTTCGGATCGCTACGTGTTGAATGCTAATTTTCGACATGAAGCATCCAATCGTTTCGGTCAAGATGTGAATCATCGGTTTGACCCTGAATATTCTTTTGGTGTTTCTTGGCGCGTGAGTGAGGAACCGTTTATGCAGAGTCAGATCGGGTGGTTGTCTCAATTGAATTTGAAAGCTACTTATGGCATTCAAGGAAATGTTTTGCAAAAGATTGGTCCGGATTTGGTTTTGTATCAAGGAGGAGTAGCTGGAGTATTTAATGAATATTCTTCTTCTATTGCCCGAATTCCTAATCCAAACTTGTCATGGGAACGGACACGGACATGGAATTTCGGGGTAGATTTGGAATTATTTCAAAAGGTTTCTGTCGTATTTGAATATTATACCCGGCGTTCCAATGCAATTATCGGCCAAGAGATACCTTACGAGAACGGATTGAGTTCAATGGAAATAAATGGAGGGATTATTTATAATAAAGGAGCTGAAGTCACAGTGAATTTTGTGCCGGTAAAAACAAAAGATTTTGCACTAAATGTAAGTGTAAATTCATCCAAAAACTGGAACACAACGGGAGTTGGTCCTTCTAGAGAACCCGGTTTGTATGAATACCTATCGGGTAATGCCGAAAAAGTGATGAAAAAAGGTTATCCTGTAGGGGCTTTTTGGTCTTATAGCTTTGCAGGATTGAACCATGAAAACGGAACTCCTCAATTCAATTTGTTAGAGGTGTCTGAAGATAAGCCTTATAATGGAGATCCGACGAGTTTTCTTGTATATTCCGGGACGATAGAGCCTTATTTCACTGGAGGAGTGAATTTGAATGCTAGGTATAAATCTTTTACGTTGTCGACAATGTTCTCGTTACTTTTGGGAGGACGTAAACGCCTTCCCTCTCCTTATGAAGATTTTAGAAATAAGATTTTTTTGCCTAATGAAACTAAGAATGTTTCCAAAGATTTAGTAAAACGTTGGATGAAGCCGGGAGATGAAAAATATACTAACATTCCAGCTTTAATTCGGAAAGATTATATGATGGAGGTTCCAACTGGTCAGGAAAATATGATAGAGATGTGGGAAAATTCGAATGTAATGGTCGTGAAGTCTTCTTTCTTGAGATGTTGTAATTTGAGCTTAGGATGGAGAATGAATCCTGAAATATCAAAGAAATTCGGGGTGTCAAATCTATCTTTAAATGCATCGGTTAGTAACCTTTTCGTCATTGCTTCCAAGCGTTTTAATGGTTTTGATCCTGAATTGGGGAATAGCATTATGCCCCGGAATTATTCTTTTAGTATTAATATTGGATTTTAAATTTAGAAGATATGAAAATAAAGATATTCATATTTGCAATTGTTCTTCTGTTCGTCTCCTGTTCGGAGTTCTTGGAGCCTAAATCTCCGAATGAATATATACCAGAACAAGCGTCTGCATTAGACGAGATGTTGTTAGGATCAGCTTATCCTTCTTCTACGAGCGACCCATTGTTCGTTTTTCACAACATTTTAGATGATGATGTGAAAATAACTGATGAGAATGTTACTTGGAGTGAGGTAAATGTTAATCAGAGAGAGGCTTTTATGCAACTTTTTTCATGGCATCCGGATTTACAGATGACGATGAAAGATGCTGGTAATTATCAAAAGGTTTGGGAAACTTATTATAATTTGATCTTAGGTGCGAATGCTGCATTGGATTATATTAAAAAAGTTTCTGGAACAGAAGAGGATAAAGCTCACGTGCAGGCTCAGGCGTTGGCATTAAGAGCTTTTTACTATTTGCAATTGGTGAACCTGTTTGGAGAGCCTTATACTTATAATAAAGAAGCTTTAGGGGTTCCTCTAAAATTAACCAGTGCTTTGAGTATCAGTTATGATAAGCGGAAAACTGTCGGAGAGGTATATGACCAGATTGTAAGGGATTTGGATGAAGCGGAAAAATATTTTTTGATGCTTCCAAAAGAAAAACAATTTTTGCCTAATTACCGAATCACATTACCTGCAGTTCAACTTTTGAAAGCTAGGGTGAATCTTTATATGAACAATCTTGAAGAGGCAGCAAAATATGCTAAGAACGTGATTAAGGATTGGGATTTTGCATTATATGATTTGCGTTCACTTTCTTATGATGGGGTTACATTTCCTAATTATGTAACTTATGATAATCCGGAGACAATTTGGGCGTTTGGAAAGAGAAATGATCTTCTCAAGTTTACTTATGATTTGACGGGTGATTATGGTGTGAAGGATCATCGGGTACTTATAAATGCTTCAGATGAGTTAGTTGATAATTATGAAGATGAAGGTGATTTGCGTAAACAATTTTATCTCGTACCGGAATATGGTTATACTCCCGTGTGTTATTTGGCTGTAAATAAATGCATGTTCTTGGGAGAGAGTATTCCTTCTGATGATAAATTTATGTTGGCTCTGAGATTATCCGAAGCTTACTTGATTTTGGCAGAGGCAACTGCTAAAACAGATCCGATGATTGCATTGAATGCGGTAAATGAATTGCGAAAAAAAAGAATATCAGAAGAGAAATATAAAGATAAATCAGGATTATCCGGGGATGAATTACTTGAGTTTGTAAGGAATGAACGTCGTCGGGAACTTTGTTTCGAAGGGCATCGTTGGTTTGATTTGAGGCGTTATGGAATGCCTAGCTTCACTCGTGTGTGGAAAGAAGGAGGAGTGCCAGCAAAATGGTTTACAATGGAGAAAGAAGATGCTGCTTATACATTGCCCATTTCTAAAGAAGTAATGGATCGTAATCCAGGATTAATTCAAAATCGATTAGGTAATCCTAAATATTAATAGTAAGATGAAAATTATAAGTACAATATTCGTGGGACTTGCGTTTTTTTTGTTAAGTTCTTGTCATGAGGATGAAATATTGACTCCTCGCCCTTTGGAAATGGAATTACGTTATGAATTTCCTGAAGGTAATAATGCATGGGATCAAGATTTAGTTGAAATAGCTGATAAGTTTAAAACTTATCTGATATATAAAAATTTGAAAGAAGAAGATTTTGATCGTTCTTGGGTTGGATCTAGTGGAGGAGCGGTCCATGGTTCTCCATTGAATGATGAACAAGCTGCTTTTTACGTGGATTTCATGAAGAATCATGTGTTTGCTTTTTTGACTCCGGAGTTGACAGATCGGGTATTACCAATATATATTTACTTGGCTTATCACATGTATCTTGATTCGCCTTTGGGAGCTAGCCCAAGTACGACGAAATATGATGGTATGGATTTTTGGGCATTCTGTCTGGAAGGAGATGTACCGGGATTACTTTATTCCCGCATTGTTCGTCCACAAACTCCGGAAGAATACATGGAAAGAAGAGGGATTATTTTAAAGGAGATTTTGTATAGGATTGTCACTAAGGGAAATATTGTTATTCCTTCAGAATTTGAGAATGATTTTGATTATGAGACTCAAATTGTTTACTTAACAGGGTCTGAAAATAATATAAATTATTATAAAACAAGGGGTTTCCCTGGACAAATGGGCCCAAAAAATTTCAGGATTGCTCCATTAAAAAGTATTAGTAATACGTCAATTCAAAGGAATTTTATAGATTACATGTATTTGGCCATCCGGTATGAACGAGATGTAGTTTTGAGTCTTTATCCGGAGGATAAATATCCGAAGATTATCAAGTATTATGATTTTGTAGTAAATTATTTGAAGAAAAATTATAAGTGGGACATAACAAGAATTGCTGTCCTACCTCTGCTAAATTAGTATTGTAAAATATCACAAGTATGAAAATGAAATGGTTATTTTTCGTTAGCTTATTGCTGACGATAAGGGTAGTTTATGCCCAGTTAGAAGAGAAAAGTGCTGTTAAGGCACAAAAGGATTTGGATTGGTACAATTGTTCATTTGAGGCAGATCATGTATATGGAGCAGCAATCAATAAAGCATATCAGTTTTTAAAAAATAAGAAAGGAAAATCTAAGCCGATTGTTGCTTTAATTGGTGGGGGAATTGATTGGGAACATGAAGCTTTGAAAAATAATATATGGACGAATCCCAAAGAAAAACCAGATGGAAAAGATAATGATAGAAATGGATATGTGGATGATTTACATGGTTGGAATTTTTTAGGTGCAGCAGATGGACAGGTGATGGAGAAATTAATGGTAGAGGGTGATAGGGAATTCCTACGTTTGAAAGATAAATATGGCTCCTATTTTTTTGATGGGAAAAATTATTTCAAATATGTTAATGGTAAAAGGGTGTCTCTAGATCCTCCGGCAGATATGGACGAGTACAAATATTATCAACATATCGTGATGCCGTCATCTCGCTTGTGTTCTGAGTATGGGAGTTTATTATTTGCTAATGTACTTCGAGAATACGTTCAGATATTTGACAAACAAATGAGAGATAGGAATCCCGGAAAGAAGTCATTTACTGTAGAAGATATTGTAGCTTGTATTGATAAAAATAGTCCGAGAGATAGCCTAAGAGATATTGCGTTATACCTGATGGCATGGAGTATGAATGAGAAGAGAGGAGATGATAAAGCTTGGGAGGGAACATATAATTATTACTTTGGCGACAAGGCAGAGAAAAGGATGAAAGAAAGCTATGAACGAGTTTTGAAAGAGAATGGAACTGATTTGCGTAAGGAGATTGTCGGGGATAATTATATGGATATTAATGACAGAATATATGGTAATAATATTTTATTAACGTTGAATTCGGAAGTTAATACCATGGTAGCCGGAATTATAGCTGGAAGACGTGGAATAGAAGGACGTAATAGTCCGATAGCAGAGAATGCTCAAATTATGAATCTGGTGGTTTCTGCGGAGAGTGGAGAACCTTATTTGAAAGATATGGCATTGGCAATACGTTACGCTGTCGATCATCAAGTGGATATCATATTGTTGGGCGAACAAAATACAGTTTATCCCAGGGAGCAGAAACAATGGATGATTGAGGCGATACGTTATGCTGAAAGTAAAGGAGTGTTAGTTGTTGTTCCTACGTGGGATCTGTCCTTTGATGTGTCTCAACTTGTTTTTTATCCGAATCGCTGGATGGATGGAGGAAAGGATTTAACTAATTTGCTGGTTGTTGCCTCTTCGGATAAGGCTGGTAATCCGTCTATAGCATCAAATTATGGGATTCAAGGTATTGATCTTTTTGCTCCAGGAGTGGAAATTTTTGCACCCAATGTGGGTGATACTTATAAGTCTGCATCTGGGCCTTGTTTGGCGGCGGCTACGGTTGCAGGTATTGCAGCCTTAATTAAAACATATTATCCGCAATTAACTGGCAATCAAATTCGAGATGTGCTGTTGAAAACAGTTTCTTCTCGCAAAGGAGTGGAAGTTCAAAAAAATTGCCGAATAAATGGTCGAATGTCAGAAGATCTTTTTTTGTTTGAGCAACTATGCCAGAGCGGAGGAATTGTGAATGCCTATCAAGCTCTTGTTGAGGCAGAAAAAATAGCCAAGAAGAATAAAAAATAAAGGGATGAAACGTAGATTGTTGATTATATTGTTTTTAATTTTAATTTGGGGACTTCACGCTTCTTGGGCCCAACAGGGTAAATCCGTTATCCCTTATCGAATTGTTGGAGGGAAAATGATTATTGAAATGTTCGTGAATGGGAAGTTACAAAATTTTATTTTTGACACGGGAGGACAAACTTCTCTGTCTCCTGATTTATGCCAAGAGTTAGGACTGAAAATTGTAACAAAGATTCAAGTAAAGGATGTCAATAATCAGTCAATATCTTATCCTGTTGTAGAATTAGAGTGTTTAGAAACTTCTGATAAAGGTATAAATTTTAAGAACATTCCTGTTTTACAAATGGGCCATTTTTCTTTTGATTGCTTTGGGGTGGTTGGATTGATTGGGAGTGATCTGTTGGCAAATATGATTTTGGAGATAGATTCTAAGCAACAGATAATTACTATCACGACGGCAGAAAAGCAGACAAATGTTTCTTTACGTAAATCAGTTCCTTTTGTTGAGGAGGGAGTGATGCCGATAATTGAATTGCAAGCAGGATTGGGAAATGGGATAAAAGTATTGTTTGATACCGGAAGTTCTGGATTCGTCAGTTTGAAAACAAGTGATTATGAGCGCTTATCTACTTCTCGTGCATTTGAGAATGTTATAGAAGGTTATGGAGAGGGAGGGCTGGGAGTTGCAGGTGTCGCAAAAGCTAGGGTGATTCATCGGGTTCATTTCCCTCTAGTCTCATTTGCGGGAACTCGTTTCTGTCATGTGTTTGCTGAAACCTCAGATACCCCTTATACATTATTGGGGATGAAATTGTTGGATTATGGGAAGCTTACTATTGATTATTCTCGTCATCGTTTTTATTTTGAAGCGTATACACAGGAGAATGACTTGGGGCAGAGGTTTCCAGATTTTAGAGTACGTGTAAAAGATGGAAATCTTATCGTGTCTACCGTGTGGGGAAAGATGAGGGATATTCTTTCAGTTGGAGATAAGGTGTTGAAAATTAACGGGAGACAGACAAAAAAATATGATTTCTGTGAAAGTATAACACAAGGGATTCCAGAATTAAAAGGGAAAAGATCTGTAAATATGACCATACAGACTGAACAAGGTGAAAAAATAGTTCGTTATAAAAAGAAGTAATGATATGAAGAGGATATTTGTATTAATATGTTGTGTTTTTGTGTTCTTTAGTGTGTTTTCACAGTCTAAGAATACATCGGTAGAGGTTCTTGATTATCGTACCGTTGATGGTAAAATTATATTGGAATTATTAGTTAATGACATAAAGGCAGATTTCGTTTTAGATATTAATGGAGCCAATGCCGTTTTACCTGAATACGTGGAAAAATTAGAAATTGATCAAGAAGTACAAAAATCATTATCTAACGTGGCAAAAACTAGAGGAATAGAAACTATTAAAACGATGAAAATAAATAAAATTTCTTTTGGAAATAATATTTTCAGTAATAACTTTTCTATACTTGTACTGAAAGATGCTCCTTATCTTAGAAAATTAGGAGTGGCAGGTACAATCAACACCCGCTTGTTTCGCGGAGCAACGATAACGCTAGATGGTAAACGACAGAAAATTACAACTTCAATCCCCTATCGTCCTCCCTACATGAGATTGGATTATCGTGTTGATTGTGTGCTAGAAACAGATGGAACATTACTTTGTCCGGTTGTGATTAATGGGAAAAATTATTCTCTTGCATTTGATTCATGGTGTGAAGATATAATTGCGATGTCTCCGGAAGATTTTGCTTTATTTACAGGGAAAAAGGCAGGTCAGGAGTTAAATATTAATTTGGGGTATGAAGCCCCGATAAAGACTGGGCAAGTAAAAGTTGCAGATGAATGTTTATTTGTTAAGAATATGATGAAAAATGTTCTTATTCCAGAAAATAAGAGTTTGCAACGTTCCGTTTTGGGGGTAGGATTATTAAAGGAAGGAATATTGTCAATAGATGTGCGTCGCTCGAAAATGTATTTCCAACCTTATGATCTGGTGAAAATTGAAGATGAGTTGATTCCTAAAGATTTGAATGTGAAAATTGAATCTGGAAAATTGAATCCGATTACAGGAGAATATTTTTTAGAACATATTTTTGATTATAAAAAAGGGGGTGATTTTGTTTTAAAAGGAGATAAACCTGTTGTTATTGATTTCTGGGCATCTTGGTGTGGACCTTGTATGAAGATGCTTCCTATCATGGAAAAGTTAGCGGCAAAATATAAGGATCAGGTGATTTTTTATAAAGTAAATGCAGATGTGGAAAGAGAATTATGCCGGGTCTATGATATTGAGGCTTTACCGACATTCTTTTTTATACCGGTTGGGGGAAAACCAATAGTTGAAGTTGGTGCTAGACCTGAGAATTTTGAAAGTATAATTCAAGAGCAGTTATTAAAGAAAAAATGATATTGGGAATTATACAAAGAGGACGGAATATCCTAAAGTCCTCTTTGTATGTGTAGACAGCTCTATTGTGTAGAGAGGGATGATTACTAGATGTTTGTAAGGAATGTTTGGGTGGGGCGCCGTCTTAAATAGGACTTAGGGAGAGTTCTCTTTTTTTGTTTGTCACTTTGTCAGTCAGCTCGTAACAAGGCGTCAGTTTAGAACGTATATCACAGGTTGGTACGTAGTTTGTATGAACGTATTACAAATGTATAAATTATAAAAGTATGGCCTACATAGATTACTATAAAATTTTAGGAGTTGATAAAAGTGCTTCACAGGATGACATCAAGAAGGCTTTTAAGAAACTGGCCAGAAAGTATCACCCGGACTTGAATCCGGACGATCCGAATGCCAAGCAACGTTTCCAAGAGATAAACGAGGCGAATGAGGTGTTGGGTGATCCGGAGAAACGGAAGAAGTATGACCAGTATGGAGAGAACTGGAAACATGCCGACGAATTCGAGGCCCAGAGACAGCGTTACCAGCAGCAAGGCGGCGGAGGTTTCGGGGGTGGAGCCCATTGGTCGTCGGAAGGCGGGTTCTCCGGCATGGGGGGAGATGGTGAGTTTTCGGACTTTTTCGAATCGTTATTCGGTTCTCGTCGAGGAGGAGGACGTTCTGCCGCATTCCGGGGTCAGGACTATAATGCCGAATTGCATCTGTCATTCCATGATGCCGCACAGACACACAAACAAGTGTTGTCGGTAAATGGTAAAAATATACGTATTACCGTTCCGGCCGGAGTAGCTGACGGGCAAACGATTAAATTGAAAGGACAAGGTGGACCCGGTGTGAACGGGGGACCCGCGGGCGATTTGTATATTACGTTCGTGATAGCAGAGGACCCGGTGTTCAAACGTTTAGGGAATGATCTGTACGTGACGGCTCCTTTAAACCTTTACTCGGCTGTTTTAGGTGGAGAACAGGTGGTGGATACGATGGATGGTAAGGTGAAATTAAAAGTAAAACCCGGAACACAGAACGGGGCGAAAGTAAGGTTGAAGGGAAAAGGTTTCCCCGTCTACAAGGAAGAGGGAAAATTTGGTGATCTGATCGTGACTTATTCTGTCGAGATTCCAACAAATTTGACGGAAAAGCAGAAAGAGTTATTCCAGGAATTACAAAAACTTAGCTAAAGGGAAAGAGTTATGGAAACAGATTTAATTATAGTTAGGGAATACTGTCAGAAAAGTCACGTGGATCCTTCATTTATCGTGTCTTTGGAAGAAGACGGGTTAATTGATATCCGGGAGGTCGATGGAGAACGTTATTTGCTCGAATCACAATTACGTGATTTGGAACGTTTTGTCCGTTGGCACGAGGATTTGTCCGTGAATATTGAGGGGATTGGTGTCATCCACGAGTTGATGGGACGATTACATGAAATGCAACATGAACTGGACCAATTACGTCGGGAGGTTCGGGTGTTCCGCTCGAATCATTTCGGGTATTGGGAAGAATAAAAATTGGAGAGTGTCCGTATATACATACGTCACACTCTCTGTCTTTTTATAATTTGCCATTGTTGATATCCCGTAATTTCAGTTCGAGAGGTTTATAAACTTTCTGATTTTCATTTTTAAGTTCCTTTTGACTGGCAATCGCTTTTTTCAAGATGATTTTGGCATCTTTAAAATTTCCGATTCTGGCCAGTAAGTCGGCAGCCGGGACGGCAACTTTGTCGTTGAAACGATTTATGTTATAGGCATAGTTGATCCATTTGCTGCATAACGCTTTGGTTTTCTTGTCGGAAGGGGAAAGTTTCCAGAAATAATCAGTCCAGACGACGATGTTATGTGCCGTGATATTTCCGGTTTCAAAGATATGTTGTGCGAAAAGTTTCATTGATCAGAGAATCAACGGGATTCTCGTTAATAACCATGATCACGCTACTTATCCTTGCACAAATTTAAAGATAAAAGAATAAATAGCATCATTAAAGGATAAAAACTATTTCGGAATTGTTGTATGAAAATGTTGTTATCAGAATAAGGGTCTTCGAATGTAATTATATGTTGTTTTTTGGATCTATTCTTGTAGTCGAACCCATTTTATGGCATCTGCTGTAAGTTCTTGTGGTGCGACACCATAGTATTTCGATTCGATTTTTTCTTTACGATCTCGATCGCATAGAGTTACTTTTGCCTCCTTCGTGAAATGGAATACACCAAGGGAAATCCATCCTATTTCGTCATGATTTACGTGAATAACGACTTCGTGTTCTTGTGTACCATCGAAAACAGAGTAATAAAATTCTTGTCTTGGGTCTTTCACCTTATCTTGGGGACTTGGATGATAAAAAAACACTTCATATTTCCCTTTCTGTGGTAATTCTGTATTCCATTCCACTTTTTGCTTGCCTGCATCCGCTTGTTTTATATATGCACTTTGGATGGGAGAACCGTAAAAATGATGGTTTATTACGGGAGTCCATGCTTTTTGTTGTCTATAATTTGTGTAATATGCTTTATAATTATTCTCTTTTTGGAACAAAGACAAGAGTTTAAAGCCTTTTGCTTTGACAATTCTGAATCCAGGATCCTCGTTATCGACAATGATCTCGTTCTCGTTTCTTTGCTTCCAGAATGTAATGGAATCAATGTGGGTTATTTTGCAGGTAGTATCTTTTATAACATTGTTCTCCAGTTCCAAATTCACGTATGACGGGAAATTCTGGGAAAATGGACGGTTTAGATAATAACGATTTGTGCGGAAGGGTGGTTCTTTCAGCTCTTTTGTCTGGATTTCTCGACCTTCATGAGGGGGGATAATCCAGCTTTGTAAATCAGTTGTCATCACGATTCCGGGGACGTCACTCTCGTTAAATACACTGAAACTATATAATACTTCTGGGTAAAATGATTGTTCCTCCGGGTCTTCGATTTTAATTACTTTGGCATTTCGTATTTCGAGGCGGGGTACTTGTTTTGTATTATACCAATGATCGATCAAGGAATCTAATCTAAGGTTGGTCCATTGGTAAAATTGTTGATAAAATTCTTCTGCAGGAACCTCTTTGAATTGATTTCTTAATAGAAAATCATGATAAAACTCTTTAAGAGTATCTCTGTGAACTTGAATTTGTTGAGATATATACATCCATAACTCGGCACTTTTTTTGTGAATGATATTTTGAAGTTTTTCAGAGGATAGAGAATGCTCATGTAATGCTTCTTTTAAACTCTTATTTTTCAGATATGCTATTGCGTCGACTTCTCCGACGTCCCATTCTTGGGGTAATATGTTTTTATCTTGAAATATAATATTGTTTATAATATTATTTATAATTGGGTTTTCATCTGTAGAAATATAAAATGTTCTTCCTCGAAAAGCTGGTATTATGCTACAAATTCCGTCCTCAAAAATGGGCTTAAGAGTGATTGGCCATAAGAACAGGTTGAATTGTTCTTTTTCTTTTTCTGTTTGGGGTTTCCTATTGTTGTATTTTGTTATGGAATATAATTTTTCTGGGATGAATACCATCCCTCCTTGTTCTCTTTCTCCAGTCGGTTGTACTAAACGAGAATAAATGTGGTAATTACATGGAGTTTCCACAAAGATTTGCCAATAATACGGGTAATGTTGAATTGGGTCAAAATCTCTTTTGGCTAAAACAATATTTTTAAGTCTCTGTAGAGGGAGAATGCCATCGTTTAATGTGTTTACCATAGCTAATTCCTCTGCTGTGAGATCTTTCTCTGCGAATGAGAGACATTCCTTAGATTCTATTGTTTGTTTTGCATTTAACAATATAGAAGCTAATTTGTCTTCTTCTAAATCAAATCTTTCAAGAAGATATTCATGGCGGGGATGATAGTAAAGAGTTAAGCGGGTTGTGTAATTAGGCATGCTGGTGGTGTCTGCGAAAAATCTAGGAAGTAACATTAAAGTCCTTTTCTTGTAATTGCCAATGCATAAGCTGATTCCTGGCATATCATGTTTGAAATGAAATGAGGTTATACCCTCTTTTTCTTCTGTGGTATATCCTTGGGAGATAGCCGTCAGTTTAGGATCATGTTCCACTTTAAGGGAGTAGCGAGTGAAATTTATGGCGGGATTTCCCAGTCTACTATATGGGGAGATACACATAGGATACCAGATGCATTCTATGGGGAATAGCTTGTAATCTTTTTCACAAAAAGCCGGGAAATTCCCGTAATGATATATCCCGAGAGAATTTACTTGTGGTGAGTCATGTTTTTCCGGAATAATATCTAAATTGCAAATTGTATTTTCTATTTTCCCTTTATATTTCATAGTTACATGGCAAGAGTCTTTAGCTTGTAACTTCTTGTTGATGATCAAAATTTGATGCTCTTTCCGGAACGAAATTTCTTGGCCGTCAATCTCAATAGAGTTGATTTTTAAACCGGGATTCAAGTACATAATTAAAGGAGCCTCATTTGAGGTTTTATTTTTGATTGTCATGTGGCTGCTTGCAGATATACCTCCATCTGCTAATTCTTTCACGTGTAAGTCATGGCGAGTGATTCTTGTTTTGGACGGTCCTGCATATTTTTCATAGACTTGTCTGTAAATTTCCCGAGTATCTTTTTCCTTCCAGTGCAGATTAAGATAAAAGAGTGCTAGACAACTGGCCAGTATAAGAAAGAAACAAGCAATACCTATACTATTTTTTAATATCCGGTTATAATTGGGAATCCGGGGGAAAGGGATAATTGATAGTACGAGGAAGCTGATCCCTGTGAAGAAAATACCTCCTCTTTGTAGCAAATAGTTAACTAAGTTTGAATGTCCCGTGAAGTCTGAAAACATGTTGGGTATATTGCGAGCGCAGGGATCCAAAACGCCATGGAAAAGCGTGGCTCCTCCTAAGATGATTCCTCCTAATGTAAGTAATAATACCATAAGACTTATACCTGAATGCCGAATAAAGCGGGTTACGAGGCTGGATATTCCTAGAAAGTAAATGGATGCAGGAAACGTGAGAGTGAACCAGTAAAATAGATAATATGATAATCTGAAAGATTCTGGATACAAGATTGCGTTGAAAAGGATAGAAGTTGCAAATAAAATCCAGTTTAATATGGTGATTACGAGTAATAAACCTAGGAAATTCCCTGCCACAATCTCGTTGTTTCCTTGTGAATGAGTATGTAAGGCTTCCTTTGTTCCCAATTTGAAACTTCTTGAATTGTTTACAGCACAACAAGCGATGAAAATCAACTGGATGATATTAAAGTAGTAAGCACTTTTAAAAGGAATGGCAGAAGCTAAAGCCAAGGAAGGCCAATCTTGGTAGAATTGTAATAAATTTTTTATGGAGATTGCATCATTCCCTTTTGACAAAAATGTAAATTGATAGAAAATTAATCCTAAAATGGCCAATGTGATGAAAATATGAAACAGAATACTCCTGCGTGTACGTTTAAATTCGTATAAGGTCTCAATAAAAATGTTATCCTTGTTCATGATGCAATTCTTTGAAAGATTAAAAAATTAAAAGCACCATTTTAGTTATCGTTTTTTGAAATAGTGCTTTTATATTTGAATATATCATTTATTCTTGCTTTTTATTCTGAAATTGTAAAATCAGGGGCAACGTATACGCTAAAAAGGATAGAAGTCGAACCATATTTATTGGTAAGAGTTATGACATATCTCCCTGCATCTTCCATTCTAGTATTAATAATCGTAACGTTCACAGAAGATTCATTGCTTGAATAGATGCAATTTTCCCCTAAAGAACCACCTTCCCGTGTAACACTCACCTTTGCTCCTGCCTCAGCCTTTTCAAATGTGATGCTAAATGTAGCTCTATCGCCTTCTTTTATAACTATTTCAAGGGACAATGGGGTTGCACTTAATATTTTAGGGGGGAGATTTTGCTGTAACATATCTGTTAACATAAGGGGAATGTCTAATCTTTTTTCTTCTTTGCTAGTGAATCCTGTAAAAAGTAAAGAGATTATTACTAACATTAATAATTTTTTCATAGTTCAAAATTGTTTGATTAATATTACTGCGAATATACGAAAATTATCCAATATTATGAGTGTTGTTACGAATAATAATTATCAGATGAATTATTGTTGTGAATAATTCCAATATACTTTTTTATGTAATTTATATTAAATTTATGTTTCCATCGGAATGTTATTAACTGCATTTTTTCTCCATGCCTGCTTGGGCTTTGCTCTGCGTGAGGAGATAGACTCCCGTGAAAGCTATTAGAGTAGCAACTGTTTTACCCTAAGTTTGCGTATCTTGGTTCACAAGAATGGCTAAAGTGGTAGTAACTAGCTGTCGTACATAATTGTACATGCTGACTGTCGTGGAATGGAAGCTGAAATAATTACCACTATTACGAAATTTATTGAGACAATTAGCCCAGAGTCAATCGGAGAGTTCATCCCAAGTCCTTTAACGAATATAAGTTGATTAATAATTGGAATATTCTCCACCCCTTTTGTATACGGGTAAGAATTTGAATATATTTGTAATTAGTTATAAAATAGTGTGTTTGATATATAAAGAAAAGTCTTGTCGTTTTAATATGCTTGTGCGGTTTGTTGGGAACAAGTGTGGCACAAGTGAAGGTTTCGTACGATAAAGGTAACAGGGGAACCTATAACTGGCGGTATAAAGAAATAACAGTCGCTGATAACTATGCACCCCGGTATGCGGTTGACGTAATCAAATACGCTCGGTTGCAGAATACGTGGGGTGAACGTGTTGAAAGGAGGTGCACATAGCCTTAACGTGGAGGCTGTTCGGGTTGTAAATCAGCCCCGAAATAAATTCCTGCTTAGTGTCCGCTTCATCTGGGAAACGTGCGGAGGAGCATGACCGTACCCATTAATTTTTAGTTACAGTAAGGGCGATGGTCACGCGTGGAGATACGGTGCAATTTTATAACGATCATGCACTCATTATTATAAGATAATAATTATCTTTGTGTATTAATAAAAGTAGTTATGGTACAGGTAAATAATCCATTCATTACGGCGGGGTATATTTCTCCAGAGTATTTTTGCGATCGACAATCGGAGAGCAACGAACTTATAAAACAGCTTACAAATGGGAACAATCTTGCATTGATATCTCCACGAAGAATGGGGAAAACAGGTCTTGTCATGCATTGTTTTGCTCATTCGGAAATAAGTGATAAGTATTACACCTTCTTTGTGGATATATACGCCACAAAATCATTACGTGATTTTATACTGTCATTAAGTAAGGTTATTTTGGAGCGATTGAAACCTTTCGGAAGAAAAGCCATAGAAACATTTGTGAATTGTGTGAAGACATTACAGGCCGGAATTTCTTTTGATGTTGTCGGTAATCCCTCGTTTAACATGCAATTGGGTGATGTACGCGATACTCGGGCAACATTAGATGAAATCTTCAAGTATTTGGAGGTGGCTGATAAGCCTTGTATCGTTGCTATTGACGAATTTCAACAGATTGCCTCGTACCCTGAAAAAAATTTGGAAGCCCTTTTAAGAACTTATATCCAGCATTGTAATAATGCTCGTTTTATTTTTGCGGGAAGCCAGCGGCATATTATGGGGAATATGTTTCTAAGTCCCTCTCGTCCCTTCTACCAGAGTGTATCGATGCTTTACTTGGAATCCATTCCGCGGGATAAATACATTGAATTCGCAATGGGGCATTTTGAAAAGGCAGGGAAGATGATCTCCCCGGAAATCATAACGGAGGTGTATGACCGTTTTGAAGGTGTCACTTGGTACATTCAGAAGATGTTAAATACTTTGTTTATGATGACAGAGAAAGGCGGATCATGTACAGGGGATATGATTCAAACTGCCTTGCAGAACATTATTTCAAGCTATCGTTATAATTATGAAGAAACGCTGTTCCGGTTGCCGGAGAAGCAAAAGGAGGTATTAATCACTATTGCCAAAGAGGGGAAGGCGAAAGAGGTTACCGGTAGTCGCTATATCAAAAAATACCGTTTGGCTTCGGCAAGTTCCGTGCAAGCTGCTTTAAAAGGATTGTTAGAGAAAGATTTTGTCTCCTCGGAGCTGGGAACATACTATGTCTATGATAAGTTCTTTGCTTTGTGGCTCTCCCGTTATTTTTAGTCGTGAAATCCTCTTCATTTCAAATCGGAAAGGTCATTCCAAGTCATTCAACGAACGCAAGTTGATTAACAATTGTGCCTAGAATAGTACATAAATAGGATTAGTAAATCTTTTTTACTTACGTTCTCGTTTAAAGTAAATAGGGAAATCGCCCAAAAGGCGAGAGCCTTGAATGACGTACTAATATAAATAGATGGCCTATGGAAAAAAAGAAGATAGGATTATTACCCAAAATTGTGATCGCAATAGCTTCCGGTATCGTGTGCGGACTTTTCTTCCCCGATGGGTTGGTAAGAATATTCTTAACGGTAAATGGCTTGTTTAGTAATTTCCTTGGTTTTATTATCCCGTTACTGATTCTTGGATTGGTGGCCCCGGGTATTGCCGATTTGGGCAAAGGAGCCGGGAGATTGTTGTTGATAACTGCTTTGCTGGCGTATGGATTTACCCTGTTTTCGGGATTCTTTACTTACCTTGCCAGTGATTTGAGTTATCCGTGGTTATTGAAAGATGCCGAGTTGCAACCGCAGGAAATGGCGGTGGTGGAACCTTTGACTCCTTATTTCACGGTGATGATGCCACCTTTGATGGACGTGATGACCTCTTTGGTCTTGGCTTTCACGTTAGGCCTGGGAATGTCGGTTATCAACGGGGCCACGTTGAAAGAAGCGATGGAGGATTTCAAGGATATTATCAACAAGGTGATCACGGGCGTGATTATTCCCTTGTTGCCGCTTTATATTTTCGGTATTTTCTTGAATATCTCGAATTCCGGACAGGTTTCCGGTGTGTTGGGCGTGTTCGTGAAGATTATCGTGATGATATTTTTCCTGACGATCATACTGTTGTTTATCCAATTCTTCATTGCCGGAATCGTGTCGAAGAAGAATCCGTTCCGGTTGTTTCGAAATATGTTGCCGGCTTACATGACCGCTTTGGGAACACAGTCTTCCGCCGCGACAATTCCCGTGACGTTGGAGCAAACGATAAAAAATGGCGTCAACCGGGAACTAGCCACTTTCGTAATCCCGCTTTGTGCCACGATACACTTGTCGGGTAGCACGATGAAGATCGTGGCTTGTGCCATGGCGATCATGTTGATGTCAGGAATGCCGATTTCTTTCGGGGTGATGGCCGGGTTTATTTTTATGTTGGGAATTGCCATGGTGGCGGCACCGGGGGTACCGGGCGGTGCGATCATGGCGGCTTTGGGGTTATTGCAATCTATGTTGGGATTTGACGAAACGGCTCAAGGGTTGATGATCGCTTTGTATATCGCGATGGATAGTTTCGGTACGGCTTGTAACGTGACGGGTGATGGTGCAATTGCCGTGATTATGGACCGGATTAACAAAAAAAGTCACCACACGGGGACTCGGGAGGAACTAGAAGAGGTGGTTGTGGCGGAATAATCTGGTATTCAGTTTGATTTAATACACGAAATAAAGATTAATACATGATGACTTCCGTATCACTACCGTGTAAAGCGCTATTAAAACGCTATTAGAACGCTATTAAAACGCTATACGGAATAGCGTTTTAATAAGATTTTATAAGCTTATTAGAAACTTTATATACGGAAGTAATCCACTAGTGATTATGAATTGTAGCTTTATTATTTTATTATTAGAAGGTGATATCCTGATTATGATTTATAAAAAACGATTATTTCCCCTGTTAACGTGAATCTAAATGTTAAATTTAAGATGTTCAGTTTTTATCTCTATCTTTGCAACATATAATAAAAGTTTCTATGACAGAACTTCGGGAGGAAATAGTAAAAAAGGCGTTTTTGCAATTCTTGAACAGGGGGTATAAGGCCTGTTCGCTGAAAACACTGGAACAAGCCACGGGCTTGACCAAAGGAGCGTTTTATTATTATTTTAAGGATAAGAAGGAAATTTTGGAGGCGGGGATGAAGCGTTATTTTAGCGTGATGAAGGAGGAGAGCGAGGACGATGTGGAGCGTGTGACCTCTTTGCGAGAGTTCATTGATCTCGTGATCAAGAATAAAGAGGCGAGTGCTGATGCATCCCAAAAAGCTTTTGGGTGTTTTATTCTGGAGGTGCTGTTTTTTCAATTGGTGTTGGAAGTTGCTTCGATTTTCCCGGAATTTCGGGAGAGGATATACACGATTTCCAAACGACGCTTGGCGAATTGGGAGCAGATTATTTTGAAGGCGAAGCAAAGCGGGGAAATCCGGGAGACGTTGGATACTTCGGTGTTGGCGCGTAACTTGATGTCCGTGTCAAGTAGTATGTTGAATATTGAATTGGATCAAGCGAGTTTCCAGTATATGTTTTCAGATACCCGGATGCAGTTTGAACAATATTATATGTTGATAAAGAAATGAGTGGAACGAGAGACACGATTATCGAGGCGGCATTTCTGCTGTTTTTGAAAAAGGGATTTAAGACGGTAACTCTTACCGATCTGGAAAAGGCCGTGGGGATGACCAAGGGTACGTTTTATTATCATTTCTTGAACAAGGAAGAGGTGCTGAAAGAGGGGGTGACGAGGTATTACCGTATGTTGAATAGTCGGCGAGCCGAGGAAATGAGCCGGGTGCATTCGTTACGGGAGTTTGTTGACTTGACGATCCATAACCTGGAAAGTATCGGTCATTACGGGGCGAAGCGTTTGGATAGTGATATCCCCGAAATTTTGTGCCTTTCGCTGATGGTAGAGGTGATTTCCTTGTACCCGGAGTTTAAACAGATGGTGAGCGATACGAAGATTTCATGGATGTCGAAGTTGGAAGGTGTTATTTTAGAGGCAAAACGGGCTAAAGAGATAAGAGATGATGTGGATACGTCTATTCTGGCAAAGAATTTGTTGAACATAAGTATTGGGTTGATAAATTACATCGTCATGCATCAGGATATTTCTTATGCTTTATCATCGGTGCGTTACCAGTATGAACAACTTTATTCGTTAGTAAAAGCTCGATAAAGTTTTTACGGGAGTACATACCGAAAAGTATAAATTTGAAGAAGCTTGAAGTTAGAATATAAAAACGAGAAAGTGATGAAGAGGATTACGAAATGTAAATCTGGTTTGAGTTTAGTTACTGTATTATTGTGTTTTATATTGCAATCGAATGCACAAGAAGTGTTAAGTTTGGAGGATTGTCGGCGGTTGGCGATAGAGAACAATAAGAAACTGAAAATTGCAGACGAGGAGGTAAAAGCGAGTCAGGCGCAAAAAGCAGAGGCTTTCACGAAGTATCTGCCCGGTATTGACGCTATGGGCGTGTATCTGCGCAATCAAAAAGAGATTAATTTGTTGGCTGATGATGCTCATTTGCCCGTCGGGTCGATGGGTTCGGATGGGAAGTTTACGTTTCGTCCCGATCAATTGACGATTGGTTTGGATGGGCAGTATGTCCCGAAGGATTATGCCTTGTTGCCGAAGGAGGCAATGAGCGTGGACGAACGGAATATGGGAATCGTGCAGGTCGGGCTGACACAGCCGATTTATATGGGAGGGAAGATCAGGGCTTATAACCAGATTGCCGGGTTGGCGGAGCAATTGGCAAAGAGCAAGCGGTCGCAGGAGTTGCAGAGCGTGATTCTTTCGACGGACGAGGCTTACTGGCAGATCATTTCTCTGGTAAACCGGAAGAAATTGGCGGATAAGTACGTGGAAACATTGAGGAAGTTCGTGCATGATGTCGAGTTGATGCACACGACGGGGGTGGCTACTAAAGCGGATGTGCTTTCCGTGCGGGTGAAACTGAACGAGGGGGAGATGGTTCAAACGAAGGTGGATAACGGCTTGTGTTTGTCCCGGATGTTGTTGAACCAGATTTGCGGTTTACCGACAGACACGATCGTGATGTTGAAAGAAGAGGTGGTAGACACGGACGTGGAGGAGGTGCCCACGGAAAGCTTGGAACAGGTGTATAGCCGGCGTCCGGAGGTGGCTAGTTTGCAGTTGGCCGCGGATATATATAAAAAGAAGGAGAAGATCGCTTTATCCGAGTATTTGCCGACGATTGCTTTGACGGCAAATTACTTGAGTAGCACGCCTTCTTTCTTTGACGGGGTGAGTACGAAATTTGATGGTATGTGGAGCGTGGGAGTTGGGATTAAGGCCCCGATATTTCATTGGGGAGCATCCCGTAAAAGTTTACGTGGTGCAAAAGCACAGACGAACGCGATGAATTATAAGTTGCAGGAGGCGAAGGAGCAGATCGAGTTACAGGTGAACCAGTCGGAATTCAAGATGAAGGAGGTGACGAAGAAGTTGGCGATGGCCCGTAAGAATCTGGAACGGGCGGAGGAGAATCTGAAGTTCGCGAATTTGGGCTTTAAGGAGGGGACGATTCCCGTGTTGAACGTGTTGGAGGCTCAAACGGCTTGGTTGACGGCGAATTCGGAACTGATCGATACGCGGATAGAGGCTCGATTGTGTAAGGTTTATTTGGAGAAAGCTTATGGAATACTGGAATTTTAGATTTATGATACTAGATTTAAGATTGACCCCCTCTAGCTCCCCCTTCCCAAGGGGGAGCTAGAGGGGGTAGTTTTTCCATTCTAAATTTTAAATTTTAAATTCTAAATTTCAAATTAATTGTTATGAGTGAAAAGAAAGTAAGTGGGAAGGTGTTGATGTTTACGGGGATCGTGATCATCATATTTTTGGTTGCTATATTCGGGTTTATTTTTTGGGAGCCGGTGCCGGAGATGATTCAAGGTGAGGCGGAGGCCACGGAAGTGCGGATTTCCGGGAAGGTGCCGGGGAGGATTGAGCGGTTTTTGGTCGACGAGGGGGATCACGTGATGAAAGGGGATACGGTGGCGATTTTGGATAGTCCGGAGGTGATGGCGAAGTTTAATCAGGCACAAGCGGCGGAAGAGGCCGCTCAAGCGTTGAGCGATAAGGCTCAAAAGGGTGCCCGTGAAGAGCAGAAGGCGATGGCCTTCCAAACGTGGAAAAAAACGCAGGCGGCACTTGATGTGGCAAAGAAGTCTTTTGATCGGGTACAGACGTTATTCGAGAATGACGTGGTCTCCGCACAGAAACGTGACGAGGCTGAGGCAAATTACAAGGCGATGTTAGCTACGGAACAAGCCGCGAAGGCCCAGTACGAGATGGCAAGAAACGGGGCGGAGAAAGAAGACAAACAGGCTGCCGAGGCTCAGGTGAACCGGGCAAGAGGCGCCGTGGAAGAGGTCGGTTCTTATGTCAAAGAGACGTTTTTGATTTCACCGATTTCAGGTGAGATTTCCGAGCGTTACCCGAAGGTGGGGGAATTGGTGGGAACGGGTTCTCCCGTGATGAACGTGTTGGATTTGGAAGATATGTGGGTGGTGTTTAACGTGCGTGAAGATTTGTTGGGCGATTTGCAGATGGGTGCCGTGTTCACGGGATATATTCCGGCGTTGAATAATAAGGAGGTGCAGTTGAAAGTGACTCACATGAAGAATATGGGAACTTATGCCGCTTGGAGAGCCACGAAGACAACGGGGCAGTATGATGCGAAGACTTTCGAGGTGAAAGCCGTGCCCACGGAGAAAGTGGAGGGGTTGAGACCGGGGATGAGCGTTTTGAAGAAATTATGAAATTTAGAATATAGAATTTAGAATGAAGAAGGGGGTTGTGCGATTGGAATCTAAAATCTGAAATCGTAAATCTAAAATTAATTTATGCGAGAGAATATAAGGGCTTTGGGGGTGTTGATGAAACGGGAGATCCGGATGTTGGCTGAACATCGGATCTATTGGTTCGTGATGATTTTTGCGCCTTTGTTTTGCTTCCTGTTTTTCATGGATTTGTTGAAGGACGGGTTGCCGAAGAAGTTGCCTGTGGCCGTGGTGGATGAGGATAATACTACGACTTCCCGTTCTCTGGCGCGTTCGTTGAACACGTTTGCCCAGACGGATGTGGTGATGCGCACGGCAAATTTCAGCGAGGCCCGGGAGGCTTTACAACGAGGTGATGTTTACGGGATCTTTTATATTCCGGCAGATTTCCGGCGGGATGCTTCGACAGGGAAAGAGCCCGTGTTGTCGTTTTACACGAATGATACTTATTTTTTGGCGGGTTCTTTGTTGTATAAAGATATGCGGATGCAATCAAATTTGGCTAACGGGGTGGTCCAGCGGACGTTGTTGTTGGCGAAAGGGGAGGGAGGACCGTTACTTGCGGCGAAGTTGATGCCGATCGTGTTGGACACGCATCCGCTGAATAACCCGTGGTTGAGTTATGCCGTTTATTTGGCGAATTTCCTTTTGCCGGCATTCTTGTGCATGTTCGTGATGTTTACCACGGTGTACAGTATTAGTGAGGAGATTAAGCGGAGAACGTCAAGAGAGTGGTTGGAGGCGGGGAACGGTTCTATTATCGTGGCATTGATGGGAAAACTTATCCCGCAGGCTTTGATTTTCACGGCGATGGGGATGCTTGCTCTTTCCATGTTGTATGGTTATGCTCATTTCCCGTTAAATAGTGGATTTTTCCCGATGTTTTTGGCGATGGTGCTGATGATTCTGGCTTCTCAGTGTTTTGCGCTGTTTGTCACGGGAATGAATCGCCGGAGCAGGATCGCATTGAGTACATGTGCCTTGTGGGGCGTGTTGTCGTTTTCAATATGCGGTTTTACTTACCCGGTGCGTTCCATGCCGGAGTTGGCACAGATCGGGTCGAATTTGTTCCAGATGCGCCACTATTTTTTGATATACGTGGATCAAGCTTTGAATGGTATTCCGATGATATTTTCTTGGCAGAGTTACGCGGCATTAATGGTCTATCTGTTTTTGCCCATTTTTGTACTGCCGAAATTGAAGTCGGATTTGTTGGAGTTTAAGTATTTGCCGTAAATCGTTGGAAACGATTTGCGGGTTGAGATAGGATTTGAAATTTAGAATTTAGAATTTAAAATTTAGAATGGAAGAACTACCCCCTCTAACTCCCCCTATTCTTATGATTTATGCAAATATTTCATGAATAAACAGGGGTATAAAATTGATCTTTTTTGATGACAGCAAACATTCTCGCGATCAGCTTTGCCCTGATCGCGTTAATGACCGTCATCTTGTTCTTTCCTTCCTTAACCTTTCTCTCGTAATACGCCTTTAACTCACCAGACTTCCTTCCCGTGATCGACAAGGCAGCCATGTGTAACAACGTCTTGATTTGCTTGTTCGCCCGCTGGGATACCTTGTTCCTGGAATGTTGACTGCTTCCCGAGGTGTAACGGAAAGGTGCTACCCCGGCATGACAGGCGAACTTGCGGGGATCATCGAAGCGCGTGAACGCTTCAGTCTCGATGATCAAGCAAAGGGCGACACTCGGCCCAACCCCCTCGACTGATAGCAACAACTCCCGCTGCCGCCAGAGAACACGGCAGGAACGGATAATTGTCTCGACGAGTAGATCGATATCTTTGATCAATTTTTCCAGCTCTTCTATCAACCGTTCCAGTCTTTGAGCCTTCTCTTGATAGACTCGATCAAGCATGAACTCTCGTTGGTCGGAGAGTTGCCCCTTGTACTTGGCCAAGTCCGACTTGTAAAGGTCTTGCTCGTTCCTTAACTGCTTGAGGCGCTCGATCTCTTCCCGAGGACGCTGGTAATAACGAGCGTTGTCACTGAAACGAGAGGCGTAGCGAGCGATTCGGTGAGCATCGACCTTGTCATTCTTCCCACGTGAGAAGCCCGAAGAATACTTGATCTGCGCTGGATTTTCAAGCCATAAACCACAAGAGAGAGACTGGCAAGCGATTGACAGGGGGAAGGTGTACTGCCCCGTGTGCTCGGCACAGACTAGCAGGTTATCGATCGAGGTTTTAAAATCAACCAAGAACGTTTCCAGGAAACGACGTATCGACGGGATGTTATTGTTTACTACTTCTTCAAGAACTATCGTGCCGTTTAGCAACACGCAAAAATCAAGTTTCTTTTTACTAACGTCTACCCCGATAAAATAAAAGTTTTCCATATCTTTGTGTTTAGCAATTTGAAGAGGGAAAGGATATTGAACGTCACCTAAAAACCTTAACAACAAGAAAGTTAATTTCTTATACAGGTCCCCGTTCAAGAAAGCCAAGGTGTCCAAATAGGGGGATGAAGCTGTTTTCAAACACAGCTCACGGTTCACACCTCGGTTTCCTTTCTTTCAAATTAGTTCATACTTTACAAATATAAATATTACTTTTTTATTCCATTTACTTTTCATGATACAAAGCTAAGGTTACACAGGGGGAGAACACGCGACATTGAAACATCGTACTTGAAAAGGGGGAGCTAGAGGGGGTCAATCTAAAATCATAAATCATAAATCTAAAATTAATAAGGGATGGTTTTCTGGACAGATATATATTATGTTTTTAAACGGGAGTTTTATGCGGTGTTCCGGGATCATGCCGTGTTGACCTTTTTCGTGGCATTGATGTTGGGATATCCGGTGGTCTACACGTTTATTTATAGTAACGAGGTGGCGATGGAGGTTCCTGTGGCGGTGGTTGATCATTCGAAGTCGGCGTTGAGCCGGGAGTTTATCCGGAATTGGGATGCCACGGCCAGCGTGGATGTGGTGGCTCGTTGTGAGGATATGGAGGCGGCGAGGTTGCTGATGTATAAAAAAGATATTTACGGGATTTTAGAGATTCCCGCTGATTTTAGTAAAAATGTAGCTCGGGGGGAGCAGGCGTACCTCTCTCTTTACTGTGATATGGGAGCTTTGTTGAATTACAAGGCTTTGCTGACGGCGGGGACGGATGTTGCTCTGGCGATGGGGAAAGATATACAGGTGCAGGGGATTGAGTATGCCACGGAGGTCACGGAGCAGATTGCCTCTTCTCCGGTACGGATTCAGGACGTGAAATTGTTTAATCCTCAAGGTGGTTTTACTTCTTTTTTGATTCCCGCGGTGTTGATTTTAGTGGTACAGCAGTCGTTATTATTGGGCGTGGGAACGATGACGGGTACAGAACGGGATCGACGTCGGAAAGGGTTGCTGTTGCCCGAAAATAAGCATTTTCGTCGTCCGGTGCGAGTGGTTTTGGGGAAGGCCTTCGCTTATCTGCCCATTTATTTCGTGATGAGTTATTGGGTGTTTTTCATCGTGCCTCGTTTGTTCGGGATGACTCAGGTCGGGGAGCGGGGAGAGTTGATGTTGTTTTTATTCCCGTTTTTACTGGCGTGTACTTTTTTTGCTATTGCCATGTCGTTTTTTAGTCGGGAACGGGAAATGCCATTCTTGATATTCGTGTTTACGTCTGTTCCATTGATGTTTATTTCCGGAATTTCTTGGCCCAAGTCGGCGATACCGGAATATTGGGTGTGGTTTGGCAAGTTATTCCCCTCCTCGTTCGGGATTGATGGTTTCGTGAAAATCAACAATACAGGTGCCACATTGTCAGAGGTATTACCTGAATTTAGTGGATTGTGTATATTGATGGTATTTTATTTTATTGTGGCATGTTTGTTGTATAAAAAAGAATGTAGAAGATTAAAAATTAACAGGGATTAGATAAAATAGAAAAATGATGAAAGGTGTTGTATTTTCTTTATTTGGGTTGATTTTATTAATGTGTGCCTGCGGAAATTCTCAAACGAAACAGGACCGCGGTAAAGCTACGGTACAGGCCGATACGGTGAAAAGTTACCAAGGAGAATTGTCGATTATTTATCCGGGGAAGATCAAGGCAGCTTCGGAGGTGAAGTTGTCATTTCGGGTAGCCGGACCTATCCGGGCTGTGTTGCCGGAGGTGGGGGCTTTTGTGAAGAAAGGAGAATTGATTGCCGAGATCGATCCGAGGGATTACGAGATTCAACTTTCAGCGACTGAGGCGGAATACAATCAAGTGAAAGAGGAGGCCGGAAGGGTTATTGAATTGTATAAGCGGGGGAGTGTTCCGGCGAATGATTACGATAAGGCCGTGTCCGGACTCAAGCAAATTACGGCAAAGTATAATGCACATAAGAATGCATTGGCAGATACTCGTCTGACAGCACCTTTTGACGGGTATATTCAGAAAAAGTATTATGATTCTCACGAGACGGTATCTGCCGGTTATCCCGTGGTGTCGATGATTAATAGTAATTATTTTGACGTGGATATTGATATCCCGTCCAGTGATTTCGTGCGTCAGGGGTTGTTCAAGTCATTTTCTTGTACGATTGATGTGTTCCCGGGACAAGTTTTCCCGTTGGAGTTGATCGAGATTACCCGGAAGGCGAACTTGAATCAGTTGTACCGGATGCGTCTGCGTCTGAAACCCGTGCCGGGAGTGGATATTGCTGCCGGGATGAGTGTGAACGTGACGATCGAGTACAACCCGAACGAGGAGGTATTGACGGTGATTCCGTTGTCCGCGATGTTCGAAGAAAACGGGGCATCCGCCGTGTGGGTGTATAACCCGAAAACTCAAAGCGTGACCAAACGTGTGATCCAGTTGAGTAGATTGTTGAAAACAGGTGAGTTGATTGTTTCCGAAGGATTGGCTGCCGGAGAGATCGTTGTGTCTGCCGGCGTGCATAGCTTGAAGGAGGGAATGTCCGTGGAATTATTAAAACCGGTTTCTAAAACAAACATAGGGAAACTGCTTTAATTTTAGAACTTGTAACCTGTAACATTACGAAGTAATTGATATGACTAATTTAACGGATTATGCATTAAATAATAGGGCACTGGTAAAGTTTTTTATTGCAGTGCTGGTGATTGGAGGTATTTTTGCCTTTAATTCAATGAGTAAGTTAGAGGACCCGGAAATCAAGGTAAAGCAGGCGATGGTGGTTACGGTATATCCCGGGGCTTCTGCTCATCAGGTGGAGTTGGAGGTGACGGATGTATTGGAAAAGTCGATTCGTTCGATGGGTGCAATCGGTAGTATTGAATCCAAATCCATGGCGGATATGTCGTTGATCACGGTGGAGTTGGAGAGTACGGTGAGCCCGGACGAGTTGGAGCAGAAATGGGATATCCTGCGTCGGAAGGTGACAAATGCACAAGCACAAATGCCCGATGGGGTACGTCCTTCCGTGGTGATGGATGATTTCGGGGATGTGTATGGAATGTTTTATGCCATAACAACCGACGGGGTGGGTGACGAACAGTTGTTGGATTATGCCCAGTTGGTGAAACGGGAGTTGCAGGATATTGAGGGGGTACGCCGTGTTGAAATCTATGGAAATCGAACCCCGTGTATCAATATCGAGATGATGCAGGATAAGATGGCTAATCTGGGTGTTCACCCGATGGAGGTGTTGTCCACGTTGAATAGTCAGAACAAGACGGTGTATCCCGGTTATTTCAATAGCGGGGATCAGCGTTTGCGGGTAGCTATTAATGATAGCTATAAGTCGATAGAGGATATCAAGAATTTAATTATACAGGGACACGAGGATGATCAGTTGCGTTTGCGGGACATCGCTTCCATCACGGAAGGGTATGAGGACCCGGCTCGTAACGGGATGAAGTATGATGGCAAGCAAGCTTTCGGGTTGGCAATTTCCATGGAAAAAGGGGGAAACATTATTACCTTGGGAGAGAAAGTCGATCGGGAACTGCAGCAATTGAAAGAGTCTCGGATTCCGGTGGGCGTTGATTTCCAGAAAGTGTTCTTTCAACCGGATCGGGTGAGGGAGGCCATTAATGTTTTCATGGTTAATTTGGTGGAATCCGTGGTAATCGTGATTCTCGTGTTGATGCTTACGATGGGATTCAGAAGTGGGATGATTATCGGTACGGGATTGGTGATTATCGTGTTGGGGTCGTTCGTGGTACTTTATCTTTTTGACGGTACCTTACAACGGGTTTCACTGGGATCGTTGATTGTTGCCATGGGAATGCTGGTGGATAACGCGATCGTGATTGTCGACGGGATACTGGTAGATTTGGAGCGGGGCGTGAAACGTCCGGCGGCGTTGACGAATATAGCGAAGAAGACGGCCATGCCTTTGTTGGGAGCCACGTTGATTGCCATATTGGCTTTCTTCCCGATTTTTATTTCCCCGGATACGACGGGTGAGTATGTGCGGGATTTGTTTATCGTGTTGGCGGTGTCCTTGTTGTTGAGTTGGGTGTTGGCCTTGACGCAAATTCCGATTCACGCGGATCATTCCTTGAAAGTGAAGCCGAAGAAAACGAACGAGAATTTGTATGATAGTAAGATATACCGGTTGTTCCGGCAATTCCTTTCCTTTATGTTATGGCATAAGTCCATGGCAATCGGGGTGGTGGTCATTTTGTTGGCGATAACCGCATTCTTGTACCGTTATATCCCGCAGGGATTCTTCCCAGATTTGAGTTACACGCAGTTGTATATTGAATTTAAAATGCCGGAAGGTACCCGGGTAGAACGGGTGGAGTCGGATTTGGCGAAAATAGAGGATTATTTGTTGAGCCGTCCGGAGGTTACTCATGTTACAACGAGTGTCGGTGGAACTCCGGCTCGTTATAATCTGGTGCGTTCTATCGCGGAGCCCACGATGAGTTACGGGGAGTTGATTGTGGATTACACGACCCCGGAAGAGTTGAAAGCGTCAATGACCGAGATACAGGATTACCTGACGGCTCATTACCCGGATGCTTACGTGCGGATGAAACGATATAACCTGATGTACAAAAAGTACCCGATCGAGTTGATGTTTACCGGTCCGGACCCGGCCGTGTTGAGAGAGTTGACCGCGAAAGCGGAACAGATTATGCGCGACGAGCCGGCAATCACTTTGGTGACGAACGATTGGGAACCGATGACTCCCACGCTGATGGTGAATTATTACCAGCCGATAGCTCGTTCCGTGGGACTTTCCCGTTCGGATGTCGGTTTGTCGATGCTGGCGGCCACGGATGGTATGCCCGTGGGTTCTTTTTACGAGGGTGTACATGCAAAGCCTTTGTACATGAAGAGCGTGGATAGTGAGGGGGAGAAAGTGGAAGCGCTGGATAATATTCCCGTGTGGAGTGTGTTGCCTTCGACGGCGGCTTTGAACGAGGAATCGTTGAAAGAATTGTTGATGGGAACCATGTCCGGGGAGGATTTACTATCACAAAGTATCGGTTCTATTCCGTTGAATCAAGCCACGCAAGGTGTTTCCTTGAAGTGGGAGGATCCCGTCGTGCGACGTTACAACGGGCAGCGGGCGATGAGAGCGCAATGTAATAATGCTTTGGGCTATACGGCAGAGAGCGCTCGTTCGTTGATCGTGGCGAAGGTGGACACGATTACTTTGCCGGAAGGGTACGCTAAGCAATGGTTGGGGGAACGTAAGGCAAGTAATGATTCGATGAAATATTTGTTTGCCAATATCCCGTTGGCTGTTATTTTGATGATCGCGATACTGATCATGTTGTTTAAAGATTTCCGTAAACCGATTATTATTTTCTGTTGTTTGCCGTTGGCAGCTATCGGGATTGTGTTGGGCATGTTGATCAGTGGTAAGGAGTTTGGTTTCGTGGCAATTGTCGGTGCGTTGGGGTTGGTTGGAATGATGATAAAGAACGGGGTGGTTCTACTGGACGAGATCGGGTTGCAGATTGCTTCCGGAAAAGATCAGACACAGGCGCTGCTGGATTCTTCTTCTTCTCGTTTCCGACCGGTGATGATGGCATCTTTGACGACGATATTGGGAATGATTCCCTTACTGGGTGACGATATGTTTGGTTCGATGGCCGTTACAATTATGGGCGGTTTGTTGGTAGGAACAGTGATCACGTTGGTATTTATTCCCGTGTTGTACGCGATATTCTTTAAAGAGAAGAAAAGTGATAGTATAAGTTAGATGGTTATTATGAAAGGTCTGTTAATAATATTATTGGTTTTAGGTATTTCTCCGGTAAAAGCACAGGTTTCTTTGAATTTGGAGAAATGTCGGGAAATGGCTTTAGAGAGTAGTAAGAAGATGTCGATAGCCACGAAGCAGGGAGAAAAGGCGGAATTTGAGCGAAAAGCTTATCGTGCGAATTTCTTACCTAAACTCTCGGCGACCGGGTTGTATGCTTATATACAGAAAAAGAGTTCATACACGATTGACGGGGGATATTTGCCAACGTTCGTACTGGATGATAATAGGGAGTTGGTTTATAATCTATATGTTGATCCGACAACGAAACTTCCGGTGATGGGAAAGGACGGGTTGCCTTTGGCGAAAGCATACGCTTTTATGCCGGATATTGAATTGGAGTTAGGATTACGAGGGGTTTATTCGGCAGGGGCGATGTTGGAGCAACCGATTTATATGGGAGGTAAGATTCGTTCAGCTTACCGTATGGCTACCATTGGAAAGGAAATGTCCGAATTGAATAAGCAGTATACCCGTGCGGAAGTAATTACTGAGGTGGATGAGGCTTACTGGCAATACTTGCGGGTGGTGGAACTGGTGACTTCCGCCCAGAAATACAAAGCGGTGGTCAATGAGTTGGTGCGAAATTTGACGGATGCTTTCGAAACGGGAATGGCTTCCCGCAACGATTTGTTGAAGGCGCAGGTAAAGTTAAACGAGGCCGAATTGATGTTGCAAAAGGCAGAGAACGGGAAGGCTTTAGCAGGAATGAATCTTTGCCGGGTGATCGGGATAGACCTCCATTCGACGATACAGGTAAGTGATTCGTTGTACGCGGAGGTGACTCCCGGGGTATTGAATGCCGGAGAAGGATTGCAACAGCGCCCTGAATATAATTTGTTGGAGAAAGATGTGGAGTTGAAGGGAAAACAGGTGGCGTTGACCCGTTCCGATTTCTTGCCGGAAGTGGGAGTGTCCGCTTCTTATGGATATTCCGGGGGAGTATCTCTGAATGGACAGACGGAGAACTTGGCTTCTTTCATGGCAATAGCTTCCGTGAAGATTCCGATTTACCATTGGGGCGAAGGCCGGGGTAAAATTAAAGCAATGAAAGCAGAACAGGAGATGAGTCAATTGAAAAAAGAGGAGATGACTCAAATGATGCTTCTGGAGATTGCTCGGGCTCGCTATAATATCGAGGATTGCCATACAAGGGTTATACTGACCCGTAAATCGTTAAGTCAGGCAGAGGAGAACTTGACGGTGAGCAAAAATCAGTACGAAGTAGGGTTGGAAACGATTACAAACTATATGGAGGCTCAAGCCCAGTGGCAGAAAGCGTGGAGTGATTGGATTGATGCGAAAGCGGAGTTGCGATTGAGCGAAACGAGGTACTTGAAAGCGACGGGACGGCTATAAAAAATGAGGCTTGCTTTTGAGCAAGCCTCATTTTTTAGTAATAAGTTCGGATGTGGGTTTAGGTAATAAATGAGCTTTTGTGAAGCGATACTTGTTTTTAATAAAAATCTATGTATATTTGTGATGCTCTTCATATCCTAAGGCAGGGGAGAACCTGCCAATTCATGACAGGCATTTTTTATGCCTGTTATCTTCATACGGCGGTTTCGTACCTCCGTGTTGGAACGTTAATGCGTCCACTGCCTTAGGGTGAAGAGCAACGGGAAAGGCGAAACCGTTTTTTTTCGTCCTAATCTTGAAACCAAAAACTTATGAGGGGAAATCGTGATCATATTTTTGTGCGGGAAGTTGTTGATCCGACTTCCATTTTTCGTTGATTTTTAGCGTTTACTTGTGATGAGATCGGCTGGTAAAGCATTCGAATGTAGGAATGTTTTGATCTTTGTATTTTTTGCCGGTTAGGTGAAATCTTTGTCTTGCAAGATAAAGGGTGAGGGTGTCATATCAAATAGTAATGAAATGTGGATAGCCAAATAAGAAACAGAAAAATGAAATAGAAGGTGTATTCTCTGCCTCGAAAACTTTGAATATCACCTTCTTGTGTAAATCAATTTTATTAATTAATTAACGATCAAAGTTATGAAAAAAACTTATGACAGGAAAGTTTTTAATCGAATGTTACGGTTGCGAGGAATGACTCTACTCTGCTTCTCCCGTTTGTTGATGTTTTTGTTATTGAGTTTTCCTCTGTTGGGTAGAGCGGGGACGATGAATTTAGTTCAGGCACAGGTAAACGTGAAATCCGTGGAGATTTCGGGTAAGGTGGTGGATAAGAATAACGCTCCGCTACCGGGTGTAACCGTTCTGATGAAAGGAACCGGTTTAGGTACGGCCACGGATATAAACGGAACCTATAAATTGTCTATCCCTGATCAGCAGTCGATCGTCTTGGAATTCTCGTTTGTCGGGATGAAAACGAAAACGGTGGCTTACACGGGGCAGCAAAAAATCAACGTGGTGTTGGAAGAAGACGTGAGCGAAATGGAAGAGGTGGTTGTGACCGGTTACCAGAAAATTGAACGTCGTAAATTGACCTCTTCTATTACCACGGTGGACATGGACCGTTTGCGTATGGTGAACCAGCCAAGTATTGATAAGTTATTACAAGGACAGGTACCGGGTA
Organism: Butyricimonas faecalis; assembly: GCF_003991565.1. NCBI lineage: Bacteria > Pseudomonadati > Bacteroidota > Bacteroidia > Bacteroidales > Odoribacteraceae > Butyricimonas > Butyricimonas faecalis. Next base: position 2,721,370 of record NZ_CP032819.1, on the reverse strand, counting down.
TGACCATCGTGAGTACTTCAGGGGCTCCGGGAGCCGTTCCGCAAATACGAATTCGGGGTACCTCCACGATCAGTGGTAACGTTCAGCCGTTATGGGTGGTTGATGGGATTATTCTCGAAGATCCGGTGGATGCCAGTGTAGATGATCTTTTGAATAACAGAAATTTGATAGCATCCGGTATCGGGGGTGTGAACGTGGATGATATCGAATCGATCAACGTTTTGAAGGATGCCGCGGCAACTGCTATTTACGGGACACGAGCTGCCAACGGTGTTATCGTGATTACCTCTAAAAAAGGTACGGCCGGTAAAACCCGGGTAACTTACAATGGAAGTATCACGATCGGTATGCGTCCGAAATTGAAAGATGCTTACATGATGAACTCCAAAGATCGTATTGATGTAAACATGGAGATGTTGTCGCAAGGTTTGTTAAAGGCTTCTTCCAACAAAGCCGGGCAATATGGAACGGTTTCCGATTTCGAGCGTTATTTTATAGATGTGAATGATCATAAATTGAACTGGGAACAATTTCAGGATAAAGTGAACCAGTTGGAAACGGTGAATACCGATTGGTTCAAGTATCTTTTCCGGAATTCAATAACTCATCGCCACAGCATTAGTATTTCCGGTGGATCGGAAACTACGACATTCTATCTTTCTGGTAGTTATATGGACGAGCAAGCCACGGCCAAAAGTGTGGGGATGGATACGTATACGATGGCGGCAAAAGTTTTTGCGAAGTTAAGACATAATTTGAGAATCGGTGGGATGCTGGACGTGAATATGCGCAACAACAAGAGTTTCTTCGCTTCCGATTCGCGTGAAAATCCCTACGAATGGGCGATCTACACGACCCGGGCCCATAATGCCTATGATGAGAATGGTGATTTCAATTATATGTATTATAATGATTTGAAATTTAACTTCTTGGAAAATAGAGAGCAAGCATGGAGAAAATCTAAAAGTTTTGGATTGAAAGGAACTGTAGATATCGAGTGGAAAATATTCTCGGATTTGATTTTTAGCAGTTTATTCTCTTTTTCAAAATCGAATACGACCGATGTGGATATAGCTACAGAGGATAGTTATTTTGTGCGAGCACGGCAGAAAGATATGTATGATAACACCACTTTCGATCCGGTATGGCATGATGGAGGATACCGTCAAGGCAAAGGGACGAATAATAGTTCGATCACTTTCCGGAACCAGATTTCATACATGCCGGTTATTAATGAAGATCACCGTTTTGACGTGATGGTAGGTCAGGAAATACGAACCTCTAAATATGAAGAGGAGAAAACCCAAATCTACGGTTACGCTCACGATCGAGGTCATCAACAGATTCTGCAATTGGACTTGATGGCTAAATTAGGTGTCCCCTACTGGACGGAAAGTATGAATGAAACGGCAGCTGTTTCTTGGTTTGGAGTGGCCGGTTACACGTACAAGAATCGTTATACGGTAAGTTTTAATGCCCGTACGGATGGTTCCAATCGTTTCGGATTGAAAACGAATGATCTTTTCCAACCGCTTTGGTCAGTCGGATTTAATTACCAGGTAAAAGAGGAGAATTTTTTGAAAGATATACAGTGGTTGACTTATCTAACGTTGAAAGGTTCTTACGGTAGTCAGGGAAACGTGGCAGATGCTTATGCTGATTTAGTCGCGAGGGTAGGTACGATAGATGCTATTAAAAAAGAGAATTATTTGATTATTTCTGCTCCGAAAAATCCAAATCTGAAATGGGAAAAGAATTATTCTACCAATTTGGCGCTGGAATTCGGACTGTTTAATCGTCGAATAGCGGGTACATTGGAATATTATTATAAAAAAGGAGTTGATTTGCTAGGGAGCAAGCAGGTGTCATTGGTTTCTGGCTTCCCGTCAGTTTCTGTAAATTGGGCCTCCATGAAGAATACCGGTTGGGAGTTTTCTTTAAATACAATAAATATTGATACTCACGGTTTCCGTTGGACCTCAAATTTCAATTTCGGTTATAACTATAATGAAATTCTGGATGTATATTCAACGCCGGGTTATGGCTCCATGACTAACGCTCAACGGACGGATTATGCATCTGCTGCTATCGTGGGTAAACCGATTAACGGGCTGTGGTCGTATAAGTATGCCGGATTGAATGAAGAAGGACGTGCCCAGTTCTATAACGAGGAAGGAGAGAAAGTTTTGAAGGGAATGAATAATATTGATGGGTTGGTGTATTCCGGAACAACCATGCCCTTGGTTCAAGGCGGTTTTACCAACACGTTTATGTACAAGAATATAACATTATCTGTGCTCTTGGTTGGGAATTTCGGAAACGTGATCCGTTTACGGAATATGACGGATGGACAAGCATTCGCTTATCCGGAAGCAACGCAGAATATGTCTAAAGAGTGGGCTTCTAGATGGAGAAAACCGGGTGACGAGGCTTTCACGGATGTACCGAGACTGGAGGCAAACCAGTTTGATGATGCCGTCTTCTATCCTTACCCGTCCAACGGGACAATGTATAATAATAGTGATCTGAGAACCGTGAAAGGTGATTTCGTGCGGTTACAGAATATGTCTTTGAGTTATGATTTGAACTTGAAGAAATTCAGGGATTTAGGCATTCAAAATATTCGTTTCATGCTGCAAGGGAACAACCTTCACGTGTGGAAAAATTCGAAGTTGAAAGGACAGGACCCCGAGGCCACGGGAGCGGTCATGAAATATGGATCGACAAGTAGTGCCAATGTTTCTTTCGGGAACACCTATTTGCCTTTATCTCGTACATATTCGTTCTCGTTATCTGTACAATTTTAATGTTATTGATTATGAAAAAGATATTTTATACTCACGTCTTGATTCTACTTACGTTGTTAAGTAGTTGTAATTTGCTAGATATAAAGCCGGTAAACAGTATGCTACCGGTTAGCGTGGAGGATTTCGAATCTGTTTTATTGGGTGGTTACCCGACGTCGGATTTCTTTATTAACACCGATTTGGCAACCGATAACGTGTATGCCAACCTGAATGCTTCTGCATCTGTGACGAAATCATACGAACCTTGGTTTATTTGGGCTGCGACACACCAGTATAACGGGATTGAGGATGCCTACTGGAGACAGTTGTACAAATCGGTGTACTATGCGAACACCGTGCTGGATGAATTTTCCGGGAAAATACCTTCTGCCGAGGAGAAAAATTTGTTTGAAACGGTGAGAGGTGAGGCTTATGCTTTACGTGCCTATTGTTACTTTTACCTCGTGAACCTTTATGCTGAGAATTATGCCACGGAGAACATGGAGAAACCGGGAGTCCCGATGCCATTGAGTGCCATAGATGTGCATCAGAACACCCAGAATAACGTGCGTGTTGCCGTTGGTAAAGTGTGGGAGCAGATCGAGAAAGACTTGGATGAGGCAACCAAAGATTTGGAGGGAAAGGAGAGTAAAAGCAGGTATCGTTTTGATTATATCTCTTTGCAGGCTTTTAAGGCTCGTGTTTATTTGTTCATGAATAAATATGAAGAGGCAATCCAGGCCGCCTCGTACGTTATTGACGCTAAAGCTTTGTTTGATATGAATGAAATTCAGTCCTATTTAGACGGGTTGAGTAAAATTTCGAACGCGTTTAGTTTTGATTATGGGTTTATAGACACGGACTATCGGAATGAAGTCTTGTTTTTCGTGGGAGGTAAAGCGAATCAAAATCCCTATTATTACGGAAAAACTCGTTTTAAACCGACGGAAGAGTTATTGAATCTTTGCAAGCGCAATTCGAAAGTGGTCGATTATAGGCGGTATATATTCGAGTCGAACGCCGATATGGAAAGTGCTGATTACGTGGAACTAGGCCCCACCGTGTACCGGATGTTTGCCACACAACAAAGTGATTGTTATTATATCGGATTGAAATTGAGCGAGGCCTATGTAACTCGTGCGGAAGCCTATGCTCGGACGGGTGAGAAAGATCTAGCTATTGCTGACTTGAATCGGCTTCTGGTAACCCGCATCAAGAAAGGAGATTATGTAGCGTTGGATAATACTAGCTTCACCGACGAGACGGCCTTGCAAAGAGTATTGGAAGAACGCCGGGTTGAGTTGGCATTTGACGGTGGAATGCGTTGGCTTGATTTGAGAAGATTGGGTAAACCGAAAATCCAACATGCATACGAGAATGGACAAGTGTACACGTTGGAACAAGGTGATTTGCGTTACGTGTTGCAAATCCCGGAGTCGGAACAACAGAATAGTCCCAATATGCCGTTGAATCCTAGATAAACAGTTGGTTTAAAATTTATAAATGTAGAATATCATGATGAAATCTGGAAATATATATTTACTATTGACCACTCTCGTGTTATTTTTGAGTGGTTGTGACAAGGAGAGTAAATTGTCTCCGACGGAAAATTTGGGGCTTGTTGATATGTTTTCCCCGGATGAAAATGCCGATCCTCGGGTAAAGGCGATGTATAATGATTATGGGGTTTGGGTTCGCACCCATTTTAATAGTATCGACGAGCTGACAAATGCCATCCTGGCTCAAGATGCCTTTGTTGCTATACGTGGAGCGGAGAATTTGGAAGAAGAGAAAATACCTGAAGTGTTGAATTATTCGGAAGCCTTGTTGAGTAATGTGTCGAAAGAGTATGCCAATGCATTTTTCCCGTTGGAGTTTTTCTACGTGAAACAATACGGTTCTCTCTACTGGATTTATCCGGTGCAAGCGTTGGGACGTAGTCGTTTAATTTTGATGTGGCCTAATACCACGGAGGGGGCCATCCCGGTGACAGACCCGGTGAACCATTATTATCAGGATTCCGTGTTGGCTTCGAGCGTGTGGCGAAAGTTGGGTTCAATGATCGTGGCTCGCATGGAAGAACCCTTGAAGGAATTTGCTGCAGGTGGCAAGGCTTATGATAAGGGCGAGGCTTACGAAAAATTGGGTGACGAGTATGATAAAGACGAGGAGGCCTGGAAAGAGGAAAATCCGGATGCGGATGATGAAGACGAAGACGAGGTAAACAGTCGTCCGTATGTCATCAAGTATAGAAACGCCGTGGCTGAACTATGTCGAAACGGGGGATATATCACCGGGGGAAGTTCTCGTTCCTTCGAAGGGGATTTTTCAGAATGGTTACGTTTACTCGTGATGGAATCGTACGAGAATATTAAAAAAGATTACTTGGATAACAGTAAATCCCGGGCATTGAAATACGAGATTATAATTAAGTATTTCAAAGAATACGGTTGGGACATTCAAGCTGCTGGGAATAAATATCGGACGGAATTCGACAAATATAAAGCATCATTGCCCGAGGAGGATTAACACGCTAATCCCCATCGGACTACCACCCCTAGCCCCTCCTTACCCAGGAGGGGAAACCGCTTGGTAATCAACCCTCCCCCTGTGTAAGGGGGAGTTGGAGGGGATAAATTCCTTATTTACCAATATAGCTTGCGTTTGAATTTTATTATTCGTATCATTGTATATTCATGTGTGGCCTTATTACTTACAAATTAATATACAATGCTATGAACATCCATAACCTAAAAACCGTTGCTTGTTATAATTCGAAATTGTTATTGAGAAGTTGGATGTTCCGGCTGTTCTTGTTGTTGCTTTTTCTGATGGTCATGCTGTTTCAGCTCTTGACCCAGACGGGTATTATGGGGGGCGTGAATAGTGGGTTGGTGACTTTATCGTCATACTTCCCTTATGAAAATGCCCATCTGTTCACAATGTTGCAAATCGTACCCTTGATTTTTCTGGCGGGAACTTTTTTAGGAAAGGAGAGGAAGATGGATTCGATGGACACGGTTTACTATCGTCCGGAAAGTAACGCGGATTACGTGATGGGCATGATGTTGGGATTCGCGAAAACTTTTATGACGATGGCAGGAGTTTCGCTTGTTATCGGGATGTTGTTACATATTTTCGCGAGTGAATCTCCTTTTAATTTCTGGATCTACCCTTTTTACTGGCTCACGATGATTTTTCCTGCGTTGGTATTTGCCTTGGGGTTCTCTTTCTTCATTCATACGTGGCTTCGTCACCGGGGGCTTAGCATATTGATCCTTTTGGTTGTATTTGGGGTATTTCTGTTTCAATTGGGTAAAGTGCGGGAAGGACTTTTTGATCCCTTCGGATTGTCTTTGCCGAATGCTTTTTCTGAAGTGACGGGACATCCAGGAATGGCCCTTTATCTCCTGCAGCGGGTTTGTTGGTTATTGGTGGGAATGGGTTTTGCGGGATGGGCCGTGTTGATGTTTCAACGCTTGCCGAATCGTCCGGTGAACCGAAAGCGGGTGATGCTCATGGCAAGCTGTTGTTTGGTGTTGGGGGTACTATGCGGGGGAGTCGTCTACCTGGTACGGGAGGACGTGAAGAAGGTGCGGGAACTTTATGCCGCAACGTATAATAAATATCAAAAATTCCCGAAAGGCAACGTGATTTCGCATACCTTGGAAGTGGAGCAAAAGGGAAATGTGCTCTCTGGGAAGAGTACTCTTCTTATTAAAAATCAAGGGAATCAAGAATTGTCTGAAATGATTCTTTACCTCAACCCGGCCCTGGTCGTGTCCTCGATAAAGGAAGGTGGGACTGACGTGACATTTGAGCGGGAGAATCAAGTGATTCGGGTGGCCCGGAGATTGTTGCCCGGCGAGGAAGTGGAGTTCGTTGTGGAATATCGTGGAGGAATTGATGAACGGGTATGTTATTTGGATGTGGACTTTGATAAATTATTCCGGCCGCAATCCATCCCTGGGCATAGCTCTACCGCGGGAAAGAGGTTTGCTTTTATGGGAGATCATTTCACGGTGCTCACTCCGGAATGCCTTTGGTATCCGGTAGCCCGACCATCGGTGAATCCTGCATCCCCGTATGATGCTTTGCCCGATTTTACTTCTTACTCGTTGCAGGTGACATCGACAGACGGGCGTGTGGTTATCGCTCCCGGAAAGCGGGAGACGAAAGAAGGAAGTGTTTGTTTCACAAGCGAAATCCCGTTGCCCGGAATGGGCCTTTGCATCGGGAATTTTGAAAAATATGATATTTTCGTTGACTCTACTTTGTATGAACTTTATCTTTTTGAAGGGCATGGTAAACTTTTGCAGGGATTGGAGGAGATTCGGGATTCAATGCCTACGGTCATTCGGGATGCCCGTTATAACGTGGAGGAACGGATGGGGATCACGTACCCTTATGCTCAACTGACATTGGTGGAAACACCGATCTCTTTTTCCGGTTTTGCCCGTCCCAATAAAGGGGGAAGCGAGATGGCCCAGCCCGGTATGTTGTTTCTGCCGGAACGGGGAGTCGGGATGTGGAATGATTATAAGGCAGACGCAGCTTTTAAGAAACGGATGGTACCCGAGCTCCTGTCTTCTTATGGTTCCCCGGAGGAGATGCTTAGCACTGATTTGATTAGGGCCTTATCTTCGATGTTCTTGACCGAGTACCGTTATTCTATAAGCATGACAAAATTGTTGTTGTATTCGGTGATGTCCCACTCTTTCTTGTGGAGTAATAAGACAACGGGCGTGGGCAATTTATACACGATAAGTCCCATGTTCTACGAACAGACGATGGCACTGCATGCTGTGGACTATCCGGCAATAAATGCGATATTGACGGATGCATTAAAAAAATCGACTACATTCTTTATTCCTAGTACGGATAAGGATCAAGCTGAACGGTTTGCCGGACGTAGTGTGGGTGATCTTTTCCGTGATCGGTTGGATAATCCTTACGAAACCGCGACGCTGCTACACGAGAGAACGCAAGAATTGTTGCGTTTGTTGAGCGTGAAAAATATACCCGCAAAACAGATTACAGAATTCCTGACAACGTTTATTCGAGAGAATCGTTTCCGACAAGTTGAATTTGACGAGATGAACCGGGAATTTATCAAAAAATTTGGTGTTGATTGGATGGATGTTTTGCCCCAATGGTACGAGAATCGTAAAATACCCGTTTTCTTTGTCAGAGATTTCAAGGTGGAAAACATTACATTTCAAGAGAATGAAGGCGACGGCCTTTCTGCTGCTATGTTCTCGGAGTATCCTGCGGATCAAGATTGGAATGATATGCGCTACCGGGTATCGGCAAGTGTTTTTAATGACAGTGACGTTGACGGAGTTGTTTCTTTCGAGGCTCGGGAAATGTATTTGGGAGGAGTAAATGCGCGTAGGCAGGATAGTGGTGACGAGAGAGCCTCTGCCCGGAATTTTTTGATTAAAGCGGGAACCGGCAAACAGATTGCCGTCGTGATGAGAGGAATGTCAATCATGTTTAATACTAATATATCGAATAACCTCCCGGTCAGCTTCTATGCGATGGGAATGATGAGTAAATCAAAAACGACGGATACAACGGAATTCGTGAAAGACCTGGATCGTTCCTATTTTATGCCGGCTACCGGGGAAATGATCGTGGATAACGAGGATGAAAATTTTAAATTAATCTCTCCTTCCTCTCGGAAACGCTTGAAAAATCTGATCTCTCCTTTAAAAGAATTGAAGTATGAAATGGGGACGAATCTTACGATAAGGGACGGGGTTGAAGTCGTTCCGAAACACATGATTAATTTCGAGGCTTATGGATTGAATAAATTGACTCACGCCTTTATGTTACAGGGAAGTAAGGTGACGATGGAATGGACGGTCCGGATTGAGTGTGAAGGTGAGTACGAGATATTGGCGTACATCCCCCCGAAAGTTCTTGCGCATCGAATTGAGGAACGGGAGAGAGGTGGCAGAGGAAGTGGTTACATCTCTGTATCATATTCGGCAGTTTCAAAAACGGAGTCGGAAGAAATAAAACAGCATTACATCGTGAATTTTGGAGGAGAGAAGCAGGAGGTCTCCGCTGATATTAAAGAACAGGTGGGGTGGGTCTCCCTGGGGCTTTTCCGGCTGCCTGTCGGGGAATGTAAAATCGTGCTGACGGACCAAGGCGACAAGAATCAGGTGCTTCTGGGCGATGCAATCAAATGGGTCTATAGGGAGGATAAATGATTTTATAGAAACTTTAACACGGTCTTTTGAGTATATATACTCGATTTAAAAGTTTATATATATGAATAAGACAGTGTTTTCGGTATTGAAGTGGACTTCTGTCTCGGGAGTTTTACTCGTTGCGATGTCTTGTCGGAGAGCTGCTCCGGGCTTGGAAATCTCGCAACTGGTGAAGACGGCAGAAGTGCAGAAGTATGATGGGGAGTGTAGTACGACCTATCCGGGGAAAATCAAAGCGGCTTCAGATGTGCAGTTGGCATTCCGGGTGGCGGGACCTATTCTACGTTTCAACGCTGAAGTGGGTGAATTTGTGAAGAAAGGAGACGTGTTGGCCGAGATAGATCCGAGGGATTACAAATTGCAGTATGAGGCAACAAAAGCAGAGTACACGCAGGTGACGGAAGAATCGGATCGGGTGATCGAATTGTATCACCGGAAAAGTGTTCCCGTCAATGATTACGACAAAGCCGTGGCGGCCAAACAGCGGATCGCCTCGTTGTACCATGCCAACCTGAACGCCTTGAACGACACGAAATTAAAGGCTCCTTTCGACGGGTATATTCAGAAAAAGTTTTTTGATGCTCACGAAATTGTGAACATCGGGACTCCCGTGTTATCCATGATTAATAATGATTACTACGAAGTGAATATCGACATCCCGTCCAGTGATTTTGTTCGCCGGGAGAGCTTCAAAGAATTCTATTGTGAGGCGGATGTCTTTCCGGGTGTAAAAATCCCCTTGGAGCTGCTGGATGTAACACAACAGGCGAATTACAATCAACTCTTCCGGGTACGTTTCCGGATGAAACCGGAGGAGAAATTGAACTTGGCGGCAGGCATGAGCGTCAGCGTCACCATCCGTTTCGAACCGGGGCAGGAAGGCTTGTCCATCATCCCGATTTCTTCATTGTTTCAAAAAGAGGATAAATCTTATGTATGGGTGTACGATACGGCTCAAATGACCGTGAAAATGAACCCCGTGCAAGTCGTCGAACTGGATAAAGACGGGCAAGTCATCGTGGAATCGGATCTGGCCTCGGGTACAAGGATCGTTTCCGCCGGGGTGAACGGCCTGAGGGAAGGGCAAAAAGTACGGTTGCTAGCCCCTGTCTCCTCTTCCAATGTCGGCAAATTATTATAAATATTGAAAACTAAATTAACCTGCAACGTGCAACCTGTCAACGTGCAACGTTGCGAAGCAACAAAATACAATGAATTTTACGGAATACGCTTTAAAGAATAGAGCTTTTGTCTACTTCTTTGTTTTCGTTTTGGTGGTTGGGGGGATATACTCGTTTTTCACGATGAGCAAGTTGGAGGATCCGGCGATAACCGTGAAGCAGGCTATGGTGGTGACGGCCTATCCGGGTGCTTCTGCCTATCAAGTGGAACTGGAAGTGACGGATGTATTGGAGAAAGCGATTCGTTCGATGGGCGACTTGGATCATGTCTCCTCTCGTTCGATGGATGACGTGTCGGAAATTATGGTAGAATTGAGCAGTACGGTCCCCTTGGCGGAATTGCAGCAAAAATGGGATATCTTACGCCGGAAAGTCATGGGCGTGCAAGCCCAACTGCCGGAGGGTGCCCAACCTTCCATCGTGATGGACGACTTCGGGGACGTGTACGGGATGTTTTATGCCATGACGTCCGATGGCTTTGATTATCAGGAAATGTCGGATTACGCCGAATTGGTTCGTCGTTCCGTGCTGGATATTGACGGGGTGAGCAGTGTGGATGTGTATGGCGAACGTCAAGCCTGCATAAACGTGGAGTTTTTGGAGGACAAAATGGCCAACATGGGTGTCCATCCGGCAGAAATAATCATGACCCTGAACGGGCAGAATAAAACGGTTTACTCCGGTTATTTCGATAGCGGGGAAAAACGGGTTCGGGTGAACGTGAACGGGGCTTACAAAGAGATCGACGACATCCGTAACCTCTTGATCAAGGGGCACGAACAGGATCAAATCCGCTTGTCGGATGTGGCCCGTGTCACGAAAGATTACGTGAAACCGGAACGGGAAGGATTGTTATACGATACCTTGCCGGCCATCGCGATTTCGATTGCCATGGAAGAAGGTGGGAATATACTTCAACTGGGGAAAAAAGTGGACGCCAAACTGGCCGAGTTGAAAGAAGATATCATTCCGGCGGGGATTGATTTTCAAAAAGTATTCTTCCAACCGGCACGGGTGAAAAGTGCCATCAACGTCTTCATGGTAAACCTCATCGAATCGGTAGTCATCGTGATCCTGGTGGTCATGCTTTTCATGGGATTCCGGAGCGGGTACATCATCGGGGCCGGCCTCGTGATCGTCGTGTTGGGATCGCTGCTCGTGCTGTACATGATGCACGGAACATTGCAACGGGTTTCGCTCGCCTCGTTTATCGTGGCGATGGGAATGCTGGTGGACAACGCGATCGTGATCACGGATGGGATCCTCGTGGACCTGAAGAAGGGAATACCCAAGCCGGCAGCCTTGGTGAATATCACGAGAAAGACAGCTTGGCCTTTGCTGGGAGCGACCACGATCGGGATTCTTACTTTCTTACCGATATTTTTATCTCCTGATACCACGGGAGAATATGTCCGGGACTTGTTTATCGTTTTGGCCGTATCCTTGTGGTTGAGTTGGATTCTCGCTTTGGCGTACGTTCCGATACAAGCGGACCGGGGATTGCGGGTAAAACCGGGAGAGGTGGAAGATGAAACGAAAATGTATGACACCCGCGTCTACCGGGCATTCCGCAAGACGTTGCAGTTTTCCGTGCGTCACCGGGTAGGGGTGATTGGCGGGATCGTCCTGTTGCTGGTTGTCAGCATCTATCTGTTCCGCTTCGTGCAACAGGGATTTTTCCCGGACTTGAGTTATAACCAGTTGTATATAGAATATAAAATGCCTTACGGGACGAATCCCCAGACCGTGAAACGGAATTTGGATTCCATCGAGGAATATTTGACCAGTCGTCCGGAGATTACGGCCGTTACGACAAGTTTGGGAGGAACACCTTCCCGCTATAATCTGGTACGAACGGTGGCAGAACCCGCGTTGAGTTACGGGGAATTGATCGTGGATTTCACCTCTCCCGAGACGCTGAAGGCGAATATAGACTCCTTGCAGGTATATCTTTCGGAACATCACCCGGAGGCATACGTCCGGATGAAACAATACAATTTGATGTACATGGATTATCCGGTACAATTCATGATCTCCGGTCCGGACCCTGCCGTCTTGAAACGATTGTGCGGGGAGGTGGAGGCGTTGATGAACGAGGATTCCACGACCATGTTGGTCACCAACGACTGGGGACCGATGACACCCGTGCTGAACGTGAACTATCACCAACCGATAGCCCGGGTGGCCAACCTTTCCCGGGAGGACGTCGGGTTGGCTTTGCTGGCCACCACGGACGGGTTGCCTGTCGGGTCATATTACGAGGGGGAACATGATTTGCCGATTTATATTAAAAGCATGGGAGAAGACGGGTTACGTCCCGGGCGGTTGAATAATGTTCCGGTGTGGAGCCTCGTGCCTTCGACGAATGTGCTGAACCTGGAAACCGTCAAGGAATTGATGATGGGAATGATATCGACGGATGAGGTGATGACCGCCGTGGCAGGCTCCACTCCCTTGAACCAAGCCACAAACGGCATCGCGGCTTCATGGGAAGTCCCGGTCGTCAGGCGTTACAACGGGCAGCGGTCGATATCGGCACAATGTAATAACGCGCCCGGCTATACGGCAAACGACGTGCGGAACAGTTTGTTGCCCAAGATCGAAAAATTGAACATCCCGCCCGGTTACTCCACGGAATGGCAAGGAGAGTATTTGGCAAGCACGCAATCCAAACAGTATTTGTTCAAAAATGTACCGTTGGGAATTGTTCTGGTGTTGGCCATCCTGATCGCCTTGTTCAAGGATTTCAAGAAACCGCTGATGATCATTCTTTGTTTGCCGTTGGCGATTATCGGTGTTGTCTTGGGCATGTTGCTGGCCGGAAAGGAATTTGGCTTCGTGGCGATCGTTGGCGCCTTGGGACTGGTCGGCATGATGATTAAAAACGGGGTGGTACTGGTCGACGAGGTGGATATACAGATTCAATCGGGAAAAGATCGCTTCCTGGCTCTTCTGGATGCCTCCTCTTCTCGTTTGCGTCCCGTCTTCCTGGCTTCGATGACCACGATCCTGGGTATGATTCCCTTGATTAACGATGATATGTTCGGGGCTTTGGCCGTGACGATCATGGGCGGATTGTTTATCGGTACGGTGATTACCCTGGTAATCTTGCCGGTATTCTATTCGTTGTTCTTTAAAATCAAAGCGAATTGATTTTGGATTAACCCCCTCTGACGCCCCCTTTTCAAGGGGAAGAACACGCTGCATGTAACATTGTAGCAGTTTCTTGCGCTTGTTTCTCCCCCTGTGTATGGGGGAGCCAGAGGGGGTAGCTTTTTCATTCTAAATTCTAAATTTTAAATTCTACATTTTAACTATGCGCTTTATCATATTATCAATCGGGTTATTATTGTTTTTCGCTCCTTCACGGGCCCAGCGGCAATTGGACTTAAAACAATGCAGGGAAATGGCACTTGAATACAGCAAGCAGTTGGCTATCGCGGAAAAGCAGAAAGAGAAAGCCGCGTGGACCAAGAAAGAATACGGGGCCAATTACTTGCCGAAACTCTCCGTGTCGGGTTTTTACCTGTACCATCAGAAAAAGCAGGAATACAAATTGAGCGGTGGCTATCTGCCGACTTACCTCCCCGGTGCTGACGGGAAATTGCAACCCAACGTTGTCATCGGGTCAGACGGGAAGCCCGTGACGGGGACTGACGGGAAACCTGTTTTTCATGAATACGCTTTTCTCCCGGACATCCCCTTGTCACTTTCTCTGAGAGGGGCGTATATGGCATCGGTTCAATTACAACAGCCTTTATTCATGGGAGGAAAAATCCGGGCGGCCCATCAGGCGGCTAAACTGGGTGAAGAACTTGCCGGGGAAAATGTTCGCTTGAATCGTTCGGAAGTCCTTGTCGAACTGGAACAGGCTTACTGGCAATGCGTCCGGGTACAGGAACTGGTGTTGGTTGCCCGGAAATACAAGTCGGTAGTGAACGAATTGGTGAAAAACTTGGAAGATGCCCAACAAGCGGGAATGGCCCCGTTGAACGATGTACTCAAGGCTCGGGTGAAATATAATGATGCTTTGTTACAACTGCAACAAGCGGAACATGGGAAACAGTTGGCTCAAATGAACCTTTGCCGTTTGGTGGGACTGGAATTGAATACCGAATTGGTGCTGACCGATTCCTTGTCGGCCGCGATAACCCCCGGGGTACTGGCCTTGCCGGACAACCTGGAACAAAGGCCGGATTATAACATGCTGGAGAAACAGGTGGAGATGAAACGGAAGGAAGTCAACGTGACCCGTTCCGACTTTTTGCCTCAAGTAGGCGTATCCGCCGGCTATGGTTATGGCGGGGGCTTGAAATTGAATGGCGATGACTCGAATTCCGGTTCTTTTAACGCGATGGCGTCCGTGGCGATACCTGTTTTCAACTGGGGGGAGGGTCGGAATAAAGTTCGTGTAGCGAAGGCCGAGGAGGAAATGAGTCGCTTGAACAAAGAACGCCTGGGAGAGATGATGCAGTTGGAAATTGCCGGAAGTCGCTTTAAACTGAATGATGCCCAGACCCGGATTCGTTTGACGAAATCAGCCCTCGAACAGGCAAAGGAGAATCTGAGAGTATCCGAGGATCAGTATGAGGTGGGAATGGAAAATCTGACAAACTTGTTGGAAGCCCAAGCCCAATGGCAACAGGCCTGGAGCGAGTGGGTGGATGCGAAAGCCGCTTTGAAACTATGCGAATCGGAATATTTGAAAGCGATAGGAAAACTGGAGTAATTTCAAATTTTAGATTTCAACCCGCGAAGTCCGCGCTTTTTAATCATAAATCATCGGTCGTAAATCATAAATTGTAAATCGTAAATCATAAATCGTAAATGAAAAAGGTTGGCTTGATCTTATTGGGGATATTGATGGCAGGGGTCGTTTCTGCCGGGGTGAAAAAAATCAAGGGGACGGGCTATCTCGTGGTGCATGATCGGCAGGCGGAACAGCCGTTTACTCGAGTTTCCGTTCAACAGTCGATAACTCTCTATATATCGCAAGGAAAAACGGAAGGGATTACCGTGGAGGCGGACGATAATATTATCCCTTATATAAAAACGGAGATAAAGGACGGGCAATTGAATGTTTTCCTTGATCCGGAAGTGATTGTCCGGGGGTATACGGCAATGAATGTTTCCGTCTCCATGCCTGTTATCACGGATATAAACGTGGCGGCTGCCGGACGTTTGGAGGGGAGTTCGCTTTTTACAGTGAATAAACTGGAGATCGTGGCCTCCGGGGCGGGGAATGTGAAGTTGGAGGTGAAAGGGAGTGAAGTTGACGTGGAGGCCTCCGGGGCCGCGAGGCTAGAACTTAAAGGGGAGGTGGAACACGTTGACCTGAAGATGTCTTCCGCTTCCACCCTGAAGGCTTGGGAGCTGCGTGTGAAAGATTGTGACGCGGAGATTAGCGGGGCTGCCAAGGCTGAAGTCTCCATTTCCGGCCGCTTGGAGGCAGAGATTTCATCGGCCGGCATTTTGATCTATGACGGGAATCCGCAGATTACCAAACAAAACGTGACCGGTAGGGGAGCTTTGGTGAAAAGGAAATAGCATGCGAATGATATTTCGTACCTCCGGAACGCGGGAGTAAGTAGCGATTTGTCCCGATAGAAATCGAGCTTGTATAGATGTTATGCCTGTTCCTGCTAGAAGCGTGGAATCAAAGAGCTATCATAGAACGATCCTCTTGTTAACACATACTATCTTCGTGTAATTATTTGTTATTTTAATAGGAGGAGAATGGGAGCGGAATGGGAGGGGAATGGGAGCGGCTCGCTCTGGAATGGCAAGTTGATGGTATGTTGTTAGCACTATGTGACATTAAATGATATAATTTTCATTTATCTCACGCGTACTCTTTCGAATGCAAAAAGTGAAAAGCGGGTAGGGGGTGTTTACGGATATAAACAGAATTTTAAGACCTCACCCGCGTGAATTAATTTTCAATCCCTAGTAACAGCCTTGATTTTGCTTGCACGAATTCCGGGATAATCCGGCGTGGGGCATCCGTGCCGATGTTTCTGCCGCTCCGACTATTCGTGGCCGGGGTGACGATCGTGTCTTGAGTAATGAGTTGAAGGGTTGCGGCCAGTAGGGGTTCTTCCTGATCTCCCAGTTGGTGTTGATGGTGGAATTGCTCCAAGATGGGGAACATAGGAGGGATACCGCCTTTGACGGACTCTTCCCGACTGTTACTATATTCCGTGGAAATCAACATGATATTCCAATTCTGCAGGTCTTTGTCGTTGGGCGTGTAGATGATTCCGCCCATATTTTTCCCCATGGTAAGGTCGCCAACCACGTTTACCTTCATGTACGGGGATAAGGCGCTTATCAGCATTTCGGAGGCTGACGCGGTCACGTGACTCGTGATCACCCACAGGCGTTTTAGGTTCAAGCGAGAGTCAAGGGGTACGGTATTGTCAAAATGTTCTTCCAATCGGTCAGGATCGTTCGCGTATCTTTCCTGGTATGCTTTGTTCCATTTTTTGTGAATGAGCAGTTCTTCATTTTCCACGACTTCTTCCGGGGCGAGAAGTGAGCATAGTTGTTTCACGGCAAAAATGTACCCGCCTTGATTGTAACGTAAATCTAGGATGAATTCGTCAATATTTGCCGCTTTTAAGGTTTGGAACACGTGGTTCAGTTGCGCTAACGACGCGTTGCCGCGGAACACGAAATCCGTGTAGATCATGTACCCGATGGTTAGGTGTTCCAAGGGAATCAACCCGTAATCAAGTACCGGATCGATCGCGTATGTTTGGGCGGTTAGCGTTTTCGTTTCATACGGTTCTGACGTTTCGTCGTTTGAAAGTCCGAGGGAGAGCTGGGAGGCGTAGTACAAGTCCGTGTAATTATCCGTTGTCATCCGTTCCCCGTTCATGTGAGTGATCAAGTCTCCCCGTTTAAGTCCCGCTTTTGCCGCGGGGGAATTCGGGTAAACGAAGTTAACATCAGCGAATATGTAGCCCTTTTTCTCCCAAAAAGTCAGGTTGTAACCGAAGCCTTTGTCGTAGCCGGAAGCATCGGCAATTTCTCCCAGACCGTTGGAACTTGTGATGTGTGACCAGTGGTCGTCGGGATATTTCATGGTGGCAAAATATTCCGCCGGGTTACTATCTGGATCAATGTCTTTGTCCTTGACTTCATCCGCCCAAAAGTATTGGTCGGTCATTTTGTCTTTCGTGAACGTGTTAATCCGGACATACGAGTAAGGGCCCGGAGTAGGACTTACTCCGCGTGAATCCTTGCAACTTGATAGGAATCCTGCTAAAATCAAAAAGAAGAATAATCTATACATAAGTTGATGTCTGATAGTGAATAGCAAAATTACGAATTTTTGGTGGATATCCGTATGCAATTTTGGATAAAAATTGATTTTGCAGATTCAACTCTCCCAAGGCGAAATTTAGAAGGTAGGGTTTGAAATTTGGAACAAAGTGGGGGAATAAGCGGGTATTACCAGAATATTACTTGATTCTCTATACAGGAGAATATTCTTTCCTCTACTCCCGTGGTCAAGTTACGTAACCAGTATAAAGCGTTCCCGGGCACGTTCTCGTATTCCAGGTAAAATTTGTTCCCCTCTTGTATTCCCAAGGATTGCCAGCCGTTTTGTTCAAAATAGAATAACTCGTACACGTTGTCAGGGTATATCCCATTTCCGTCACTTCTGGGTAAACAAACTAGTTTTTTCACGTTTACTGCCGAATCAAAGTGTATGACCAAATCCTCGTGCAAGTGAATGTTCGTTAGCGGATTCCCATCGATAGCGGGGCGTTTTAACGAGTCCGTCTGTCCCAGTAGTATTTCATTTTTCGAGTTAATGAAATATAATTCCGCGAGAAAGCTCTTGGGTTGTCCCTTTACTCGATACCATTTGTACCGTTTGTCGGGATGGAGATTCGTGATTTCGTAATACAATTTGTTTGTTTCATCCAGTATAAAAACCGTGTCAACCCGAGAGAATCTGTTATTGTCGGAACCTTCTACAATGGTTCCTCTCAAGTTTTTCACGTGATAGGATAGGTAATTCATTAGATCAGGATTTTTCCGTTCCAAGTGCAATGAGATATTATTTGCTTTATCCGGAACAAGGAATTTGATATTTCCCTTGGTGTCGAGGATGAAAGGGTAATTGAACGGGACTATTTCTCCGTTGGCTTCATAGTAAACCGGTAAATACACGATGTTTTTCGCCATTTGTTTGAACTCGGCTTCCCCGTGAATAACCTCCCCGGAAACAATGGGTTTCCATTGGAGATCATTGAACACGCAAAGATAGGCGTGAGGAGTGGGACGTGTTATATTACCCTTTATCTTGATATCAACAGTATGACAATACAAGCTTGTCACGTCCTGCTGAAACGGGTTTTGAAAGAATTCAGGAATAAATTCTCCCTTGTCGGGCGTGAGGAACGGGTTACGTGTGTACGTGTGCCTGTACACTTTTGCCGTTCTCCTGTCAAAAGCGTTAGGCATCGTTGATTCTTTGAAAACTAGAGGGGGATCCGTACACCAGTAATGGTAACCGTTTCGATTAGAATAAAAGGGTATGCAGTCAACAATAACAGGTATTCCTAAAGATCGACGTTCTAGCATGGCATTATAGGCTATAAAGTAACAGTCACCGAACGGATTTTGTTTTAGTAAATTGCAAATAGCATCTGGATGGTATTTTTTGTCTCCCTTTAACTTGAAATAAGATTGTAGTTTGGAAAAGTTTAGAGAGAATACCCCCGTGGGTTTTTCTTCGAAAATAACCTGTAAGGAATCTCGCCAGAGATCCAAACGTTCATGTTCGAAACGATACGGTAACACGTGTTCAAGGAAGAGATCGAAAGGAAGAATGTCGAGTAACTTTTGCTCCCTGGCCAAGTCAAACGAGGCATCAATATGGCGGATCAAGAAGTCAGCGGTGATATGTTCCACGTCTTCCTCGTGACGCACGTTCTTGTCCTCGGTAATGAAATGATCCAGGGTGATTTCGTATAATTTTTTGTAATAGTACGAACAAGTGGTATCTTGGTCGATAGCTTGTCGAAATAGATCAATCTTATCACCTCGTAAGGTATAATGTCCCGGCATGTTCTCGATCAAGAAGAGAGCAGCCTGAAGTTTCAAGCTATCAGCCGGAGAGGAATAATGTTGTAACACCTTTTCCAGTTGTACACGATTACTACCGCTAAGTTTCAACGCTTCGCACGTACCGGGCGTGTATCTCTCGCACGAGAAGAGTAACAAGGAAATCCAAATGACAGGTAAAATCTTATTCATGGTTTAAAAATTTTTTTGCATCAGCACGGGCGCGTAACACGACTGAACCGACGAAAGGTGTTTTGAAATTCAATATTTGCCTCGCATAATCCTCCGCAACGGTGCTATTTCTTTGCTTGTAAAGCAGGTAGAGTTTGTGCAAGGGTTTAATTCTACATGGGACCATTTGCCGAGCGAGAGAATAGCAACTATCCGCCCGTTTTATATCTCCCCGTGTTTCATAAAGATCTCCCATGTCACAGAGAATGTCCGTGGAGGAACAAACGTCCCTTGTGAGCCTCTCTAAAACATGGATGTCCCGTTTCTGTCGGGCAAATTGAAGCATGTACTCTCGATTATACGGGAATTGGGGAGCCGTGTCAAATTTTATATTTTTGACGGCATTGTCGTATCTTAAGGTTGTTGCAAGGGTAAACGGGATCATGACAAGGCTACATAGAAACCATTTTTTATTGAACTTCAAGCACCAACCGGGATTTTCTCCCGCGCAAAGAGCAAGGCTCAACACGAACACAATCATTAACCATTCGCAATCTGCCGGATATGAAAACATCGAGAACGTGAACCACGTGAGGATGAAAGGGAATCGGGAGGAATGGCGACAAGTTAGAATAATCCCAAATAATAATAACAAACCGATAAATCCCTGTTCCACGGTAATATGTAAGAACTCGTTGAAAGCCTGGTAATTGTTGTTCGCCACGATGGACAGGTCCGAATCGGGGTGGGCAGCGAAATATTCCGCTTGGGCGTTCATGTAATGTTGTGGGAGGGTCCCGATTCCGAGTCCCGTGAGTGGTTCTAGTTTTATTAAACGAGCACATACTTGCCATATCAGTATGCGCGCATCAGCCGACCCGGGGCGTAAGAAGTAAAGACCGACGACAAACGCCCCCGTTATAATGGAGATTATTGTTCTTTTACCCCATCCATCGTGAAGTCTGGGAAACAGAGTGACAATCCCGACAAGGGCTGCAATCCACGCTGCCCGGGAGGTTGAAATGACTAGCATGACAAGTAATAATAACAATACACCCCACGGGAATGCCTTTAACCTTGCCCCCGAACGCAACACCCATGCGATTGCAATTAACGAAACAGCCAAGAGTCCCCCGTAGGGTCCCGGGTTCTGGAATGTTCCGGTCACGGGAAAATCGGGATGGTTTGAAGGAAACCATCCCGCTAGTTGCGTGATGCCGATTATAGCCTGCGTGATGCCGATCCCGATAATAAGCCAGGTCACGAGAAGCTTGTTGGCAACATTTCGAGTGACAATGTACAATATCGTGTACATCCCCCAGTGACACAAGGCGAGCGAGTCCGGTGGAGTATCACGGGTAAACATCAAGTTACACAGACCGTGTAACAAATAGGCGATAATCGCCATATCCGTTAAGGTGATTCTTGCCAAAGAGGTACTTCCCCGTTCAAAAAGTACCCACAAGGCAATGACAATTATTATCGAAGGTAACAGAAACATGTATTGATACAAATAAACGGTGTTATACCTCTCGTAACCCCCAAATGACGATTCTTTCTCTCCCTAAAATTTGCCGGGTTACGGTTGGAGTTTTTTTCGGGATTCCTTGATGGAGTCTTGTTTCCAGATCGAATCTCGTTTTTGTAGGTATTGCTGGCGTAAAATAATTGCAGAGTCCCGTCTTCTTTTTTTCATGTCCAAAAATTTCTGATACTTTTCTTTCATCTCTGGAGGGGGATCAGTAAGAATTTTAGGGTTATTAAATTTCTCGATCTCTTTTAAATATTCCTCCACGGTTTTAAATTTTCGCTTGGTGATTTTTGCTTTGGAGTCGACTTTCTCCAAAGCCAATTGTCCCCAGCTAGTATTATCAATATAAATGATTTCTGTCACCTTGCCTATGTCCGCGAGAACAAGAGCCTTCACGAGAGTATCATTTTCATAAAACTTTTTCTCTTTGTCTGTGGCTAAATAGTACACCGCGTAAAGATATCTATCTGCATATTCTTTAAGACATTGTTTTTTATATGTCTCGCTTAGTTTATACCCGATGTCTTCAATATACGGTTTGTTTCCCGGTCGTAAATAACCAATTGAAAATCTATTGATTGCCTCGTTGGCGACCTTAACCAGAATCGAATCCCGTTCTTTTTGGGGTAACTTATCTAGGTTTTGGTGCTGTGCTAGAAGTATGTTAGAGAATAATAGAAGTATTGTTATGATAAAATTTGTTTTCATGTCTCTTTTGTTTTTAGGGGTATAGCAAGAATTCCGAAGTTGAAATTTGTATTTGGTCCAAAATTTATTTCAATTTTAGACATATCTATTCGTAAGTTCATATAGTGATCTAAGATTGTACGTAAATCTTTTAATGTTATTTTTTCTTCTGGTATATCTTCATTATCAAGTTCAAAGTATCCATATAGCATTTTTCCTGTTTTATCAAAACATAGCCTTATTTTTGATTTATATGATACAATCTTGGTCGCTATGATTTCTTTTATCATTCCATTTCGAACACTGTCGATTGAAAGTTGCATGTATTTATGATCCATGATCTCGTAACGAGAACTTCGTGTAAAATCAGGAGATGTTAAATAAATAGGTTTTACTATATAAGCATATTTACGTTTTTCTATCGTAAAATCTTTTTTAGATTGGGCGTATACCACCATGGAGATTCCCAATACGAACAACAAGATGACGATTGAAATTTTAGTTTTCATAATTTCAATTTTTTCATAGGTATAATTGGGTTAATACTATTTTGCAATGTATGCATTTAAAAAGTAGTATGCAAATTTAATTGAAGCATTAATGACGATGTAGGCATATTTTCAAAAAAATGAAATAAATTGTGTTTCAAGGTAATTTTTCTATTACTTGTTTACTGTGCTACTTTAAAAAAATTGGAACTTATATACAAATTTACGGTAAACCAACTCCCTCCCCCCTCCGGGGTACTCCCTCTATGAACAGAGGGAGAGCTAAGTTACTCACCATCTTTGAGGATGTATTATTTACTTTAAAATGGTATATAATGACCAAAAATTTAATGTAATCTGGCGTTTATGTTGCTGTTGTTTGAATAAAAATGCAATAAAAATGAATTATATGTGGTTTTTTTGTACAATATGACGATATAATGCATATATTTGCACCGTGAATAAATAAATATGCACAATGAGTAATTAAAAAGAATTTGAATGATTTAGATTAAATTGTAAAAAGATGAAGATTGAAGTTGTAGTTGCATCTGAGAAACACCTGTCATACGTGACGGCGATAAACGATGCGATTGATCAGGCTGCAAAAGCAAGAGGTACTGGTATAGCCAGAAGAACGGACGAGTATATTGCCGATAAAATCCGAAACGGGAAGGCGATTATCGCTCTGAATCGAGAGGAGTTCGTGGGCTTCTGTTATATTGAATCATGGGGGCACCAGAAATTCGTGGCGAACTCCGGATTAATCGTGGTACCGGCGTACCGGGGATTGGGAGTGGCAAAACAAATAAAGAAGGCTGCTTTTCAATTGTCGCGAAGGCGATTCCCGCAAGCAAAGCTTTTCGGCTTGACAACTGGTGAGCAGGTGATGCGAATCAATACTTCATTGGGTTACGTGCCTGTTACTTTTGCCAAACTCACGGATGATGAGGAGTTTTGGGCCGGATGCAAGTCTTGCGTGAATTATGACATATTGCAGCGGACGAATATGACCAAGTGCCTTTGTACCGGGATGATTTATGACCCGGAGGCCGTGGCCCAACAACAGGAGGCGGCTAAAAAAGCAGCTAAAAAGGCGACTAAAGGGATGTCGTTGCCTTTGTTCAAGCACCTGCGTCACGTTGTGGGAGCCACGTTGGCGGTTTGCGGGATTCCTGTTGCTCGCTCTACCATGAAACATACGGCAAATTTGTAACTTGTAATTTAGATTCATGAAAAAAGTAGTTTTAGCATATAGCGGGGGGTTGGATACCTCCTGTTGTGTCAAGTACCTGAGCGAGGAAATGGGGCTTGAGGTCTACACGGCATTGGCAAATACCGGGGGATTTACCCCCGGTGAGCTGGCCGGGATTGAAGAGAAGGCATACGCCTTGGGGGCGAAGAAGCACGTGACGCTGGACGTGACGGGAGAATATTACGAGAAGTGTATCAAATATATGATTTTCGGGAATGTTTTGCGCAACAAGACGTACCCGGTGTCGGTTAGTTCCGAGCGTACTTTTCAGGCGTTGGCTATCGTGAGGTATGCAAAGGAGATCGGGGCGGATGCTTTGGCTCACGGAAGCACGGGGGCCGGGAATGATCAGGTGCGTTTTGATTTTTGTTTTTCCGTGTTTGCCTCGGAAATGAAGATTATAACCCCGACTCGTGATCTGAAGTTGAGCCGGGAGGAGGAGATTGCCTATTTGAAATCGAAAGGGGTAGAGCGGGATTGGTCCAAGATGACGTATTCTATTAATAAGGGGCTCTGGGGAACTTCGGTGGGTGGAAAAGAGACATTGAATTCATGGGAGTGTCTTCCGGGGGAGGCTTATCCTTCTTCATTGGAGAAGGAGGGCGAGGAGGAGCTGATCTTGTCGTTTGAACGGGGGGAGTTGTGCGGGGTGAATGGTACGTGTTACACGGATAAAATCGAGGCTATCCGCCGGGTGGAGGCCTTGGCCTCTGCTTGGGCTATCGGGCGCGATACTCACGTGGGCGACACGATCGTGGGGATTAAAGGACGTGTCGGTTTCGAGGCGGCTGCTCCGTTGATGATTATTAAAGCTCATGAATTGCTGGAAAAGCATACGCTCACGAAGTGGCAGATGTACTGGAAAGAGCAACTGGGGAATTGGTACGGGATGTTTTTACACGAGGCCATGTACGGGGAGCCTGTTATGCGGAATATTGAAAGTTTCCTTCAGGATTCACAACGTTACGTGTCGGGTGACGTGCGGGTTCGGATGCGTCCTTATTGTTTCGAATTGTTGGGCATCCGCTCTGATCATGATCTGATGGATGCCGCATTTGCTTGTTACGGGGAAGAGAATAAGGCTTGGACGGCAGAGGATGTGAAGGGGTTTACCCGGATGTTGTCGATACCTTTGCAGGTTTATCACGCGGTGAACGAGAAGAGCGAGGAGGGGATATGATCAGAGTGGGCATTGCCGGGGCTGCCGGATATACGGCGGGGGAATTGATTCGCGTGTTAATTGCCCATCCGCACGTGGAATTACGTTATTTGCAAAGCGAGTCGCACCGGGGAGAACCTGTCGGTCGGGTTCATCGGGATTTGATTTACACGAATCTGCGATTTTCCGATTTGGACATGATGGATATTGATGTTCTCTTTCTGTGCATGGGACACGGGATGTCGGCCCAATTTTTGGAACGGCATCGGGTTCCGGCGTCCGTGAGAATCATTGATTTGAGTCATGATTTCCGGTTAAGGTCCCGTGCTGGGGATTTTGTTTACGGTTTGCCGGAGCAGAACCGGAAACTGATACAAGGGGCTTGGCACGTGGCGAATCCGGGATGTTTTGCAACGGCAATAGAGTTGGGACTGCTGCCGTTGGCGAAGAGCGGTTTGCTGCCTGACCGCGTGTCCGTCTTCGGGATTACCGGGGCGACGGGTGCGGGACAGAAACCGACGGAGGAGACGCATTATAGCCATCGGGCACAGAATCTTTCGGTCTATAAAGTTTTTTCTCACCAGCATCTGGCTGAAATACGAGAGACGTTGTCCGGGCAGGATGAATGTTTGCCGACGGATATTGCTTTTGTTCCCATGCGCGGGTGTCATGCCCGGGGGATCATGGTGAACGCGGTTTTCACGAGTGAACGGGATTTGTCGGAGTTGCAACATATATATGCAGCTTGTTACGAGGAACATCCTTTCACGGTGGTGAGTGACGAGCCGGTTTATTTGAAGCAGGTGGTGAACACGAATTATTGTTTTATTCATATCGAACAGCAGGGGCGTAACGTGTTGGTGACTTCCGTGATTGACAACCTGTTAAAGGGGGCATCCGGGCAGGCCGTGCAGAATATGAACCTGATGTTCGGACTGGAAGAAACGACGGGTTTGAATTTAAAGGCCAGTTATTTTTAATTTATTCGAGTATGTTTGATGTTTACAATGTATTGAATATAGAACCGGTTAAGGCGGAGAACGTCTATTTCTGGGATCGTGATGGGAATAAATACCTTGATTTTTACGGGGGACATGCTGTTATTTCCATCGGACATTCGCATCCGCATTACGTGGATTTGGTGGCGGGACAATTAAATCGTATCGGGTTTTATTCCAATGCCGTGAAGAATCATTTGCAGGAGGAGTTGGAGCAAAAGTTACGAGCGCTTTCCGGTTGCACGGATTATAATTTGTTTCTTTGTAACAGTGGGGCGGAGGCTAACGAGAATGCCCTAAAATTGTCTTCTTTTGTCACGGGGCGTTCGAAAATACTGGCGATGCGCACTGCCTTTCACGGGCGTACGAGTGGAGCGGTTGCCGTTACGGATAACCCGATAATACAGGCTCCTTGGAACCGGGGGCATCAAGTGACATTTGTCGGTTTGAATGACGCGGAGGCTTTGAAACGGGAGTTGGCCGGGAGGGAATACGCGGCCGTTATCGTGGAGGGAATTCAAGGCGTGGGGGGTATCCGGGTACCGACAAGGGAGTTTCTGCGAGTGGCTCGTGAGGTTTGTGATCAGACGGGTACGCTGTTGATTTTGGATGAAGTCCAATCGGGGTACGGGCGGACCGGGAAGTTCTTTGCCTACCAGCATGCGGGGATAGAGCCGGACTTGGTTACTATGGCTAAAGGGATGGGCAATGGATTCCCGGTGGCAGGAGTTTTGATTCACGAGTCGATCAAGGCGGAGAAGGGAATGTTGGGAACGACGTTCGGGGGAAACCACCTGGCTTGTGCGGCCGCGATTGCCGTGTTGGATGTTATTAAGGACGAGCAATTAATGGAAAATGCCGATCGTGTTGGCAGCTATCTGATGGAGCAATTAAAAGTTTTGAACGGGGTGATTGAAGTTCGGGGAAGAGGGTTGATGGTCGGGGTGGATATTGATATCCCTCATGCTATTTTTTGTCGTCGTTTGCTGGCAGATCAACACGTGATCACGGGGACTAGCGGGAAGAATACGTTGCGCTTGTTGCCCCCGTTGTGTGTTACCCGGGAGGAGATTGACGAATTTGTCGCTCGGTTTAAACAAGTAATGAGTTAACAGATGGAATGTAAAGTCATAAAAATCGGGGGTGCCTTGATCGAGGATGGCGAGCTACAGAACCGGTTGTGCCGGAAGTTCGCATCGATGAGTTCCCCTTTTGTTATCGTGCATGGTGGCGGGACTTTTGCCGGACAGCTTTCGGAGCGGTTGGGGATTCCCCGCAAGATGATTGACGGGAGGCGGGTGACCGATCGGGAAACTTTGGAGGTCACGGTGATGGTTTATTCCGGATGGATCAACAAGACGCTGGTTGCTCGTTTGCAGGCTTTGGGAGTGAATGCTTGTGGGCTTTCCGGGTGCGACTTGAATCTGGTGCAGGCCGATCGACGGGAAGGACGGGATATAGACTGGGGGTACGTGGGAGATGTCCGACAGGTAAATATGGGAGCTCTCGAATTGTTGTTGCAGGCCGGGGTGATACCTGTTGTTGCGCCGATCACGCACGATGGGAAAGGTGTGTTGTTGAATTCAAATGCAGATGGTATCGCGGCAGCGGTGGCGGAGACGTTGGGGAGGTGTTATGACGTGGAATTGATTTATTGTTTTGATAAAAAGGGGGTGTTGGCGGATGTCGGGAATGAAGATTCCGTGATTTCTTGTCTTACCCCGTCGTTGTATGAAGAATATAAGGGAAACGGAGTGATTCATTCCGGTATGATTCCCAAGTTGGATAACGCTTTTAAGTCTGTTCATAACGGTGTACGGGTTGTTCGTTTGATTCATCCTGACGATCTGGATCAACCGAACGCGGGCACTCGAATAATATTGGAAAAGTAATGGATGCGAGTGGGGCAATAGAGCTTTTAAAACAAATTATATCCATCCCCTCTTTCAGTAAGGAGGAGGCCGGGGTGGCTGATTTGATTGCCGATGTGTTGACAAGATATAGGTTCGACGTGCGTCGCAAAGGTAATAACGTGTGGAGTCGTTCAAAGAATTTCGATGAAGCGAAGCCAACGTTATTACTCGATGCACATTTGGATACCGTGCGCCCTAACGGGGGATGGGACACTGATCCTTTTACACCGATTGTGAAGGAGGGAAAGTTGTTCGGTTTGGGAAGTAATGACACGGGAGGAAGTCTTGTTTCGATGCTGGCTGTTTTTGTCGAATCGGCATCCGTGAGTTTGCCGTGTAACCTGGTGTTTTTGGCTTCTGCAGAAGAGGAGAACACGGGAAGTAACGGGATTCAAAGCGTGTTCCCGGAACTTGGGCAGATTGATTTTGCTTTTGTGGGTGAACCCACGGGGATGCGTCCGGCGATAGCGGAGAAGGGGTTGATGGTGTTGGATTGTTGTGCCCGGGGAAAAGCGGGGCACGCCGCAAGAGAGGAAGGGGTGAATGCGATTTATGAGGCAATGGAAGATATACATTGGTTTCGTACCTATCAGTTCGAGAAGGTATCGGAATTATTGGGTCCGGTGAAAATGAGCGTAACGGGGATTGAAGCGGGAACCCTGCATAACGTGGTTCCTGCAACTTGTCGTTTTATGGTAGATATACGGGTAAATGAACTTTACACAAATCAGGAAATATTTGATACGATCCGTAATCACGTGAAATGCGATGTGATCCCTCGCTCTTTTTCACTGAATTCGTCTTCCATTTCGCCTTCTCATCCGGTGGTGAAGCGGTGTGTAGAGTTGGGATTATCTCCTTACGGTTCACCAACGACGTCGAATCAAGCGGTGATTCCATGTCCCTCATTGAAGATTGGACCCGGGGATAGCGCTCGTTCACACACGGCAAATGAATATATCTGCTTGGAGGAGGTGCGGGAGGGGATTGAGTTGTTTAAATGTATGATTCGAGATTTTGAATTGTAGATTTAAATAAGGTAAAAGTTAAAAACTACCCCCTCTGGCTCCCCCTTACACAGGGGGAGGATGCGCTGCATTGAGGTGTTATGGTGGGTTCTTGCGTCTGTTTCTCCCCCTTGAAAAGGGGGAGTTAGAGGGGGATGAAGAGATGAAAACTAAAAACTACAAGTTAAAAGTAGAAAATCAAAAGGCGTTGGTCTTGTGTGACTGAAATCTAAAATTTAAAAACTAAAATCGAATGAAGCTTTGGGATAAAGGATATGATATAGATGGTTTTACGGAATCATTTACGATAGGAAAAGACCGGGAGCTGGATGTTATGCTGGCCGGGGTTGACGTTATTGGGAGTTTGGCTCACTTGAAAATGTTACATGCCGTGGGTTTGGTAAACGAGGAGGAATATAAATCTTTGCAGCGTGCTTTGGTTGATGTTCACGGGATGGTGGAAAGAGGTGAGTTCGTGATAGAGGAGGGGATTGAAGATGTGCATTCTCAGATCGAGTTGTTGTTGGTGCGGAAATGCGGGGATGCAGGGAAAAAGATTCACACGGGGCGTTCTAGGAATGATCAGGTTTTGCTTGATTTGAAGTTGTTTGCCCGGGAGGCGATATTCGAAACACTGGAGTATGTGGAACGTTTGTTTGGCTTGTTGATTCGGCGGGCAGAAGAGGATAAAGACGTGTTGATTCCCGGTTACACACATTTGCAAGTGGCCATGCCTTCTTCTTTTGGCTTGTGGTTCAGTGCTTATGCCGAATCATTGGCTGACGATTTGTTGGCGTTGAAGGCGGCTTACGATATGGTGAATACGAATCCTCTTGGTTCCGGGGCGGGGTATGGTTCATCGATAGCCTTGAACCGACAGATGACGACCGATTTGCTCGGCTTTGCAGGTTTGGCTTATAACGTGGTTTATGCCCAGATGCAAAGGGGGAAGATGGAAAAGAATGTGTTGTTTGGATTGGCTGCCGTGGCGACTACTTTGGGGCGTTTGGCTGCTGATGTTTGTCTGTTTGCCTGTGGTAATTTCGGGTTTGTACTTTTACCGGATAAGTACACGACGGGGTCCAGCATCATGCCGCACAAGAAGAATCCAGATATATTCGAGTTGATCCGGGCGAAGTGTAATCATTTGCAATCGCTTCCCATGCAAATGGCTATGATTTGTACGAACTTGACTTCCGGATATTTCCGGGATATGCAATTAACCAAGGAGTTGTTTTTACCCGCTTTTCGAGAGTTGAATGATTCCCTTTTTATGGCTCATCTGGTGTTGCAGGAGATGGAGGTGAAACAGGATGTTTTACGAGATCCCCGCTATGCTTATATTTTTTCCGTGGAGGATGTGAATGAACGCGTGATGGCCGGAATCCCGTTTCGGGAGGCTTACCGAGATATTGGCATGCAAATTCAAGAGGGACGTTATCGGGATAGGCATCGGGAGATTCATCATACACATGAAGGAAGTATGGGTAATCTTTGTTTGGCGGAGATTAGAGATAAGTTTGAGCAGAGAGTAGCTGCCTGGGACATAGCCACGGTTCGAGAGGCGGTGAAAGATCTGCTGGGGAACAGGTAATTGGCATTTGGGGAACAGGTTGTAGGGATTTTCTCCACACTTGTTCCACATCTTTCCACACGCTTGTTTTTTAAGATGATCGTGTAAATTATTGATTATCTTGATGGTGAGTTCCCGATTTAGCAGTGGCATACAATTCTCTATACGATAAGCAAATGGTTGAATGATTAAAATTGATGGGTTATGGGAATTTGTATATTTTTTATCGTGATGGCTATTTCGGGACTTTTGTTGCCGCATTTCTTGACCGATCCCGAAATGAAGTAGAGTGAATCTAATCATCTTGATGATAGACAATTATCTGCTTTCATTTCCTAAATTCCGTTAAAAACTTTTTTGTTTAGTCGATTAAGGCTATTTTCGTGTTGGAAATAAATCGACTTATGGCAAAGATTTTAATCGTGGATGATGATACAACATTTTGTATCATGCTGAGAAAATGGTTGGAAAAACGTGGATTTGAGGTAGATGCTGCTTTTTCCTATAAAGAGGCTGTAAAACAATTAGATAAAGCAGGATTTGATCTTGTGTTGACGGATTTGCGTTTGCCGGATAAAGACGGGATCGATTTGCTTCGGGTGATCAAGGAAAAAATGCCGAAAACGCAGGTGCTTCTGATGACAGGGTATGCCGATATACAGACCGCGGTCACGGCGATTAAATTGGGCGCTTTTGATTACGTGGCCAAGCCTGTCATTCCGGATGAGATTCTTAAAAAGTTGCAGGAAGCTTTAAAGTTGGAGGCTGAGCCTGTTGCCAAGTCTGTTCCTGCAAAAGCAAAGCCGACGAGTTTTTCTTATATAAAAGGAGTGAGTGAAGGTGCCGATCGGCAATATGAATATATTCATCTGGTAGGGCCTACCATGATGACAGTTTTGATTAACGGGGAGAGTGGTACGGGTAAGGAGTATATCGCTCGTTTGATACACTCGATGAGTAACCGAAAAGACGGGCCTTTCGTGGCAGTAGATTGTGGTGCGATACCGAAAGATCTTGCCGCAAGCGAATTTTTCGGACATATTAAAGGTTCTTTCACGGGTGCCGTTACCGATAAGCAGGGCTATTTCGTGACCGCATCGGGAGGAACTATTTTCTTGGATGAGATCGGTAATTTGCCTTATGACGTGCAAGTCCAGCTATTGCGTGCGCTTGAAGAACGTAAGGTACATCCCGTGGGAGGGAATGTTGATATCCCTTTTGACGTGCGTATTATCTCGGCCACAAATGAAAATTTGAAAGAAGCGGTTGCGAGTGGTCGTTTCCGGGAGGATTTGTATCATCGCTTGAATGAATTTTCTATTCAGGCTTTGCCGCTTCGAGAGAGGAAAGAGGACATTTTGATTTTTGCCAACCATTTCTTGGATAAAGCGAACGAGGAGTTGGGAAAGCAGGTGGCCGGGTTTGATGAGGAGGTGATGCGTATTTTTAGAACTTATTCGTGGCCGGGTAACTTGCGGGAAATGCGTAATATTGTGAAACGGGCAACGTTGTTGTGTATGGGGAGTCTGATTTCCAAAGCCTGTTTGCCCCCGGAGTTGGAGCAAAAGCCCGTGGAAGCTGAAAAGACATCCACTACACGGCGGGAGATGGAAATCGAACTGATCAAAGATGCCATGCGGAAATGCCGGAACAACAAGAGCGAGGCTGCCCGTATGCTCCAGATAGACAGGAAAACATTGTATAATAAATTGAAAAGTTTCGGTCTGGAGGATCTATAAGATGTTTTGAGAGATTATTGACGTGTTTCTTTTTCCAGTAATTGGAGGATATTGTTCCCCTCTTGCAAGATCTTTTCAATATTCTCTCTTATTTTATTTTCTTCTGTATCCAATGGCATTTTTTCCAGAAAAAGTAGAGAAGGAATTACCTTGTTGATCGAGAGTTGCTTGAACATGGGTAGCATTTTGTGTGCTAATTTGGCAATTTGTTCCGTTTCATGTGCTTCCAGATGCTTGGCCAATAACTGGAAATTGGTCTTGCAATCCGTTAGAAAAGACCCGATAATTTGGTTTGCTGTATCTTTGTCATTATCGGCAAAGACCATGATCATGTCTAAGTTGTAAGGAGCGTTTTTATCCGACATCTGTGTTGTCGGTTGCTTTGTTGTTATGGCACATCCTAACAGGTTGTTTACCCTGCTGTAAAGTTGTTCCGGGGTGTACGGTTTATTTAGATAAGCCGAGAAGCCGGCTTCTTGATACTCTTTTTCGTGCATATCGTCACGGGCAGACAATGCAATTACCGGAATGTTTTTTATTTGTTGATTTACGGATTTACGGATTTGTTGTACAAGTTCAAAACCGTCCATTCCCGGCATCTGAATGTCGGATAGAACCATGTTGTAGTTTCCTTTTTCCAACCGGGATAGCACTTCTTGCGGACGCGTACACGTGTCGCATTGAATCCCTACTTTTTGGAGTAGTTCTGTCGTGACGGTTAATTGAAGCGTGTCGTCATCCACGATAAAGGCTTTCATGCCTTCATGTATAACTGGGGTTGAAGAGGATGGGGCTACAGGCTGGGGTTCTTGTGCCGAGGCTTTTATCAACGGGAGTTTGACCGTGAAGGTACTTCCCTCTCCTTTTTTACTTTCGAGGGTTAATTCCCCGTCGAGTAGATGCACGAGTTGTAGCGTGATGGTTAAGCCAAGGCCTGTTCCTTCCGCCCCGTTGTTGTGTTGTGGGTTTAGACGGGTAAATTCTTTAAATATCAGCTTTTGCTCTTCTTCCGTCATTCCCGGACCGGAGTCTTTGATCGCGATAATAAATTGATCGTCTTTTGTATCGGGGACAAAGGCAGACAAAGAGATATTTCCTTCTCGGGTGTATTTTATGGCGTTCGATAGGATATTTACCACGATTTGTCGAACTTTCATGGAATCTCCAAGATAGAGCCCGTTCAGGGTGTTGCTAATATCGCTTTTCAATTTCAGGCCCTTTTGTGCTGCTAGAGGAAGGAAACTATCCGTGATCTCTTGCAATAGGCGTTCCGGATTGTATGGAACCGTGTTGACTTCCATTTTGTTCGACTCTAGTTTGGAGAAATCAAGCATATTGTTAGCAAGATGCAGGATATGTTCGGCAGATCCTTTCATGTTTTTAAGGAAATAATGCTGTCGCTCTTCTAGTTGGGTGTTATTTAACAGTTCTATGTACCCGATGATGGAACTCAGGGGGGATTTTATATCGTGAGTGACAGTCAGCATTAATTTCTCCCGGTTATGTAGTAAACGTTCCGTATATGTTTTTGCTGCTTCCAATTCCCGCCTGTAGCGTTGGCTTTGTGTGATGTCGTTGATAATGAGGACAACGAAGAATACCACCAGTACACAAGCGATGATCGCGATCCAAGATATTGTTCGGGTGAGATGATGCGTTGTGATTTGCTGTTGTTCCAAGCGGATCATCGTGCTTTCCAGTTCTTCTTTTTCCAGTTCTTTCAATACTCGTTTGAGACGCTCCGTGATGTGTTGGCCACTCTGGATAACGATACTTTCTCGTCGGGAAACTTCTGCATTAATTTCTTCTTTTTGTTGCTGGTACTGTTTCCATGAATCCCGAATCACGTTCATCAATGTATCCGTGTTGTTGCTTGTCGTGACCATGCTGAGCGTGTCAACAATGCGATGGAGGGTCGTGTCGACTTTTAGAATAGAATCTCTTTTCGTTCTGAATAATCCTTTTCTTTCCCGGATGATGTAGTTGCTGTCAATGACGGTAATGATCTTTTCCCGGAGATCGGGAATGACATCTGTCGAATCCTTGATGGTTCCTATTTTTTCGATGGTCTTGTGGTAAAAATCCTCGGGTATATAGTATTTCTTGACGTAATATAAATCTTTTAGATTCTTGATGCGTTTGCTTAAAAGTGTATTTATCGTGTCTATTCGTAAATTTTGTTCCGAGCTTATAGATAGATTTTTTAGGGTATCCATGTTGTCCCTAATTTTTTCTATCAATTTCATGTACGTGTCAAAATTCTTTTGTGCCCCCGTTTGGGAGAAAGCGATCCCGGTATTTTCTGCCTCGTATAGTTTGGTGAGCGTGTTGCTTATGATGAATAATTTTTGTTGTATGACGATTTCATCGCTCCCTTTCTGGGTTAAGGCAATCGTTTGTTTGTAGATAAAGATAATGGCAATCGCTCCTAACAAGAGAATTAGGATATATCCTGTGATTAGTTTGAGCTTGGTAAATTTGAACGGTCTTTGCATAGCAAACAGATTTATAGCAAATGTATAAAAAATGAGACTGTCTGACAAGTCTATTTTTAAATGACTACCTCCTTGTTAGACAGTTTCATTTTAGAAATCCCGGGATGCTATGCCTTAAAGTTCATTTTTGTAAAATGAATAAGTTTCTTCTATGATTTCCGGTGTTGCGGCATCCAACTGGTATAGAATTTCACGACAAAATTCCAAAGGAGCATTGCCGTTAGCAGTTACGATGTTGTTGTCTCTTACGGCTGGATCATTTATGTAATTGGCTTCACCCGTATACTGTGCACCTGCATTTTGCTTTAAGTACTCCAGTGTGTTGCTTGTATGTTTTACATGATTGAGAAAGCCATGCATTCCAAGGTATACGGATGCGTTGCAGATTCCGGCAACCAGTTTGTTTTCCGCGATGGCCTTTTCCACTAGTGGCGCGATGGGTTGTGCCTCAGGCAAAAACCAGTTCATTCCTCCGATTAGTATTAGCCCAACATGGTCATCTGGCAGGTCGCTGATATCGTAGTCCGGCAAAACTCTGAATCCACCTATTGAGGTAATAGGTTCTTTTGATAAAGACAACGTTTTCACCTTGTATTTGATTGGACTTCCCGGTTTGACACCCATATTTAGGCTGGTGGCGATATAAGCTCCTTCCCAGTCTGCGAAATTGTTTAGTAGTACAAAAATTATTTCTTTTTTATCCATATCGTTTAATATTTAGTTTATTCTATTTTTTGCTCTCTTCTTCGTATCCCGGTAGCTTGTAGCCGATCCGCTTTCTTTCTTTAAATTCCCGGTTTTTTACTTGTAATTCCGCTAAGGTTTGGTTTATTAATTCAAGTTGTATCCGGGTATCTTCGTTAATATCGTTTTGGTCGGTAAAGACGTCTTCAATGTATTCCTTCAATTCCTTTAATTCGTTTTTTAGTTCATCAACATGACTTATGGGAGTGTTGGAAATTAATAGTCGCATAGCAATAAAAGCTCTTATGATAGATATGTTGATTTCAATAGCGACCTCACTATTTAGAATTGATGAAAGCATGGCAACACCTTGTTCTGTAAAAGCGAAAGGCATGTATCTTGTACCGCCTCTTTTGTTTGAGGTCACAAATTGTGACCTCAAATTACCGAATTCTTCTTTTGTCAATTCAAACATGAAATCCGATGGGAAGCGTTTCAGGTTTCTTTTGACCGCTTGTTTTAAAACTTTGGTTTCAATGCCATATAGCTCTGCAAGATCGAAGTCCAACATGACTTTCTGCCCCCTGATCTCGTATATTTTGCTTTGTATGATTTGTAGGTTATCCATGATTGCACCGTATAGTTCTATACAAATGTAGGGAAAAACGGGAATAACTTATGTTTTTTGGCCATATATTGGTATATTATAAAAATAACCCTCTATAACATTTTATGTTTTAGAGGGTTATGTCGCAAAGTGGTGATCCCCACGGGACTCGAACCCATATCAAAGGAACCGGAATCCTTCATTCTATCCATTGAACTAGGGGACCATATTATCCGAGTGCAAAGCTAATCAAATTTTTAAAAAAAGGGAGCAATTTGCTCCCTTTTTTAATGTATAATAGATAAACTATTTTACCTTTTTACGAGTAGCGTAGCTTACACGTAACGAATTTGCTTTACGCAATTCTTGTTTTACGTCGGTTACGATACCCATTTTCGTAAACTGATCCACTTTTAAGTTGTTCGTGATCATGTTCCGTTCTTCCTCTTTACGAGTTTCTTGTTCAGCAGCAACGAAACTACTGATTTCGTTTACGTTTGCCAATTTATCATTCAACTGGATACGAGGTTCACTTCCGTAAGTAGCCACATACTGGTCTTTCGGTTTCCCGATGAAGATGTTACTAACCAAAGATTTTTTCTCCAGTTTAGTAACTTCTTTTGCTTCGGGCATACCATTATCAACCATCACGAGTACTTCTCGCATTGTAGTACTAACCATGAAGAAGAATAATAGCATGAACACGATGTCCGGTAGAGATGCTGTTGAAATAGCAGGTGTCTCTTTGCCGCCTTCTTTTCTAAATTTAGCCATTACTTCTTTCCTCCTTTCCCGATGTTTTTAGGTTCTGCCTCGGATATAGCGGTGGGAACAAGTTTTCTCACTGCATCCATTTGCTCTTCCGTGAGTTCGCTGTATTTCTTCCCCCATTTTTCCATGGCCTTCATATCTCTGACTTCATTGTATGCCGCCGTCAGTTCATCCTGAACGGCAATATACATTTTGTATGAGGTACCCCGGTCACTTTGAAGAGAAATAATTCCTCTCGAAACCTCGGCTTGTCCAAAGAACGGAATTTCTTTGATAACCTTACTCGGTAGGTCTTCTCTATTATGTGGGTTCAGAATAAACTCTTTAGCCTTCTCCCTTAACTCAGTTATTTGCATTAAGTTTCCGTTCACAGCCAGCAAATCGTTCTTGTTTACCAAAACCTGTAAAATATTACGTTTAGCAACAGGCGGAGCGATTACTTGATCTTTTGGAGGCATTGGCGGTAACCGTCTGAATAATCCTGAGTCCACATCCATGGTCGTTGACATCAAGAAGAATGTCAATAGCAAAAATGCTATATCCGCTGTGGAGGAGGCATTAATTTCTGGTGTTTTTTTGTTTGCCATAAATCTCTTTTTTTACTCTTCAGGAAACATTATCTAACACGTCTGATAATTTCCGTAACAATGATAGCACCAATAGCACCAATTCCTAAAAAATAAGTCGTGATTAGGATGGTATCAGTGAATTTTAAGGTTCCAGGAACGTTGTCTGAACCGCTGTATCCCGGAATATCCATAATGGTTCCATCAGACATAGAATAAGCGATTAACACGAGGATCACGATCCCTGCAAGAGCGATAAAGCTCTTCATCGCTTCTTTCGGTCTGGTGAATAGTCTGATAATCGGGAATATTAATGCTGCAACAATAGCAACAGCAAAAAGGATATATGACCACCATAGCAATTGTTCCGTGTATATTGGGTTGGAGTATTGTGAGTTTGGAAGTTCACCCCCGAAGTAAAATAACCCCAACAATACAACCGTAACGACGAACATTACGATGGTCAAGATATTTAATAATTTGGTTATTTTCTGCATGGTTTAGCGATTTTGATTGTATTTGACAAGAATGTCTAATAAAGTTACGGAAGCATCTTCCATATCATTAACAATACTGTCAATTTTAGCGATACAATAGTTGTAGAATACTTGAAGGATCATGGCAACGATCAAACCACCCACGGTCGTGATCAATGCAACCTTGATACCTCCGGCCACCAATGACGGTTGGATATCTCCTGCTGCCTGAATCTTATCGAAGGCGTCGATCATACCGATTACAGTTCCCAAGAATCCCAACATCGGGGCTAATGCGATAAACAAGCTAATCCAAGACATTCCTTTTTCCAAAAGTCCCATTTGAACAGAACCATAAGATACGACTGATTTTTCAACCATGTCGACACCTTGATCATAACGACACAAGCCTTGATAGAAAATACTTGCGATAGGACCTCTGGCGTTGCGGCAAACTTCTTTGGCTGCTTCAACTCCGCCGTTGTTTAATGCGTCTTCTACACTTGCAATCAATTTTTTAGAGTTGGTAGAAGCCAAGTTCAAATAGATAACTCTTTCGATAGCGATAGCCAAACCGAAGATCAAACACAAGATAACGAAACTCATGAATGCGGCACCTCCCTCGATGAATTTTTGTTTTAAGGCAGCGTGGAAAGAGGTACTTTCGATTTGTGATTCGTCTTCTAATACGGTAGGATCTGTCGTTTCCTCTTCTTCTTGATAAGTTTCAGTGGTCTCTGTTTGAGTTGTTTCATTCTCTTGAGCCATTAGCATAGATGATGCTCCAATAGTAAGCATTCCTAAAACTGCTATTAGTGCAAATAATTTTCTCATGATCAATTTAACTGATTTTTAGTTTATTAATAATTAAAATTTAACTCTATAATATCTGTTTAAGCTGTTTTGTTCTTGTTTTACACCGTACACCGGTCAAAATCGGGCACCAAGGTATAAAAAAAGTGTTAAAATCCAATATATTTGGGAGATATTTCTCCTTTCAAACCGTTATTTAAATATTTTTTTATTTCGTTAGTGTCTTTATA
The DNA here is from genome assembly GCF_003991565.1 of Butyricimonas faecalis. NCBI lineage: Bacteria > Pseudomonadati > Bacteroidota > Bacteroidia > Bacteroidales > Odoribacteraceae > Butyricimonas > Butyricimonas faecalis. The sequence continues at coordinate 2,682,938 of NZ_CP032819.1, read as the reverse complement.
TTTGCCGAGGACATACATCATTTTACAGACGGCAGCTTCCGTGGTAATGTCATGACCGCTGATAACTCCTGCGTTAAGTAGCTCTCTGCTTGTTTCATACTTACCCATTTCGACACTTCCTCCTTGGCATTGGGTGACGTTGTACACGAAAATATTCTTTGCTAGCACCTCCTTCACCTTGTTAAGGAAAACTTTATTTGTCGGGGCATTGCCTGAGCCGTATGTTTCCAAGATGATTCCCTTTAACCCGGGAATATTGGTTATGGCGTCAATTACCTCCGGTTTCATGCCCGGAAATATTTTCAATATGGCGATATTGGTATCTACGTCGCAGAATGCACTTACGGGTTCTGTTCGCGGAGAGTAATCGATTGCGCTATAATTGTAATGAATATGTATCCCAATGTTTGCTAATGCCGGATAGTTGAATGACTGGAATGCATCGAAACTTTCCGCGTTTATTTTTGTTGTCCGGTTGCCTCGGAATAATTTATCCCCAAACAAGATGCAGACCTCAGGAACAATGGCCTTACCTTGGTCGTAGGCGGCTGCTATTTCAATGGCTGCAATCAAGTTTTCTTTCCCATCTGTCCTGATTTTCCCGATCGGGAGTTGAGAACCGGTAAAGATCACGGGTTTGGTCAGGTTGTTTAACATGAAACTCAAGGCTGCAGCCGAGTAAGCCATGGTGTCTGTTCCATGTAGGATGACAAATCCTCGGTAATCATCGTAATTTTTCAAAATAATCGAGCAAAGATCTTTCCACAATTGCGGTTGCAGATCCGAGGAGTCGATGATCTCCGGTAGGGTGTAACTGTCTATCGTGAATCCGAATTCTTTGATTTCCGGTACTTCGCAAGCGATTTGGTCAAAATTGAAAGGACATAACGCTCCGGTTTCGGGATCGTTTACCATTCCGATGGTCCCTCCGGTATATATTATCAACACGGGTTTTGTCATACGCACTAAGTTAAAATCTAAAATGTTATAAGCTTTAAACTCCCTCTATGCTTTTCGTCAGTTGCTATTTGAATCTTGTTCTATGAACGGTTCGCACTATTGATATGCAAATTAAATAAATTCATCGCATTATTCGTTGTTGTTTCCTCTACTTTTTTCGTGTCGACCCCTAGAATTTCAGCAATTTTAGCGGCTATACACGGAATGTAACTACTTTCGTTGCGTTTACCCCGATATGGAACGGGGGCAAGATAGGGGGCGTCCGTTTCTAGTACCAGATATTCTGTGCCGATTTTTCCCACGACTTCTGCCATAGATGATTTTTTGAAAGTAACCACGCCTCCGATTCCTAGCAGAAAACCCAAATCTATTGCCCGGTGAGCATCTTCTACGGTACCTGGAAAGCAATGGAGTATGCCTTTCATATTATAGTGTTGTTTTTTCAACACGGTAAATATTTCTGTTAGCGAGTCTCTTGAATGGATGATAATGGGCAAATCCATTTCCCGGGCAATATTTAACTGCCGTTCGAAAACGATAACTTGTTCTTTGTAGAATGTTTTATCCCAGTAAAGATCGATTCCACATTCCCCGATACCGTATATTGTTTCTTGGCCTAGTAATTTTTCGAAAAGTTGTATTTCTGTTTTATAGGATTCGTTTACAGAAGTTGGGTGAACCCCCAACGTGGGATACATCATGTCCGGGAGAGCTTCTGCAAGCGATAACATGGATTGTCTGGTTGTGCTGTCAATGTCCGGAAGAATAATTTGGCGGACGTCAGCTTCCAAAGCCCGTTGGATGACTTCCGTTCTGTCGTTGTCGAATTCTTCGGCATAGATATGGGAGTGAGTATCTACAAACATATGTACAATATAAATTTTGTTGCTTTTTCTAAGCTGCAAAGGTAGCGAAAAGTGGGAAAAACGTGTTGTTTATTTATTTCTGAAATTCTATCTTTGTCGAAAATCCTATGGGGGTGAGAATGAATGGTACAGAGCAAGATTTCGTTCATCGTATAAATGTAAAGGAGGAAACTGCTTTTCATGATTTGTTCACGAGATTCCGGAATTATCTCGTGCTGTTTGCCATGCGGAGGCTTGGGCAGTTGGAGGTGGCGGAGGATATTGTACAGGAAACTTTCATTACCGTGTGGGAAAATAAAAAGACGTTCAATTCTTATCAAGGACTAAAAGCTTATTTATATGAATTGGTGCAGAATAAATGTACCAATTATTTGAAGCATAAACAAGTGGAGGACAAATATGCTTCTTACGTGAAGACGACAAGCGAGGAGACCGGGGAAGATTATAACTTGATGCAGGAAGAAATCTATCGGGAATTGTATGTGGCCGTCAGGGAGCTACCGGAAAAGTGTCAGAAAGTTTTTGGGTTGCACTTGGAAGGGAAAAAGAATGATGAGATAGCTGAAATACTGGGAATCTCCGTCTTGACTGTCAAATCTCATAAGCAAAATGCAATTCATATCCTAAAAGAGAAAATGGGAAACCTCTTCCTTTTATACGCCTACATCTGCGAGATGTAATTTTTTTTGAAAAATAATTGATTTTTATTTGCTACTTTTTAATCCCTTTCTTGTATATGGTGTAAAATAAAAAAACATCATGGATCTGTACGATGAAAATATTGCCCGGTTAATACGACATTCCTTGATAGGAGAACTCTCCGAACTGGAACGTGGGGAACTGGAGGCATGGCTACATGATTCGGAAGAGCATCAGGTACTTTTTGAGAAAATCAAAAAAGAAATACGCATCTCTTCTGAAAGGTCTTTTTTCTGCTCGTTGAATGACGAGGAGGCTTGGCAAAAATTTAAAATTGCCACGCGAGAAAGAAAACAGCGTGTCTACATCAGGAAATTTGGAATATGATTCTTTAGTAGTCCCGGTGCAAGAAGCGGCGTTAGCCATGAATACGTTAAAGATTCCTCGCGGGGGAGAATTCCGGTTAAAATTATCGGATGGAACAAATGTTTACCTGAACTCTGCTTCGGAATTGAAATATCCGGTGTGCTTTGATGAAAAAGAACGAAAGGTTTATTTGTCGGGAGAGGCCTATTTCGAGGTAACTAAGGATTCGGATCGGCCATTTTACGTGGAAACGGAAGAGCTGCAGATTCGTGTGTACGGGACGGAGTTTAACGTGAACACGAATCAACCGGGAAAAGTTCACACCGTGTTGGTTAACGGCAAGGTTGGGGTCAAAAAAAGAGGAATGACCGGGGAGATCGTGATGAAGCCGGGTGAATTGGCAAGCTTTGATCGAAAAGCGGGGACATTCGAGGTGAAAGAAGTAGATGTGCGGCAGTACGTGCTTTGGAAAGACGGGTATTTCACCTTTGAGAACGAAAGTTTGGAACAGATTCTAAACACGCTTTCATTTTGGTATGATGTTGACGTGTTTTTCCAGTCGGAATCTGCGAAACAACTGGTATTTACCGGGTATATGAAACGATATAGTGATATATCTGAAATCTTGGATGCGATTACAGACGTTGTAGGAGTAAACTTTACAATAAATGGGAAAACGATAATAGTATCTAAATAAAAAACGGAAAGGGTTGGAGCCTTCCCGTTGAACTTGAATGAAATCAATAGGTCGCTGTTGGAGAGTGACGTATTGAAAGTTTAACTGTTCTAATTTACAAATGTATGGAAAAAAAACAATTGTGCCATCGATTTTATCGAGGGTATGTGAAAAAACTTTTGATGCTTATGAAATTGTGTCTCTTGTTTATTTGTGTTTTCACGTTGACACTCTCTGCTAGCTCGTTTGCGCAACAAGAGCGGGTTAGTTTTGATCTGAAGAACGTGTCTGTGAAAGTTTTGTTGGATGAAATTCAAAAACAGACGAATTGGTGTTTCCTCTTTAACCCCGAACAAACGAAACAATTGGGTAAGTTGTCGTTACGGGTAGAAAATGAAACCGTGGAAGAGGTTTTGAATCGTATTCTAAAAGATACGGATTTAACTTTTAAGTTTAAAAATGATCTTATCATGATCGTGCCTAAGGGTGCGGTGGAAGATGATAAGAGTAAGAAAAATATTCGGATTGTCGGTCAGGTAACGGATAACAAGAAACTTCCCTTACCGGGAGTGACCGTGATCGTTAAAGGTTTAACTATCGGTACGGCAACTGACGGGAACGGACGATACGCCTTGACACTTCCCAAAACGGAAAAGTTATCCTTGCTTTTCTCCTTTGTTGGGATGAAAACTCGTGAAGTGGCATATACCGGAAAGGATACGATTAACGTGGTGATGCAAGAAGATTCGGAAAAGCTAGAAGATGTGATTGTTACCGGCTATGCCACGATCGATCGCGGTAGTTATGTCGGGGCCGTGACACAAATACGAGCCGAGGACATACAGGTGGCCGGAGAGGCTACCATCGATCAGATGTTGCAGGGATGGGTTCCGGGTATGTCTGTTATAAACAAGACCGGAAAAGTGGGTGGTTCTCCTAAAATTCGTATTCGTGGAACTTCAACTTTATTGGGAAATCAGGAGCCGCTTTGGGTTGTAGATGGTGTGATTCAATCCGATCCTCTCCCGATTCCGGATGATGCAAATCCTCTTTCTTCCGAAATGGATGGATTGCGAGAGACGGCCAGTAATGCGATCTCTTGGCTTAATCCGGCTGACATAGAAACGATTACCGTGTTGAAAGATGCCTCTGCCACGGCAATTTACGGGACAAAGGCAACCAACGGAGTTATCGTGATTACGACTAAAAAAGCGAAAGGAGACGGTTTGAACATCTCGTACAGCGGTAATTTTAACGTGGGTATGAAACCTGCTTATCGAATGTATGATATGATGAATTCTCAGGAGCACATGAGATTTTCCCAACAGTTGTGGGAGGATCGGGATAGTTACAATCAAAATATCCTGCCGATCGGATACGCCGGTTTAATCCAGAAATTACAAAAGAAAGAGATTACCCGGCAGCAATTTGAACAAGAGTATCGGAAAATGGAGAACATGAACACCGATTGGTTTGATATTTTGTTCCGGAATAGTTTTAGCCATGCCCACAATGTCAGCATCTCCGCTCAAGGAGAAAAAGTCGCAAGCCGTTTTTCCGTGGGAATCAACAGTACTCGGGGAGAGGCAAAAGGAAATAGTATGACCACTTTGACGGCTAACTCCAATACCACTTTCCGCTTGGACAAGCGGTTGATCATTGACTTGCAATTAAACGGCAGTTATCGGGAAACGGAGGATTTTGCTTTTGGGGTAAGTCCTTACGAGTACGCGATGAATACAGCCCGGGATATTCCGGCTTATCATGAAGACGGAACCCTGTACTATCATGAAAAAGTCGGGGCAACAAGTTATTCCATCCCGAATAAGTACTCATATAATTATAATATTATAAATGAACGGGATAACTCTGGTACGGAAACCGACGGCACGAACTTGCAGGCAGCTTTGAATTTGCGATTGAACTTATTGGAAGATCTGGAATTTCAGACAACGGCATCTTATGCGGTTGCAACGAATAAAATTAAATCGTGGGCAACGGAAAATACGCATTATATAACCAAAATTCGCGGTTACGAGGTGGGAGAGATTCTTCCGAATTCGGCGGAACAGAATGCCAGTGTCCTGCCATTTGGAGGATTATTGCAATCGGAGTATGCCCAGACGAAAAACTATTCTTTTAGAAGTAGTTTAGTGTATAATAAAATGTTTAACGAAGATCATCGCCTTACGTTGAATTTGGGATTTCAAGTCAATTCTGTGACCCAGGAGGGAAATGCGAGCTTGCGGTACGGTTATCTTTACTACCGGGGTGAAAAATTTGCCACGGTTCCCAAGGAAATAACGGCAGCAAACGGGTTGCACAAGAATTCGAGGGATCTTCATGATGAAATGCGGGCAGGGACCACGGTTACAACGACGAAAAATAACACTGTCAGCGAGTATTTTACTGCCGTGTACGGTTATAAAGAACGTTATATTATGAACTTCAATGCCCGCTTGGATGCTTCCAACCGTTTCGGGCAAGATGAGAATAAAAAATTTAATCCCAGTTTATCGATCGGGGTAAAATGGCGGATAGGTAACGAACCGTTTATGGCGTGGGCCTCTTCGTGGTATGATATGTTTGATATTTCGTTTTCTTACGGTTGGCGAGGAAATGCAGTGGAGGCAGTTTCTCCTTATTTGATAGCGAAAGATGGCGGATTGAATAAATATTTCCAGCAGTACACCCTGAAAATGGTATCATTGCCTTATCCTGATCTCGGTTGGGAGAAGACGGAAGATTGGAATCTGGGAGTTGATTTTTCCTTCTTCCAAGGAAGAATGAGTGCCGGGCTTAGTTGGTATAATAAAATCAGTCACGTGTTAGCTTCCCGGGAAGTGCCTATTGAGAATGGGGTTGCCAACGCTTATGTTGATGGAACGACGATGAAAAACAGCGGTTATGAATTGGCTGTCAGTGTTACTCCGGTTAGAACGAAAGACTTCACTTGGTCTCTTTCCTTCAACACAAGTAAGGTAAAAAATACAATTCGGAATAATCAACGGGAAAATACCCGGGATGACTATTTTAACGGAACCGCAATTGTCAGTGGTGAAAAGTACGGAACTTTTTATGGGTTTGCATTTAACGGATTGGATGCGACGAACGGAAGACCGACATTCAAGAATATGGATATAGATATTACGGAGAATGATTTGGATTATCTGGTAAAAATCGGTTGTTTGGAGCCGGATATCTCCGGAGGTCTTAATACCTCGTTAAGGTACAAGCGATTGCATTTGCGAGCCAGTTTTGCCATGTCGTTCGGGGCACAGACCTTTCTTCCGGATTTCTTTGCCACGGCAGGAGCGCCTAGACCGGAACAAAATGCACCCCGCTACTTGTTTAAACGTTGGCGTAAACCGGGAGACGAAAAGATCACGAATATTCCTTCTATCCCTGCCGGGAATCCGAATGAAATGAGCATTCAGTTGCCCGTTGAAGGGTATGTTGCCATGAGTCCTTATGCGATGTATAACCAATCTGATTTGAGGGTGGCAGACACTGATTTTATCCGGTGCAGGCAGATTTCTTTGCAATACGATTTACCTGATGCTTGGGTAAATAAGATTGGGGTCAGACGGGCATCCGTGAACGCCAGTCTATCCAATCCTTTCTTTATTGCTTTTGACAAAGCATGGGAAGGGCGTGACCCTGAAACGGCGAATTGGCCGGCACGTCGAACAGTTTCGTGCTCGTTGACTCTTAATTTTTAGTTGAACGGATAATTGTTAACATGATGAAAAACAAGATATTTATTTTAGGAGCTATCCTGGGATCGTTTATGCTGGGTTCTTGTAGTGATTTTTTGAAAGAAGAATCCCAAAGTGAAGTAATCCCGAAAACAGCATCTGACTTTTCGGAATTATTGTTGGGTACGGGGTATCCTGATGAGTCGACCCCGAGCTTTTCTTTCTTATCTTTGATGGATGATGATTGTGCTCATTTTTTGACTTATACAAGTCAGTGGGATCCGGAAGGGACCGTGGAAACGGCAAATGCTATCACCCAGTTCCCGATCTATTCATGGCAGCCGACTCTTGCCGATTATGATGGCTACGATAGTGAAATCAATACAACGGCAAGTTCTACCACGTACGCTCAATTCTATTCAAAGATATTGGGATGTAACGCCGTGCTGGATTATATTGATGAGGCCATAGGAACACAGGAAGATCGGGATCGGGTGAAGGCTGAAGCTCTTGCTGTGAGGGCGTTATTGTATTTCCAGCTGGTTAATATTTATGGGGAACCCTATAACCATAATAAGGACGCTTTAGGAGTTCCGGTTCGTCTGATTTCCGATTTGACGGAAAAGAACATAGAACGTTCCACGGTGGGATATATTTATGAAGAAGTGATTCTGAAAGATTTGTTGGAAGCCGCCCGTTTACTGGATCCCCTTCCGATTATGCGTAAGAATTTCCGGATCAATCAACCGGCTATTCATATCCTGCTTTCCCGGGTTTATCTGTACATGGAGAATTATAAAGAGTGTATTGCCGAGGTTGAGAAAGCAGAAAAACAAGGAATTGAATTGTTGAATATGGTAAATAACCTGGATGCTATCTTGACGGATAACGGTTATGCCACGATTTCTTACAATAACCCGGAGATCGAATGGATTTTCGGACCGACTGCGGTTGCAAGTCACTGGGAATATCTACCGGGAACAGCGCCTGCTTTCCGGGTTTTATGGGATCAGGAGAATGACCAACGTTTTTTGGCTTATGCACTCAAAACTGCGGATGAGGCAAATACTGTATACCTGAAAAAGCCAACGGGGAGTTCGGAATTAGGACAATCTATCCGTTCGGCAGAAGCCTTTTTGAACCGGATGGAAGCTTATGCCCTTTCCGGAGAGGAGGGCTTGGCGTTGGCCGAATTGAATGCATTCCGGAAGACCCGCATCATCGGTTACACGGATGTAACCCTGAGTGGTCAGTCCCTTTTAGATGAAATCCGGTTGGAACGTCGAAAAGAACTTTGTTTTGAAGGCCATCGCTGGTTCGATTTACGTCGTCAGGGAATGCCGGAAATCAAACACGCGTATAAGGCTGAAAAAGGAGGAGCGGTATATGAATATGTGCTGCAACAAGGCGATCCCATGTATACTATACCGTTTCCTAATAGTGTCGTATTACAAAACAGGGCTCTTATCCAGAATCCGTCACGGGAGATGAGTGCGAGACAAGGTGAGATTCAATAAACGTAAAATAGAAGATCATGAAAAAGATATTATTAGCTATAACTTGCCTGTGGGCTGCATGTATTTCTTGCAGCGATGACACGAAAATCGGTGCACCGGACGAAATATTGCCAGATTACGTACTGCCGCAGGGAGACGCTTCGGAGGAGGCAAACAATCGGATTCAGCAAATATTCGATACCTACACGTCTTACGTGCTTTATAATTACACGGAAAAAGATGCTTTTTGGACGCAGGCATCGGCAGGCGGTAGTGCGCAAACCTATCGGGTGACCATGGGAGAAACCCGCTATGTCGATGCCATGCTTGATTATATTCAGGATATTTGGCTCCAGTTTTTTCCGGAAGAGTTTTTGAAAAAAGGAGGAATGCCCTACCGGGTCTTTTTGGCCGATTCAATCTATTGGGATCGCGGTTGGGGTAAAATTCAATATAATTATCGCGTAAATGGTAATGCGCTTATTATTGGAGGCATGAATGCAAATTTGACTACGATGGATGCCGCAACCAAAAAAGCAAGGAAAAACGAACTATTGGGGGCGACATGGGATTACTACATCGCTCAAGGATTATTGGATGTTCCGGAAGAATTCTATGAAGATACGGATTACGAGACTGTTCCTGCCCTCCCTTCTGCCGGGGCTGAAGCGTTGGAGGCTTACCGGAAAAGAGGATTCCTGCCTTCATCCTATTATAATGGAATACCGGGAGAATGGTTCTGGGGAAGTTATGCATGGACTCGAGCCAAGGAGAATGACTTAAAATCTTTTTTATATAACCTGCGGGAAAAGACGGATGAGGAAGTTGCTTGGTTCCTGAATAACCCGGAATACGAATTAATCCAGAAAAAATGGAATATTTTAATTGATTACTATAAGAAAGAATTTGGTATTGATCTTCGAAAAATGGGTAATACCACCTTTGAATAAATCACTGTAAAAATAATTGTTTGTAGCGTATGAAAAAGAAACTTGTTTATGTCCTTTTTGCTTGCCTGGCCATGGTTAACATGGCTTTGGGCCAGCAAAAGGAGTCTCGTTTGACTTTAAATCCGGAAGTACCCGTGGCCGGTCAGAGTTTGGAATTGACGTATAATCCGAAAGGAGGACCATTAGAAGGTAAGTCCGATTTGGTCGGGATCATTTATATGTATAATTTTTATCACTGGGAGATGGGTGATGTGCAATTAAAACAGGAAGGAGAGCTTTGGAAAGGAACTTTCGAGATGCCGGAAAATTGTGCTTTTATCGCTTTTAAATTCCAGTCCACGTTTACCTTGCAACCGGATTCAACGGATAATAATAACGATAACGGGTTTATGTTTATCCCCCAAAATAGTGCGGGAGATTATTTACCGGGTAGATACCTTGCTTGGGGCGTGTTCCGGATGCCTTCGCTGGGATCGGAAACCGGGAATTATTTCTCTGGGAACTACAAGGAGATTTCTGATGAGGCTGCAATGATGTGGACAGATCAAGAGGCAAAACATTATCCTCAATATGGTCGACGCTTCTTCGGAACAATGAAATCTGTTTTGAAAAAAATGTATGGTGATAACAGCCGTCCCGGAATAGCACACTTGTTGAAAGTCATGGAAAACCAACCGGATTTGACCGAGAATGAATACGAGGAAATCAGTAATACTTACCGGTTTGACTTGAAAAATAAAGCAAAGGCGGATAGCGTGGATCAAGTGATACTTAAGTTGTTCCCTTATGGTGGAGTGGCCCGTTTTAACCGTTCATTTGAGTTGGATCGCCTATCTGGGGAGGAATACTTTGCGGCTGCCGACCGATTTAGAAAAGATTTCCCGATCGAGGCATGGAGAAAGAATCCGAATCCCCGGGGATTCGTGTATAACAATTTTTACAGAGAATTGGCCACGAGGTATTATAAATCGGGAAATTACAAGAAATTGGAAGAAATATTACCCGAGATGGATATGGTAATGATTAATGATGTCTTCCGAAAGAGTGTCGAGTTTGCTATTCGGAAAACACCCACGCCACCGGAAACTTATGTCGAGATTGCCAGAAAATTCATCGACCAGATGATTGCTAAGGTGGGGGATGGATCCTATAGTCAAACGATTACCGCTTCTCCCCGTCAAGCGGAAGAACTCGCTCGCTTGTGGTTGAATTATTATATTGGCGTGTATGCCCAGGTGGCCGAGAAATGTGGTCGTTATCAGGAAGTTGTGGATGTAATGAATTTGATAGACGAAGATCAACGGTATGCCTCTTATCCGGCAGGAAACGAAGCATATATCGCGAGTCTGGAAAAGTTGGGTCGTAATGATGAAGCCTTCGATGCCATGAAAGGCATTGCTAGTGCAGGACAGATGACCCCCGTGATTTATGATAAATTGCGAGAACAGTATGCCGCATTAAAAGATAAACCGGCCACTTTTGAAGCATGGATTGCTTCCCTAAAACCTAAACATGTAATTGAAAAAATAAAAAAGCAACTCCGGGCTGAAATGATCGATGTGCCCTTTGAACCTTTTGTTCTGGAATCACATTCGGGAGGTAAAGTAAAATCTGCTCGTTTCAAAAAAGATGAAATTGTGGTCATTGACTTCTGGGCCTTGTGGTGTGCACCTTGTATTGCAGCGTTGGATGGGATGCAAATGGCCGTGGATCTTTATGCGAATGATCCGACCGTGAAATTCTATTTCGTGATCACGCAGGATGAACCGAGAAAAGAAAAAATTGATGCATTATGGGAAAAGAATAATTTCCGGAATATGCAGGTGCTGTATGATGCGAATCCCAAAGGAAAAAATACCCGGAATGTCGTGTATAAATCCATGTTCCCGGGGACATCGGGTATTCCTCAAAAAGCCATCCTCAAAAATGGGCGTATCCGTTATCGTGCGGAAGGATACGGTGGAAGTCCCAGTGGTCTGATGGATGAGATTTCTTATGTTATCGAAATTCTTAAAGAGGAGGGAAATCATGTTGAGAAATAATCTAATCGTCCTGTTGCTCGCAGCAGCGGGACTTTTTTCTTCCTGTGAGGAAGGAAATCACTACTCGCTTACCGGGAATTTGCCTGCTCGTTATGATGGATGTCTGGTGAAGCTCACGCCTGCCACATTCTATTTTTCTAAAGAGAAAACCTGTCCCGTGGATAGCATCAAAATACAGGATGGCAAATTTCGGTTTGATGGAACGGTACAAAAACCGACAGTCTACGTGGTGACAATTGATGACGTTGACTATCAGATCCCGGATATGGGTTCTATGACCGTGGTGATTGAACCCGGAGATATTACAATGGTTTATGACACACTGGGAATCATCGTCTCCGGGACCCCTGTAAACGAACGTTACATGGCAACCATAGGAGAGGCAAAACGAGAAACAGTGCGTCAACGTCAGCTTTTATGGCAGGAACGGGATAGCGTGAAACGTTTACCGGGGAGCGTGGAAAATGAAGTGGATACTTACTATAACCAGAAAAGTAGTACGATTTTCAAAGAAAATATCATTCCGGCATCAGAAAACTTTATTCGGGAATACAGGGGTACCGAAATTGGGGAGTTCTTCTTCTTTCATTGTTGCGGGATGGATGCGTATAGTAAGGCATTTGTAGACAAAATTTACCCGACGATTCGTCCTGAAATACGGGAGCAATACGAGGCGTTAATCCGGGCTCGTCAAGAGAAACAGGATTATTTCATGTATTCGCAGAAAGCCACGAAAGTGGGAATGCCCTATCGGGAGGTTGTAGCCCGAACGCCAGAGGGGGAAGAGATTCGCTTATCGGATTATATTGGTAAGAAACAACTCGTCTTACTGGACTTCTGGGCATCTTGGTGTATTCCTTGCATTCAAGAGATTCCTTTGTTAAAGAAATTGCAGGAAAAATATGAACATCAAGGATTACAAATCGTGGGGGTATCCGTTGATTCTGACCGGGAAAAATGGGAAGGGGCTTTGGACAAGCATCACCCGGCAGGTATCCAGATTTCCGAACTGAAAGGTTGGGAAAGTACTTCCCGTGTTGATTACGGGGTACAAGCAATACCATTTACGGTTTTAATCGATACTTCCGGTAAAATTCATGCTCGTAATCCGCATGGTCCTCTTTTGGAAGAGATCATCGAGAAATATTTTTCCCGAAAATAGAAGTCATTTTTAATTGATTTAGGGTTATACCCCGAAAAACAATCTGTGTTTGAAAAGTTTTTCGGGATATAACCCTAAACATTTACCTTATTAGGCAAAAGTCGGTATTTCTTTGGGCCGGAATAACTTTTTCTGTATCACGTAATAGGCCACCAGGACGGCAGCACCGGTCACGATCCACGAAATAGGATAAATCACCATCAATGCATCGAAACTGGGCAATAACGGACAGACAAGATATATCCACAATAATCGTAAAACGCAGGTTCCGAATACGGTGAGAATAGCCGGTAGCATGGAATAGCCAAGTCCTCGGAGTGCTGCCCCGGCAATTTCATAAGAGCTCGCGATACATTGTGTCAGTAAGACAATATTCATGCGGAGCGCAGCGTAATGGAATACTTCCGGGCTGGACGTGAAGAAACTGATCGCGAAATGTTTCTGCCAGACAAATAGCACGTTCAGTAGCCCGCAACAGACAACGCTTAATAACATCGTCAGGCGGAAAATTTTTTTACAGCGCTCTATCTGTCCGGCCCCGTAATTCTGGCTGATAAAAGTTACCGCGGCCTGGCTGAAAGCGCTGACCACGAAATAGCAATAATACTCGTACGTGAGGGCCGCGGCAGAACCGGCAATGGCAGCGGAACCGAATCGGTTGACAGCAGCTTGTATGAAAATATTGGCAATCGAGAACACCATCCCCTGTATTCCCGCGGGAATTCCGATCTGAAGAACTTTCCGCAATTCGGGACGGGCAATTTGGAGATGCTTGATATCTAACTTGAAAGGCCCCTTCTCGTGCCGAAGAATGTATATGACCACCCCCGCGCTAAACATGTTGGCAATGACGGTACCGATGGCAACCCCCGCGACACTCATTTTGAAGACAATCACCAGTAACAGATTTAGCACCGTGTTGATCATCCCAGCCGCGACGAGGCAATAAAGAGGACGTTTCGTGTCACCCATACTACGAAGAATACTTGCCCCGAAATTGTATATCATGAAAAAAGGCATCCCGAGAAAGTAAATGCGGAGATACAGAACTGCCAGATCGATGACATCATCCGGGGTGTCCATGGCTTCCAGAATTGGTCGGGCGATGAGTAAACCCACCACGAGTAGCAGGCACCCGCTTACCAGGGCGATAACGGAAGTCGTGTGTACGGCACTCTTGATTCCTCGTTCATCCTTCTGCCCGATATAGTTGGCAATCACGACATTTGCCCCGACAGAAATCCCAACAAACAAGTTGATCATCAAGCTGATGACCGAAGCATTACTTCCCACGGCGGCTAGAGCTTGATCACTGGCGAATTTCCCAACAACAGCGACATCTACCGAGTTGAATAATTGTTGCAGAATACTGCTTGCCGCTAACGGTAGGGAAAACAACAGAATCTTGTTCAGCAAACTACCGTGCAGCATATCCATCCGGACCGCACTTTGTGATGATTTATTATGAGTTCCCATACTTTAATATTTTCATGACGCGAAAATATAGGAAACAACTTGACAATGACATATCCAGATTACTTTTTGTTTTATCAATTTTACAGATTCGGATATAAAAAATCCGCCCCGTTACCGAGGCGGATTCTTTATATAGACTTACTGTATGATTAGCAGTGTCCTTGAGCGCACATAGCTTCAGCAACTTTGATAAAGCCACCGATGTTAGCACCCTTAACGTAGTTGATCTTGTTACCCTCTTTACCGTATTTAACACAAGTATCGTGGATATCTTTCATGATCTGAGACAATTTAGCGTCTACTTCTTCAGCAGTCCAGCTATATCTCATTGAGTTTTGGCTCATTTCAAGACCAGAAACGGCAACACCACCGGCGTTAGCTGCTTTACCAGGAGCGAAAGTAATGTGCTCGTTCAAGTAGTTAACAGCCTCAGCAGTACAACCCATGTTAGAAGTTTCAACAACCATTTGGCAACCGTTAGCAACCAATTGTTTTGCATCTTCTTCGTTCAACTCGTTTTGGATAGCGCAAGGGAATGCGATGTCGCATTTTACTTCCCACGGTTTACGTTTCGGGAAGAATTTAGCACCGAATTTCTCAGCGTAAGGAGCTACAACGTCATTGTTGCTAGCACGCAATTCCAACATGTAGTCTACACCCTCTTGAGTTAAACCTTTCTCGTCATAGATATATCCGTCAGGACCAGAAATGGTAACCAATTTAGCTCCCAATTGAACTAATTTCTGAGCAGCACCCCAAGCCACGTTACCGAAACCAGAGATAGCTACAGTCTTACCGGCGATTTTCTCACCTTTCTCTGCCAACATGTGTTGTGCAAAGTATACGGTACCGTAACCGGTAGCTTCCGGACGTACTCTTGAACCACCGAATTCGCGGTTCTTTCCGGTTAATACACCGGTGAATTCGTTACGGATTCTCTTGTATTGTCCGAACAAGAAACCGATTTCACGAGCACCAACACCGATATCACCAGCAGGAACGTCAGTGTTCGGTCCGATATGTTTGCAAAGCTCAGTCATGAAGCTTTGGCAGAAACGCATAACTTCGTTATCTGATTTTCCTTTCGGGTTGAAGTCTGAACCTCCTTTACCACCACCCATCGGAAGAGTAGTCAAAGAGTTTTTGAATGTTTGCTCGAAACCTAAGAATTTCAAACCGCCAAGGGTTACTGACGGGTGGAAACGCAAACCTCCTTTGTACGGTCCAATAGCACTGTTGAATTGTACTCTATAACCGCGGTTGATTTGTACTTCACCTTTATCATCGATCCAGGGCACTCTGAACATGATTACTCTTTCAGGTTCTACCATCTTCTCAAGGATCTTGTTAGCCTTGTATTTCGGGTTTGCCTGATAAGTATCCCATACAGTTTCAATCACTTCTTGAACTGCCTGGTGGAATTCTGATTCACCTACGGTTCTAGCCTTTAAGGCATCCATGAATTCTTTAATCTCTGCTTTCATTTGAATATTGTTTAAGTAAAAACTTTAAAAAAACATTTTCATTTACTTGAATTATCAAAATTCGGTTCAAAGGTATGCTTTTGTTTATGATTCCAAAAATTTTTTGAGTTATTTTTTGGTAGGTGCAAACGTTATAATAGTTTAAAATTTCAATTACGATTCATGACGTGCTATAAATCTGTAATGAAACGTGTTAAATAAGCGTGTAACAATTACCGGGGAGCTGCATGGCCCGGCCTTCCAGTTCAAGTTTTAACAAAAGTACGGAGAGATCATGTACCGGGATGCGTGTAAGTTGATGTAACTGGTCGATATTTTGTTCTCCCGTTTTTCCCAAAATCTCCAGGAGCAATACTTCATGATTGGATTCGGAAAATAAATCCAGCGACATCTGCTGGGGGCCGGTGGAAAGGAGAGGCCAGTTGAGAATCCGGAGCATATCCTTGACATTTTCCACTAAGGCGGCAATATTTTGTTTGATCAACAGATTACACCCGCTGAAAGTCGGGTCTTCCGGTCTTCCGGGAATCGCCATCACGTCCCGGTTGTACGACAAGGCCTGCCGGGCAGTGGACATGGCTCCTCCTTTGACGGGTGATTCGGCAACAAGAGTCGCCTCGCTCATCCCCGCCACGATCCGATTGCGTTGAAGAAAATTGGTCGGCAAAACCTGCGCGCAAGTCGGGAACTCGGAAATTAAAGCGCCGCCTTGCTCCAGAATCTTTTCGGTCATACTTTTGTGTGAAGCAGGATAAACCATGTGCAGGCCATGTCCTAGAACGGCTTGTGCCTTTAACCCGTAATGCACGCATGCCGTGTGGGCGGCAATATCAATCCCGTAAGCCAGCCCGCTGATAATGTTTGGGTGATAGCCCGTGTCTGCCAGTTCGTGAAGCAACGTGTCGATCCGCTTCTTTCCCATCTCGGTTGCTTTACGAGTACCCACGATGGCAATATTCTTTGTGTCGTCCTCTTCAAGGCTCCCCTTATAAAATAGTACGAGAGGGGCATCCGCGCAATGCTTCAGAAGGCGAGGATAATTGGAGTCCTCGATCCCGCGTACATGAATGTGATATTTTTCCATGACCTTCAACTCTTGTTCTGCCATCTGTAACCAACGGGAGCGTTCGGGCTGGATATTTGTCAGGTTATTTTCCCGAAAAAGAGCTTCTATGTTTTGATCCGTCTCTTCGAAAAAACCGGAAATTCCACCACATTGTTGGAATAGAGAAGAAAAGAGAGCATTGTTAAGCCGAGGAGCCATCGTGATAGCAACCTTTGTCAGAATCGAGTTTTCATAATTCATATGTTGATGGTTAAAAGTGATTTTTGACAAAAGTAAATCTTAATAGTGTAAAAAACGAATGAAACGAGAAAAATGAATGTATAAACTTCACGGACCATTCTCGCCCCGTTTGGGCATCTGATCAAAATAATTTAATTTTGTACGGAAATACAGGATAAATGGAAAGTATTATTTTTACCACGGATGCTGGCATGGTCCTTGCTGAATTACTGGACGGAACCCAGCACGAGGATATATTTATCGTGGCAGATAAACATACCGTTCTCTTTTGCGATCGATTGTTCGAGAAGGTGGACTGGCTCCCCTCGCACGTGACCGTTCTGGATTGCGGGGAAGAGAATAAATCGGTGGAAAGCGTGAGCCGAATTTGGATGATGTTGAGTAAACAGGGGGCTAGGCGCTCTTCCATCCTCGTGTGCGTTGGAGGAGGTGTGGTGACCGACTTGGGAGGTTTCGCGGCTTCCACCTTCAAACGGGGGATGCGCTGCATAAATGTTCCCACGACACTGTTGGCGCAAGTCGATGCTTCCTTGGGCGGTAAAACCGGCTTCAACTTCAACGGTTTGAAAAACGAGATTGGTACCTTCTCCATTCCGGAAAAGGTAATTATCGATACCCGTTTTTTAAATCATTTACCCGTGCGGGAACGAATGTCCGGTTTCGCTGAAATGATCAAGCATGGTTTATTATCAAACCGGGAATACTTGATCCGGTTGTTGAACCTGGAACATCAGGAAACGACTCAGGAATACATGCTGGAACTGATTCGGCGTTCCGTGACAATAAAAAATGAAATCGTCACCCGGGATCCCAGGGAACAGGGGCTACGTAAGGTGTTGAATTTTGGGCACACGATCGGGCATGCCATCGAAAGTTTGTCTATCATGCAGGGATCGCCACTCTTGCATGGTGAAGCGGTGGCATTGGGTCTGGTGGCTGAATTGTACCTCTCTGTCAAGGAAAAAGGTTTTCCTGAAGAGATTTACCGGGAAGTCCGGAATTTCGTCAAGCAACATTATCCGCCCTATCCTTTGATGAATCACGTGGACACCCTGTATGAATTGATGTTGCATGACAAGAAAAACGAACGATGGGGAGTGAACTTCACGTTACTCTCGGGTATCGGGGAGTTTTCACTGGACAATTATTGTTCGAAAGATTTAGTGGTTGAGGCTTTGAGCCAAGTGTAAATTACAAGTAGAATTATGGATCGAGTTATCGCGTGGGATAAGACAAAAATTGAAGGCGTGGTTGTTTTACCGGCTTCAAAGAGTATTTCAAACAGGGCACTCGTCTTATGTGCCTTGGCCGGATGTCCGGTACCCGAGAATTTGTCGGATAGCGATGATACGCGGGTATTACGGGAAGCCTTGTCCTCCTCCAACAGGCTGGTCAACGTGGGGCATGCCGGAACTGCCATGCGTTTTTTAACCGCTTATTTTGCCTTGAAAGGCGGAACCTGGGAATTAACCGGTTCGGAGCGTATGAAACAGCGTCCCGTGCAGGTGTTGGTGGATGCTTTGCGAAACTTGGGTGCGAAGATCGCCTACATGGATGAAGAGGGTTATCCGCCTTTATGGATTACCTCCGCCCCGTTACAAGGCGGACGTTCCTTGGTGTTAGATGCTTCGATAAGCAGCCAGTACGTGTCGGCCTTGATGATGATCGCCCCTCTACTTCCGGGAGGCTTGACGCTCGATCTGGAAGAAAGAATCGTTTCAGCCGCTTACATACGGATGACGGCCTCCATGATGCGCTTGTTTGGAGTTGACGTGTGTTTGGAGGGGGGGAAGATCGTTGTTCCTGAAAAGGAGTATATCCCGGTAAATCTGCGAGTGGAATCGGACTGGACGGCGGCATCTTATTTCTACGAGGTGCTTTCTATTGTCGGGCAGGGGGAAATTTTCATTTCAGACCTGAAAAAAGATAGCTTGCAAGGAGATGCCCTGCAATATAGCTTGTGGGAGCGATTGGGCGTACGAACAGAATGGCGTGAATCGGACATCCTGTTGCGAGCTTCCGGTGAAAACACGGACTTGTTCGAGGCGGATTTCACGGAAATGCCCGATTTGGCCCTTACTTTTATCGTGGCTTGTTGTTTAAAAGATATTCCGTTTCGTGTTCGCGGGTTGGAAACTCTGCATGTTAAAGAGTGCGACCGTGTGGCTGCCTCGATCTGCGAATTGCGTAAACTGGGATATGAACTGAAAGTTCCCGTGCATGGTGAATTATGTTGGAACCGGGAACGAAACGCGTTGACTTCTCTGGAAATCGATACCTATCAAGACCACCGTATGGTGATGGCTTTTGCTCCTGCCGGGTTAAAATTGCCCGGATTAGTGATTCGCAATGCCGGGGTGGTGTCAAAGTCTTTCCCTACCTTTTGGGAACAATTGGGTAAATTGTTGATTTGATATCAACTATTAGCTATGTTAATTTGAACATGAGTTAACGGGGAAGCGGTATAATTCAAAATAAAATAAGAAGAGTGACTACATCGGGATTCAGAAAGGATGGGATGAGGTAGTCGTGGGAAAATAATCCGGAATTAAGTCCGATTTCATGCCCGAAATGAGCATGAATACATAATTACATCCGGATCGCTACCGTGTAAAACGCTATTAGAACGCTATTAGAACGCTATTAAAACGCTATACGAAATAGCGTTCTAATAGGATTTTATAAGCATACTGAAAACTTTATATCCGGAAGAGATCCGCTAGTGGTAATAATTTGTAATTCTGTTGTTTAAGTAATAATCTATATAATCCAGATTAAAACGATATGTATTTAATACTTTTGTAGCTATATTCGTAATATCCCAAAAAATAACTTAATTCTTATATCGAATTGATGTTGGATTAACACTTTAGAATGTATTCAAAGAAGCAAAAGAAGCTTATAATCAGGCATACGTGGAATCATTGAAATTGGAGGACAAGCATCAAGGGATGATGGTGCAAATGCTTGTCAAGCGTAAATTACAGGCTTTGGAGTTGGCTGAATGACATGATATTTTTGTAGAGAAAAGAAACCTTTCTTATCGCGAGCCGTATATAAAGGCAAAATTTGAAAATGAATGGAGTTATGAGGAGTTGTATTTTTTTAGCCTTGTTATTGGCATTGGGAATTTCCGGATGTAAAGAGGGAACGGTAAAAACGGGGAAAGATTTCTTCTCTTACCAAACCAATGAATTTAATATTATGGCAAGATATCCGGTTTTCACCTCTCCACGTGTAGAGGTGGATCGGGGGTGCAAGGTCGTAAATGGATGGATCTCCCACTTGATTGACAGTTTGCAAAATGATTTGAAGGTGCAGTTGAAGGAATACATTCAGAAAGCTCAAGAGATGAAAGAGGAGCCCATGCTTCCATTCGAATTGGATATTAAGGATAGTGTGTTTATGGCGGACTCGCGTTATATCAGTGTTCGTTTTTCGGTTTACACGTTGACAGGAGGGGCTAACGGATTGACGGAGTATTATGCGGTCAATTATAGTTTGAAGGACAAAAAGTTTTTGACTCCGGAGGGTATTCTGAATGATGACAAGAGAGCGGAGATAAATAAGCAGATTCAACGGAATTTCAAGAATCCAGAGAATTGTTTTTCGGAAGTTCCCACATTGGCAAATGTAACCGCGGTGAATTTTTCGGAAAGTGATGTTTGTTTTACTTATAACCCGCTGGTTTTAGGGGCTCATTATTGCGGTGCGGCGGAAATATCCGTACCACGTATGTTATTGAAAGGTGATTTATTGTTGAAATAGATAGGGAGAATTGCAGGGAAGATGAGGGCGATCCGAAAGGATCGCTCTTTTTTGTATGGATATTTTTCTTTTAAAAGATGATGATCAATGATGTTTAAATTTTCTTATATTTGTTGTAATCTGAAGTATCTTATTTGATTATCAACGCTTTGTAGAAAACTCGCATGAGAACGGGCAACGGATAAGAAAATTCCAAGCTGTTTAGAATCACTATATTCCTCATGCTTTCAAATAACTCTTTTTTCTTGATGCAAAGGTAGCATTTTTTCGTGATTGCCGGTAATTTTCGGGCATAAAATATCACGGTCATTTCAAGAAACATATACAGCGGACATGACAGCCATACCGTAGCCGAATCCCCGTAACTCACAGGCAAAGGTAACCCGTGTCCTGCTCGTACAAGCAAGGTCAAGCCCTCCGGGTGTCGTGGAAAAATCATCCTCGCCCGGAGGGCTTGCGGTATTTTTCCCGCCAACCTTGCATGTACGGGACACGACCTTTTATGGCCTGTAGTTACGGGAACTCCGGCCCCGAAAAGCCGGATCACTAAAAATAAATTGTTATGTCACAGCAGGTAACAAAAGAAAAGTACAGTATCGAAACACTCAGAGAGCGGAATGTTTCATACGACCACCAGCATTGGCTGACACAGGAAGATGTGGATATGGCCAACAGTTATGTGGAACTCATTGAGCGGACACGCTCTAAGATTACACCGCAAATCGGAGACAGGCTGGTATATGTAACCGAACACGGGGATTATTACGGAAACGCCCTTATTGACAGCAGGAGTGCAAAAGAAGGATATCTTTCCGTATGCGAACAGCCGTATGTGCCTTTCGTGTGGGAAGAGGACGGCAATATCCGTCTGAGTGTCAGCGGAGGCGCATTCCATTCCGTGAATCCGGAGGAACTGAAATTCCTGAAATGGACGGAAGGGGTGTTCAAGGACTGGGGGCATTGCGGTGCTTGCGCCAACGGTTCGGTGTCATTTCTGGCTAAGGTACCGTTATGGTTTTATGCCGAACCCAATCCCAGGTATGGAGATTTCACGACCGAGACCTACCGGAAGTTCTACCTACACAAAAGGGAGGAATCGGAAAACGGCAATCTCTATCAAGGCTTTGACATCGCTTTTCGGGACGAAGCCGAGTTCCGGCAGTTCCTGAAGGACTACGAAGGAACGGTGTTCAAGGGAAATTGGGATAATCAAATCGTGTTATGGTGTTTCCGTCGGGAATATGTGTTCTTACCTTCCGCCGAATGGGAAAAGATAAAAATCCCTGCCGTAGAGCGAAAGCTCAACTTCCATCCCGAGCAGGTCAAGATAGTCAAGGACATGGAAAAGCACATCACTTATTTCTACCGGATTAAACCGGATAATTTTTAACATTTAACCCTAACAGATATGCAAACGACAACAGCACCCAAGGCCGGCAACGCTCCCGACCTGCTTCAAGGCATTCTGAGCGTACAAGTGAGAAACGAGGACAAGATTACGGAACAGGACCGTGTCTATTGCCAGACGCAGCAAAACCTGCTTTACAAGACACTCGACCAGATTGACCGCTGGTACGCCGTCTTCAAGGAAGAAGCCGAACAATACCAAGCCGAACGTAAGTTCCATTACGAAGAAAACGGCAAGGTTTCCATGCGTGATTTCTACACTTACCATAACGACAGGGAAGACTATTCACACAACGAGTTCAAACCGTTTGACCTGATTAACGATCTGGTAGATAAGAACCGAAACGCCAACGCGAATTTTGCGAACCGCATCATTTCTTATTTCAACAGGACTTACAAAGTGTCGGTTCCTGAGTATAAAATAGACGAAAAGACCCTTCCGATGGGCTTCCGTCCTGTTTATGACACATATGTAGATGTAGTCATCGAACACTTGGGCGGCAAGAGTTTCCGGGAAACGGCCGTGGAAGAACTGCTCGCACGCCTGAGCAAAGTTGTCAGACCGGCATACTGGAGCAAAGTCAAGACGGAGTTGAAGAAGGACAAGATAATCTTTCCCGAAATCATCCGTTTCGACGATTTTTCCATGCAATACAACCAAAGGAACAGAATCTCCTACAACTACGGCGGAGAACTGGAAACCCTGTGTGCCGGCATTGCCTACGGTGCGGATGACATACTGAATGGAAATTCAAAGATGATTATCCGTTTTGATGACAACGACATTTCTGTCACAGACTGGTACGACCTTACGACCACCAATGCCGAGCAAATCCGATTCTACAAGAACGGACGTATCGATGTCCGGTTCAAGGACAGTGCGGCAGCCGAAAGTTGTTTCAAGCGTCTGCATCTGGATGAAATCACCCTAAGAGAAAACTGACCATGATAAGATTTACACAGCACCCCGTAAGGCAATCCTTGCGGGGTGTTTTCATTTTTAACGATAAACAGATAAAGTCATGTATACCATCATCCCCCAACAGATACCGCAAGGTATGCGTGCCGAAGTCAACGAGAAGATACTTTTCGCCATAGACTCCGGCAAGAACCTCATTCCGGCGGAGAGCATCTACAACTGCTATACCGGTATCGGAGGGCTGCACAACCTCAAACAGTCCGACTTTGCCAGCTACCACGAGTATGCCGAAGCGAAGAAGGAGTTCGAGATGGGACAGTTCTTCACCCCGCATGAAATATGCCGGGACATGGTGGATATGCTGTGTCCTGTCTCATCCGAAATGGTTCTTGACATGTGTTGCGGTATGGGCAATTTCTTCAACCATCTGCCCAACCCGCATAATGCCTACGGCTTCGACATAGACGGCAAGGCCGTGTCTGTCGCACGATACCTCTACCCGGAAGCCCATATCGAGAAATGCGACATCCGGCAATACTATCCGGAACAACGTTTCGATGTTATCATCGGCAATCCTCCTTTTAACTTGAAGTTCGACTACAAACTGTCGCAGGAATACTATATGGACAAGGCTTACGATGTGCTCAATCCGGCAGGAATCCTGATGGTCATCGTGCCCTGTTCCTTCATGCAGAGCGGGTTCTGGGAGAAGACACGGATAGCCGGTATAAACGGCAGATTCTCATTTGTCGGTCAGACGAAGTTGGGCCCGTCAGCCTTTGCCGCAGTCGGAGTCCATGACTTCAATACGAAAATCATGGTATTTCTCCGTAAATCGGGCCACATCAAGATGCAGGCTTACAACGCGGAAGAATTCATAACGGCGGACGAGCTGAAAAAGCGCATCGGCGAGGCAAGGGCGATGAAACACCGGTTGCGTTTCGACCTGATGCGCGAAACCAACCGGATCAACAAGGAAGAACTTGAGCTGTTCGAGTACAAACTTGCCAAGTACATGTACGAGCTGAAGGCGCACGCCAAGTTGAACAAACATATAGACAAGGCGGAAGCGTTGGTCACGAAGTTCCGTAACCAGAAACCGCCTGAGAACGCCACGCGGGAGCAGGTGGAGCAATGGGAGAAGAACAAACTGACCCCGAAGAAAGTGCTTGCCGTCATCCGCAGGTACATCACCTCGCAAAATACCGTACCTCGCAAGGAAGTGGCATTGGTGAAGACCTCATACGGCTTCAAACTGAAACAATATGCTCCGCGACTCCTTGACAAAGTTCCGCACAAGGCGGCAAGTATCAACGACCTCGTGCTGGAACGTACTGAACTGCCCATGCCGGAAGTGCCGACAGAAAAGAACATGCACCAAATCCGTGCGGCGGAGAAACTGATCCGACGCAAGCGGAGAGAGTACGAAATGCAGAACCGGCAGTTCCCGGAAATGGAGGAAGATGGCAGGCTGAAAGAATACCTGGACCGGTGTGCATTCATCAACATGTAGATACTAATTGAAAATGCGATTCCCTATAAAGAACCCGTTGGCGGGATTAATCTTGCGTATGTTTAACCTGCCAACGGGTACGATATTAATAAACGTTTGGTTTAAGGTTTAACGTTTACGTCGCTATTTGCTGCTTCAACCCAGCCTGTTGTCTCTGCATCAAACTGGATCGGATTCAACACAGCCTTTCCCTGATCAGTATAACCACCACCGAAAATCAACGTGTAGATATGACGCTTGCCCGCTCCCCATGTATCTCCGAACGGAACATAAATTGTTTTGTATTCACTTGCTGAACCCAACAGATAAACTCCGGACTGCCGGATTTTGCAGGTGATCTCCAGATAACATTGCTTCGCATTATCGGCCTCCAACTTGCTTTTGTTGGGTGCGGAAACAGTCCAAGCAGTCAGCGTCTGTGGTATATTCAGCATAGGAGTACTTGTGGAAATATCGGTAGCTGCGGTATTACTATTGACCGTGATGTTTGCGTTATTCACTACGGTAAATGCGTGTGGAAATGTTAAATCAGTCGAACTCCAACTTCCCGTTCCATCGGCTGTCGCAGGCAATGTGAAGACGCCGGCAAATTTGATATTATGAATCTTGATGTCACGGATGTCCACCTGCATGTTAGCGTATTGGGTCTTTGCTTTGAATACGACCTGAGACAGAATATGTTTGAAGTTAAATTTCACTACTCCGTTGTTTGTGGCTTTTGTCTGGCCTTTGGCTATGGCATACATCACGTCGTAGTTTGCATGAGTACCGGCTCCATACTCATCAATGCAGGTATAACTTATCTTTTGGACAGTCCCGGAGGTTTCCCACATATAAAACGTCAACATGTCGTCACTAACCGTTCCGGGATTGAACGCGTAAAAGTCCAAAGCCTCGGAAGGCCAATAACGAAGGTCGTTCGCATCGTCATAATCCCACTTACCATCTTTGTACACGATCTTCACTCCGTCATGTTCAAAATCCGTGTCGACCTTTCCCATGAAGGCAGTACCATCCGCCGTAAAAGCGAACACGTCGAAATCGGTGCTCGTCAAGTTGGAGGGGGTAGTAGGGGAAGCCCTCGTTTCCGCCGCATTACTTAACACGTTAAAACCAATCGCATTCCGCGAGGAGGTTTCCACATTCGCAATCTCCTCGTCTGAGCAACCCATGAGTAGCGCTCCAAAGATTGCCCAAAGCATTACTGTACTTTTTTTCATAAATAAAAACAAATCAAATTGATACATATAATTAATAAACTCAATTACTTAATAGTTGACATAGCGTTTACCCGGCATCCAATCCGCACTGAAAACTCAAATATCCGTTTACAACACTATATCCACATTCACATCATCCCAATCATCAACGTCCACATCAAATCCCGGACCGCCATTTCCCGGCTCGGATGGTACCTCATAATCAAAATTCAACACCAGATGCACATCACCGATATGCCCCGCTACCGGGACATCATGCACTTGGTCGCTCACGTCCTGTTCCAATACAGACATGCTGCCGGAACGGTTCTTGAGATACAGCCGGAAAACATTGGGCTCTCCTTCAAGTGCGGAATGTCCAAACGTATAGAATCCGCCTATAATCTGATTCCGTGAAACCATTCCATCAAAGAGCAGGCTCTCCGAAAGACCGGCGGGCAAACTGTCGCCGGACATGTTAAGCGAGCCGGACATGCCGGAAAGAGCGGCCCGCAAATCCGCCACCCTGTCCAGTCCCCGAAGACCGTTCACCTCATACGTGTAGTGACATACCATGTTTACGGGAGTTAGCCGTATTATCTTCGTGCTTCCTTCCGGAATGTCCTTGAGGATAACTCTGTCTATATGGTCGCCACACAGCCAGGGTGGGGTGACGGCCATTGTCCGGTTATCCGGCGACCGAACATCACGCGTATCGGCAGTAAAAAGCGTGTAACTGCCGTTTTCTTTCCAAACCATCCCGTCGGTATCGTAGTTGAAGCAAATTACCCGGTAATCATTCTCGGGGAGCTCCACTTCCCCATCCTCTCCTCCGGGGAAATCAAATATCCACGTGTTGCTTTCATCATCGGTCGGATAAAATACGACCCTCATGCCTTCAGGCTTGTCATGATTGGAAATCTTGGTCCAGTCGAATATTACCCGCACCGTGGCAAAGTGCGGATGATCGTAACATAAATCCTTATGCTCACAAGCCGTCAGTCCTATCCATAAAAATATGAACACCAGACTAAAGCGTATCCGTATCACTGCCTGCCTCCTTTCTTCCGGCTATAATTCCCCCGCCCGATCAACCACACCAAAGAGATACCCGCCTTGGTCGGGCCGAACCAGCGGCGGTTTTTAGTGGTCTGCCATACATAGTGACCGTCCAAAGGGATGTATTCCTTGTACGCTCCTCCAAGGTAGCCGATTCCCAACGTGAAATCCACATTGAACCGATGTCCCACAGGTAACGAGTAGCCGTAAGCCACGCCTCCCCCGTAACTCCATTTATCCCCCAAGTAACCTTTCCCACCCAATTCGAAATCATAGGTGACGATCTGCCCGTACAATCCGACATGATGCCCGGAAAACGGTTTTTCCACCGCTCTCCGACCGAACCAGCGGCGCAACTCCACATCTCCCCCATAGATACGCCAATAATTATGCTTCCGATCACTTTTCCACCAGGCATACATCCAATTCCCGGCCACAGACCAGTTCTTCCCCAAACAGAACTCAACCCCGATGTCAGGTATCAAAACAGCGTCATAAAGCAAGTTTGTTTTCACCGCCATGCAAAACGGCCGTTTCTTTACCGGAGCTATGACGGTAACGGTATCACGGATGCACAACGTATCACGTGTATGTATATATACCGTATCTCTGACGGGATTCATCGGATCACTATCATAGCATATTTTCACCATCGACGAACGAAGTTTCGGAAAATGGAATTTATACAAATATGAGTATGGCCTCCCCCCTTTCAGTCTTTTCAGTTCTCCCCCCCCAATAAGGGCTGTCCTGGTTTTCCAAACGGACGATCTTCTCCAACAAACGAAGGACATCCTCCCTCTCCGGAACATTCACATCCGCTCTCACCATCGTTATAAGTCCGTTCCAGTCGCTTCCCGAAAAATGAAAATCCCTCTCCAATACCGGAATCTTTATATAAGGTGATATATACCGCCACAAAACCTCTGCTCGTTTTTCAGACAGCCTTCCATTCAACAGCCCCCCTCCTTCCGGGGAAGCTCCTCCTATTATTTGAATTTTCCTGATAAGACGGACGGAGTCGTTCAATGCGGAACAGATTTTAGCAAACCGCTCCATCTCGTTCCCATTGTCAAGTAAACATGTATCTATATTTACCTTTCCTTGATGAAAATAGATCCTTACCGAATCACGCTTCTCCTGAGCGGATATTTCTCCGCTTATACTCAACACGAGCACGAACAATACACATTTAATATAAAA
This sequence comes from Butyricimonas faecalis, assembly GCF_003991565.1. NCBI lineage: Bacteria > Pseudomonadati > Bacteroidota > Bacteroidia > Bacteroidales > Odoribacteraceae > Butyricimonas > Butyricimonas faecalis. The sequence goes on along the minus strand of NZ_CP032819.1, from coordinate 2,654,749 downwards.
AAACATCTTTTCGTCATTTAATCATTTGTTAATATGACAATCCAAACCCAGGCTTTTACACCCCTTGAATTTCGACCGCAAAATACACACTTATAAACCAGCTTCCAAAGCAAAAAACAAACATTTTAAACTTATAAATACTTAAAAAGACAACCACACAACAACTACAACACTTACCACAGCAGCCAATCATGCTTACACAACAATTAAAAATACTTAACATCATAAAGAAAAGTACTTAAACATACAAAAAAACAGTTATCTTTGCAAGAAACATCATACTTAATAACACTTAAAACAATAAAATACATGATATTCAGCACAAAAGCCGCCTCTTTTCTAAGTTCAATAAAAACTCAAACTTACGACAAAAAAGAAAGAGAAATGATAATAACGTATCAACAAAAACGAGTCTTTCATCTATCCCTGCTCATGCTGGTCTTATGCGCACCCATATACATATATTCAGTTCCATTTCCCAATGAACAGTTTTATTATATTAACAGCGTATTATTCCTGTTTATCATTATGTGCACTCTCGCTTATTTTAAAAAGAGAGTAAATCTGACCACGACCTTTTCCATTATACTGATAGCCATACATATCGAGATTTTTATCGAAATAATTTATTGCTCAATATGTAGCGGATATGAATATAGTTATCAAAGAGCATTGATAATGAGTAACATTACTATCTCTCTCTTATTTACCATGCTTTCCATCTGTGCCTATATGAGTAATATCTCCATCCTATTGTCCTCCCTTACCATAGCTTCCTATACAATCTGCACACTTATCACCGACGAACCGTTCCTATACAGTTATCTGCCTTTGATCATCATCATATACACCATGATCCCCTTATTAGGAAGATCCTTACACAGTAATATCAGCAGCTTGCTAAAAAGTAGCAACTTGCTAAAAGAGGAAGAGGAAATGCTTTTGAAACGTCTCCAAATGAAAAAGGAAGAACTATTCGCGTTCGCCGAGTTGTTAAGCGAGAATAACCCGGAAGAAAAGACAAGCTCCCTGTTAAACATAATAGGGGAACAATCCAAAGAAAATCTTTTTACAGCCCTTGCCGCATACCAGAAAAAGGAAAAAAGTAAACTTGATACAATCAGGAGAATATATCCCAATTTATCCCCGTCCGAATTAAACATCTGCCGTTTAATACTGCAAGACAAGACCGTCAGCCAAATATGCGAATTATTACATCGGAGTAGCGGAAACATAACCAGCCAACGAGCGAACATACGTGCCAAACTCGGACTGAAAAAAAGCGACAATTTAAAAGAAGCATTACAAGAACGCATGAGGCTGTATGAAGAAGAACACCACCGGCAAGAGGAGTTTTCAGCCATGCGTTAGGGATTGCAGAGTAAAGCCCACAGCCTTTAGGCGAGGACTTGAAACGTAAAGCCCGACCGTCCCACGGGAACGCCCAAAAGAAAAAAAATCCCCCGAACATTCATCCGGGGGACATTCAGGTCGTCACGTCAATTATAATACAGATTAAGATCATCCATACCGATCTCCTTCCCGTCCCGGAAAGAAAGGCTCTTTTTCTCGATCTCCTTTCCGTTCTTGTAAACGGTCACAACCCACTGCATCGGCTCGTTCACGACACCGTCCTCCCCGTCCACGACACTACCGGAAACGGCGAACTCGATCGCCTTTCCCGTCGTGGTTAACGTCACCTTTTCGACGGCCAGTTCTTCATCGCTTAGAATCAACGGGCTTGCGAGGCTTTCCCCCGTCGCCCCGTCTTTCAACCGCGTACCGTTGGCGACTACCACGACCGACTTAATGAAGCTGCGGAAATCTCCCGACTGCTCGATCGTTACCTCATACATCGCCCCTTTTCCTCCCGGTTCGTCGTCGCATAATTACAGTTTTTCCTTTTCTTCCGTTCGGCAGTGCGTACCGCCATGCCCTTGTCTTTCCAGCCTGTTCCCGTCTTTTCCCTTTTCTTTCTCGTCCCTTGTTTTTTCTCCTTTTCCTGCCGTTTTCCCACGCTTTTTCGCTCCGTTTTCTCCGGCCTGCGGTGTAATGTGATGACACATGGTGTAATGTGCATCCTAACATATTGCAAATCAATTATTTATCAATTTTTCTCCTATATATTTGCGGTGACAACATGAGTTATCAACACTAAAAATCAAAAATTATGGCAAAGAAAAATGCAAGGGAAGAACCCCCGAAACCGCAGGTCTCCGAAAACGAGCAGATGAGTGACATCGTGTTCATCCTTGACAAGATGGAACTGATTCTGGAAGCGGTGTCGCAAATCGGACAGGACGGAAAATTCAACACGGTAGCCGCCGACAGGCAGAACCGGAACTCCTTCCTGAAGATTGACCGCTATGCAGACGCCTTCGAGAACTTCATCAAGAACTTCTGGAGCCAGCTGAAAGACCCGACACGCTTCGGAATCCTCTCCGTCAAGGAAGACAGGCTGGACGACCCTGCCGTACAGCAGGCCATCGAGGACATCGCCGCAGGAAAAAAGACAAAAGCCGTGGAGGAATTTCTCAAGCAGTACGAGATTGTTCCGCGCAACAAGGAAAACCAAAGTATCAACCCCAAAAACCAAGAAGAAATGGCAAAGAAAAATGAAACCCAGCAGCAGGCTGCCGCAGCTGACAGCCAGCCGCAGAACCAGTCCCCCCAGTACCGTTACAACGAGTCCATGATCAACTGGGAACAGCTCAAGAATTTCGGAATCTCCCGTGAATACCTCCAGGAACGCGGACTGCTCGAACAGATGCTCAAGGGCTACAAGACCAACCAGGTCGTGCCCATAAGCATGAACTTCGGCTCGGCCGTACTGAGAACGGACGCACGTCTGTCCTTCCAGCAGTCCATGGCGGGCGAAGTGGTGCTCGGCATCCACGGTATCCGGCAGAAACCCGACCTTGACCGACCGTACTTCGGACACATCTTCTCCGACGAGGACAAGAAGAACCTGCTCGAAACGGGCAACATGGGGCGTGTCGTGGAACTGAAAGGACGCAACGGGGAATATATCCCATCCTTCATCAGCATCGACAAGCTGACCAACGAGGTGGTCGCCATGAAAGCGGAGAATGCTTTCATCCCGAGGGAAATCAAGGGAGTGGAACTGACAGAGCAGGAGCAGAATGACCTGCGTGAAGGCAAGAAGGTCTATGTAGAGGGCATGATCGCCAAATCCGGCAACGAGTTCAACGCCTTCATTCAGGTGAATGCCGAACGCAGGGGTGTCGAGTTCATTTTCGAGAACGACAAGCTCTTCAACCGCCAGACACTCGGGGGCGTGGAACTGACACAGAAACAGATTGAGGACCTGAACGCTGGAAAAGCCATCTTCGTGGAGGGAATGCAGCGCAAGGACGGCGAGGTGTTCTCCTCCTACGTGAAGTTGGACGAGGCGACAGGCCGCCCGTCCTACACCCGCTATAATCCGGACTCTCCGGAAGGCGCACGCGAAATCTATATTCCCAACGAAATCAACGGGGTGAAGATTACGGCGGAGGAACAGCAGCAGCTCCGTGACGGCAAGGTGATTTTCCTCAATGACATGGTGAACCGCAAGGGAGAGGAATTCTCCTCCTTCATCAAGGCCGACCTGGAAACGGGACGCCTGAGCTACTCCCGTACGCCGGACGGCTTCGAGCAGCGCGAGGATTTCAAGATTCCACCCAAGGTATGGGACGTGGAACTGACCAGACAGCAGCGTGCGGACCTGCAGAGCGGAAAGGCCGTGCTGGTGGAAGGCATCAAGGGATATGACGGGAAGACCATCTCGCAGTACGTCAAGGCGAACTTCAACCAGGGGCGTCTGGACTTCTACAACGAGAATCCTGACCGCAAGCGTGATGCCTCGCAGCGCAATGTGGTGGCCAACAGCCAGCGACAGGAACAGGGAAACCGCAAGTCAAAAGGTGCGAGCATTGCCTGACAACAGGTTACTGAAAAATGAATGTTGAATCAAAAAAAAGAAAGAAATATGAAAAAGGAAAACGGAAACGACATGCCTTTCAAGGCTGATGAAGTGAACTGGGACGAACTCTCCGGTATCGGTATCATGAAGGACGAGCTGGAACTCTCCGGCGAAATGGACACCCTCCTCAGGGGAGAGAAAACGAAAGTGATGTCCCTGAGCCTCGTGCTCCTCGGCGTGGACGTGGTGATGGACGCCACGCTCCAACTGGTCCGTAAGGGCGAGTCCCCGCTACTGGAAATCCAGGGAGTGACACCGCTGGGCAAATAATCTGGGAGCAATTATCAAGTAAACCGATGTCTTACCGCCGTTTCCTGTCTTCCGCATGGAAAACGGGAAACGGCTTAATTTTTATCTTACAATATGATAGCAATCATCGCAGAAAAGCCGAGTGTAGGCATGGACATTGCCCGTGTAGTCGGGGCTGATACAAGAAATGACGGCTACTGTTCCGGTAACGGATATATGGTGACCTGGGCACTGGGACACCTCGTGTCACTGGCCATACCGGACACTTATGGTTATACGAAAACGGCGGAGGAGGACTTGCCGATGCTGCCGGACCCGTTCCGCCTGGTCTCCCGACAGATGCGCACGGACAGGGGAATGGTTACGGACATCGCCGCCTCAAAACAGCTGAAAGTCATAGAAAGCGTGTTCAACCGCTGTGACAGCATCGTCGTGGCTACCGATGCCGGTCGTGAAGGGGAACTTATCTTCCGCTGGATATACGACTTTCTGGGCTGCACGAAACCGTTCAGACGCCTGTGGATCTCCTCGCTTACTGACGAGGCCATACGAAAAGGTCTGGAGGAACTGAAGGACGGCTCGGAATACGACAGCCTGTATACCGCCGCCGACAGTCGCGCGAAGGCAGACTGGCTGGTGGGCATGAACGCCAGCCGTGCCCTGGCCATCGTTTCCGGCTCGTCCAACAACTCGATCGGACGGGTGCAGACTCCGACGCTCGCCATGATATGCAGCCGCTACAGGGAGAACCGCAGTTTCGTATCCACACCATACTGGCAGCTGCATGTCACCCTCAATGGCGGCACGTCACACCGCCGCTTCTTCCATCCCGCGACCTTTGACGACAGGCAGAAGGCGGAAGCCGCCTACCGCAGTCTCTCTCCCGATTCTTCGGCGACGGTCACGAAGGTGGAGCGCAGGAAAAGCCTGCAACAGCCGCCGTTGCTCTACGACCTAACGGCACTCCAGAAGGACTGCAACGTGCACCTCGACCTGCCCGCAGCAAAGACGCTGGACATCGCCCAGTCGCTCTACGAGAAGAAGCTCATTTCCTACCCGAGAACGGGAAGCCGGTATATCCCGCACGATGTGATGGCCTGCGTGCCCGGTCTGTTGGAAAGGATAATGGCCATGCCCGAATTCGCCACAAGTGCCGGAATCCTTGACTTTGCGCGTCTCAACACCCGTAGCGTGGACGACCGTAAAGTGACGGACCACCATGCTCTCATCACGACCGGCATCGCACCCGAAGGGCTTTCCGAAGCGGAGGAGGCCGTCTATACGCTGATAGCCGGACGTATGCTGGAGGCGTTCTCGCCCTGCTGCGAGAAGGAACTGATTCTTATGGAATGTCGCCTGGACAACATGGATTTCCGCTCGAAAAGTTCCCTTGTCGTCAGTCCGGGATGGCGCGGCATCTTCTGCAGGAAAGAGGACAGGCAGGACGACGAGCCGGAAACCGACGAGGGTACGGCCGTATTTGCCGAAGGGGACACGGTTCCTGTTTCAGGATTCGGACTGTCCCAGAAGAAGACCGTGCCCAGACCGCTCTATACCGAGGCCACGCTGCTGGCAGCAATGGAGACCTGCGGCAGGGAGATAGCCGACGAACAGGCACGCGAGGCCGTGAAGGAGCTGGGCATCGGCACGCCCGCCACAAGAGCCGCCATCATCACCACACTGTTCAAACGTGACTATATCGCCCGCTCCGGCAAGAGCATCGTCCCCACGGAAAAGGGACTCCATATCTACGATGCGGTGAAGGACATGCTCGTGGCGGATGTTTCCCTGACAGGAAGCTGGGAGAAGACCCTGCTCCAGATAGAGCGGCACACGCTCGGACCGGACACGTTCATGGCATCCATCACGGACTACACCCGCAAGGCTACCCGTGAAATCCTGAACCTCAGCCTTCCGGCGGCAGCCGCCCGCACATTCACCTGTCCCAAATGCAAGACCGGACACATTATCGTCAGGGAAAAGAGTGCCCGTTGCGACAATAAAGGGTGCGGACTGACCGTGTACCGCAGATTCCTGAACAAGGAACTGACGGACCAGCATCTGGAACAGCTTTTCTCCTCCGGTTCCACACGCCTTATCAAGGGATTCAAGGGAAAGAAGGGCGTGGCTTTCGACGCTTCGGTCACCTTTGACGCCGGGTTCACCCTGACACTCTCGTTCCCCAAAAACGGGAACGGCAGGAAAAGGAAATGATGAAGCCATCCCGATTCGCGGGGCAAAGGTCGCAGCCCGCCCGTTTCCACCGGCAAGGTCAGGCCTTACGGTTTCTGGGAAAAATCATCCTCGCCAGAGGCTCCGGTATTTTTCCCGAAAACCTTGCCTGTGGAGGCGGACTGCAAGAAAGCCCCTGAAACCGGGAATGGCATTCCCGCCAAACAAATGAAGATTATGAAAGCAAAAGAACGTATCAGAAAGATAGCGGACAGCAGATGGGCAAGGACACTCGCGCTGGCCGTAACAGCAGCCATCATATTCAGCTGGCTCTATTCCCACGGTATATCGCCTGTATGGACTGCCGTGGCCATCATCTGTTTCAGGGGACTCTTCAGGTTCCTCTACCGTATAGCCTGTTTTCTCGTGGCATTGGCAATCATTCTGTGCATACTGAGTTTTCTGGTCTTCTGAAATCTGACGATATGGAACATGCACGGAATTTATCATTGCAGCATAAGGGAGCTGTCCGGGAGCGGGCGGCTCTTTTTGTATCCGTCACAGCCGGAAATGACACGGAAAGAAAAAGGGAATGGACGGAAAACACAGACATTGGCAAACCGAGAACTACAGGGCAAAGTTGGCAAACGCTTCTTGTCGGACGGCAAGGTCAGGCCGCAAGCGGTTTCGGAAAAAATCATCCTCGCTGCGCTCCGGTATTTTTCCCGAAAACCCTGCCTTTCCGGAAGCATTTGCCGTTGGGCCCTTGTAGTTCAACGGGCTGCCAAAGCCCGGGTATTCACAGTTAAAAATTAAAGAATATGCAACAAGCGATCATCACAAGACAGTCACCAGCTCCGATAGGGATGCCCGTGACAAGAAGACCAAAAGTACACGTCCCGCAACCGGCAATCAAGCTGCCGCCAAGGGGAACCACAGGTCCCGTTCACATCTCAAAGCTGCTGAACCCCGTTCTGGAAATATGCAGACATCCGGATAGGAACAGGCTGCTGGCTGAATTATTCAGCGAATATTGAAACACATCGTCTAATCATTTAATATCTGAAATTATGTTTTTTACAGCAATCCACCAGATGATGACGGAAAGCGTGGACCTCACGATCGTCATCCGCAAGACAAACGGACAACTGACCGTTTCCACATTGCCCAAATCGAACGGACTCAAGGACGAGGCCCAGAACCACATCGTGCCGCTGACTGTCACGGGCACACCGCAGGAACTTGACACAGGATTCCTGCAGGCAGTCACAAGACCGATACAGAAAGCGTGCGGGCTGATCTCCAACATGGCACAGTTTGAGGCACAGGCGGACAAGGCCGCCGCCAGCAGCAAGGCCGCCAAGGAAGCGAAATCCAAGGAGACGAAGGAAGAACGCGAGAAACGGGAGAAGTACGAGAAACTGATGAAGAAGGCGGAAGAACTGACAGCCGCCAGGAACCATCGGGAAGCCGTCAGCGTGCTTACACAGGCGAAAGCACACGCGAATGCCGCCCAGTTGAAGGAAATCGAGGAGAAGATAAAGGCAGCCGACACGGAAATGAACCGGGGAAGCCTCTTCGACCTAATGGAACAGGAGGCACAGCCGGAACCTTCGGTACAGCAGCAACAGCCACACTCCCAACAGCCAGTATACACACAGACACCGGTACAGAGAAATCCGCAACCGCAACGTCCGCAACAGCCGGTACCGCAGAGACCACAACAGGCATACACGCAGCATCCGCAACAGCCAGGAATATGGCCACCGCAACAACAGCCGCCACAGCCGCAAGCAAGACCGCAGATACAGCCGCACGCGCAATACGTACAGCTGACAGGCGGACAGCAGCCTTCCCAACCTCAATATCCGCCGCAGCCTGAAATTCAGGACTGGCAGGAAGAACGGTTCATGCAGGAGGACGAACAGCAACCGTACCTCTCCGATCAGGAACACCCCGCATACAGTGAGAAGGACTACGAGGAATACATCGATTTCCCGCAGTCCATGCTGGAACCCAAGTATTCACCTTATCAGACAGTTTAAGACATGGCACTCGAAATTAAAGGAATGACACGCTCATTCAGATTCAAGAAAGGAACAGAGTATATTACTCTTCAGGACCCGGATCCGAACATCTCGCCGGACATGGTCATGAACTACTATTCGAACATGTACCCGGAACTGACGACGGCTACCGTTCACGGACCGGTCATCAGGGAGGACATGACAGAATATGAGTTCAAGACAACTATCGGAACAAAAGGATAAAGGATATGGCAAAGGACTACAGAAAAAAGAAGAAATCATGTGTACCATTGGACGGATATCAGGCGGAACAGCTCGCGAGACTTATCATTGCGGAAACCGAAAGGAAGGTGCATTACGGCACGGAAAGGAAGAAACGGATTGCGGCACCCAGCGGTGCCGTAATTCTTTTCTGAACACCACATTCACGCCGATGCCTCCGCCGGAACTGTTCTCGGAAAGTCCTGACGGAAAGCCGTGCAACCTGATCACGCGGGAAAACTACGAGTACCTGCGTGATTCCTTTTTCAGATATGCGAGTCTTATGAAAAAGGAAGCGGTACATGCACCGGGACTCACAATGGCGGAAGGAATAACGAGACTGCATGATGAAATGAGCGACCTTGTCGGCAATGACATGAATGTAAACATCGAGCAGGATGGGGAAAGACTCATTTTCCGTCTCTGGAAATGCCACAGATGGGGAGAACTTACGCTGTATTACTTCCCTGTGAAATTTGTGGAAAATCTCGGGCCGGAACTGAGACGCATATCTGTCACCTTCATCCACAACCTGATGCAGGCAAACGGAATTGACACCATACTGGACGAGGATGACACGGAATATGCGCTTACCTGGCTGGCTGAAGAGAATGACGACGAACAGGACGACAGGAAAAAACGGCTGAAACTGCTGCATTCATACGAGAAAGGCAGGATACACAGTCTGCTCAGGAGAGTGGAAAGAGCTGAAGGACGTGCATTATGTCACCTACAAGGACTCCGTGGAGCAGAACCTGATGGCGCTGGTGCTTACCAAAGAGCGGCTGAACGAGTTCATCAAGACGGGCGAAGTAAAGGAACAGTCGGAAATCTTCGAGGAGTTCGACGTCACCATGTCCGTCATCGAGAGCCTGCTGGTCAGGGAACGGGACAGCGAAGGCAAGATACACATCAGCTGGGGAAGCCAGCGCATCATGAACTGAAAAATGGAAAAACAAATGAGAAACCGCAGATTCCATTCCACAGGCAAAGGTAGCCCGCCCCCTTACCGGCAGGGCAAGGTCATGCCGCAAGCGGTTTTCGGGAAAATCATCCTCGCCGGAGGCTCCGGTATTATCCCGAAAAACCCTGCACTGCCGGGGTGCGGACCTTTTGGAGCCTGTGGAATGAAATCCCCGGTTCCGAATCATAAACTATAATGAAGAATATCATGGACTTGAATCAGGCAGAAGTGGCAGTGACCACGCAGCATCTCATAGACATGGGGCAGGAAAAAGACAACCTGCTGCAAATGTCCGACTTCGGCGACATGGGGGAATTCCTGTGCACCTGCTCCGAACTGTTTCCCGAAGAGGAAACTCCGGAATACAGGTACACGAGATGGGAGGAAATCCCGGACCTGCTCATCAACCGGGAATGGCTGTGTTCCAACTTCTTCGAGATAAGGGAGGCGATGGAACAGCTGGAGGAACCCGACAAGGATTGCTTCTTCGACTGGTGTGACCGTTACGGGCATGACATCAGTACGGAAGACCCGCACCTGCTGGTGGCGCACTATATCGAACTTTATGGAAATGCGGCCTATATCGACGATGAGCCTTGCCCGGACAGCGGGGATGACAGCCTGCTGTACTATCCGGGCATATCAAGCAACTATTTCGACACGGGTATTCCCCGCTTCGAGGTATTCGATGACAATTACGATTAAAGCGTATAAACATATACAAGATGGAAATCAACTTCAAAGGACCGGTAATGCCGGTTGACCCCTATTCGCAAATGGCGTTTGTGGAGATACTGAACATTCTCCTGACGGCAGGGCACATCGTGGATGTGAACAGGTTCCTGATAAACAGGAATGCCAATCCGCTATTCGGCTCGTTGTCAGGATATTTCAGATGGTCATTCTCCGACAACCACTTTACCCTGTGGCAACGGGTGGAATACAACTCGCCGCTCTGCTTCAGCCGGCGCATATTCAGCATCCATTTCGGGATGCTGGCAAGCCGTGACAGGAAAAGAGACAATACGGTAATGAACTAAAAACATATCAATATGAGTCACCAGGTAATTACAAGAATGGCATACAATGCCAAAACCAAGCAGATAGAAACTTGGCAGCATTCCAACAACGTGTGGCCGACAACAGACCATTTTTATGCATTGGATGTGAAAACAGACGAACAGATGTTTGAATTCATAACATTGATAGCAAACGGATTGTGGCAAGGGCGCAAATGGCGTAAAGCATTCAAGACACTTTTTGAAGAATATCCGGAATTGGTCAGGTCCTCATACGAGCACGAGCTTAGAGGCCAACCTTGGAAGGCATACTGTGCCATTTGCAAAAAATATGAGGAACTTGCCCAAAGCAAATGCAATGAAATAGTTGCGCGATTCAGGCAACTTACCGGGATTGTCTGACCCAAACAGATGCAAAATATATGGAAGAGATAAAGATTTCAAACAGACAAATCGCGCTGATGGCTTTCGACCGGTTGCGCAAGGAAGACAAGACAGATTCCGCATTGAAACTCGCACGGTGTATGCTGCATGGCACAAGCATATCTCTTGGCATAGGTGATATCGACTGGGAGATAGACAGGGCAATACAGCAGTGCGGAGGAGTGCCAAGAACAGGATACAGATACACGGCTTATTTCCACTTCAACCGGAATACGGAAATGGCAAAGGAAATATATGACAAGATCGTGAAGGAACTGTATGGTTAGGAAACAACACGGAGGCGGCTTGAAGGCCGCTTCCGTCATTTATAACGGTATGTACGGGAAAAGGAATCCTGCCGTACACAGGTAACAGAAATGGATGAACAGAAAACATTGACATTGGATTTCATCAAATCCCTGATGGAACCGGCCTATACACTAATATGGACGGACTACAATGACAATCTTGACAATCATTGCGGACTGATTCAAAAATGCCTTGACAGCAAGAGCCGCGAACATTTGTGGGAAAAGGCAGACGAGTGGTACAGCGATGCCGAATGGGAAGCTGTCCGTGAGATTATTGCGAAACTGAAAGAGGAATGTGCCGTATTCCATGACTTTGACGGGGAAGCGGTCGATGACTTCTTCGATGAATACGAAGATGAAATCCGTGACGAGATTTACAGCCGCAACGATTCGGACGTGGTGAAGGAATTGGTAAGGCACACGGACGACATTCCTATCCGTGTGGAGATGCTTTCCAACTATGACTGCATCAACTCCAACTGGTTTGAATCGCAAGGCGGTTACAGGTACGAGGAATCCTACTTCGGGGACATGGTGGACAGCCTGAACCTCAATCCGGCGAGAGTAAAGAAAATCTTGACAGAGCACGGCTACAGGGCTTACGGGCGTTTCCCGAACCGTAAGAACCGGAACGGCAAGGAGCAGGTTTCCTACGAACAATTCTACGAGGAACTTATCAATTCCTGCTGCGGGGCGAACCTGCTGACTTACATCGGCAGGGTAAGCCTGAAAGAGCTGTATGAAGCCGACTTTTCATTGAAAGAGGTCATTATCCCCAAAGGCAACTGTTGCGGACTTTTCAGTTCGACGTATGGTGGTGGAAGCCTGCTTGAAATGGAACTGAAACGGGACGTAAAGCTGAAATTGGAAGTCAAGGACTATCATGGTTTCCGCTTCCGGCTGGATGACGAACGTTCCAAATATGACTGTTCGGTCCGGCATGTATATGGGGTGGACGACTCCTTTTTCGGAGATGCGGTTCGCATTGTATCCTGATAAAATCAACTAATCAACAATCAAATCATAGAAGATTATGGAAAAATACGATGTAAAAGTAAGGTACATCTTCGAGGGTACTTACACAGTGGTGGCGGAAGACCGTGAAGAAGCGGAAAGCATGGTGGCGGAAGACTGCGGTCTGGTATTGGGCGGCAACATCCACACAACGCGGGATGACGATGAAGTGACGGACTGGAAGTTCGGTTGTCATCCGGACTTGCAGGTTCTCTCCGTAAGGCAGCGAGGCGGGAAATCCCCCATGTCGGTGTTCGGAGACAGGATCGAAGAACTGCGAAAAGACATCATCGAAGCGATACGGCAGTTGCTCCATGACCATGCCATGAACGCGATACGGTTTCCGGAAGAGGATTATGACCCGGTCTGGGTGATATGGTTTGGCAAGAACGGAGACCCCTACGAATGCAGGGTGACAGGACTCCGGGTAACGGACAGCAGCCTGACCGTCCTTGCCGAAGAGAAAGAAAGCGGTGATGAAGTGGAATGTTACAGCCCGTTCGAACTCGGAGCCAGTAACATCGACTGGCTTTCCGGAATGTATGAGGCTGTATGGCAGCAACTGGAAGAGAGCAAAAAAGTAGAACCACAAACTGAAGAACAATGAAATATCAAGCGGAAAACGCAGTCTCCAGCTTCTTCTACTATATGTGGAACGCCTGGAGCAAGGAAGAATGCAAGGCCGTATTTGGAGATATGTACCGGCACTTCTGGGATAAATGGTCCGCATTGGCGGACAAGTCCATATTCGGCGCGGCGGAACGGTTCTTTGCCGAGTTATCGGAAAACAACCAGAAATTGCTCGTGGAACGTGCCGTTACACTCTATGACGGCAGGGCTTTCAGAAAAGAGCCGGACGATTCCGACATCCTTGTCTGTAAAGAATGCGGTTCACGGCAGTTGGAAATCCAAGCATGGATAAACGCCAATACGGATGAACGTATCAGCTATGTGCATGATGACAATAACGGGCTGTGGTGCGATGGGAAATGGTGCGAAGAATGTGGCGTTCAGGTCTTTTTCTGTACTAAGGCGGAGTTCACACAAAAGATGCAGGGCTGGTGGGAGTCGTGCGGTTTTGAAACAAAGGAACAAATCACAGGGTTGAAAGTCTGTGACTCTCCGCCTTCCGAAAACACGCAGACATTCATTGATGCGGCAGACCAATGGTGGAACAGCCGGGACTACGAACATAAACGGGAAATTTACAACAGGTATAATTCTAAAAACGAATAATATGCAGATTAACATCATTGAACAGATTAGCAACTCATGCAGTTGCAGCCATATGGAAGCGCAGGAATACTTGGATTCTGAAATCCGGTACCTGCGCGAGTTGCAGGAGGCGGACGACCTGAGGGAAGATGACATCGAAATGGCGTGCAGCAACCTCGGACTTGACCTTGACAACCAGGAATATTTTATCAACCGCCTCGCAGGGGCATAAATACCTATAGCTATGGCTTATTTTCATAACATACATTCATTGGCGGACCTGAAGAAGGAATACCGCCGTCTGGCATTGCAGCACCACCCGGACAAGGGTGGCGACACTGCCATCATGCAACAGGTGAACACCGAGTTTGAAAGGCTTTTTGAAGTCTGGAAAGACAAACCGGATGTCTCTGCCGCATCAACCGGGTATGAACATGACTATTCGGGTGCCACGGCAAAGGAATATACCGAGTACGTGTATAATGAATACCGTTGGAAAGGTCGCAACTACAAAGGGCAACATGCCCCTGAAATCGTAGAACTTGTGAGAACTTGGCTAAAGGAAATCTATCCGAGATATAAGTTCTCCGTCAGACGGGAGAACTACAATTCCATTTACATCAAACTGATGAGCGCGGACTTTGAGGCGTTCACCAGGGAATCCGGCAAAGTACAGGATCATATCAACCACTACAACATAGAGCGAAACCCCGATCTTACAGACCGTGCCAAGGAGGTGATGCTGAATGTCTGTGACTTTGTCATGTCATACAACTTCGATGACAGCGATGCGATGACGGATTATTTCCATACCAATTTCTACCTGACATTGGCTATAGGGAGTTACCGGAAGCCTTACAAGGTGGAACTGCCGAAACTTGACTGTAAGGGGAAGGACAAGCCGGAAGTGTTCAAGCATCCCGAAGGTCCGGCACACAAGGCCATCAGGCAGGCGTTGGGCACAGCCCGCTTTGATTTTATCGAGCACAGGAGGCATTCCGGCGAAATGATATTCGGAGAAGACCATTACGGCTCACACGGAGAGCATTATTTCTGGCCGAAGGATTATTCAAGCGCGAAACTGGCTCAGAAACGGATCGACAAATTGGAGAAAGCCGGTATTCGGTGCAAGCTTACAGGCTATAACGGCGGTTACATTCGTTTTATCGGCTACACTCCCGAAGCAGAAGCGTTACTGGAGAAGGAACGACAGGAATACATCACCGCCCATCGGCAATGGCAAACCAAACAGACAGTAATCAATTAAACTTATCAATATGGAACCGAACAATTTGAACGAATGGTGGGGCGGACAGCCCGACGGACTGAAACAGGCATTCTCTCTTTTTCCCGATGGACGGTGGAAAGAGGCGGACCTGTATTTGCGAATCAATATCCGTAACTACTGCCTTCTGAAAAAAGGAGGGCTGCTTCCCGAAGACAAGGACCGCTCGATGCTCAGCGAGATTGTCTGTGAGCTGGCCGATACGGAGCTGTGCCGTGCAAATGGAAAGACACTCGAAGACATGTGCGATACGGACGGGGCTTTTCTGGAAGAGTACCAGGAACTGTTCAACCGGATATACGATGAACTGGAAATGAGAATTACGGATTATATGAACGGACAATCAAAAAAATGTAACAATGAAAGCAAAAGTGTTCAAGTACAAGTCTGACGGGAATACCGTCGTGGCTTCTTATATGGAACTGGAGCCGTATGCGAAGAATGTATATCTCTCCCTGTCAAGAAAGAACGAAGACGGGAATGAAGACGATGACTGTTTCCATGTGGTCTGCCGGATTGAAAACGTTTATTTTTCCAGCGGGCAGTATTCACGCCGGTTTCTCAAGGGAGAAGATTGCAGAGAGGAAGCCGCCACCTATTGCAGGAACTGGATTGCGGATACGCTTCAAAGTGCGGAAAGAGGAGCCTTCGTCAATTTGATCTCCGTTCGCGTGTTCGAGGCTCTCGGACTTGACACCACTTCCCTGGTGCAAGCCCGTGAGGAATATAAAAGAATACAGGAGCAGAAACGCAGGGAGCAGAAGGAGAAAGAGGCGGAAGAGCGCAGAGTGCAGGAAGAGCAACATCAGCGGCTACTCAATGAACAGAAAGAGAAATTCCTGGACGGGGAACGGATCACGGGAGAAATGTTCGTTGAAATCACCGGAAGGGACGGTTTTGACATCCATATCAGAACCAAAGGGACATTCAACAGGCATGTGAGGGGCATTGACAGGAACGGCACCGTCAGTTTCCGGAAAATCAAGGGCTGCCGGACTCCGGACTTTACCGGATGCCATAAGGCCGTGTCCGCCTATCTGGCGTTCATTACAGAAAAAGAGGGCAAATAATTAAATCCGGGGCGGTAACGGTCTGCTCCATGCAGCTGTTACCGCTACCGGCTTCCGGCCTCACAATTCACGGTTCAGCGCCATTGCCAGCGGAAACATCAACCGGTTATAGGCTTTAAGCTTTTGCAAATTCAGTACATATCCGGCATAGGGATTGGTCAGATCGGTATAGAAGAATACATCGGTAAATCCTGAGTGTTCCTCCACGACTTCACCCTCCAACGGAATCTCCTCCACATTGAACCGCTCCAGAGGCAGTTCTTCCAGACGGGTCTGTTCCGCATTTCCCAACACATTGAGGTTACGGTTAAACAGCACGAATCCTTTCTTCCTGTAATCCACACGCATACCGTACGGACGCTCCACAAGGAAAGCATCCGCCGCTTTCTTTATATAGTTTTCCATAAAACTGAAATTAGAATTGCAAAAATACATCTTTTGTCCGGCAATGGCGAACAAATCAGGAAGAGAATCGCCACAGACCATGCAAAGCACACTACCGTGTATTTTATTTCCCACCCTGCAAAGGTAGTCCCGTGTCCGGTGTACCCTGTCAAGGTCAGGCCCCTTGCGGGGTTGGCTGAAAGAAAATCATCCTCGCCTGACGGCTGCGGTATTTTCTTTCGCCAAACCTTGCGGGTACGATCACGGGACAGTCTGGCAGGCGAGAAATAAAAATACCGGCTCCCGGAGCCGGACGTGTTTAACAGATAAAATTCAAAAGTCATGAAAATCCTGAATGAAGAACATTTCGAGAATGTAAAGCGTTATGCCGAATCCATCGGTGACACCTCGCTCCAAAAATGCCTGGAGCGGTTGAAGAGCTGGGAAGAAAATCCCGACCATCCCTGCGAAATCTCACTCTACTATGACCATGCCCCGTACTCGTTCGGCTTTACACAATGTTATCCCGACGGAAGGACAGGCATCGTGGGCGGTCTGCTCTATCACGGAATACCGGACCGCTCTTTTGCCGTAACACTACAACCGTTCCACGGATGGCAGATACACACCTGATAAAAGACAAACGACAGTATTAACTTCATAAAATTCAAGATTATGGAAACGACATTGGCAGTAATGGAAAGACAACAGCAGTTTGACTTCCAGAAAAACGGAATTGAAGTGATGAACTTCGAGACGCTTCAGCGTACCTACAAGGAAAACGACATCTACAACAACCCGGTGCAAGGTATCTACCATTACCAGGTCATCCGGCGCATGATGGACATCTGCGAGAAATACAATCTCGACTATGAGGTGGAGGAAATCTTCGCGGCCCAGAACAGGAACAAGACGCAGCCGGGAGTAAGCATCCTTCCGCAGGTGGAACAGACACATGGCGAAAAAGCCGTGGAAGCGCACATCCTGCGCCGTATCTTCGCCACCATCCGGATCAAGGACTGGGAGACGGACGAACTGACCACAACATTGGTCGTCGCCTACCACCAGGACGGCATACAGGCAGCCATAGGTCCCTGCGTGCTAATCTGTCATAACCAGTGTATCCTTTCACCCGAGCGAAGTGTCTGCAATTACGGCAAGAAGAAAGTCTCGACGGAAGAGGTGTTCGAAACCGTGGACGGCTGGCTTGCCAATTTCGAGGTGAACATGAACGAGGACATCGAACGCATACAACGGCTGAAACGCCGGGTTATATCTATGGAGGAAATCTATATGTATATAGGTCTGTTGACCGCGTTGCGCGTCTCCCACGACAGTTCGGACAGGAATCTGTCATCCTCCGTGGAAACCTATCCTCTGAACCAAGGGCAAATTTCTATATTCACGGAAGAGGTGCTTAAACTGGCTATGACCAAAGGGCAGATTACCGCTTGGGAGCTATACAATATAGCCACAGAGATATACAAGCCCGGAAAAACGGACTTCCCGGCACTGATTCCACAAAACGGAGCAATGGCGGAACTACTGCTTTCCCATCTGCCGGAAGCAGCTGAAGTACAGGATGCCGTTCCGGTAAGCTGACATACAAGCCGCACAAATGGCCTGATTCCGACAATACGCATAAGGGAGAACCTGACAGTCGAAAACAACTGAAAGATTCTCCCTTTTTCATTTACTTCTCAAAAAGCAGCATATATTCCACTTTCCTTCTCCGTTCGATGCTCGGAACCACTTTCCCCTTGTAGCATCTGAAGGAGACATATTCCTTATAGATATCGCGGTCACCCGACTCCAGTTTTTTCAACAGCCGGCTCTTGGGTATTTTTCCATACCCTTTGATACGGGAACAGCCCACATTATACGCAAGAACACTAACGATCAAAGAATCACGTCCCAGATAACTGAACATACGGCACAACTTACGGAGGTCTGCTCTCAGAATGGAATCACCTTGTGCTTTTGTAATACTGTTGGTAAACCTCTCCCCGGGAAGAACTTTGTGCCCCCACCCGACATAAGGCCAATGCTTTTTCTCTCCATGCCAACCCTCGAATCGCTTGACACACTCGACCGCAATACTGAACCTGTCCGGACTTGCCTTTATCGGATTCTCCGCCCTCGACGGCATACCCGGAAAAAAGACCGTGATGGAAAGCACCGCAAACCATATTGCTTTTAACTTCATCATAGGCAGGACCGGCTTAGTGTCCGACAATTGTGACCGGCAATTCCTTGCTATCCGCAGTCACGACGGAATCCTCGTCCTCCGCCTCGTTGTTGAAATCAAAAGTCAATTGGCAAATCTGTGCCGGTTCGCTGTTGTCCTCGAAATAGATGTCTATCGTCTGCTGGTTCTCGCTTTCAGAAGTGTAGTATAGCCTGAACACCTCCCTGTCAAGGGGATAGCGGTCATTGGGCAGCAACACCATCCCGTCATCCATACGGAGTGTACCCTTGCCGTCCGGCTGGAAATATCGGATGGTGTAGCGGGCATCGGAAAACCGTCCTTCACGTTTGAGTTCACACCGTATTTCCACCGTCTCACCTTTCACAATACGTGTGGGGACAGGCAGGGTCTCCACCTTGAACGGATAGGACTGCTGTACATCCATTTCATCATTGCAGGCGGACAACAGACAAGCCGCCAGACCCAGGAACAGGATTGCCATCATTCCGGCCAATTCTCTTTTTTTATTCAATGCATTCATATTCAATCAGATTTTAATACGTTATACTTAATTCTATTTTTACAGAAACTTGTTCTGCAGGTATTCGTTCAGATCCTTGTATCCTTTGTACAAAGAGGAACAGTCCACTATTTTATCCGCGTAGCGTTTGCGGAGCGCCTCCAGCGTGCGCCGTCCGGCTTCGTCCCGGTCCAGGTAACAGTTGACTCTCTCATATCTGTCAAGAACGGGGAACGAGCGTTCCAGCAATGCCACCGAGTTCAGTACGAGATAGTCGTCGCCACATCCCAATTCGAGTTGCATCCACGAGAGGCAGTCGATAAACCCCTCGAAGAGATTGCAAGTATCCGAACCGTTGTCCATCAGCGAAATGTCTTTCGGAGAGAGACTGGCCTTAAAAAAGCGGTTGCGCACCTCGTACCCACCGCTGACATTCCTGAAACCGATGGCGAAATACCGCTTCCCGTGCAAGGTGTACCTGATCTCCTTGCAGTTCGGCATAGCCACATCACCGCTAATGCCACGTTCCGCCAGATAACGGAGCAGGACGCTGTTGTGCAGCGGTCCGGACTGTACCTTCGTGAAACTTTCCTGCCTATGGGAATCTTCCCTGTCATTTTCCCCGGAACGGGAAACGGTCTTGTGTTCGGGAGCAAGACCGCCCCATATCCCTGTGATGAACCTGGCCTGCGCCTTGAAATCCCCGCTGCCGATAAACTCCCCCGCAAGGGTGAATATGTCGCCTCCCTGTCCGGTACCGAAGTCATGCCATATATCCTTACGGACATTCAACTGGAACGAGGCGGTGCGCTCCTCCCGGTACGGGGCCAAATACCAATATTCATCCCCCCGTCTTCTTGCCGGTTCATATCCCATCCGTGCCAGAAAAACGGCGATTGGAATGTCTCTTATCTCTTCTATAGTCATAAGCGATACGGTTCTAATGGATTATGAATTTGACACCCAGACCGAATTGTGTCGTGAACAGGTCCAGCGAGCTTCCCCACAATACACGTTCCCGGATAGCGGCAAGAAGGACGATGCGGTCTGTCACGTATGCCTCAAGTTCCAGGGTTATCGCGCCGCCATAGACAAACGCATCCTTGGCGAGCAGCCTCGAACCGTCATACAGTATCCTCTCGCCCCAGTTCACGGTCTCATAGCCGGCCAGTGCGGAACCGCCGACCGAGAGGAAGACCGTCTTTGTCGGATCAGACAGGAATTTCAGATAATAGCCGCCTTCTGCCGTGAACTGCGCACGGGGTACGCTCGCATCCCGATACCCATAATTCTTCATCAGATACTCGGCGCCTATGACCCAGCGGTTGGCTTTTGGGGTGTATCCGGAAACGGCAAATCCGGTATAATAATTCAAGGGGGACTTTGAGCCGTTCGCAAATCCTCCGCGCAGTTCCACGCCCTTCATCCCGGGCAGGTACCGCTGGGCGTGCGCCCGCCCTGAAAACAGGGCAAGCGACACGGCTGTAACAAAAAGGAACAGATACTTCTTCATGGCTACTTCACTTTAAGTTCGTTGATAACCCCGGCTCTCACGATGTCCTCACTTTCCACGGTGAAGGTCTGGTGTCTGCCACCGCCTTTCTCGTGCATCTCCACCACCAGCACCTTGTCCGAGGGGATGGTGAATTTGTCGAAGACGAAAACGGTGCGCCCGTCCTTTTTCCCCGCGACGGACGTTACATAGTCGTAAGCACGCAGTGGGAATATCACCTGTTCCTGAATGGCGGTACGTTTCATCAGCTTCTTGTCCACAATTTTAAAAGTCACGAAATCCACCTCATAAGGCACGTTGGACCGGTTCTTTATCTGTGTATGAAAATAAAGCAAGCCGTTGTGCGTATAGAGTCCGCGGAGCAGGTACTGGATGCCGAACGCCTTGCTTCCGATATGCTTGATGTGCCGTCTGTTGTCCTTGTGGATGGACTTCGAGATAAGGTGTACCAATTTAGGCGATTCACAGCCCAATTCCTTCAGGTAGATGTCAAGGGCGTTGTTGGGGCGGTTCACCTCACTTCCGTCATGAATGAAATCCTTCATCTCGATATTCAGCAGCAGCGGCTCTTCCGCATACTTCACATTGAAGGTGTAAAAACTTCCGCTTTCGGTAATCACGGACATGTTGGTCTCCTCACGGAAGTCCTTCACGGTGGTCTTTACACGGATGACATTCTCCGCACCGTCCGCCTTGCCTGCAATGAGGTTCGGAGAACCGAGATCCACATAACGCACCGATGACGGGAAAATGATGTGCGTGGTCTTTCCATAGGTCACTTCCAGCCCGTATGGAGGTATCATCCTGTCAAAGGTGAGTTTACGGGTCAGACCGTGATAGAGGTCTCCGTCCTCCTCTTTTTGAGGATACACTTCCTTGGCCAGTGTGACGGCATTGTTTACCGCCGCTACGCTGTCGGCTTCATTTTGGGCGAAAGCGCCCACAGTGCCCCATGCAAGGGCAAGCATTACAAAAAACTTTTTCATGTCGATTGAATTTTAATGGATTGTTATTGATCGTTGTCTTGATAAAGCATCAGGGTATAGCCTGACTTGAGATGCGCCTTCTCTTCACGCATCTTCCGGGATATGTACTGCGAGACACCTTGTATGGCACCCTTTCCGAGTTCGGAAAGCAGCTGGTCACCTGCCGACTGGTTGGTGATGGAGATGCTCGTGCCGAGATTCTGCCCCAGATTGGCGGCAACCTCCCTGACGGCGTTAGCCTCCATTGACCCCGGAATGAAGATGCCGCCCTGTCCGTCATTGTCATACACGGCAAGTTCCACGGGGATGATGGTACCGCCATATTCCACCTGAAGGATATTGACGTGAAGCCTTTCACCCTGTATGCGCCCTTCTCCGGTAAGCAGGGAGTTTTTGGGCAGGATATGCTTCCCTACACGCATTGGCTCCAGCAGTCTCATCCTCACTCCCTGACCGCTGATGACGGTCTGGTCCCCGTGGATGCAGGCCCGGATGGTATTCCTCACATTTCTCTCTTCTTTATGACCGATTGGCGTGTGGAATCTTTCCGGTTGTGCCATTCCTGTAAGCTGTATAGAATCACTGACAGGCTGCGGCAACGATGATACCACCGGTGTGGAAACCAGCCCCACGGGAACGGCTTTCGCCTTTCCGTTCCGCCCGGGACTTTCATTATCGGAACGGCTGTCCGTATTCACACTGCCATTGCCCGGCATATACCTGGCCGCAAGCTCATAGGATTTTTCCAGGAGAGCCACCTGCTCCTCGTAACCCGGCTGCGCGTTCTGTGCGGCGACCGCCTGCTTGAGTTGTTCCACCTCGGCTTTCAACGCCTCCTTCTCCGGATCTTCCTGCGGTGACTCGTAAAAGTTGCCGAGCGTCCTGTTGATGTCATTGTAGGCGGAGACGGATGAAGAACAGGCTTCATTCCTTCTGTCACCTTCACGAGAACTGCCATCCTTGGCATCCGCATCCGGTGACAATTCCACGACAGTCCCGGAGTTCCCGTCTGCCATCCCGGAGAAATCCTCCAGCGTACGCAGTTTTTCCGTCTGTTTGCGTTTCATGTCAGCCTGCTCATAGGCGGCAATCTTGTCCCCTTCTATGCCCGCTTCCCTCGGATCGGGAAGCTCGGTGTTGAATCCCGCATTTTTTTCCTCTTTCTTTTTTTCCTCTTCGGACGGTGCGAAAATGAGCCACATCGCTCCGAGGAACAGGAGGAACATCCCGGCAAAAACCAGGTATTTCCTGATTTCCAGCCTCTGTTTCAATTTATTGACGTCATTACTCATTTTCTTTCTGATTGAATCGGTTAAAAAACTCTTCCATTTCCTGCACCCTTTTATCCGGGAGTGTATCGGCAGGAACGACATCCGGAATTTCTATCGGGGGTATCTCTATGATTTCCGGCCGTACATCCTCCCGTCCGATGTCATGGATGGCACGGAAAATCATATAGAAATTTCCGATGGCAAACAGGGCAGCCAGCATGACAATTGCCGGCACTCTCTTTTCCGGGCTAAGCCCGGCACACAGCTTCCGCAGCTTTTCTTCCACGGATTCCTTGATTTTTACAAACATCTTTTTCATACATTCTGAATTTTAACGGTCATACACTCTTATATCCCTGTTCTCCACCACACGGAAGGCTTCGAGGATGAAGCCGTGCGGATTATTGTCGCTGCGGGTGGAGTTCAGCAGCCTGCCACGCGTGACGAGGCTGCGCTCGGTCACGCTCTTCTCCCTGATAATGGAGAGTTTCGCGTAGGTCACGACCTCATACGGATAGGTATGGAAATCGCACTTGACGCTGTCAATCCCTACACGCTGGTTCACGTTACCCGAAATTATCCGGTTGTAATATCCCTGCTCTGCCAGATCCACATAATGGGCATAGGCGGAACGGTCACTGAGGAACATGGCCCTCCGGATATTGCCTTCAATCGCATTCTTGTCGGGCGAGAGCGTAAAGAACAGTTCGTGGAACCGTCTGACATGCTCCCTTGCTTCCACCGGGCGGTTCTGCTCCAGGTCTTGTGAAAGGGCCAGCATCAGTGACTTGCCTTCATCCAGCACATAGATCTTCTCCCGTTGCGCTTCCGCGAAACTGTAAGCCTTCCATACGGAAAATCCCACAAGCAGGGTGCATACACACAGATAGACGATTCCGAACAGACGCAGGTGTCGGAAGCTGCTCTCGATATTTTTCAATGATTTGAATTCCATTCTGTAAATGTTTTATACTGTTATTACTTGATAAGCCTGCCGGCAATGTTTCCCACCGCCGCTCCGGCAGTCCCGGCCACCACGGAGCCTGTCTTGGATGCCGCCTGGTTCACGTTCTTTCCATAATTGCCCGCACCGCCTCCGGCCTGCACAATCCAGTTCGATACGGTCGGGATGGTGAAATACCCGATGATGCCGATAATGAGGAAAGTGATGTAAACCCCGTTTGAGCTGTCGGGGATGAAATCCGGGTCGGAAAGCTGTTCGATGTCCCTCTGCAGCATCAATACCTGGATTCTCGCCAGCACGCTGCTGAACAGGTCGCTTACGGGAAGCCACAGGTAGATACTGATGTAGCGGACGAACCACTGGCTGAGAGAAGCCTGGAAACCGTCCCAGCAGGAGATGGCAAAGGAAACGGGACCGAGTATCGAAAGCACGATCAGGAAGAATGTCCTCAGCGTGTCGATGACCAGCGCCGCCGCATTGAACAGGAGTTCCAGCAGTTCGCGGAAGAAATTCTGCACGGCCCTTTTCATGTTGTACATGGCACGGTCCACATACATTCCGCAGGCTTCTATAGCGTCAAACGCGCCCAGCTCGTCCAGCCTGTTGTCAAAAGTCTCCTTGTCGACCAGATAGGCTGTCTCGGGATTCCGTTTCATCGCCTCAGTCTCCAGCTTGTCCTTCTGCGCCCTGTACTCGTTCATGTCAAAGGTCTGCGACTCCAATATGGTATGGGTCCCTTTCACGACGGGCGAGAGGATGCTGTTCAGCGTACCCAGAACGAGTGTCGGAAAGAACATGATACAAAGCCCCAAGGCGAACGGACGCAAAAGCGGAAAGACATCCACAGGCTCGGCACGGGCCAGAGCCTGCCATACACGATACGCCACATAGAAAAGCGCTCCCAAACCGGCAAGGCCTCTTGCCACACCGGTCATCTTTGAGCAGAGCGGCATCATTTCCACATACAGATTCTGTAAAATCTGATGCAGGTTGTCAAAATCTATAGCCAACAATAACATAATGAAAGCGGATTAGGAATAATTACCAATAACGTTCGTTCGGTGAGCCGTAGAGTGCCATCACGCGGTCCAGGTCGTTCCGTTTCTTGGCGCGCAGGTAGGACACCCCGATGTTCTTGTTGGTGTAATACTGCACCAGGCTACGGTTTTGCAGCATGTCGTTGTAGCAGCGGTCGATAATGTCCATACGTTCCTTGTCGTTCATCGAAAGGCCGTTCTCGTTGACCACCGTCTTCAGGTCGTTCAGCAGGTGGGCACTTTCTTCCAGCAGTTTGGTGTACCCAAGGGCAATGGCACTCAGTTCTTCCGGTGTAAAATACGGATCGCTGAGCATACGCTCGAAGTTGGTGACATAGATGTCCGTGATATCTCCCACCATCAGGACGGTCTGCTGGACTTTGCGGGCATCCCGGACAAGGTTCTTGACCTTGCGCAATCCGTCGTAATACTCCTTGCCCTGCTTGTAGATTTTTACAGTCTCCTGAAAATTATTCGCCATATTAGTGGCTGTGGAGGACGTGTGAACAATGTTCTTGGCGGCATTGATGATGCCCTGTGCTAGATTGCCCGGGTCGCTCACGACCCATTGCGCTTTTGCTGTGAGGCTGGCAAGGAAGCAGCCCATGCACAGCATGAGAATTTTCTTTTTCATGATGTTTCTGTTTTAATGGTGAATAAAAATCTGTTGAAAGTCAAAGTCCCATTTTTCGCCCTTTGGACGGCGGATTACGGAGGATAGGCTTGTGCACCGGTCTCGGACGGTCTACCTCTGCCACTTTTTCTTTCCCGTGTCTGAGGGATGCGAAGAATTCGTCAGCATAAGGTCTGCGGCTGGTAACCCGGACTAATCTGTTATCCAGTTCTTTGTAGGCTTTCTGTGCCTGACGGGATTGTTCTTCCGGGGCTGCGGTCTTGTCAATACCGTATTTGACCAGAAAATCCGGTTGCACATTGATAAGGTCGTTTGAAGCATCCGGTGACACGGCGATACGCCCCAATTTGTCAAGCTCCCGGTCAAGTCCCTCAAGATAGAAGTCCGGCAGACGGACTCCGGGGATATTCTCGACCGCCTTTTCAGCCGCCGCGCACATCTCGGCTTCTATACGGGGAATGTTCATCCTGACATCAGGCTCAATGCAGCAGTCATCCCTGTCCATCAGATAGCTTTCGAGCCATTCATAGGTACTGCATTTGTCCTCAATGCCATAGCGCAGCTTGACGTAGGTCGATGGCACCATGCTGTATGAGGCGAGTTCGCATAGTTCAGATACATCCCGGCTCTTTCTCTGGAAGTCCAATATTCTTATTGCGGATATTACTTCACTATGTGGCGGGCGTTCAATTCTATTCATCGGATATTTCGTACATCCCCAATCACGCATAATGGTGTACATTGCGAACAAACCATGCACTGATGTGGCTTCCCATGGTGGGATATCCGTCAGTTGAGAGCCGTGTTTCGCCATAAATGGAGTATCCGTCAATACATCCATCATATCTACGGATTCCTTGTTCATCGTTGATATGGGAGAATCGAAGGGTTCGGATTTCGCTATCAGCAGGGCGATCTGTTCAATAGCTTTTTCCGAATGACTGTACTCCCGGATAAGCTTTGCAAGTTCCCCGTGATTGTACACACCGGCAAGACGTTTGGCTTTTTGAGCAATCTCCTGCAATTCCCGGTGGTCCGGTTCCCGGAAGCGACCGACAATCCGATGTCTTATCCATTCGGTAAATTTCATGTCTTTCTTGATTTTTGAATGTTACTTACTGTTACGTTTGCTCTCTGCGAGCTGCCTTATTGCAAGCTCTATGTTGCCGCCGAGTTTGTCCGTAAGGCGCATGAGTTCCAGTTTTTCCGTTTCTTCAGTGGTGTAGCAGTAGGCTAAGCACCCAGCGCCTTGTCATATTTCTATGGTAGGTTTCCGAGTACTCGCCTCCGAACCGGACTTACAAGTCTCCCTGTATCCGGCTCTCCACTAATTAATTCAGTCTGATTCTTCGGTCGGGGTCTATTTTTGCATGACACTTTGAGCAGACAGCCAAAGTTTTTCGTCTTCGAGCTATCATTTTCTTTTCCCAGTCGGATTTACCTTTCAGGTCTTTAAGTTTGCGAACGTGATGCATTTCGAGTTTATCGGTAGCACCGCATAATTCGCAAACTTGGAGCTTCAGCCTTTCCATAAGGCTGTTACGTCCACCTGTTATGGAAACTGTCCGTGGAATAGTGTCACAGTAAATATTCCCTGCAACCTTTTTGCGTTTGAAACCATCATGATAAAATGATTGGTAAAGTGTCTTACCCTTGCTATTTTCATATGCCACTTGGAAAAACTTGTTCTTTTTATATTTCAGAAGTATTTTCTTTACAGATGATTTGTATTTGTTCGCAAATACCTTATACATGCTGTATGACATAATGTGATAGAAAGAATTGATGACATAGCTGTTATTGGCTATTGAGTAATAATTATAGAACCCTCGGATTTCGGCATTGAACTGACTGACTATTTCCAAGTCATCCAAGTTCAGCATGTACGTTCTGACGATGGATTTCCAAACCTCTTTGCCATTGACGACCGCGATTCTTGCGGCTTTATAATCAAAGAGTTTCTTCCGCATCGTTTCAAAATTCAGGTACAATACAGGCTTGTGTCCGAATGCACGAACCGTTTTACCGTACTTATCCTTACGTAAATCGTTACACCTACGTATAAATACGTCATATCCGAGAAATTTCGCTGGTTTCTGCGCATTGGTTATCAGTGTCTTTTCGTCTGACAGTTCCAGTTTAAGAGCTTCATTCAAATAATTCTTAATATCCTCTTTTACTGTTTTGCAGTCTTCAAGATTACCGGTAATTCCAATCAGAAAGTCATCTGCGTATCTCACGTATTTTAACCGTTTGATACTGCTGTCCATTTCATTACGTGCCGGATAGTTGTTCCGTTCTTCTCGTAGCCGCTTAATTTCGGCGGTCATCTGTTTCCTTACCTTTACATCTTTCTCATTCTTTAGTTTCTTTGCCAGTCGGTATCTTCGCTGTTCGTAGAGCTTGTATCGAGCGTCGCCTTTTCTTGTTACCCCTTTATTGAACCGATTGATGTATTCCTTGATGTACTTGTCGAACTTGTCAAGGTAGATGTTAGCCAGTATTGGGCTGATAATCCCGCCTTGCGGAGTTCCACTGTACGTTCTATGAAATACCCAGTCTTCCACATATCCGGCATTCAGGAATTTTCTGATAAGCCGCAAAAATCTCTCGTCGGCGATACGTTCCCGAAGAATATTAATCAGTACGTCATGATTGATATTGTCGAAGAATCCTTTAATATCGCCTTCAATAAACCATTTCACGGCAGTGAATGTCTTTTGTATATCTATAAGAGCAGTATGACAACTTCGTTTGGGACGAAACCCATGTGAAGTATGTTCAAAACTACCTTCATAGATTGCTTCAAGTATCATTCTGACTACTTCCTGTACCAGCTTATCATCAAAAGAGGGTATGCCAAGCGGACGTTTTTTCCCGTTTTTCTTAGGTATGTACGTCCTTTTGGACGGATTAGGCTGATAAGTCTCATTTTTAAGACTGCCAATCAGTTGTTCAACTCGGTCAATACTCATTCCGTCAATGGTTTTACCATCGGCTCCTGCCGTCATGTTGCCTGTCTTGCTGTAAATATTCTGATAGGCTACATAAAACATTTCCTCGTTAAACAGCACTCTATACAGCCGCTCAAACTTATAGTTCAAGTTACCGCTGTGTTTACTCAGACTGTTCAACACATTTTCTGGATTTCTCATGTCTCTCACATCTTCCTTTAAATTGTTAAACTTAATTAGCTGCTCCCCTTCGCCATGTACAAGGCGTTACCCTGCTCAGACTACTATGGAAGCTCCGTTGCCATGCCGGATATTCAGGGGCAGACCCCATAGCCCTACAACTGGCTTTCCGGTTTAGGCAATCCCCGTTTAGAAATTTGACGACTATTTGGCTCGATAGATTGTCGGATACGACTTTCGTCCTTTACTACTTATGGTAGTTGCCTTGCGGTAAGTTTATGCTACTCCTGCTACGTGTCATCAGTGTAGTACCGCAACATAACGGTATAATTCCGAAGAATTATTCAACTGTCTTCCGTCATTGCCCAAGGATACGACTGCTCGGACTATCGTTCAACCAATGCAGGCTTTATCCTCATATCTATCATTTTAACTTGCCATTCGGTCGCAGCCTGACAGTTGGCTGACTTATGGCTTTACCAACGTGCTATGTTCCCTTGTGGGGTTTTCCCCTCCGGTTAGCGGTTGTTAATGGGCATTTTAAACACTTGCCCAGTCGCTTGCCAAAGCGACATTCGTCAAATTCCCTTTACGGGCGCACCATATATTCTTCAAGCGACACCTCGGTGGCATAGACTGCTGACTGTGAGCCTCCGAGACCAATCCACACTTCCTTGTACTTTCGGGAAGGATTGTTTGCCATGTTGATGGAAAGTATCTGCGCCCGCTCCTTGTCGGTCAGACCGAGCAACGCTTGGATCTCATCGAACTTGTTCATATACTTGCGCTGGTCAAGGAGAATCTTACAGTCACTATTATTAATGATGGTACCCTTGACAATCGGGGAAGAAATGATGTCCTCCACTTCCTGGGTCACGACCACGGCCTCACCGAAAAACTTTCTGACGGTCTTGAAGAGGTACCGAAGATATTCCGCCATACCCTCCTTGCTAATGGCTTTCCAGGCTTCTTCCAATAATATCATCTTGCGGATTCCTTTCAACTTTCTCATTTTGTTGATGAAGGTTTCCATGATGATAATGGTGACTATCGGGAAGAGTACTTTATTGTCCTTGATATTGTCCAATTCAAAAACTATGAAGCGTTTACTCTGTAAATCAAGCTGTTTGTCAGAGTTAAGCAGGTAGTCATACTCGCCACCTTTGTAGTAAGGCTCCAATACATTGAGGAATCCCCATACGTCAAAATCCTTCTCACGGGTTCGCTTCTCTTTTAGGATATCCTGATACTCGTCACGGATAAACTCATAGAAGGTATTGAAGGAGGGTTTTATGCTGCTGTCCCTGCGGATTTTCTCCAGAAAGAGATTGACCGCATTGGATAGCGCCACCTCCTCGGCACGTGTCGGCGGCTCGTCGTCACGCTTCCACAGGGTAAGGATAAGCGTCTTGACGGATTCTTTCTTCTCGATATCGAAAATCCCGTCTTCCACGTAAAAAGGATTGAAAGCTATCGGATCTTTTTCTTCATAAGTAAAATAAATCCCGTCCTCGCCGTGTGTCCTGGCATGGATAAGGCTGCACAGTCCCTGATAGGAGTTTCCGGTATCCACCAACAGCACATGCGCACCCTGCTCGTAATACTGGCGTACCATGTGGTTGGTGAAAAAAGATTTCCCGCTGCCCGAAGGTCCGAGGATGAATTTGTTCCGGTTCGTGATTGTGCCGTTCTTCATCGGCAGGTCGGAAATATCCAGATGGACGGGTTTTCCGGTCAGGCGGTCCACCATACGGATGCCAAACGGGGAGAGCGAGTCCTTGTAGGAGGTTTCCCCGATGAACAGGCACAGGGCCTGCTCGATAAAGGTGTGGAAACTCTCCTCGGACGGGAAATCTCCGGCATTGCCGGGTATTGCCGCCCAGAAGAGGGTCGGCACATCCACCGTGTTGTGGCGCGGTTTGGCTTCCATCAACGCCAGCTGGCTGCCCACATCGTTCTTGATGCGCTTCAACTTTTCCCGGTCATCGCTCCATGCCATGACATTGCAGTGCGCACGGATGGAAACCAGCCCTTTGCTGTGTGCCTCGTTCAGGTACTCCTCAATCCATTCGCGGTTGATCTGGTTGGAACGGCTGTAACGGGAAAGCGAGTGCATGTTCCGTGCGGTCTGCTCGAATTTCCTGAGAATTTCAGCCGAATCATCAATGAAGAGATACTGGTTCACCACATGGTTGCAGGTAAGCAGGATGCCTATCGGTGCGGCAAAGGACAGCCGGCAGTCGCTCCGGTCTGTCGAGAGCCTTTCATACCGGCAATCGGTTGACACGTTCGACGGCAGGTCTTCCGGATCGGAAAGCGTATGAAGGCACAGGTAGTTGTCGCCCACCTTCATTTCTCCGGCACCGAGTGACAGATCCTGCAAGCAGGTAGCATCTTCCTGCGACATGGAAAAATACTTCTCGATGATGCCGGCGGAATTGTTGCTCCCGATGATCTCCTCATCCGTCAGGCGGATGATACGTAGCAGGCCGCTGTCGTTTACGATGCGTTCGAATTGTCCGCAGCACTCCATGAACCGGGTGACGGTTTCCTTGTCCTGCATTTCCTTGGGGATAATGAATCCCCTTGTAAGTGCATTGAAACTGCTGGTTGTCCGGCTGTGTTCCTTCGTGGTTTTCGTAAGGAACAGGTAACAGGTATGCTGCAAATACGGCCGCTCGTTGAAATGGCGTTCGAAACTGCGGCTCAGAAAGCTCAGGTCTTCCTTGCAGATATCCGGCTTATATCCCTCTTCGATGAAGAAGTCCTGCTTGTGTACGATGCTGTAGTTCGGCAAGACCTTTACCGCTTTTGCCCAGGTGGAGTGCATGGACTCGTACTCGGCACGTGTCAGCGTGAACAGTTCCGGCAGTTCCACCCGGTATGCCACGGTGATGTCCGCATCCTTGCTGATGATGCAGCCGTTCTCCACGGCCAACAGCGGAAACTTGCTTTCCAGCGTGGCTGTTTTCATTACGTTTTTCATGCTTTTCTGTTTTTAATGGTTGGAGAAAACAACCGGAGGAACTTTCTCCGGCTGATGATGTAGCGGGGATGGCTGCGCAGCGCATGGAGTTTCATAAGGCCCCATTCACCGTATTTCGAATTCATCCTGAAAGTGCCCCAGACCAGCACCGATGCGGAAACGACCCCGAAACCGATGCAGACCCACTGGTCGATACCTGCCATGTACATGACGACGAAGATTACGAACAACGCGAGCAATCCTCCCGCAAAGATGAACAGGTACTGGCTCTTGAGTCCCTTGAACTCCGGGCTGCGCCCAATCCCCTTGTTGACATTGAATTCCGCCATATTACAGGAAGAATGAGCGTAAGATGGTGGCAGCGACAATCAGGAAGATACACGCACCGAACCAGCTGGCGGCAGTCTTTGAGGTGTCCGGGTCACCTGACGAGAACTTGGAATAGACTTTCACGCCTCCGATAAGGCCGATAACGGCACCGATGGCGTAAATCAGCTTGGTGCCGGGATCGAAATACGAAGTGACCATATTGGTAGCTTCCGTAATTCCACCGATACCGTTGCCCTGGGCGGATGCCCCCATTGAAACCAGCAGCGTCATGGCTGCCAAAAAGAATCTTTTTTTCATGTGTCGAAACTTTTAATTGGTGAAACAAAAAATGATTTCGACTGCGAATATATAATGCTTAATTTATTGATTTACAGACTATACGATATGTGACACCGTATGACATCACGTTACATCGGAAAAAGATTTTGAGCTGTTCAAAAAGGGCTTTTCCATCAATGTTAAACAGAAAAACAGGGATAAGAAGAAAGTGGAATTTCATTCCTTCCGGCAAAGGCAGCCCCGTTTCCGCGGCTACTTTCGCAGGAATGAATACATGGTGCGTAAAGCGGATACAGTCATAGCCTATTGGGAATCTTTAGCCGAAAGGGGGAACATACTACACGGTGAGCAAGGCGTTTGAAAGCGGCAAACCGGTCTCAATCTTTATGAAAGGATGAAATAGCGGCTGTCTGTATTGGAATGGAAAAGCGAAGTGTGAAAGCCGGCTTTCACACTTCGCTTCTGTTCATTTTACACGTTTTATACATTGTCTACACCTCAGAACCGGAAAAGGAATCTGACATAGAGAAAGCACACCGATATCACATCGACATGCCTTCTGAAACTATGACAGCAAAAAGAAACAATTAAACGAATTCATCTATATCGAATGCCTCTGTCTTATTTTTTATATTATCCATTGCTGAAATTTGTGAATCATCACAAAGCATACTATCAATAAGATTTCCTATCTTCTTTTTGATAGCGGCTTCTTTCCGCATAATTCTGATGACTTCTTCTTCAGATAGATAGATGCGTGGGGCACGAATTGCAGGATTTCTTTTTATGCCAAAAGATTCTGCTTCTGACTTCGGCATTGCTTGTTGTTTTTTTGTTTTTCTCATTCGATTCCATATTTACATGTATTTATTCCAATCAATTCCAATCTGTTCCAAAGACTGTTTTGATGTCTCTTTTCCATTTGGCATATTTTCCCTAAGCAGTTTTTCCAATTGGCTTTGAGTACTCAATTCGGTTGAAAAGAACCTGAACAGGTCTGTATCCTGAAGTTGGTACAAGGTTTCGGCAGCATTTCGGATTTTCTTTCTGTCATCCGTCCCCGAAATAAGCACATCAGCGACATTGTCCAGTTCCTCAAAAGTCAATGCCCTTGAAAAATCCGGATCAGGAACGCACCCGTCATTTGACATAAGTTCCCGTTTTTCCGATTCTGTCAGTCCTTTTTTGGGAGTAAAGTCATCAATCACGTCATCCGGATTTATATCCTCATCCTCCTCTATGGGTTCCTTTTTCATAGGCTCAGAACGTGTGGGAGTTTTTCTCGCCACTTCCGGGTCTTCAAGATAGACTATCTTCGTCTTGCCGATTACTTCATTGTACTCGTTCAGGGGATTCGGCTGCGTTTCGGTATTCTTTTCATGCCCGACTTTAAGGATATCGTTCTCCGCTTGTGCGATCCATGCTTCAGCCTTGTCCAGTCTTGCCCTATACCGGGCTTTCCTTGCTTTTTCCGCCATCCGTTTTTTGCGTGATTTCCATAACCGGATACGTGCAATGCGCATATAACGAAGCTGATTGTTCCAGAATTTATAAACTTTCGGACTGAATATAAACATCCATACCTTATATAATATATAAGTTGCCGACACGGCTTTTACTGAAAAATAAATTAATGTTGTTTCCATGACTATTGAATTTTAGGGGGTGAAAAACGGTCTTTATACATTCGGGTGATTTCCTCGATGTTGAGTTCTATATGCTCGGCTATGATGTTACTGATATAGCTCGCAATACTTACTTCGGGAGCTATCACATTGAGATAATTCTTTATCTCGTCGTACAGCTTGCGGTTCAGGTACACCTGGATACGTCCGGGCATGGGGGTATTCACCAGATACTTTTGACGAAAGTTACTGTCACTTTTAGGCATATTGCAAGATTTGGAATTTTTCCGGGCAGTTTCTTTTTCCGTATCCTGCCTTTCATTGTTTCCCTCTTCCGGAACCTCAACCACTATGATATCCTCGTTCTCGATGGCATCAGGAATGTCACCGACCATATACCCCCTGATTTTTTCTTCATTCACTTTTACAATTTTCTTTGCCATATCTCAATTACAGGTTAAATTTTACAATCAGTTCGTTTGCCAGTTCCTGCAATCCGCTGCCTTTAAGCTGTCCTGCCGGCGGTGGAAGGAGCGAACAGCGGAAATAGGTGCGTGTCCGGGATGACAGTTCCTTGTCATAGCGGCAGAGATCGGGAATCATTGAATCCAGAATTTTCAACCCCTGTTTCTTCATCAGTGCCATATAGTTGTCAAGCACCTCGGTGTTGCTTCTTTTCTTGACCTTGGTCCAGAACAGGAACACGTCTTTTAAGGGAATGTTATTCCGGTTTTCCGCACACTTCATGACGCTTTTGGCAAAGACAAAACTGCTGTCCATGACAAAATTGTCAGCGGCAATGGGGGTCAATACATAATCCACATTGAAAATGGTCTGCAAAACGCCGGATATGTCCATAGATCCCGGCAGATCTATGAAAACGATATCAAAATCTGCTTTTGCCGCCAACTCTCCGGCCACCTGGCGTGCATTCTCCGGTTTTGCCTGCCTGATAGGATAAATCCTACATCCCCTGAGTCTCTGTTCCTCCAGCAACACCATGTACTTCTTGTTTATCTCCACCATCTCCATGTCCCGTTCCCTCAGATTGAACAGGCTACGCTGGGTGGAGTCACAATCAACGATGGCCACATTCCTGCCCATCGAATAATTCAGGAGACTGGCAAGCGTTATCAACATGGTACTTTTGCCGACCCCACCCTTTTGATTGCTGACCGCAACGAATAACGGATTCTTCTTCATAACTGAACTTTTTTAATGGTTTATTATACTATTGTTTTACTTGTCTGTTGTTTGCTTTGTGACATGGTTTGTTAGTGATACGGTTGCTTTGTGCTCACCAACCGGCAAACCGACCAACCGATAGTTCTCTGCCTTAACAAAGCAAGCATCCAATCATTACCCGCCTGTTACAACAAGTGCTTTCGCTAACCGGCAATACAACGGACAGTTACTTGACTATTGGTTTGTTTTACCGTTCACGCTGCAAATAAAATGGTATTTTCCCATACTTCCACCATGTTTCAAGGGAGGTGACGACCTGTGTCACCATATGTCATCATGTTACATATAACTTGCTATTTTACAACAGAATAAACTGCCATAACTTTGCACCGACAACGGAACGGATACGGCTGCGAGGGCTTTCCGAAGCCGAAGAATGAGGCTGAAGGTCAAAACACAATTTGACGAAGGAAAATTCATTACCAAGCGGTAATAGCAAGTTGTGTTTTCGGCAGCCCGAAATATTTCGGGCAACCCAAAACAACTTGCCGCTCGCCTGACGGCTCGGGAGGGATTTCCTCCAAAGTCGGAAATCCATGACGGAAGATCAGAAACTGAAAAAACTCAATGCGTATGGAAGAAAACAAGAACAGAAAAGCAAGAAAAGGTGTAGGGCGGAAATCAAAATCCGACCCTGCCGTGTACCGCTACGGTATCAAATTCAATTCACGGGAGAACGCGCAATTTGAACTCTCATTCCAGAAATCGGGTATGGCTTACCGTGCGAGGTTTATTAAATCGGTACTTCTGAACAAGGAAATCAAGGTGGTCAGAATCGACAAGGCAGCAATGGACTACTACGTCCGTCTTACCAATTTCTACCATCAGTTCCAGGCCGTAGGCAACAACTACAACCAGGCGGTAAAGGCAATCAAGACCAATTTCGGGGAGAAACGGGCATACGCCCTGCTTCGCAATCTGGAAAAGGTGACCATAGATCTGGTGGTGCTGAGCAAGCGGATCATCATGCTAACCCGTGAGTTTGAAGAAACCTACCTTATCAAAAAACAGAGGGAGGAGGAATGACATGGTGGCAAAAATCAACAGGGGCGCGTCGCTCTACGGGGCTGTCATCTACAACCAGCAGAAAGTGAACGAGTCAACGGCACGCATCATTTCGGGAAACCGCATGATTGCCGATGTCACGGGCAATCCGGAACAGGTCATGAGGAACACGCTCTGGGCATTCGAAAATTACCTGCTTGCCAACAGGAACACGGAGAAGCCGGTGCTACACATATCGCTCAATCCTTCGGTGGATGACCGTCTCACCGATTCCCAATTTGCGGATTTGGCAAGGGAGTATATGCAACGCATGGGCTACGGCGACCAGCCTTACATTGTATATATTCACGAGGACATCGGCCGCAGGCATATCCATATCGTTTCCACCTGCGTGAACGAGAAAGGGGAAAAGATTGACGATGCCTACGAATGGAACCGCTCGATGAAGGCCTGTCGGGAACTGGAAAGAAAATTCGGTCTGAAACAGGTGGAGGACAAACGCAGGGAACTGCTGGAACCATATCTGAAGAAAGCGGACTATCAGAATGGCGATGTAAAGCAACAGGTTTCCAACATCCTTAAAAGCGTGTTCTCCACTTACCGTTTCCAGTCATTCGGAGAGTACAGCGCGTTGCTGTCCTGCTTTAACATCGAGGCGAAACAGGTTAGGGGCGAATTTGAAGGGACACCTTACAACGGCATTGTCTATACCATGACAGACAATACAGGCAAACCGGTATGTACGCCCATCAAGTCCTCCCTTATCGGAAAACGCTTCGGTTATGAAGGACTGGAAAAGCGTATTGGTTACAATACCCGTGAATACAAGAACAAAAAACGGCAGCCCAAAATACGGAACGAGATTGCACTCGCCATGCATGGATGCCGTGGCAACCGGGAGGATTTCATCCGCCTCTTGAACGGCCGGGGAATAGACGTGGTGTTCCGGGAGAACGGGGAAGGACGCATTTACGGCGCGACCTTCATCGACCACAGGAACAGGGAGGTCTATAACGGCTCGCGGCTCGGAAAGGAGTTCTCGGCAAATGCCTTTGAGCGCCTCTTTAATAATCCGGGCAATATCCCGAATCTGGATGCGCCCATGCCGGACACCGGTCTGCAAAGCGGATTCTCCTCCGACATGGAAAGTGCCATAGAACAGGCTTTCGGGATCTTCGACTTTGAAGCAAACGGTCCCGACCCGCAGGAAGAGGCTCTCGCACGCAGGCTGTATCACAAGAAGAAAAAGAAACGCCGCTCACGGGGCATCTCCTAAAAACAATATTCATTCACCATTAAAATTATATCGTTATGCAACAGGAAGATGATTTGAGAGGACTGGCAAAGGTCATGGAATTCATGCGTGCCATATCCATCGTGTTTGTTGTCATCCACGTCTATTGGTTCTGTTACCGGGCATTCGTGGATGCGGGTATCAATATCGGAGTGGTCGATAAGATACTACTGAATTTCCAGAGGACGGCGGGGCTTTTCAGCAACCTGCTGGTGACAAAAGTGTTCGCCGTCATATTCCTTGCGCTGTCATGTTTGGGCACGAAGGGCGTGAAAAACCAGAAGATGACCTGGCGGAAAATATATACCGCCTTCCTTTCGGGGCTTGTATTGTTCTTCATGAACTGGTGGATGTTCGACCTGCCGTTCAGTCCGACAGTTGACGCCGCCATTTACACGGTAACGCTGACCGCCGGGTACATCCTTCTTTTGATGTCGGGCGTATGGATAAGCCGTATGCTGAAACACAACCTGATGGAGGACGTGTTCAATACCGCCAACGAGAGTTTCATGCAGGAGACACACTTGATGGAAAACGAGTATTCTGTAAATTTGCCGACCAAGTTCGTGTATCAGGGCAAGGAATGGGACGGATGGATCAACGTTGTAAACGTTTTTCGTGCGTCCATCGTGCTTGGAACGCCTGGCAGTGGGAAGTCCTACGCGGTGGTGAACAACTACATCAAACAGATGATTTCCAAGGGATTCGCTTTATATTTGTACGATTACAAATTTGATGACCTCTCGGTCATTGCCTATAACGAACTGCTTAAAAACATTGACAAGTACAGGGTCAGACCGGAATTCTACGTGATAAATTTTGATGACCCGAGACGCAGCCACCGCTGTAATCCCATCAACCCGAAATTCATGGCGGACATATCCGACGCTTACGAATCGGCCTACACCATACTCTTGAATCTGAACAAGACCTGGATTCAGAAACAGGGTGACTTCTTTGTGGAATCTCCGATTATCCTGCTCGCAGCCATTATCTGGTATTTGCGGATTTACAAGGATGGCAAATACTGTACCTTCCCTCACGCAATAGAGTTTCTGAATAAACCGTACGCAGATATATTTACAATCCTGACCTCATACCCGTCCCTCGAAAACTACCTCTCTCCCTTTATGGATGCCTGGCAAGGAGGCGCACAGGACCAGTTACAGGGCCAGATAGCGAGCGCAAAAATCCCGCTTTCAAGGATGATTTCACCGCAGCTATACTGGGTAATGACCGGCGATGATTTTACATTGGACCTGAACAATCCCGAACACCCGAAAATCCTTTGCGTGGGAAATAATCCGGACAGACAGAACATCTATTCGGCGGCATTGGGACTGTACAACAGCCGCATTGTAAAGCTGGTAAACAAGAAAGGGCAACTCAAGAGTTCCATCATCATAGACGAGCTTCCGACCATCTATTTCCGTGGTATCGATAACCTGATAGCCACCGCCCGAAGCAACAAGGTGGCTGTCTGTCTCGGTTTCCAGGACTTCTCCCAGCTGACCCGTGACTACGGTGAAAAAGAGGCGAAAGTGATCCAAAATACAGTCGGGAATATCTTCTCCGGGCAGGTGGTCGGGGAAACGGCCAAAAGCCTTTCGGAACGTTTCGGCAAGATTCTCCAGCAACGGCAGTCCATCTCCATCAACAGGCAGGACACATCCACCTCCATCAACACGCAGCTGGACTCGCTGATACCGGCATCCAAGATAGCCAACCTCTCGCAGGGCACATTCGTGGGCA
The DNA here is from genome assembly GCF_003991565.1 of Butyricimonas faecalis. NCBI lineage: Bacteria > Pseudomonadati > Bacteroidota > Bacteroidia > Bacteroidales > Odoribacteraceae > Butyricimonas > Butyricimonas faecalis. Next base: position 2,615,607 of record NZ_CP032819.1, on the reverse strand, counting down.
GTGTGGCGGACAACTTCGGGGAAGAGATAGACCAGAAGATTTTCCATGCCCGTATCATAGTTGACAACGAGAAAGTAGCGGCGGAAACGAAAGCCTACAAGAAGATACCCGTCATCAACGAGTTCAAGGATGCGGACGGCAACGACATCATGCAGCAGCAGATAGAGCGTAACTATTCACGTATCAAGGCGGACGTGCTGCAAATAATTGAAGATGAAATGCAACGCATCAAGACCGATCCTGATTTACAGCACCTGATACCCAAAGAAGACAGCGACAGGAAGGAGGAATAGGATACCGCTGTTTTATTTCAGCCTGCAAAGGTCGCCCCGTGCCTGTCAGGATTGAGCAAGGCCGAGCCCTTACGGGTTTCCGCAAAAATCTTCCGCGCTCCGCTTGCGGTATTTTTCCGGAAAGCCTTGCACAATCCGGCACGGGACAGCGAGGCAGGCAAGAAATAAAATACCGGCTCACGAGCCGTGAAATGTTTAACTCAAAAATAAAAAGGTATGAGCAGAAGTAACTTCACCCCGATGAAAAGGTTCCACGAAATCATTGGACGTTATGGTCTGAGGCTGATGGAAGTCGGGACAAACCATTTGAGAGTATTCTCCGAAGGTCGGAAACTTTTCGACTACTATCCGCTGCGTATGAAACTCTTCGATTACCGGCAGTGGAAACAGCTTACCTATCCCTCGCTGATTGACGGAACGGACAAGTGGGAAACAGAGCTCGACGACATTATCAAAGAGCTTATGGTATCACAGCAATAAACAGCAGGATTATGAATGGCAATAACAGCAAGACGCTCGTTTGGGACAACATTCCCGAATGGGCGATTTTTGCATTGGAGTACGGCACCCGGGAGGAACTGTTCCTGTCTGATGAGGACAAGAAAATGATAACCAAGTTCATCGCCGAAAACTTTCCGAACGGCTACACCATGTCGGTGGATTGGGAGTCATACAAGGAATTTGACACCAATCCCGCTTTCGGGAAAGCATGTAAGACCTACAAGGTCACTTTCATAACGGAATCATAACTAAAAATCAAATGAGTATGGCAGATAACAGAAAACATACAAGAGTAGTGAATATCCGTAAGGAGGCATACGATGTGTATATCGGTCGTGCCGGTAAAGGGCAAGACGGGTATTTCGGTAATCCGTTCAGGCTGAAGCAGGACATGATCCGGGGCGGGACACTGGCCGGATTCCGCGAATATTTTTACAGGAGGCTGGTGAACGATGCGGAATACAGGCGCAGGGTTCATGAGTTGCAGGGAAAGACTCTGGGATGCTTCTGTAAACCGCATCCGTGTCATGGGGATATTATCAAGGAATACCTTGACAGGATGGCCGGGCGTGGCGAAGACATAGAGATCGGTACAATTTTCTACAAAGGCAAGGCATACCCGTCGCGTGAGATTACGACCGGCATGGAAACCTATACGATATCGGTGGAGGAGCTGGGACATGAACTGGAAAATGACATGCGAAACCTTTTGGACGAAGCTGTCGAACAGGACGAGAATATCCGTTACTATTGTACCAACGAAGAATTATGCACGTTTCCCGATAGGGAAATGGATAAGATTATATACGGATAGACAACAGACTGATATGGAAACACCTATTAAGGTAGTGTTCAGACGGTTCAAGGAAGGCGGGGTAATTGCTCTCTTTCCATATATACCGTGGAACGAATCCGAAAATACAATCACATCCTACATGCATGCGGGACAGCATGGCGCAGCCGATTACAAGGGAATCATCTCCGGGACACTGCCCGCGACGGAAAAAGAATACAGGAGCCTGCTGGTAGAACTGAAATCCATCGGATACGGCAATCTGCATGTATTGGAACGGGCTCATGCAAGACAGAAGTTTTTCTTATAATTCTACTAAAGCAGACCGGATGAATCTTTTGCCGTAGTCATGGAACCGTTCCACGGATGGAGCATACATATGTAAAAAAGTAAGACCATAAAAAGCACCATTTTTGTTTATTTGAGTGAGTAAAAATGGTGCTAATATCAACTACTGCTATAATTCACCAAACATTATATCCATATCTCGTTTCAAAACTTTATCTTCAAAATTCGCTAATATTTTATCTTTTACAATAATATGATTGATAAGATGTAACACAGTATCATAAGTGAGAGGGTATGCAAAGCCTTTTTCCATTACTAATTTCAATATTTTGGTTCTATTTGCACGATACAATAATTTTGCAGTTTTATTATTGTTTGACAAATATTTACAAAGTTCTTCTGACAAACCTTTATCAGCAAAACGAACTCTCATCTTATTGCGTAACATACTATTCCAAACTTTATTTTTATACTGGGAATATGAAAGTCTGTCAAATAATGTAAGCATTGACCATTCACTACTTTCCAAGGTAGCATAAATTCCGTTCAGAAGTCTGGATTCCTCTTTAAATTCATTCCACTCTTCTTTGCATTTATAACGTAAATCATGTTCAACTTCGTGCCAACCTTCCGATAAAATAGTTCTGATTTGAACTTCATAAGTGTTATCAATTAAATCTTCATAACCAGTTTCTTTTATTGCCGCTTTCATATCTTGCTGAAGATTATTTGGAACACGCATAATTAAATTTAGTCTTTTGGGACAGAATTTATCAACTTCGGCTTCATCAACAGATTCACTGTCAAAATTGGACTGACTTTTTAGATAGTTGTGAACAAGTTCTACATCATCCGTAAAATACAAAGTAATACGAAGAGCCAATAAATCTTGCATCTTCTTGTTGGCTTTACGATATTCTTCAGATTTTTTCTCAAGTTTATTTTTAATAGACATTTCTGACTTAGTACGATAAAACACATGGTACATTACGCCACATTTGTTCAAGACAGCCTCCAAATCTGTAACTATATCCCTCAAAACTTTATTTCCTGCACTCATACTTGTATGTTCTTATGATAATATGCAATACCTGATTTTGAAATGTGCGAATTATTCCCGTCAATCAGAATCATTCCTTTTTTCTTTAATAATTCAAAAGTTGCAAAAACGACATCCAAATTCTTTTCTCCAAATTCTTTTCTAAGGGTAGAGATATACCTCATTTTGGGAGATTTTCCATCAACTTTAAAATACTTGCTAAGTATTTCAATCTCTAGATCTATATCTTCTTGTTTCTGCAAAACAGAAGATGTCGTAACTTTTACCAAAGAAGATATAAAGCCAGTGTTATAGTCATCGCATCCATAACAATGAATATTGTTAGAACCAGAAGACAAATCACTATTCACATCACAATCAATAAATTTGCATCCTGTAAATGTAACATTATAAAAAGCGTTTACATCAAAAGTGCATCTCTCAAAAACAGAATCGACAAACGAAGTTTCTACAAACTTACATTCTTCACTAAGGATATTAATATCTTCAAAATGGAAAGAATTCAATCCTGCACATTTATAATTACCTGTTACTTTCTTTAAAAGAATGCAATCTGTGGTAACAGCCAAATACAAAGACATTTTATCTTTTATAACAGAAAACTTATCCCATAATTTTAATTTATCATCATTGGAAGAATATTTGTATGCGTAAATTGCCAGTTCGATTAGATGCTCAGGTATAGGGTTAAGTTTTTGCAAAAATGTGACAGGTTCTTTCTGAATTGATTTTCCGAGCAAATACCCAAAAATAAATTCATTGATAAAAGTTATAAAATCTTTATTCCCTGTTCTATCTAATAGGGCATGATTTGTAAGTGTGTCAGCAAGTTCATCCAAAGTTTGTTTTGTCGGTGTCAACTCTTTATAATACAAAAGACGTGACTTGTTATATTCTATAATCAGTTCTTTGACGAAACTTCTATTTTCACCAGTTATATCAAAATCAACAAAAGATTTGGCTAAATTTTCAAATATCTGCATTTGGTCTTCCCAACGAATAATAAGATTTTGCCTTTCTTTTTCCCGATTCAGTAGATATTCAAAATACTTATCCGTAATCGTTTCTGGATAAACCAATAAATCACTAAAATCCTCCTTGCTTATATTTCGTAAATAAGTTAGTAGAACAGGATTTGAAATATTATCCAAAGGAACATTCTTTCCAATGATTTCCTCATAACGTTCTGTTGAAAGCCATTGCTTAATATTGGGTTTCTCTAATTGAAATCTGATAACATCAAAGTTTCCATTGTAAGAATCAACCCAATCTCCAAATTCAGCGCCTGCAAATATTGCAGTTTTTCTAGAGGTAAGAATAATCTTAGCTTCATCTGTCAACAAATCTCCTATGGTAGAAAGCATTGTTTCAACTTGCTCAAATTCATTCAATTGTCCAGCCTTTCCATTGTCTATGTTTTTGGACAGTAATTCGTCAAACCCATCAATAATAAGAGGGATTTTCCCTTTTTTTATATTGTAAACAACTAATTCCTGTTTAGCAGTCGTATCCTTCTCTTTGTCAATTTCAGACCAAAGAATATATTTAAACTGCTTTGCATCCCTATTTCTTGACAATTCTGTAAAAATGGGCTTTTGATATTCACTATTATCTAAAAATGATTTATATACTTCGTATGCTGTACAGGTCTTACCAAATCCAGCAGCTGCTTCTACCACTACAAGATGTGCCCCCTTTCTATTGATTGCTTCTTTAATTGCAGAAATGATATCTGAAGTTCCACTAACAGTATCTTCCGCACCTTCACTATATATAGAATATGGCATACTGATATACTGGTACTTAATACCACAATTACAATAATGTTTTACTTGATTAGCAGCAAATTCTGTATATCTTCTATTTATATCATTTGCAGTAGTTTGTGTATTAAAGAACCCCTTAAATAAATAACTTTCTGCTTGTTCAATCGATTTGAACCTTTGTTGTTTTGCATGATATCCCAATTTGGAGTAACGATCAAGTATCGGAGTAGCATCAATATCATCGTCCATTATTTGGATTTCTGCTCCATGGTACATACCTTGATTCAGCAAATACACCCTATATGATGCGGTTCTTTCTTTTACATCATATCCGTACTCTTGGAAAAGGCAATCTAAATGATCCACGTTCATATAACCTATTATTTTGTCCTATCTGATAATATTATATTTATTTCCGCATTCGTTCTATCAATTTTTCCAAAACAAGTTCATAACCCAATCGTGGATTAAATTCTCTATCCGGACGGATAAGATTCTGAGTGTCACCTAAAAAATCAGGATCTAACATTTTTTCTTCCATATTGTTAATGAACTGTTTGTAAGTAGGTGGTTGTTGCACAACAAACGACATATAACGGTTGTAGCAACGTAAAATTTCATTAATATCCACAACCGCTTCCGACAGTGCAACATACAAATCAAAAAGGTCGCGGCCTTTTTTTCTTTGATACAATGCTCTTAATTTTGTTCCCAGCAATTCGTTCAAACGATATGTGGTTATCTCACATTTTCCTGAGAACCAGCTATTCTCCACCTCAAATGGAACTTTAACCAATCCCAATTCGTTGAAATGTTCAAAACAATTTATCTCTATTTTCAAACGTAAGGGGATTGTCGGGGGGATTTCCGACTCCATACGAAATAACATCGTGTTGTTATATCGCTTTTGTTTTGTAACCCTATCAGGCAAAAAACTTAAGACTTCACCTAGCTTGAACATGATTGGTTTTATCGGTCCCGGTGTGATTTGTACTAAATCAATATCTTCACTATATCTAGGCTGTGGCGACAGATATAATTTATGAAGTGCGGTTCCTCCTCTGAACGCAAGCTGTGAAGCAAGGAATTTATCACTGAAAATAGCGACTAATGCACGAGAGATAATAAGGTCTTGTTCTACTTGTGCATTATCATTCCAAGGAACAATCTTATTCCATTGGGTAATGGCTGTTCTGTTTATCATATTTCGTCTGTTTCTATTATCGAATTTATATAAACTTTCCAACGAGTATTCTTTTCTGCATTCTCATCAGTTTTGTGTGTACTAAGGGGAATATATCTAAAACGCTTGACATATGTCAATAATTCAGAATGTAACACTTCTGCAATCTCTTTCTGTTCTAAAATATCATCCAATATATATCCCAATCGTTGGATAGTAGCGATTGATGTATAGTTAAATAAGTTATCGGAAGCTTTACGAAAATCAAGTTTTTCTGCTAATTCATCCAAAATGGTCGCTGCCCTTGAGAGGCCACCGATATATTGTTCATAGTGTACAATATCAATGGCTGTCAATTCAGCATTTGAATAGTATATCACTCCTGTCTCAGAATTCTTGAACAATAAAAAATCAGATGGAATCTCCTTGCGATATCCCCAAACAAGCGAATTATTCTTTGATGAAGAGACGGAAGACTTTGGGAATACCGTCATTACAGAAAACTTCTGTGGCCGTTGATGAGCTGCACCCAAAATTTCTGCGGCATTCAATAAACAGATATAATATGGTTTATTCAGATACGACATCAATTGATCAATGTAATATATTGGAGGAACCATCCTTTTTGCTGCATACTGAGGAGGAATTATGACATAAAAGCCTTTATACACAGGACATAAGATGCCTTGTTTTGATAATCGGAATAATTCATTCTTGATGACTTGCTCCGAATAATCAGGAAATGTTTGCCTTACATCATCAACCGAAAAAGTTGGAAAGCCACCAATTTCCCTATCTCTAATCCATTCTCTTATTGTCATAGCGAGCGTTTTTAGTGCAAAGGTAATCAAAATCTGATTACTTCTGCACTTTTTTAGCGCACTTTTATCATCAAGGTGTCTTATTCCATATTCCTCTATAAAAATCCATCATAAGCACGCTTCGCTTGACAAGTCCCTTCAAGAAGATAACCCGGAGGACGATACCTTCCACGTTCGGGCCTCCGGTTTTCGGGCAAAAAATTCCCTGCGGTAATTTTTCACCCGAAAAAACGTTCCGGTATCGCCGTCCGAGTTGTGGAGACGGTCGGGACTTAGCAAGCGAAGCGACCTACGACGCATAGGACAAGATAAAAAACAATCTGACGGCGGTATTTTGCCGTGCTTGATGTCCCAATGGATTACGCCGTCAACACATCTCCCATACAAAATCTTCTTCCTGTCTTATAGAGCGGCACAAGGAAGCGGGGACTAAAGACAGCTCGCTCGCAACTCTGCATAATACGGTTTTCTCCTTGTCGGTTTCGTGGCGTTCCTGCCGTTTTTTCTTGTCCTGGGGCTTACCATTCGTGTGTGCCCGCCCTTTTCCGCCTTTTTAATCCGGTGCTTTTCCTTGCTTTTTCCTCTGACTTTCCCGTTTTTCCGCCTCCCGCTTTTCCTCCCGCAGTGAAACAGGATGACAAACGGTGAAACATATAGCACAACGTATTGTAAATCAATTATATATCAGAAATCATCCTATATATTTGCACTGACAATCATAGTTATCAACCCTAAAAAAACAAAGTTATGGCAAAGAAAAATGGAAGGGACGATCCCCCTAAACCGCAAGTCGCCGAGAACGAACAGATGAGCGACATCATCCTTATCCTCGACAAGATGGAACTGATTTTACAGGCAGTGTCCCAAATTGACAAGGACGGCAGGTACAAGACGGTTCCGGCAGACAAGGAGCATACAAACTCCTTTCTGAAAATCGACCGCTATGCCAGCATGTTCGAGAATTTCCTGAAGAATTTCTGGAGCCAGCTCAAGGACCCGACACGCTTCGGCATCCTCTCCGTCAAGGAGAAAGCACTGGACGACCCGAAAGTGAGGCAGGCCATCGAAGACCTCGCCGCCGGAAAAAAGACAGACGCGGTGGAAGAATTCCTCAAACAGTACGAGATTGTCCCCCGCGACAAGGAAAACCAAAGTATCAACCATCAAAATCAAGAAGAAATGGCAAAAGAAAATGAAACACAGCAGCAGGCCGCCCAAGGCGGAGGCACGCAGCAACAGCCCCAGTACCGCTACAACGAGTCCATGATCAACTGGGAACAGCTGAAGAACTTCGGGCTCTCCCGTGAGGAGCTTCAGGAACGGGGGCTGCTCGACCAGATGCTCAGAGGCTACAAGACCAACCAGGTAGTGCCCATCAGCATGAACTTCGGCTCCGCCGTATTACGTACCGACGCGAGGCTCTCGTTCCAGCAGTCCCGGGCTGGGGACATCGTACTGGGCATCCACGGTATCCGGCAGAAACCCGACCTCGACCGTCCCTACTTCGGACATATCTTCTCTGACGAGGACAAGAAGAACCTGCTTGAGACGGGCAACATGGGGCGTGTCGTGGAACTGAAAAACCGCAACGGCGAGTATGTCCCCTCTTTCGTCAGCATCGACAAGCTGACCAACGAGGTGGTGGCGATGAAAGCCGAGAATGTCTTCATACCACGTGAAATCAGCGGGGTGAAACTGACCGAACAGGAACAGAACGACCTGCGTGAAGGAAAGAAAATATTCATCGAAGGAATGACGGCCAGATCGGGCAATCCGTTCGATGCCCACATCCAGGTCAATGCCGAGCGCAGGGGCGTGGAGTTCATCTTCGAGAACGACAAGCTCTTCAACCGGCAGTATCTGGGAGGCGTGGAACTGACCAAGAAACAGATCGATGATTTGAACGGGGGTAAGGCCATTTTCGTGGAGGGCATGAAACGCAAGGACGGGGAACTGTTCTCCTCCTACGTGAAGCTCGACGAAGCGACAGGCCGCCCGTCCTACACCCGCTACAATCCCGACTCCCCTGAAGGCGCACGGGAAATCTACATCCCGAATGAAATAGGCGGCGTGAAGGTCACTCCCGAGGAGCAGAAAGAGCTGCGTGAAGGGCGGCCCATCTTCCTCAACGGCATGGTGAACCGCAGGGGCGAGGAATTCTCCTCATTCATCAAGGCGGACCTCGAAACGGGCCGTCTGAGCTATTCGCGCACACCGGACGGTTTCGACCAGCGCGAGGAGTTCAAGATACCGGCCAAGGTATGGGACGTGGAGCTTACCCGCAAGCAGCGTGCCGACCTCCAAAGCGGCAAGGCGGTACTGGTCGAGGGCATCAAGGGGTATGACGGCAAGACCATCTCGCAGTACGTCAAGGCGAACTTCAACCAGGGACGGCTGGACTTCTACAACGAGAACCCCGACCGCAGACGCGACGCCGCGCAGCGCAACGTGGTGTCCGCCGCACAAAGACAGGGAGAGGAAAACCGCCAATCCAGGGGCGCGAGCATAGCCTGACGGTCAAAGTAAAAGTAAAACGAATGTGAAATCCTAAAGAATCAGAACATGGAAATGAACAAGGAAAACAACACGCCTTTCAAGGCGGAGGACGTGAACTGGGACGAGTTGGCAGGCATCGGCATCCTGAAGGACGAGCTGGAGATGTCGGGAGAACTTGACACGCTGCTCAGGGGAGAGAAAACAAAAGTGATGCCGCTCAGCCTCGTGCTCCTCGGTGTGGACGTGGTGATGGACGCCACACTCCAGCTGGTACGCAAGGACGGTGACCCGCTGCTCGAAATCCTCGGCATCAAGTCCGTGGGAGAGTAACTCCACCTTTATAATTATGTAAACCGAATGTATAACCGCCGTTTCCCGTCCCTCCGTACGCCGGCAAGCGGGAAACGGCTTAATTCTTATCCGAATCATGATAGCAATCATAGCAGAAAAACCGAGTGTCGGTCAGGAGATAGCCCGTGTGGTCGGGGCTACAGAGAAAAAGGACGGCTACATAACAGGAAACGGCTACATGGTGACATGGGCGCTGGGACATTTAGTATCACTGGCATTGCCGGGAACATACGGCTACACGAGAACCACCGCCGAAGACCTTCCGATGCTTCCCGAACCGTTCCGTCTTGTGGAACGACAGATACGTACGGACAGGGGCATGGTGACGGACATCGCCGCCGGCAGGCAGCTCAAGGTCATCGACGGGGTGTTCTCCGAATGTGACAGCATCATCGTGGCGACCGATGCCGGGCGTGAGGGGGAACTCATCTTCCGGTGGATATATTCCCACCTGGGCTGTACCAAGCTTTTCAAACGCCTGTGGTTCTCCTCGCTTACCGATGAGGCCATCCGAAAGGGGATGGCAGACCTCAGGGAAGGATATGAATACGACAGCCTCTATGCGGCCGCGGACAGCAGGGCGAAGGCGGACTGGCTGGTGGGCATGAACGCCAGCCGCGCGTTGGCGGCAGTCTCCGGTTCGGCGAACAACTCCATCGGACGGGTACAGACCCCGACCCTCGCCATGATATGCGCGCGCTTCAAGGAGAACCGCAACTTCGTCTCCACACCATACTGGCAGCTTCATATCACGCTGAAGCAGGGAGAGGCGCACCGGCTGTTCATCCATCCGGAGCACTTCGGGGACAAGAAAGCGGCGGAAACGGCATACGGACGCATCATTCCCGGCTCGGCGGTGACAATCACCAAAGTGGAGCGTGGTACGGTTTTCCAGCAGGCCCCACTTCTGTATGACCTGACCTCCCTTCAGAAGGACTGCAACATCCACCACGACCTTACGGCGGACAAGACTCTTTCCATCGCCCAGTCCCTGTACGAGAAGAAACTGGTCTCGTACCCGAGAACGGGCAGCCGGTACATACCCGAAGATATCATGGCGAATATACCCGCCTTGCTGGAAAAAATCATTGCCATGCCTCTGTTCAGGGAGTACGGACGCTCTTTCGATTTTTCCGCTCTGAACACCCGGAGCGTGGATACCACGAAAGTGACCGACCACCATGCCCTGATCATCACGGGTGTCGCTCCCGAAGAGTTGTCCGAGGCGGAATCCGCCGTCTACACCCTGATAGCCGGCAGGATGCTGGAAGCCTTCTCCCCGCCCTGCGAGAAGGAGCGGCTGCTCATGGAGTGTATGTGCGGGGGCATGGATTTCCGCTCCCGCTCCGCCTTCATCGTCAACACGGGCTGGCGGGCGGTATTCGCCCGGAAGGAGGACCGGGAAAAGGACGAGCCGGAAGATGGCGGAGGAACGGCCTTGTTTGCCGAAGGCGGGCTGGTTCCGCTCTCGAGTCGCGGACTGTCGCAGAAGAAGACCCTGCCCAGGCCGCTTTACACGGAAGCCACGCTGCTTGCCGCCATGGAGAACTGCGGAAAGGATATCACGGACGGAGAGGCACGTGAGACTGTCAAGGATTCGGGTATCGGCACACCCGCCACCCGTGCCGCCATCATCACGACCCTGTTCAAACGTAACTATGTCGAGCGTTCCGGCAAGAGTATCCTGCCGACGGAAAAGGGGCTGTACCTCTACGAATCGGTGAAGGACATGATGGTGGCCGACGCAGAGCTGACCGGCACATGGGAAAGGGCACTGGCACGGATAGAGGGACGTACCCTCGATCCGGACAGCTTCATGCTCTCCATCAGGGAATACACCGGAAAAGTAACCGGCGAGATATTGCGCCTCAAATTCCCGGAACCGTCATCACACGCCTTTACCTGCCCCAAGTGCAAGGCCGGCAACGTGGTGGTGAAGTCCAAGGTCGCGAAATGCGACCGTGAAGGATGCGGGCTGCTGGTGTTCCGCCGTTTCCTGAACAAGGAACTGACCGACCGGCATCTTGAACAGCTTTTCTCATCCGGCTCCACCCGGCTTATCAAGGGTTTCAAGGGTAAGAAAGGATGTTCTTTCGATGCGGCACTCACCTTTGACGACAGTTTTAACCTGAAACTTTCTTTTCCCAAGCCCAAAGGTGCAAAAGGCAAATGATCCCGCCATTCCAATTCTGCGGACAAAGGTAGCGGAACCGCCCGTTTCCACCTGCAAGGTCGGGCCTTGCAGGTTTCGGGGAAAATCATCCTCGCCCCGCTCCGGTATTTTCCCCGAAAACCTTGCCTGTGGAGGCGGTCCGCTCTCCGGCCCCCGAAATTGGAAATGACATGTTTCACCCATTAACAATATACGGTCATGAAAACGAGGGAATATATCGGAAAACTGACAACAGGCAAATGGACAAGGATGACAGTATTGGCCATCGCGGCCTTCATCGTGTTCGGTTATCTGTATTCAAGAGGCGTGTCGCCCGTGTGGACGGCAGTCGCCATCGTCTGTTTCAGGGGATTCTTCAGGTTTCTCTATAAGGTAGCCTGCTTCCTGGTGGCAGCGGCGATACTTTTTTGTATCCTCAGCTACCTGGTATTCTGATTCCACCGGCATAAAATATAGGAAGATGGAACAAATACGGCATATAAACCGCTGCAATACCTTGCAGAACAGGGCTGTCCTCACGGAGGACGGCTCTTTTTGTGTTCCATGCCTTATGGAAACAGGGATAATGAAAACACGTTCGGAAAGGAAAGGGAGGCATATACAGCCATTGACAGACCGGAGAACTACCGGGCAAAGTTGGCAAACGCCTCTTTTCGGACGGCAAGGCCGGGCCCTCCGGGTTTCGGGGAAAAATCATCCTCGCCCGGAGGGCTTGCGGTATTTTTCCCGAAAGCCTTGCCTTTCCGGAAGCGTTTGCCGTAAAGCCCTTGTAGTTCAACGGGCTGCCAAAGCCCAGGTATTCACAATTAAAATTATAGAGTCATGAATCAAGCAATCATCTCAAGACCGCCGATGGCACCGGTACAGATACCAGTGCCGATACCGGCAAGAAGGAAGTATCCTGTCCCGGAACCGACCGTCAAATTCCCCCCACGGGAAAGAAGCGGACCCGTACACATCTCCACGCTGCTGGACCCGGTACTGGAGATATGCAGCCATCCCGACCGGAACAGGCTGCTGGCGGAGTTCTTCAACAGATAGAAAGAATACGGTTATTCACACTTTAATTCATACAATTATGTTTTTTACAGCAATCAACCAGATGATGACCGAAGGCGTGGACCTTACGCTGGTCATCCGTAAAGCAAACGGACAACTGGCAGTATCCACGCTGCCGAAGTCGAACGGGCTGAAGGACGAGGCTCAGAACCACATCGTACCCTTGACGGTCAACGGGAAGCCCGAGGAACTGGACGCGGGATTCCTGCAAACCGTCGCACGCCCGATACAGAAAGCGGTGGGACTAATCACCAACATGGCTCAATTCGAGGTGCAGGCGGAGAAGGCCGCATCCGAAAGTAAGGCGGCGAAGGATGCAAAGGCCAAGGAGACGAAAGAGGAGAAGGAGAGGCGGGAGAAATACGAGAAACACCTCAAGAAAGCGGAGGAGCTGATCGCGGCCAAGAACCATAAGGATGCCGTCACCGCACTCTCTCAGGCACGCCTCCATGCCAAGCCACAGGACCAGAAGAAGATTGACGAAATGATGGAGCAGCAGAAAAAGGCGATGAACAAGGGCAGCCTGTTCGAACTGATGGATGAACCGGTGCCGCAAGCCCAGTCGCAGCCACGACCGCAACCTATGGCGGCAACGGCACAACAGCGACAGCAACCGCAGCCACAACCTATGGCAGTTTCCGTACAGCAACCGCCCTATCCGCCACAGCCTCAGGTACCGGGATCCATGGCCGGACAACCGCAACAGCCTTCGATGTGGCCACCTCAGCAACCGCCGCACAGACCGGTTCAACACCAGACCCCACCACAACCGCAATACGCACAGCAGCCTTCCGTACAACCGCAAAACTATGGCGGTCAGGAAGTCACGCACTGGCAGGAACCGGAATTCACGCCTGAAGACTACCGGATGCAATACCCCGCAGACGAAGAAATCAATTACAATCCCAAGGATTACGAGGAATATCCCGATTTTCCCCAATCCATGTTAGAACCCAAGTATTCACCCTATCAAACAGTTTAAGACTATGGCACTCGAAATCACAGGAATGACACGTTCATTCACGTTCAAGAAAGGCAGCGGAATGGTCACGCTCGACGATCCGAACCCGTCGGACAGCCCGGAAATGGTCATGAATTATTACTCCAACTTTTATCCTGAACTGACAACCGCGACGGTACACGGTCCGGTACTCAAGGATGACAAGGCCGTGTACGAGTTCAAGACCACTGTCGGAACCAAAGGATAGGATATATGAGGAAGAACAGGAAAAAGAAAAACAAGAAACCATGTGTACCATTGGACGAACACCGGCAGGAACAGCTGGCAAGGCTCATCATCGGGCAGACACGGAGGGAAACCCGATACGGGGTGGACAGGAAAGAACGGATTGCGGCTCCAAGCGGGGCCGTAATTCTTTTCTGAGCACGGCGCTTGCACCGGTTGCCCTGAAAAGCCTTGTCGTGGAGACATACGACGGACTTCAATGCGGCAGCATCAATGTAATCACGCGGGAAAACTATGAGTTCCTGCGTGATTCCTTTTTCAAGTATGCCCTGTTGCTGCAAAAGGAAGCGGCGCACACACCGGGAAACAGTATCGGGGAGGGCATAGCCAGGCTGTACGACGAGATGGACGCGCTTGTGGGGGATGAGCTGAATGTCAATATCGAGCAGGAAAGAGGCAGGCTCTTCTTCCGTTTGTGGAAGTACCACCGGTGGGGAAGTCTGACGCTGTACTATTTCCCTGTGAGGTTCCTGGAATCACTCAGTCCCGTTTTAAGGAGGATCGCCATTACCTTTATCCACAAGCTGATGACGGCCAACGGTATCAGCACCATTCTGGATGACGATGACGCGGAGTTCATATTCGAGCTGCTCTCGGAGGACGGAGGCGATGACCCGCAGGAATGGAAAAGCCGGGTGAAACTTGTGCGTTCCTATCAGGAGGGGAAAATAGGCAGGCTGCTCAGGCGGGTGGCTGCAAAGTCCTATTACAAGGACCTGCCGGGGGCAATCGGCTCGTACACTCCCCAAAACGGGTTTGAAAGGCAGCTGGTCGACGCCATGAGGAGCGGTCTGCCCTTCCTGACACCGGAACGGGGCATCATGGGGTACGGGTATGACGCCTACTACTCCGAGAATCCGGATTTCCATCCGATGTACCTGCAACAGCAGATAAGGGTCGTCTATGACATCAACGATATAGTGTCTGAATATCTCGTTGACTATTACAATTCAAACAGCAGGGAGACCTATGACATCACGCCGGTAACGACCTGCGACCTCTCGTCCGATACCGGAGAACTGTTCCGGATGGATGACTATCCGGAGCGGTTCTTCAAATGGGCGGATAAGTTCATCAATATAATCTGTTAAAACATGCTGGAAACGAACGAATTGACAAGAAAACTCAGGACGCTGCTCCATCCGCGGGCAGCGCTGATTGCCTATGCCCGGGAAGACAACAGTCATTATGTATATGACAACAGTTATTTCATCGAGGTCAGGGATATAGATGAAAGCGGTATAATGGGCGAAGGCCGTCCGGTGACGGCGGAGTTCATGAACGAGCTGGTACGGGGCTATTCCGAAAGGCACAGCGCCACACCGTATGGAAGGATACCGTCCAACCTGTTGTGGTGCGACCCGCGTAAGGGAAGCGAGAAATACATCTGGTACAACTCTCCCCGGAAACGTATGATGTTCTTCAAGGAAGCCCTCAAGATAGAGAACGCGGAGTATCATCTGCCGGGAATCATCTACGAGGCCGGAGAAAGCCACCTGAATGTCTATGCCTGCAAAGACAGGGAACCGACGGAAAAGACGGAACTTTATGCCGCCCCGTTCTTCAACGTGACGCAGGCAAGCGTCTGTCTGGGTTCCGCCAGAATAGAGAAGCCGAAAGACCTGACCTACGCGAAACTGCTCGAATATTGGGAGAGGAAGTTCTGGCTGACGGAGTTCTCCCATCTGGGAGCGCATGGCAACCCGACCAAATCAAATCTCGTTCTGGTCACGAAAGCGGCAAAGGACAGACCTTTCGACCTTGAAGAACTGAGACCGTTGAACAACTTGAAACTAAAGGACATACTGAAATGAAAAGAGTGCATTATATCGACAACTACCTGATTGACCCGCAGCACCCGGTAACAGTGAATCTTATCGGCGCGGGCGGAACCGGTTCGCAGGTGCTGACATGTCTGGCCCGGCTCGACGTGACATTGCGGGCGCTCGGACACCCCGGCCTGTCCGTCACGCTCTATGACCCTGACATCGTGTCCGGGACCAACATCGGACGCCAACTCTTCAGTGATTCCGACATAGGCCTGAACAAGGCGAAATGCCTCATTACCCGTGTCAATAATTTCTTCGGCAACGACTGGAAAGCGGAGCCCAGACCCTATCCGTCGGTGTTGAAGGAGGTGAAACGGGATGAAATCGCGAACATCACCGTCACCTGCACGGACAACATCAAGTCCCGGCTCGACCTGTGGAACGTGCTGGGAAAGATGCCGCCGGCCTCCTACACGGACAATGCCACGCCACTCTACTGGATGGACTTCGGCAACACGCAAACGACCGGACAGGTTATAATGGGGACCGTGCTGAAAAAAATCAGGCAACCGGCTTCCACGCTGTATGAAGCGGTCGGCTCGCTGAAGGTCATCACCCGTTTCGTGAAATACGCGAGAGTGAAGGAGGAGGATTCCGGTCCGAGCTGCTCGCTGGCAGAAGCATTGGAGAAGCAGGACTTGTTCATTAACTCCACGCTGGCGCAACTCGGGTGCAATATCCTGTGGAAGATGTTCCGCAACGGGATGATAGAGCATCATGGGGTGTATTTGAACCTGGCAACGATGAAAGTAAACCCGATATCAATCTAATATAAAAGTATTTCAGTGTTATTTAGACATAAAAAGAAGCTGTGAGAATACTTCGGTTCGCTGATAGTTTTGTAACTTTGCCCTGCAAAATAAATAAGCATATTACACAATGGAACCATCTATATACAGTTATTCACTTTGCATTGCGCTGCCGTTGATGTCGTTCTTCGGCTTTTATTTTTTGTTGGCTCCAACCCCGGAAAAAGCCATTTTCAATAATTATCTGCGTTCCCGGCGAATTATGGGGGTAGCCATACTGTTACTTGCCGCCAACTATTCGGTACATTTCTTTTTTGGAATCAGGTTCAAGAATACCGATGCCGCCATCCTGATGAACCTGTCCACCTATTTTTTGTGCTACTGGTTGTTCAGTTCGGCCCTCACCACTCTGCTTGACCGCTTTTATATCACCAAATGTCGGTTACGGACGCATATCTGTCTATGGATACTGTTTTCCATCCTTTCCGGCATCGTTCTGCTGTTGTTACCAAAAGGTGGTTTACAGACAACGGTGATGTTTGCCTTGGCCGCATGGTTGGTTATCTATGGGCTGTTCTTGACCCGTAGGCTTCTCCGGGCCTATCACAGGGTCATCCGCATTTTCGATGACACCCGTGCGGATGACATCGGTGCCTATATCAAATGGCTTTCCATTTTCACCTACTGGGCTGTCACATTCGGGGTGGGATGCGGACTGCTGACATTCCTGCCTGATGAATACATCTATATCTGGATTCTGTCATCGGTACCGTTCTACATTTATCTCTTCCTTTGCTATCTGAACTATCTGCTGTTTTACGAACAGGTGGAAAACGCGATGGAGGATGGCATGACTTCTGAAGAGGAAGACCTGTGTGACACCACAAACCGGGAACAGGCACAGAGGCAGGATACTCCTTTTTTCCATGCCGAAATGGCGAAAAAAATCAAAGGTTGGATCGATGCGGACGGTTATATCCGGCCCGGCCTTACCATAAAGGAGCTTTCAGATGTGCTTCATACCAACCGTACCAATCTTTCCGCTTATATCAAGACTACGTATAAAATGACATTCCGCGAATGGATAACCAGTCTCCGGTTGGAGTATGCGAAAAACATGCTGAAGGAGCATCCGGAAATCAATATACAGAAGCTGGCTGAGTCCTCCGGTTTTCTTTCCCGCAGTAACTTTATCAAATTATTTTCCGAGAAGGAAGGATGTACGCCTGCCAAATGGAAAAAAGCAAATCGGGAATAATTTGTGTACTAAAAAACATTGAAAAAGGTCTCAGAAACCCATTTTCAAAAAGTGCTCAAACGACAAAAAAGTGCTAATTCGACAAAAAGGTGCTCTAACGACAATTTGAAAAGTGCTCAAACGACATTTTTTTATAAAACGCTGTATTTCAACAGAAAAAGTTTTTGTAATATTTTGGGCGCTGAATGGCATTTATTACCTTTGGAGAAGACAAAGATAATAAATTCAAGTTTATATGAGCAGAAAAATCACTTTTCTTACCCTGTTTCTGTGGCTGATGACGGTAACTTTTCCTGTCATTGCGCAGCAGAAAGCAGACACGACCTACACCTTCCGGTTCGTTCCGCAGAAGGACACGTTCTACGTGCCTTGGAATGGCAATGACACGGAACTTGCCCGTCTGTTGGAATGTATCGAAAACAACAAAACCACAATTCTTGACGGCAAGCTGCCGCTATTGGTTGACGGCTACTGTAATTCACTGGGCAGTGAAGCCGAGAACCTTGCCACGGCGAAGATCCGTGCCAACCGTGTGAAATCCGAACTGATTATCCGTGCGGAAATAAAAGAGGAGAATTTCATTACCCGCAACCATGCGACTGAGGGTGATTTTGTCACCGTGCGCCTGACGGTACCGGTAAAGGGAACTGCCGCGACGGATGCGGAAGCACGACGCAAGGCGGAAACCGAACAACTGGAAGCCGAGAAGCGTGCCGAACAGGAACGGCTTGCCGAAGAGCAGCGCAAGGCGGAAGAAGCCCGACTTGCCGCTGAAAAGGCAGAAGCCGAGAAAGCCGCTCAACAAAATAAACTTGTCGACACGCCGTCGGAAACTAAAATCACAAATGATTATCATTTTTCCCTGCGTGCCAACCTGCTGCGCTGGGCTACCCTGACACCAGATCTTGGCGTGGAATGGCGCATCTGCCCGTCGTGGGGCATTGCCGTAAACGGCTCGTGGACTTCTTGGAGCTGGAGCGACAAAGACCGCCGCTATGCACTCTGGGAAGTGGCTCCGGAAGTACGTTACTATATGGGTGAGAAGAAAGCCTGGTATCTGGGCGCGATGTTCAAGGCCGGACAGTTCAACTACAAGTTCTCCGAAACAGGCAAGCAGGGCGACCTGATGGGTGGCGGCATCACCGCTGGCTATCAGCTGCGGCTGAACAAGGCACTGGCTCTTGATTTCAACCTCGGTTTGGGCTACCTGAATGCCGATTTCGAAAAATATGAAGTCATCGACGGCGTGCGTGTACGCCGCGGCAACGAAACAAAAGATTGGTGGGGTCCCATCAATGCCGGTGTGACATTGGTATGGAAGTTATTCTAACACGGAGGAATAGAATATGAAAGCAAGACAATATATAAATATGATGGGAATGGCAGCCGCCGTGCTGTTCTCTTCCTGCGTGAAGGACACGCTTTATGACACGCCGCATCCCGACTACGGGAAGATTGCGGTGACAGCCGACTGGTCGGCCCGCGGTGAGGGTATTGACATACCTGCCACATGGACGGTCACCATGGGTGACTATACGGGTACGGAGACTTCCGCCACCCATACCCCCGACCATCTGTTTGCTCCGGGCAGCTACACACTTGCGGTGTGGAACCCGGCTGAAGGAATCACGGTGAACGGCACCACAGCCACCATTGCCGCATCCACGGGAACCCGGGCAGGCACGGATGCCTTTGTGAACAATGCCCCGGGATGGTTCTTCACCTATACGGAACAGGTGACCATCGAGAAAGACAAGGACTATCCGCTGACTGCCGCAATGAAGCAGCAGGTACGCGAACTGACGCTTGTCGTCGAACCTACAGGTGATGCCGCCGGACGCATCACGGAGATTGTTGCCCATCTGACGGGTGCAGCCGGAACACTCGACTTCGCTACCGATACCTACGGAGCCGCTTCGAACGTCGTGCTGCCCTTCACCAAGATTACCGAAGGTGACGATGCCGGCAAGTGGAAAGCCACGGTGCGGCTGCTGGGTGTGACTGGCACGGAACAACTGCTGACGGGTGAAATCCGCTATGCTGACGGCAACCCGACCCCCACCACGCTGAAAAGCGACCTTACGGAAGCCCTCAAGGATTTCAACACCGGAAAGGGCGAATCGCTGACCCTCGGCGGAACGCTGGTTGAGACTCCCGAAGGCATGGAAGTGGACGGAGCCGAAATCAACGGCTGGGGAGAAGTGAAAGGTGATGATGTAAATGCCGATTTGTAAATAATTAGTAAACCGAACGCAGGAGCAAAGCTTGCTTTGATTTTGCTGAGGTGCAGCAAATATTGAAATGGAATTAAACTAATATAATGACTAATATAATGAAGACGAGATTTTTTACACTTGCAACGCTCGCCCTCGCACTGGCAGCCTGCAACAACGACAACGAGAACCTGAACGGTGACCCCGTGGCCGCCCAGTTTACCGCCAACATCGCCCCCGCCACCCGCGCCAGCGGAACCACCTGGACTGGCGGCGACCGTATCGGCATCACCGACATCGGCAACGATTCCCAGTACGGCAACGTGCCTTTCATCCTGAAAAACGGGAAATTTGAGGCAGAAGGAAAGGTTATCTATATCGAAGATACAAAGACCCATACTTTCCGCGCCTACTATCCGTACAACACGACGGGAGGCATCCTCGCAGCCACGACCGATGCCACGGCGCAGCAGAACAAGCCTGCCATCGACTTCCTCTTTGCTTCAGGAGCCACGGGAGACAAAAACAACCCGGTAGTAAGCTTTACCGACAAAACCGCCAAAGGCGGTGAAGACAACTCCTTCCACCACCGCATGAGCCAGATAACCCTTACCTTCGAGGCGGGCGACGGCGTGGATTTCAGCGTGGTCAAGCCTGAACGTTACACGCTAGACGGATTGTTACTCACCGGTACGTTCAACACGGCCGACGGTATTGCCACCGCAGACAACGGAGTACAGACCGGAGAACTGGCCATGAATCTGGCAGACGGCAATCTCACGTCATCGATCATCCTCTTCCCGCAGACAGTTGCATCCCTGCCGTTGGTTGTGAATTACAAAGGTCAGGAATATCATGCCACACTCACCATGCCCGAAGGCGCACTGCTGGCGGGCAACAACTATACCTATACCGTCAAGGTACGCAACAAAGTCCTTGAAGTCAGCGAAGCCACCATTGCAAAGTGGAACGATATAGACGGTGGAGATGTGGGTGCTGACCTGTAGGATTTTAATAATTAATCGATTAGAATGAAGAATTATGAGACATAGATTATATATCCCCGCAGCCACCGCACTGCTGTTCGCCCTCGCCGCCTGCACGCAGGACGAACTTGCTGGCGATAACCGTCTGCCCGAAGGTGAATACCCCGTCGTCATCCGTGCCACCGGATTGTCCGTAGAAGCAACGCCGCTGGCAGCCCCTTCCACCCGTGCCTCTGTGGACGGCGACTGGCAGGGCATCACTTCCGTGGCACTCAAGATGGGCGATGCGGTAAAGGAATACACCGTAACGGCTTCTACCGATTTCAAGAGTGCCACGCTCTCACGCGAGAACGACCCGCACTACTGGACCAGCCGCGACCCGATTACCGTATCGGCGTGGTTACCCTTCGACAATGCCGACATCACACAGATGCCTGCCGTGAAGGTTGCAGAAGACCAAAGCAAACTGGCTGACTTCCAGAACAGCGACTTCATCTCTGCTGAGAACCGGAAGGTGGAATTTAACAACCCGACACTTGAATTTACCCACCGCACGGCACGCGTGACAATCGAACTGAAGCCCGGCACGGGATTCACGAGCGTCGCCGGTGCCACGGTGAGCCTCGTGAGCCTGTCCGCCGATAACGGCAACCCGACCGCCATCAAGACTTACAACGCAAGCGGCAACACCTACGAGGCACTGACCGCCCCGCAGACCGTTGCGGCAGGCAAGCCGTTCGTCAAGGTGGAACTCGGCGGCGGCACCTTCTACTTCCGTCCGCAGAACAACGTCGTATTAGAGGCTGGCAGCCGCTATAAATATACCGTCAAGGTGAACACCACCGGCCTGACGTTAGAGGGTTGCACCATCGGCAACTGGGCTGACGGCGGCGGCGAGAGCGGCGAGGCTGAGGATTTGGGCTACATCTACGACAGCAACACCAAGACCTACACGGTCTATAACGCCAACGGCCTGATGAATGTAGCCGAATTAGTGAACGGAGGTAAGACCGACATAAACATTACCCTCGACAAAAACATTGACCTCACAGGCAAAGTCTGGACGCCGATAGGCACAGACTACGACAACTCATACACCGGCACCTTCGACGGCGGAGGCCATACCATCACGGGGCTGACCGTTACGACAAATGACGAATATGCGGGTCTGTTCGGCTATCTCGGTAATTTCGGTAAATTCGGTACGGTGAAGAATGTGGTGATGGATGGCATACAGATAACATGCAATCACAGGTCGGGTTATGCCGGCGGCGTGGCAGGATATAGCCGGGGCACCATTGAAAACTGCTCGGTGTCGGGCAGCGTCAGCGGCACGGTGAGCGTCGGCGGTGTGGTGGGTGCTCAAAGGGACGGTTCCATCACCGGATGCAGTTCCTCTGCCACAGTGAAGGGAACGCTCAATGTCGGCGGCGTGGCAGGTCAGACGATTTTTGGTGCCACCTTGACCGCTTGCTATGCCACAGGCAACGTGACCATAGAAATAGACCCCAGACAGAATATCTCTGGCGGCGGTCTGGTAGGATTCAACGACGGAATCAGCCTCCTTGCCTGCTATGCCACGGGCAACGTAACCAGTACGGGTAGTAGCACTGGCTATGTACATATCGGCGGCTTTTTGGGAGATAACTACATTACCGTGACCGCCTGCTATTGGAAGAACAATCATGAACAAGGCATCGGCTACAATAGGAAAAGCACCGGAGCCACGAAGGTGGACGGCTCTGTCGTTACCTGGCAGAAAGCCGTTGATGCCATGAACACCGCCTTGCAGAACGCAGGCTCAGAGTGGCGTTACGAACTTAAGGGAGCATTGCCCACCTTGAGGAAGCAGTAAACCGTCGTGGGGAAAAGTTACGCCCGCAACGGAAAGAACCAGAGTAATAAAATAACAGATATAATGAAGACAAGATTTTTTGCACTTGCAGCGCTCGCCCTCTTATTGGGCGCCTGCACACAGGACGAAGCGGGCTTCCTGCCGGAAGGGGCGGAAGGCACACCCATCGTCTTCACCGCCACGGGGCTGAATCCCGTCGCGACAGCCACCGCCGGCACCCGTGCCCCAGCGGACGGCAATTGGGAGGGTGTGCAGAGCGTGGCAGTCCTGATGGACGGCACGGTGAAGGCATACGACGTGACGCCCTCCACCGCCGCCCCCACCAGCGCCACGCTGACCTCCACCGACCCGTACTACTGGACCAGCCACAACGACATCACCGTCACAGCGTGGTGGCCATACACCGAGGGCGAGACAACTCCGCCTGCTGTGAAGGTAAAAGCCAACCAAAGTGCCCAGAAAGACTTTGAGGGCAGCGACCTCATCGTAGCCGACGGACAGACGGTGACCTACGGTAGCCCCACGCTCCGCTTCACCCACCGCACGGCGCGAGTGACCATCGTTCTGACGGACTACACCGAGGGGCTGGCATCCGTGCAGCTGACGGGTCTCTCCACCGAAGGCGACAATCCGGATAAAATCACCCCGTATGACAAGGGCAGCAACACCTACACCGCCATCGTAGCCCCGCAAAGTGTGGCTGCTGGCACGGCATTCATTACCTGCACCTTCACTAACGGCAAGACCTTCGTTTATAAGATGAAGAATGCTACCGACTGGCAGGCGGGCGGTGAATATACCTACACCGTCTCCCTCGCTGCGGCAAAAGACCTGGGCTATACCATAGAGAGCAACGGCAGCTACACCGTGACCTCCGCCGATGGTCTGATGAATGTTGCCGAATTAGTGAACGGAGGTAAGACCGACATTAACATTACCCTCGACAAAAACATTGACCTCACCGGCAAAGACTGGACGCCGATAGGCACAGACTACGACAACTCATACAAAGGCACCTTCGACGGTGGCGGCCATACCATTACGGGGCTGACCTTTACGACAAATGACGAATATGCGGGTCTGTTCGGCTGGCTCAATAGAGCTGGTACGGTGAAGAACGTGGTGATGGAGGGCGTACAGATAACAAGCAATCAAATATATGGCGGCAGTATTGGCGGCGTGGTAGGATCTAGCTGGGGCACCATTGAAAACTGCTCGGTGTCGGGCAGCGTCAGCGGCACGGTGTATGTCGGCGGTGTGGTGGGTGTTCAAATAGGCGGTTCCATCACCGGATGCAGTTCCTCTGCCACAGTGAAGGGAATGGTCGATGTCGGCGGCGTGGCAGGTCAGACGAATTCGAATGCCACCCTGACCGCTTGCTATGCCACGGGCAACGTGACCTTAGAAATAGCCCCCAAAAAGAATATCGCTGGCGGCGGTCTGGTGGGAATGAACGCAGGAAGCAGCCTCCTTGCCTGCTATGCCACGGGCAACGTAACCAGTACGGGTAGTAGCACTGGCTATGTACATATCGGCGGCTTTTTGGGAAATAACTACACCACCGTGACCGCCTGCTATTGGAAAAACAATCATGAACAAGGCATCGGCTACAATAGGGAAAGCACCGGAGCCACGAAGGTGGACGGCTCTGTCGTTACCTGGCAGAAAGCCGTTGATGCCATGAACACCGCCTTGCAGAACGCAGGCTCAAAGTGGCGTTACGAACTTAAAGGAGCATTGCCTACCTTGAGGAAGCAGTAAGCCGTTGCGGACGGAAATGTTCCGCCCGCAACGAACATTAACCGAAGTATAACCCCAATAAAAAAGGAGGACGTGATGGAACACACGGAGAATCCACCATATTGGTTTTGGCATCAAGGCATTGTCAATAATAATATAGACTCCAGTGTAAATATGGAAGCTGTAAGCCGGACATTGTCAAGATTGGTGCTCATTAAAGGCAACAAATCAAGTAATTAAATAAAAAACATGGGACTTTTTCACAGAGGCAAGAAAAATAATGACGATGAGCCGGACAGTGTTCAAACCAATTCATTCTCTGATATTATGAATGGTTTGCAGTACGCCGTAAACTGTGCACAAGATACATTACAGAATCATCAGATACAAAATCTGACCAGACTTTTTGAAGGAACAAATGCAAATAACGCAAATACGTTCCAATCGAAAAAAATCATGGTTGGAGACAAGACTATTGATATTCCACTTATAGCCTTGATATCCCATCATTATCTTGCAATGGATAATGTGCAGATAAAGTTCAAGGCGAAGGTCGGAAGCGTGGAATCACAGATCCCGGAAAACAACTTGCTGTTATCCAGTCCGCACAGAGCCAATCTCCAGATGCAGATGAGCAACATAAAACCGGATGCGGATGATGTCATGGAGGTTTGCGTCAATTTTAAGGTTCAGGAGACTCCGGAGAGCATTTCCCGAATTATTGACGATTTTGTAAAAAATATCTAACAATTTTAAAATTCAAATGTTATGGCAGAAGAAATAAAGAACCAAGGGCAACAAGAAAATGCGGAAAACTTGAATGAAAATGTAAGCGGACAGGCGAAAGAAATTATCTCCGCTGCATTGGAAGAGACTCAAAACAGAGAAACTTCTCCAGTTCTTAAAGCAGATTCAAACGTGACTGACAAATTCAAGGGGCTTCCCATGCGGGAACTTATTGCAGCTCCACTTATTGCAGCAGCCGAAGCACAACAGGAATTGGCAGCGACAGCATGGAATTTCTACCAGCAAATTGCATTTGATGGTAAAAGCGGCAATAAAGCGCGTATATTGGAATTCGATGTCGAAAGACCGATACAGCAGGATGGAAAAATGACAACAATGTCACAAAGTGTCAAGGCTCCGTTTATAGGATTGGTGCCTATTCCTTCCCTGCTCATAGATCGCGTGGATGTCGATTTCCAGATGGAGGTTACCGATACATCAAACGTAAAAAGCACTACCAACGCAGAAGTAGAGGCAAAAGCTTCTGCAAAACATTGGTTTATAAATGCGGAAATCAGCGGCAAAGTCACGACCGCCCGCGAGAACACCCGCATGACCAACCAAACGGCAAAATACCAGATACATGTGACAGCCAGTCAGCAGCCGCAGACCGAAGGTCTGTCTAAACTGATGGATATAATGGCTTCCTGTATCGAGCCTATAAATACAGAAAGCAGTAAATAGAGTATAAACATATAGAACGGGATGTATAAAGTCCCGTTCAAATTTGATAATAATTATTATGAAAACATAATAAATGCATCAAACATCTAAAAACAGCCATATGAAAATTTGTACATGGAATTCCCAAGGAAATCCTCTTAATGATGCTATTAAATTAAATATATTGAATCATCTATTAACAACAGAACAATGTAATGTCGTTATGATACAAGAATGTGGTAATTTCATACTGCCTGCACAACATAGTGGTAGATACCACTATGTTGTGGTAGAACATGCAGGTGCTTATAATTGTAGATGTAATACTTGTATCATTGCGGATTTGAATTTTGTAGCATCAATACATTATCTGATATCAGGAACAGGCCGATCTGCAATTTGTTTAAATTATAATGGATGTAACATTTATACCCTTCATTGCGAATCTGGGTCTGGTGCTGTAGGAGATATAAGAGATTTAGTACGTCATGCAGTATCTCCTTTCATCATTGGCGGAGATATGAATTCAACGCCAAGCGAATTATCAGAATATTTAAGAATAATGACCACAGGTACCAGGAGTAGGCCGGGAAATAGTGCTAATTTTGCTTGTTGTGGTATGCCAACACATTTTTCAGGTCGAGAATTAGATTATTTCCTTATCGATAGCAGATTACAGCTAAGAACATGTGTACTAAGATATCATATGATGGGTGGGGATCACTATCCTGTGATATTGATATTTAGTTAACCAATTATATTTTTCATCAACAAACAGTGTCGCTGCGATATAAAATATTTTTCGGCTATGCCATACTTATGGCGGTCATCGGTAGCATGGCCGCCATTTTGATATATGAACGGCAGCGGATGCGCGAAATTGAGGCAGAGACGGCAAACATAAACCTTGTACGTCGTGGTATCAACACGGCTCATCGCCGTATTACGGGGCTCGCCACATTGGGTGAGGGTGTGGTAAATTGGAACAAAGCGGACTATCTGTACTATCGTAACCACCGACTTCAAGCCGACAGTTTGTTGAACTCGCTTAAACGACACTGCCGTGAATATGTACGCCCGGAACAGATAGACACTCTTCGTGCTCTGCTTGCCGAAAAGGAGACACACCTGCTGCACATAATGGAAATGTTTGAACGGCGAACTGAAGCGGACAGCGTGCTGGTAAACCAGTTGCCGGAAGTGGCGAGGCGTGCAACACATATCCGTACCATAGAACAAAAGAAAAAAGGGATTGCAGGATTCTTCGGGAAAAAAGAAGAAATACAAGTAATGCCATCCCAAAAAGAACTTCATGATTTCAGCGACAGCCTGATAGCAATACATCAAAGACAGGCGAACGAAATGGACATTTATGCCGACAGCCTGCGTATGCGCAACAGGGAATTGAACAGGACATTGAACAAGCTGATAAACGACCTTGACGAACAGGCACAGACTGCCTTCTCACAAAGAGAGTTAAAAATGGCAGAAGCAGAGAAAATGTCGTTCTTTTTAATGGCAGGAGTAATCGGCATGGCCATCATCCTGCTCATCATTTCGCACCTTATCATCATGCGTGACCTTAACCGCAGGGAAAGGGACAAGGCTGAACTGGAAGATACGGCAACACAAAACCGTACACTCTCCGACATGCGCAAGAAAATAATCATCACACTTTCCCATGACATACGAGGACCTCTCAATGCCATCAGTGGCAGTGCTGAACTGGCCATGGATACTCGTGACCGGAAACGCCGCAATGCCTATCTCGGAAACATCCTTGAATCATCCCGTCATATCACCCGGCTTGCCAACAGCCTGCTTGACCTCTCCCGTCTGGACGATGCTAAAGAAACCCTGAACGAAATTCCTTTCCATCTTGAATCCTTTCTGGAAAGTATCGCTGAAGAATACACACGCAAGGCGAACGACAAAGGATTGATGTTTGACAAGGCTTTTATGGGGTGCGGCATCACCGTCCTTGGCGATGCAGACCGCATAAGGCAGATAGTGGTCAACATTCTGGAGAATGCTGTAAAATTCACCCGTACAGGTTATATCAAATTTCTGGCAAGTTATGAAGAAGATACTCTTTCAGTAAAGGTCAAAGATACGGGGATAGGAATGGGCGAGAACACAACACAACGCATTTTTCAGCCCTTTGAACGGGCTGCTCCTGATTTGGATTCAGAAGGCTTCGGACTGGGACTTTCCATTACGAAAGGGCTGGTGAACCTGTTCGGAGGAAGACTCTCTGTTTCGAGCCAGATCGGTAAAGGCAGCGAATTCAAGGTGGAAATTCCGCTTAGGCAGACCAATGAGCCTGCAAGAGACAAGCCAGAAACTTATACGGGAAACCTCAGACTTCCTCGGCGGGTTCTTGTAGTCGATGACGATCCGATACAATTGCGCAACACAGTTGAAATGATGGAACGGAACGGTATCTCATGCCGAGCCTGTACCAATGCACAGGAAGTGGTCAAGGCATTGAGAACCGGAGAATACGACCTATTGCTGACCGATATACAGATGCGTGGTACGGGAGGTTTTGACCTGTTGCATCTGCTACGCCTTTCCAACATAGGAAATTCACGGACAATTCCCATAGCTGCAATGACCGCCCGTAACGACGGCGATGCAGACCGCTATATTCAAGCCGGATTTGCCGGCTGTATCCACAAACCGTTCTATACAAGGGACCTGCTCGAATTTCTCTCGTCACTCATTGGACAGAACAGAACAATGGATAATCATTCTCCAGATTTCGAGGCTCTGTATGTCACTACAGGAGACGAACGCTGGACTTTGGAGACTCTTATAGAGGAATCCAATAGGAACAGTTCTGACTTGCTGGATTCTTTGAGTCAGGAAAAGCTCGACCGGAAGCGGATATGGGAAACTCTGCACAGGATGTACCCGATGTGGGAGCAATTGGGAATAGCCCATGAGCTGGAATCGTACAGCTATGAAGAGTATGTGGAAGATACGGATGAGTCAGCATTCCGCAATGATGTGGAAAGAATTGTCAGAAGAATAGACCGGCTGATATCTGAGACAAAAAGCCGATTATCGTAAATGGACGGACATAATTAAATGAAAACATGAATGAAATACAGAATACTGATAGTTGAAGACAACATCATGCTTGCCGGGCAACAGAAAAAAAGGTTGGAAAAATCCGGTTATGAAGCAGAGATAACAATAGATGAACCTGGGGCACGAAAACTGCTCAAGAAAGAAAGTTTCGACCTTGTGCTGTCCGACGTACGCCTGCCGGAAGGGGACGGTATATCTTTGCTCGAATGGATGCGGAAGGAACGGATGGATATCCCTTTCATTATCATGACCGGATATGCTTCAGTACCGGATGCTGTACAAGCCATAAAACTGGGAGCCAAAGACTATCTGGCAAAACCGGTACAGATGGACGAATTGCAAAGACAACTGAAAGATATTTTCCGTCCCAAATCTGTGATATGCGACAAAAACAAGGATTTGCTCCCCAGAAACAGCCTTCAGATGCAGGAGGTCGAACATCTGGTCAGTACAGTCGCCCCATTTGACATTTCTGTGCTTATACTTGGTCCTAACGGTGCCGGAAAAGAATCGGTTGCACAGCGTATCCACTATATAGGAGAGCGGAAGGATATGCCGTTTGTCGCCGTGAATTGTGGAGTCATACCCAAGGAGCTTGCACCCTCCCTCTTTTTCGGGCACATAAAGGGAACATTTACCGGTGCCGACGCCAACAAGGACGGATATTTTGAAGTGGCAAAAGGCGGAACACTCTTTCTGGATGAAATAGGGATCTTGTCCCTGGACGTCCAAGCCATGCTGCTGCGGGTTTTGCAAGAAGGCACATACATCCCAATAGGTGGTAACAAAGAAAAGCGGGCTAATGTAAGAATTGTAGCCGCCACCAATGAAGATCTCCAACTTGCAATACAAGAAAAACGGTTCAGGGAAGACCTATACCACCGGCTATGCGAATTTGAGATTGTCCTGCCTTCCTTGCATGAATGCCCCGATGACATTCTGTCTTTGGCTCATCATTTCAGAAAAAAGTTTTCCGGAGAACTGAAAAGACCGACAGAAGGCTTCAGTTCTGAAGCGGAACAATTGCTTCTCTCTTACCGCTGGCCTGGGAACGTACGGGAACTGCATAACAGGATAAGAAGGGCGGTACTTATGGCTAAACAGCCGCTCATTGAAACCGCCGACCTGAATATCAAACTGGAAGCGGCGACCGAGGAAATCAATCTTTTTCCTGAAAACGATGCGGAAGAGAAACACTCGATAATACAGGCATTGAAAACCAGCCATGGGAGTCGCAAACAAGCAGCAGGCATACTGCATATTGATCCGTCCACACTATATCGGAAAATGAAAAAATATGGATTGAATGACAAATAACCGTCATTCCATATTTCTGTTTGGAATAAAATGCCTACATTTGCATATGATTGGAAATCCTTGTAATATAGGAATGACAGTCACAACATAAGGAGAAAATATCGGCATTGCTTTAAGCCTTGCCGAACATTACAACATAAGTCGCAAGACGTCTCAGGTAGAAATCTGGTAAATTGATATTGTAGAGGCTTTTGCGTGTAGCTTATGCTATGTCCTATAGCGTGAGCTCATGCATGATTCTACAATGGGCTTACCAGAGCCTCTACCTGATAGTGCGTGAGTTTCACGCTTTTCATTTAGAGGAAAAAAGGTATGGCCAAGTTACAGGTTCTGATAGCAATGACATTAGACGGTTCCATTCCGGCGGAAGACGACCCCTTATTACAATGGATGAGAGACGACAAGGACGGATTCTCATACGGGCGCGACAAATGTACCCGCCGGCTCTATCCGGGTTATCCGCTTGTGGATTTCATGTGCGAGAAAGACATGTCAGACCCATCCATCCTTTATCAAGCCGAGATACATGACGAAGAAAGCATAGAACTTTTGCGTGGTCTCTCAGTTTATCATCTCATAGATGAAATGATCATTTTCCTGTTTCCTTCCACTCGTCCGAACCATAAATCCGTCTCAAAACATCTGCCACGTGGAGAGTGGAAAACCGTAAAATCCAAAACATTCAAAAACGGAATTTGTCGCCTGGTTTATTGCAAGACATTGCAATAAGGCATTGCAACATATTGCATTTGCAATACTTCCATCAGTCTCATTTTTATGGGGCTGATTTTTTATTTTCCTATTACTCAATGACTTGTCATGCTTTTATGTGGCGATATGTTCCGTTGGTCTATGTTTTGGCCTATATCATAATGAAACCTGTTGCGCAACACGGTGTAAAAAATGGAATTATTACACTAAAAACAGAATTCATTATGATACAGATAAACAGGGAGACATTCCAGATGATACTCCATCAGATAATGGAACGGTTTGACAGGATAGATGACAGGCTGAACCGCATGAACAGGCAGACGGCCGCTCTTGAGGGTGACAAGCTGCTTGACAACCAGGATATGTGCGAGCTCCTTGGTGTTACCAAGCGTACACTTGCACGCTACCGCCAGAAGAAACTCGTCACCTACTACATGATTGACGGACGTACCTATTACAAGGCTTCGGAAGTCCAGGACTTCCTGAGCAGGAAAGGAAAGGTACTTCCGGCAAAAATTAAAAAGGAACTCGGTATTCAATTCTAACAAAACGGCAGTATGGAAATTATATGTATAGACAAACGGACATTTGACGAACTGGTTGTCCGATTCAGCATGATAGAGAAAAAAGTCACTGGTATATGCAATCCGGCCAAAGATGCAGGACTGAAAAAATGGATGGACAATCAGGAGGTATGCGGGATTCTCCGCATATCAAAGAGAACGCTTCAGGTATATCGTGAGAAAGGGCTGTTGCCTTTCACCCGGGTCAAGAACAAGTTCTTCTACAAGCCGGAAGATGTGCAAAACATGTTGGAATCAAGTTATCACCCACAAAAAAGAAAGCCATGAGTTACGATCTTATAGACAGAAAGGACCAGCGGATTGATACTATTTTCAAAGGGCTGGAAAACATGGAGCGTATGATAGACGCAATAAGGACGGCTCCGAGACCCGCATTCCACAGTGATTATTTCCTCACGGACGAGGAACTTTCAAAGCTGTTGAAAGTAAGCCGGCGTACCTTGCAGGAATACCGGACCCTCGGTGTGATACCTTACTACCTTGTGCAGGGAAAAGCCCTTTACAAAGAGTCAGACATACAGAAAGTTCTTGACGACGCATATAAAAGATGCAGGGAAGAACAGCGATGGGTATGAAACAATGCAAAAGAAACGGCCTCGTTACAAGGTCGTTTCTTTATTTTCTGATAGCTGGCTTTGGGATTTTCGTCTCTGTTTCCTTACTATAATATCCTCCTCATATAAGCCGGATGTTTGGCTTAGACCAGCTGCCTTCAGACGTTTCATGTCTTCATCTACTTTCTTGTCGGTGACTTTAGCATAAAGCTGCGTAGTTTCAATTCGCATATGGCCCATCATTTTACCGACCGTTTCAATTGGAATGCCCATTGAAAGAGTTATATGAGTTCCGAAATTGTGTCGCGCCTTATGGAATGTGAGTTCAAAACCGTATACCTCACCTAACTTACGGGTAAGCATAATGAAATACTCACGCTTGTATAAATTGAAAACCTTGTCATCATGACGCTGTTCCCGATACTTTTCAATTATCTTCAACGGAATATCCAACAGCCGTACAGAAGACAATGTCCCTGTTTTCTGACGTTGGATATGAATCCACCACGAACCATCCTCAGATTGTATAATATCATTAACAGTCAGTCTTTTCAAATCTGCATAGGCAAGTCCGGTAAAGGTGGAGAAAATGAACATATCTCGGACAAACTGAAGCTGTGGCTTCTCGACCGGGGTTGTAAGCAGTGTCTTCAGATCTTCCAATTTCAGATGACGACTTTTCCGTTTGGGTAATTCCGGATGAAGACGACAGTAAGGATCGCGGCGTATTGTTCCCTGACTGACAGCCCTCATAGTCATCTTCTTCAGTCTATAAAGGTGTTCATGTACTGTCTTCGGACTTAAGTTCCTGTTCGTCCTGAGAAACAGTTCAAAGTCATCATAAAAAACACGATCAAGATTCCGTAAAAGAACATCCTCTATACCACGTTTTTCCTGCACAAAAGCAGAAAGGTGCTTATATGAGCGCAAGTAGGAATCATAACTTTCCTTTATCCGATCCACCCCGATACGCTTCTTGAACTCCTCGTTATGCTCTCTGAAAAGAGCCAGCAGAGTTAGCGGTTTCTGACCGACTCCCATCACAGCATTCTTTACCTGCTCTGCCGTAATAAATCCCAGACTGTTCTTAATCCGCCTATAATGCTCCTTGATTTCTTTTGTCAGATCATCAATGGCCCGGTTGACGGTAATAGCATTCTCACTGCGGCCGTCAGCCCGTCCCTTTTCCGGATTCCAAACGGCAGGATTGACAGACACTTTCGTTCCTATCTGTTCCCATTTGGCATCTATGCTTATCTTGCACAGCAGCTGACATGTTCCGTCTTTACGGATTTTGGTACGGTTTATATAAAACAATATCGCAAATGTACTGCGACGTTTGATTTCCATATTATCAGTATTTCTTTTCATAATCCTATTTTTTGCCATTATCAAATAACTACAGAAAACCTCTCAGCAATTTTTTTATCCAATGCTTTTGTATCTGTATCTATCTTATTGTCTGTAACCTTTGCATAAAGCTGTGTAGTACCAATTCTGCTGTGTCCCAACATCTTGCTGACCGTTTCAAGTGGTACACCATGGGAAAGGGTGATTTCGGTCGCATAGGTATGACGGGCCACGTGGAAGACCAGCTTGCGTTCTATGCCACAGAGTACGGCTATCTGTTTCAAATAATGGTTCAACGAACTGTTGGAATACATAGGAAGAAGCTTTCCCTCAGGAGCCACATCCCGGTACTTTTCAATGATATGAAGCGGCAATTCCATAAGCGGTATTTCAAAATCTACACCGGTTTTCTTGCGTGAACTCCTAATCCACCAAATGCCATCTTCAGCAAGGGAAAGATTCTCATTTGTCAGCATACACATATCGCTATAAGGAATACCAGTATAGCAGGAAAACAAAAACAAATCCCGTACATGATAAAGGGTGCGACTATGCAAAGGGGTGGTCATGATTCTGTTCAATTCCTCTGTTGTAAGATATTTTTGTTCCGATTGCGGATGCGTCGGTTCATAACCCACAAAAGGAAACGCTGTAATGATACCGTCCGCAATCGCTTCTCCGACAATTGTTTTCAGCCTTACAGTAAGATTTACAATCGTTCCTGGAGCCAAATGACATTCCGTACGCAAATGCAAATCGAATTTTTCAATGAAAGAACGGTCTAATGCTGCAAAAGGAATGTCTGACAACTTGTATTGTGACTGTAAGAAACGAACCAGATGATCATAGGAATTTCGATAACCGTTCAAGCTGCTTTCCGTCCGGTTAATCCCAACACGTTTCTCGAAATTTCTCATGAAAAGCCTGAAATAGCTTAACAAGGTTTCCTGTTCCGGAGCCATTCCCAAAAGCTGGTGTTTTACTTCTTCTGCAGTAACAACTTCACGGTTTGCGGATTGTTCCGCATAGATACTGAAAGCAGCTGCACGTATTTCATCCAGCCTGTTATTTATGTCTCGGGCCGCAGCGCTTTTCCCACAGGCACGTCCAGATAACCACAAAGACTGTGGCACACGAAGCTTAACACTGAATGCTGTTTCAGAGTACTTGCCGACAATAAGCCGTGCCATTACGGGACAATTTCCCTTGGCATCCGCCTCGCTCTTTTTAAGGTAGAACGAAACCTTTACATCTGTTTGATTCATAATCTGTTCCATTGTTTGCAAAATTAACGGAGACAGAGTTAATCATCGGCATGTAAAATATCGTCAAACATAGACAAAGCTATCACCATTGACTTCCGGAACCTATATTTTTCATATCTCAAAAAAAATAAGTACCTTCGCTAAGCCAAAATGATAAAACTGCGTTCTTTATGGTCGGAGCAAAAAGGATTTTCAAACAACTCCATACAACTGGAATGGGCAACGGATAGGTAGCAATTTTTCCGCTTAACTATTCAAAAAACAGCTTCAAAGCACACGTTTACAAATGCGGAATAATGCTGCGTATCTCCCTGAAAACCCAATAGTTTACATTATTTTTCCTGAATCCATCCATAATCGGGCGAGTTTTCTTATATTTGTATAACACACAAAAAAATGAAACACACAATGAAAAGTACACTAATTATGGCAGTTTTTATGGCATTTACCTTTATGGGGTGCCAGCCCAAAGTTCAAGATTTGAACGTGAAAAATGAGAAGGTTACAGTGAATTCTGAGAACTGGGATATTACGGTAAATCGTTCCATGTTTTCGTCTGCTGATGCAAACGTGAACAAGAGTTGCGAGGTATTGAACAAGAAAATTGAGAAGTTCGTGAATGATTTGCAGGATAGTTTGAAGGCTGATGCGAACGAGTTCTTTCAATCATGGCAAGGAAGCGGGGAAGAGCGTCCGGCATGGATATACGAGTTGCAAGTAGGAGATAGCGTGTTCATGGCAAATGACCGGTACGTGAGTGTTCGTTTGATGGTTTACACGTTTACGGGTGGGGCTCATGGAATAACAAATTTCTATACGTTCAATTATGACGTGCAGAATCAGAAATTCTTAACCGATCAAGAAGTGTTGAATTACGTGAATGAAGCGCAGATTAATGCCCAATTGAAAGCGAATTTCAAGAATCCGGAAGGTTGTTTTACAACAGATCCCACGCTGAAAGATGTGACTACTGTAAACTTTAATAAGAAATCTGTTTGTTTTACCTATGGTCAATATGTGCTGGGAGCTTATGCGTGTGGGGTGGCAGAAGTGACTGTGCCCCGGGCGGCATTGAAAAACGATTTATTGATTAAGTAAAGCGATATTGCTTTATAGAAATTGGCCGGAAAGTTTCCCGGCCAATTTTATTTTGTTCATTTTAGCAAGGCGGCGCTTTCAACCAGTCGGATAAATTCTTTCCGATATCCTTCCGGATCGTAATTCGTGGCTTGTTTGGCGAGATCGATAACGTCGTCGAATGTAAAATTGTTCTTGTATTCCGAGTTTTGTAATAACATTCCGAAGCCTGCAACAGCGGCAGAGAACCGGAAATTCTCGGAGCTCTTTTTTAGCGGTGTATTATTATCGATAATAGTTACCTCCATTTTAGAACTTTTATGTGATTCCGGTTGCTTGTAGCGGAGTTTCACGGTTAGTAGTTCTGGACTATCTGTTAATGTTTTCTTTTCATTCTTTTCGGTTTTCTGGTATTTCAAGGGGTCGATGCTTGGAATAAAATTGCTTTTAATACCGACTGGGATGATTTCGTACAAGGCGGTAACACTATGTCCGGCTCCCATTTCTCCGGCATCTTTCGTGTCATCATTGAAATCTTTTGCTTCCAGCAGACGACTTTCATAGCCAATTAAACGATAGGCCTGAACCTTGGCCGGGTTGAATTCCACTTGAATCTTCACGTCTTTGGCAACCGTGAAAAGGGTTCCGCCGAATTCGTTCACTAATACTTTTTTCGCTTCTGTCAGATTGTCAATGTAAGCGTGATTTCCGTTTCCTTTCTCCGCGAGTATTTGCATCCGGTTATCTTTGTAGTTTCCCATCCCGAAGCCTAAAACGGTCAGGTATATACCCGTATTTCGTTTCGTTTCAATCATCTTTTCCAGTTCTTCGGGTGAAGAAATCCCGATATTGAAATCCCCGTCTGTGGCTAGGATGATACGATTATTACCTCCTTTTATGAAATTATTCTCGGCAACCCGGTAGGCTCGTTGTATACCATCTCCACCGGCCGTGCCACCGCTAGCATATAAGCCGTCGATTGCATCCAGAATTTTGGCTTTATCACTTCCCGGAGTAGAGGCAAGTACCTCTTTCGTGTGGTTTGCATAAGTGACAATTGCTACCCGGTCTTGCGGGCGAAGTTGTTTCACGAGTAATTTCAGGGATGATTTTAATAGCGGGAGTTTGTTCGCGTCACTCATGGAACCGGACACGTCGATCAAAAATACAAGATTGGAAGCAGGAAGATTATCCGTGGGAATTTCTTTTGCTTTGATGCCGATGTGTACCAGTTTGTGTTGCATGTTCCACGGGGCGTTGGATACCTCGGTGGTAATACATACCGGGTCTTTTCCCTGTGGTGTGGGATAGTCATAGGTGAAATAATTCAAGAACTCTTCCGTGCGTATGGCATCAATTGGAGGAAAAGTTCCTTGGTTAATAAAACGTCGTACATTAGAGTAAGCTGCATTATCCACGTCAATCGAGAATGTGGAAAGAGGCTCGTCTAATGTCGGCAGAAAACGATTTGCGGCAAATTCATTATACTCTTCCGTGTTTTGTTGGTGAACTAATAGCATTGCTTTACCTTGAACATGCTTCTCGGAATGGAGTTTAAGCATGGCACTTTTATGATGGGTGATTTCGGTTTTGGCAACAATGACTTCTTCCTCCATCACCATTCTGTCCTCTTTTAGATAGACATTTAATTTCTTCTCTTTTACCGGGATATATTGGATTTCTAACCCGATAAAACTGAAACGTAGGGTATCTCCGATATTTGCCTGTATCGTGTAATTCCCCTGTGAGTCAGATACAACGCCAATATTCGTGTTCCTAATGAAAATGGTGACTCCGGGTAATGCCGAACTGTCTGCGGCAAGCATTACTTTACCGCTTACTTGGATTTTTTGGGCTAAAACCGCATGGGATAATCCAATGAATATAATTAATCCCCATGTTAATTTCTTTAGAATGGTATTTGTTTTCATATGTCGTTTTTTTAGATTCATTTTATCTTAAGATGACTGTTTAAAAGAAATTCCATAAATATTTAGAGAGATTTTTTTTTATTCTTATATTTGTAAAAATTAACGCGTAAACATGTGAAGCCGGAGCAGGAGAACCTAACGGATGAAGAACTACTGAAAAGATATTGTGACAGTGGTGAATTGGTGTATTTCGTGGAAGCTTATAAAAGATACATGCCTTTAGTATACGGGGTAGCCTTAAAGTATCTGAAGCGACCGGAAGATGCACAAGATGCCGTTATGCAATTATTTGAAGAATTGGTTGTGAAGATAAAAGAGGTGGAAATA
Organism: Butyricimonas faecalis; assembly: GCF_003991565.1. Classification (NCBI taxonomy): domain Bacteria; kingdom Pseudomonadati; phylum Bacteroidota; class Bacteroidia; order Bacteroidales; family Odoribacteraceae; genus Butyricimonas; species Butyricimonas faecalis. The sequence continues at coordinate 2,577,283 of NZ_CP032819.1, read as the reverse complement.
CAATCATTTAAAGCTTGGCTATATACCTGCATTCGCAATAATTGTTTGATGGAAATTCGGAAAAGAAGTAAAAATTTGTCTGTTTCTTTAGACGATTCTTTTATGGAATTTTGCGATGATTTTCATCTTACAGTTGTATCCGAGAGTGAAAATCGGGAGGAATCGTTACGAGAATGTGTTGAGAGTTTGCCAGAAAAACAACGTATCAGTGTGAAATATTTCTTCTTCGATGAACTTTCGTATAAAGAAGTAGAGGAACGCACGGGGTTTTCTTTGAAAATGGTAAAGAGTTTTATACAGAATGGGAAACGGAATTTGAAATTGTGTTTGGAACGTAAAGGGGTAACATCAAATGGAATGGATTGACGACATAAAAGAATACCTGCATGGCAACCGGAGGGGAAAGGCTGCTAACCGTATGGAGCGGGAGGCTTTATCCGATCCGTTCTTGTTTGAGGCGTTGGAAGGATTGACTTCAATTCCAAGCGATCCTATTGATGGTCTGATTCGTTTGGAACGCCAGTTAAATGAACGAGCCCGTTCTTCCTCCAAACACAAATGGACATGGATGTATGTTGCAGCCTCGCTAGCTGTTTTATTGGTTTGTGGAACATGGTGGTTTACCCGGCAAGAGAACATGCTTGATGAACCCGTGATGACGGTTGCCCAATTATCAGATTCGGTGAAGGCTAAAGAGAGGGAAAGGGTAACGCTTGAAAGTCAAGCAATGGATTTGTCTGATAAAACGGATTCTTTAATGGTACGCCCAAGTGATAAAAAGCAGTTGCAATTCTCGGATGACAAAATAGAAGGTGCGCGGAAGATGAAAGAGTTTGCCGATCAAGAAATTTCTTCTGCAAATGTTCAAATGGAAGATACTTCCCGACAGATGATGCGGAAAATGAACGTAGTCAATAATCCCGTGTCGGGTACGATAACGGATGAAAAGGGCAATCCGTTAGCGGGAGTAACAGTCGTCCTTTCCGGTTCCACGATGGGAGTAGTCTCGGATGACAATGGGTACTTTACTTTGGAGCTTCCTGCATCAGAGGGCTTACTTACCTTCTCTTTTGTCGGTATGAAGGCCCGAAATATTTTGGTTAAGGCGGGAGATAAATTGCAAGTGAAGATGGAAGAAGATACAAAAGGTCTGGACGAAACGGTTGTTACCGGTTATGTTGCAAAAAAGCGAGAGGTTGAAACGTCTAATGTGAAAATACAAGAAACCACCGCTACTATTGCCGGTAAACAGAATGTTGCACTTGGGACCTTGTCTGGAGATGATATTCGTCATTTCAATCAATACATGGAAAAAGCTTTACGTTATCCGAAGGCAGATTTGGATTCGAATAAAATGGGGACGGTTATACTTTCATTTGAGTTGAATCAGAGAAAAGTTCCCAGCCGAATTCGGATAGAAAGTGGCTTCTCGAAAGAGAGCAATAAGGAGGTTATCCGATTATTGGCCGAGGGACCTAAATGGGAAAACTCTCTGTCAAATAAGCGAATACGAGTTTGTGTCCATCTCACAATTGGAAAGAATGGAGAATCTCATAAAGCCATCTTGAACGTATTACCTTCCGGGAGTAAATGAAAACCTAAAATAAAAGGCGAACATCTTCTTCTATTTTGCGAATGGCTGGATAAGCTCCGAAATGTAAATTCTTTTTTAATTGATCGTCAATGCTGTTCCGGTATCCGAAAAGGTTGACGTGGGGCGGTTGTCGTGAACCGGAATACGAATCTTTCGCAATTCGTAGCACCTTTTTACAAACTTCCCGATTCAACATGTAAACCATATCGTAGATATTATGTCCTCGGATAAAAAGATACGTGGTATCTGGGGTTAGTCCCATCTTTTGATACTTTCTCTCGAGTATGGAAAGGTTTGCTTTGGGATAATTCTTCCGGAGTTGAGCAAGTTTCTGTTCTATCCGTCCTTTCAGCTTGTTTAACTCGTGGCGTCCGTTCTGGCGGATGTCTGGTCGACGTTGCCATTGAAACGAAACCAGTTCGTTGAAATCAGCGATCGAAAATCGTTTTGGATCTGCTACCAAGAAATAAAGATGCCACAGGAATAATTTGTACACGATATTCGAATACTCTTTCAGGAATTGGTGAAAATCGAACACGTTATTAGGTAGAGTCGTGATCCGGTAGCATAGCTCGTTCAAACCCTTGTCATAACAATGATGGTTCTCGAAAGAATAAGTATAAGTCTGAAAAATATAATGCTTGACATCAATCCCTTGTTCTTGTAGCAAATAGCGATAGTCACTATCGATGCAGATAAAAAATTTCGGGTTTAGGTATTTGACATATTTCAGACATTGCGTCACTCCTTTGGTTTCATGACCCCGTTCGTTCCGGGAGCCCGCGATAAAATGAAACCGGTCATTCGGGCGGAAATGTTTAAAAATATCACTCCAGAAAACAATGTCGTCTTTATCTTCCACGTGAATAGTCGCCTTACAACGCAAGAGCTGGGCGTCCATCATAAAACGTTTGGCTGCATGGTAATAATATTTTTCTTTGGATATAGGAGGAGAAAACATAGAAGATAAGAATTAAAAGCTAAAAACTAAATAGATTCCTAAAATCTAAAATTAACAAGGTTATTAAATTAATAAGTCTTCGATAAATACCAACTTATCGCCCCAACCATCGCCAAACAAACTCGGGGAGTGGGTAGAGGTGATGATTTGACAATGTGGATTCAGTTTTTGAATTTCTTCAAAAAGACGGTACTGCCACTCGATATGTAACGAAATTTCCGGTTCATCCATAAGTAGAATATAGGGTTGTTCGTCCATCAAGAACACGCGGAGCAGGATGATCAATAATTGTTTCTCGCCTGATGATAGCTTGTAGAGATGTATAATTTCATCCCCATCTCGAAAAACCAGTTGATTGGTCATCGGATCTATTTCGATGGTTTTCCCCGTTCCGGCAAACAGGTGGTTCACGGTGTCATAAAACTTGCGAATCCTGCAATTAATCTTTTCCGCTTGATCCGGGAAATTTGTAGCTCGAAGGCGGTAATCAGAAAACGAATTGTTATTTTCGCCCACGCTGTACACGATCTCCTTCAATTCGCTGAGTAGGGGACTATCCTCTTTACCCATTTTCCGTCGGTCACGGATAGGTACATCAAATGTACTTATCTTCAAATAATTTACCCCGGCTAACTTTTGTTTTACGGATGCTAGGGTACTATCTTTCCGAAAGCTGATCAAGATGTCGTCAATCGTAACCTCTGCCTCAATATTATATAATTTCAAGCGTTTAATATCTGCCGAAAGTAAGGCGTCAATAATATTGAAGAATGTGGTTTTCCCGCTACCGTTAATACCTGTCAAGATATTTACATCGGGATTGAGATTTTCCCACCGGAAATTATATTTCCCCCATATATTGCGGATCTCTATTTTCTGAATCTTGTTCGCTTTCATATGCTACTTCTTGATGGTAAAGTTTATCCGTTATCACGAACAAAGATAATGTTTACAGGTTGAAAAAATTCTCTGATGTTCTATTATTTTTCTAGTTTGTATGAAAGACTTTCTTTCCTTTGTCGATTTAATGAATTTCTTTTGAAATTTGTACTTTTGTGTCGTTTTCTAGAAAACTATAAATACACTGAGAATATGCAGGGATTTTATGCGATATTATTATTAATTGTTTCAAACGTATTTATGACTTTTGCCTGGTATGGCCATTTGAAACTACAAGAAATGAAATGGATTGACAATTGGCCTCTCTTCGGGGTAATCCTGTTTTCGTGGAGTATCGCTTTATTGGAGTATTGTGCTCAAGTTCCGGCCAACCGATTAGGGTTCATTGGGAATGGAGGACCTTTTTCCCTGATGCAGTTAAAAGTGGTTCAAGAAGTAATCACACTGACCATATTCATAATCTTCTCCATGCTTTTCTTCAAAGGCGTAACTTTCCAATGGAATCATTTGGCTGCTTGTGTTTGTTTAGTGTTAGCGGTTTACTTTGTGTTCATGAAATAATTGTGGAGTGAGTTAGTTTCTTGTCGGGAGGATTCCTATCGGGATGAATCCATATCGTCAAGATTCCACGATCCATTTCTCGATATTCCTTGTTTTCGAACTAAAGTTCACCCCGATTTTAAATATTTTTCGCTTGTCAGATTGGAATGGTTGGGCGTAATGCTTGTCGTGGATTTGTTGCAAGGCATCCTCGGCACTGCCATTCAGTTTAAACTCCATGATATAGATATAATCTTTGGTCTTCAACACGAGATCCACGCGACCCTCGGAAGTGTGATACTCTACTTCCGTGTAAAAACCTACCAACTTGAAGATAATGAAAAGCACGTTTTGATAATGCCGTTCCTGTTCGCTGATCAGTTCGTAAGGAGTATCGGCCAGGAAGCTTTTCAACCTATTGAAAAAGGCTTCTAGTTGCCCGGCACGTATTTCACGGACGAATTTTTGTATTTCAAACGGGGCTTCGATTTTGTTGAATCGGGTGTAAAAAGGCATCAGAAAATTGATAAAACCTTCCTCCACTTCTTTATTTGGAAATCCTAGGCGGTACAATCCGAATTCTTTATCATAGCTTTTAATAGTGAGGTACCCGCTTTGGAAGATCACGGGAATAGGCTGTTCATCACCGTAAATGCTATTCAAGACGTCGGAACTGGTTTCTTCGGTAGCCATGCGTTCCAAGTCATAATGATTGCGTTTCAGTAGCTCCACGAGATACGTCGGTGTGCCCGTTTCGAACCAGTAATTGTTGAAGTCTTTCCGCTTGAATGCGTTTAGCAGGCTAAACGGATTATATATACCAATCGAGTCGTGTGTGAAGTGATACCCGTCATACCATTTCCCCAGTTCCGCGTTGACTTCATCGTAGGTCATATTTTGGACCTTGGCAAATTCATGTAATTCTTCTTCTAAATTTTCATGTATTTCCTGATTGCTGACACCGCAAAGAGTGATATATTCATTCCACATGGAAAGATCTTCCAAGTTATTCAGGTCACTGAACACGCTTACCTTACCGAATTTAGTCACGCCCGTGAGCATGGCAAACTGGATACACCCGTCCATTGTTTTAAGTACCCCGTAAAACGGTTTCAGCGTGTTACGGTATTCCCGTTGAAGCTCCTCGTTACCGATGGCTTGTAACAGAGGTTTGTCATACTCGTCAACAAGAATGGCAACCCGTTGTCCGGATTGCTTGTAGGCTCGTTCCACGACTCCTTTGAAGCGTAAGGCCAAAGTACTTTCTCCGGCACCCGTGCCAAACACCGATTCCCACTTGACAAGGGCTTCGTTTAGAATTTTGTCCAAACTGTCGGGGGCATCATATTTCCCGATATTCAGATCGATATGCAGTACCGGGCGTTTCACCCAATCTTTTTCCAGCTTCTCGATGGCCAACCCTTTAAACAACTCCTTTTCTCCCCGGAAATAGGCTTCCAATGTTGAGATTAACAGGCTCTTGCCAAAACGACGCGGGCGACTGAGGAAATAATAACTACCCGTTTTTACCAGCCGGTAAATCAAAGCAGTTTTGTCGATATAGAAATAACCTTCTTTCCGGATCTTTTCGAAATTCTGGATACCTATGGGGTAAATTTTCTCACTCATGCGCGTTCGTTTATGGATAATAATAGAACAAAGATACTCAATTTTATATGATTATCGACAATGAACGACAAGTTTAACGCCTGCTGTCAAGCGAACTTTCACCGGATACGGATGCGCAATTCTTTCGGATCGAACGTGATGGTCTCGTTACGAAACAGACGTTCGATATGACCGCTATTGATCATCTGTTGCGTGGGCAGGTAGTGCAAATGCGGGCGATCAATTAAAGCAATGGAATCACAGAGCGTGAGAGCGATATCGAGCTCGTGAGTTGAAAAGAGAATGCATTTATTTTGCTCGTGTGCCAGCTTCTGCAATAGAACACCCAACTCGTAACGGTTCGGTAGGTCCAGAAAAGAGGTGGGTTCATCAAGCAGGATAATGGGCGTGTCTTGAGCGAGAGCCCGGGCGATCATGATTCGCTGGCACTCCCCGTCCGACATCTGATCCATTGTTCGTTCGGCGTAGGTGGACATATCGAGTAATGCCAACGATTGTGCAACGATTTCTCGATCTCGTGCTTCCAAGCGTCCGACCCAGTTCGTGTAGGGAGCCCGTCCTAAAGCCACGACATCTTGACACTTTAAGTTCGGGATTCGAATCTTTTCGGTAGTCACAAAACTGATGATTTTTGCCAACTCCTCCGGTCGCAATCTGCTTATCTCTTTCCCGTTCAGTAACACCTCTCCCGAGGCAATCTCTCCTAATCTGGCGATGGCTCGCAACAAGGTGCTCTTTCCACTGCCATTGCGCCCCAATAAGGCGATTAAACCTCCTTCACTCAATTTGGCTGACACGCGGTCCAGCAAGATGCGTTGTCCGTATCCTAATGTTAAATCTTTCAGTTGTATCATGCTACACGAAGGTTTTTGTATACCACCCAAATAATAACCGGGATGCCTAGTAAAGCAGTAATGCAATTAACGGGTAAAATAAGTGTTTTGGCAACGATGTCGCACGCTAACATGGCGATGATCCCTAATAATATACTTCCGGGCAATAACGTCCGGTGGTCGGCATTGTTGAACAACATACGGGCCACATGAGGAACGGCAAGCCCCAGGAAACCCACGGGACCACAAAATGCGGTTACAGTTCCCGTAAGCAGTGTGGTTGATATAAAAATGAGAGTCCGGGCCTTTCGAATGTTAAGTCCCATCGTTTGTGCGTAACTGTCTCCCAGCAAAAGAAGGTTCAAGGCTTTGATGCAATAGACGGACAGTATGGTACCGATACAGACCACGGGTATCATGATAAACAGTTTGATGGTCGTTACATGTCCCAGGGAACCCATGGACCAAAGGAAAAACATTTTCAGTTGCTCGGCTGAACTTAAGTATTGTAATATCTGTACAATAGCACCCGCGATATAACCGATCATGACCCCCATGATCAATACTCCTAATATATTTTTCATGTAGCGGCTGATAATGGCTATGAGTAGTAATACCAGGATAGCACCGCCCCAACCGGCTCCGACAATTCCCACGGATTGCCAAAAGACGGAGTGATTTAAACCGAGTAATGGTGCACCCAAAATGAAGAATGCAACACCTAAACCGGAACCGGAGCTAACCCCCAACAGATAAGGATCTGCCAAGGGATTGCGAAAAACAGTTTGCATTTGCAAGCCGCTTATCGATAGAGCCACACCGATGAGTAGTGCTACAATCGTTCTAACCAACCGGATCGACAATACGATATTTCGGGTAATCTCGTCAACCTCGTTGCCTGTCAATGCATTCCATACCTCTCCGACCGTAAGGGCTGAATCTCCGGATAATAAATCTAGCACGAACAAAATGACTGCTAAAGGAATTAACAATGTGAATATAATGGTGTTGCGGTGCATACGTGGTATTAATCTAAAGCTTGAATTTACAAATTATTCCAAATGTCTGAAATAATACAATTCTTCTGTCACCAGTTCGGGATGCAGGATTTTTATCAAGTCTCGAAGCACGATGTCCGGATGGATAGACCCTGACTCCCAGTAATCATTTCCTCCTCCAGGGGTGCGGCGCAAATTGTTGTTATACACGCTATTTGTCTGTATCGCCTTGGCATCTTTGAAATTCGGATTTACCGCCTTCAGCTCGTCTAAAGAGATGGCGGAACCAACATTAAGCCATACATCTGCTTTGCGGATTAATTCATAAGCTGTTTCCAAACCGATGGCTTCAGCACCGTTAGAGGTGTTTTTCTTGTAGATATAATCCCCTCCGGCATCACTGATTAATCGTGCAATATAGCTTTTAACGGAAGGCATAAACCAGCTATCCTGCCAAGGTGTATTCAGCATAACGGTTGGACGATGGGTTGCGTTTGCAGCTAGTTCTTTCATGGCATTATAGCGTTCAGGAATGTCTTGAAAGGCTTGTTTCCCGGCTTCTCGGCAATCCGTTAATTCCGCAAGGGCAACCATCCATTCTGCTTTTCCTAGGGGCGATTCTTCCATGTATTCGGCCACGTACATGTAAGGAATATGTAGCTCTTTTAATTTATCGGTTACCGTAGATTGGGCATCTCCAATACCGTAAAGTAGCACCAAGTCCGGGTTTAATCCCACAAGCAGTTCGTAGTTAATCTCGGCTCCCATATCCTTGATCTCATCTTTGTGTTGATTGATATAAGGATTCGTAATGAAGTGGATACCGGAAACACCGACCACCCGATTCACTTGCCCGAAGGCATCCAGCATGGCAATGTACGAGGAAGACATACAAACAATCCGCTTCGCTCCCGCGGGAATGACAACACCCTTGAAATCTTGTGGAGGAATCTCGTCATTGCGTGCTATGAAGTAAGACATCTCAACGTCTTCCGCTCCTTTCCATGGATTGCGCACGTGAACGATCGTACTCTCCGTGTGATCTGCTCCCATGATGTCAAATCCTTTGGCATATTGTGGAATGTAAACATTTTTGGTAAAAGTGATTGTAGACCTCGATTGACAACCGAGTAGGGTTAAAAGACAAGTGACAGTAAATAATATTTGTTTCATATCTTGTTAATAATGGTATTCTGATAAATCATCCGACCTCCGCGAATGTAAATCTTTGTAAATCATAGCAGGTCTTCTGACTTATCCCGTTTATTGCGCCTTCCCGGTTGAAACCAGTGGCAAGAATGCAATAAACCATATCCTCCAACAGAGAGGGAAATACAGCAACGGATATTGTTCCGGATTCACACCGGATTCCCTTTTCATCCTCAACAATAATATTGTACTAGAACTATGACGGCACGAAAATAATATATATTTTCAAAATTTCAAAAGATGCTTGAAAATAGTCTTTTTCATCTGTTTTTAGCCCTATTTAAGACATCTTAAATCCCTTAATTTTAGATTTAATGAAAAAATATACTTAAGATTTTAGATAATGTTTATTTTTTTATATTTTCGCGATGATTTTGGTGTCACATAATATTTTTAATCATGTGGTGAAAAGGGAATCCGGTGTGAATCCGGAACAGGCCCGCTACTGTAAACTTCAGCAATGTCTTTGGCAAGACTCGTATCCACTGTTTCGAATGGAAATGGGAAGGATGTTCAAAGGCGAAGTAAGTCAGAAAACCTGCCAAAATTGTAATAGTATTCAAAGTTTCGAGGAGTAAACGATGAATCAATTGGTTTAAGATCGAGGTGCACACGTTCAAAAACTTTTTGTTCACAGTTTTCATCCTTATTTTTAATGTTTATTTGTAAAAAAGATGATGAAAAAGCTTTTGTTTTTATGGTTGTTTTTTGCCGTATTGTTTGCGGCATGTACAGATGATGACGATAATGGCGGCGAAATTCCGATGCCGGAAGTCAATAAAGTAAAGATGATCGTTGTTAACGAGGGGTTATTCAACACGGGTACTGCCGATATTTCCGTCGTATATGAGGATGGAACTACTATTTGGAATGCTTTTGAAAGGGCGAACGGAGTGCCTATGGGTGATGTTGCCCAATCTATTACTTATATTAATGGGAAATATTTTGTTGCGTTAAACGGTTCTGGCAAAATTGAAGTCGTGGAGCCGGAAACTTTTAAATCTATAGGTACAATACTTTACACGCAAAAAGGAAAGCCTCGTTTTATGGCTCCCATTAATGATACAGTAGCTATTGTATCTGATATACAAGGACAATTGGTACGGGTTAATACATCTGATTATAGTGTTATTGAATATATACCTCTTGCGACGAATTGGGGAGTTGAAAAAATTGTAAAAATTGGTGATAAGCTCTTTGGAGCCAATCCAGCAGGTAAAGGAATTGCAGTATTTGATATAGATAATATTTCAGAAGCAGGGAAACGTATTATTCCGGTGTTGGTGAAAGATAATGCAAAAACCAGTAAGATGCATTTGGATAAAAATAATAAGTTGTGGGTACTTACGACAGGTACAAATACTCAAAAAGAAAGTTGTGTGTTTTGGAATTGTATAGATCCTGATACAGAAGAGGTTTTGGATGTTGTTGAAATTCCTTTTTTAAAGAAAGGTGATCCAAATTTGAAAATTGATTCCCCCATGGCTGGTGGTTTCCTTTATTATAGATCTGATATCAGTGGAGATAAAAGTACTATTTATTTTAGTATGAATGCTTGTACTGACGTGGAAAATGGGACTTATCAGCTTGCTGTTTTTGAGTTAAACGTTGATACTAAAGCTTACAAATTGTATAGAAAAACCTTGGGAGTTACTAATATGTATGGAATGGGTGTTTCTCCGGATGGAGAAGTATATGTTTGCGATGCAATTGATTATGCGGCACAGCGAGGCTATTTGCGTCATTTCTATGCAAATGGTTCGGAAACAGCTGTTAAAGTTGGTGTTTATCCCCGAATGATTTGGTTTACAGAAAACGAAACGCCTTCTGTTAAATAGGTAAGACTAAAAATGCGTCATTGATTTAAATAGAATTGGATTATGAAAAAAATATTATATTTAGGGGTACTCTGTACCATTTTATTATCAGCTTGTAATGATGATGACAAGGGGGAGATTACCCCTCCTAGGGACGTACAAATGCTTGTTGTGAATGAAGGAGTAAATGGAGAGGGAGGCTTGTCTGTCATTTATGGAGATGGAACGATAGAAGTGAATGCTTACGAAAAAGCCAATGAAAAAATATTGCAAGGCTCTCCTTATGCTATTAATTCAATCAATGATAAATATTTTCTCACGGCAAGTGCTCCCGCTAGAATAGAGATCCTAGACCCGACAACCTTTGTTGTATTGAAAACGATTGATTATGAAAAAATAGGCATGCCTCGGGATATTATCCCAATTAGTGAATCGGAAGCGATCGTGGCAGACTCTATTCATCAACTTACTAAAATCAATACAGTTACAAATACTGTCGTTGAGCACATAACTCTTGCGGAAGAATGGGGTATGGAGGAGATCGCGATCGTTAATAATAAACTTTTCGGGACTCATCTTGATGCTTCGGGGATTGCAGTATTTGATATAGATAATATTACAGGAAACCCTCAAAGTGTCATTCCGGTAAGTATAAGTAAAAGTGTCAAGACTTGTAAAATGCATGTAGATAAAAACAATAAATTGTGGATATTCTCCACTGGAAAGAATGCAGAAAGCCGGAACTGTGCATATTGGATCAAAATAGATCCGGAAACACAGAAAGTTGATTCTGTTGAAATACCATTTTTTAAACGTGGGGACGAAGAATTGGAATTAGGTGTACCTATGGGAGCCACGTATAATAAATCTTATCTGTCTCTTGATAAGGGAACCATTTATTTTACATTGCAGGCTTGTGCACGCATTTCTGCCGGACGAGATCGGTTAGCCATATTTGCTTTAGATGTTAACGATAATAGCTATAAACTGTATCGGGAAACTCCAGGTGTGGAAGCAAGATTAAATGGAATGGGAATTTCTCCGGAAGGTGAAGTCTATCTTTGTGATGCCAATGGAACTATTGCTGGTTTCGTGCGTCAATTCCCAGCCAATGAAACAATTTCTGCTATTCAGGTGGGTATAAAACCGCGAATGATTTGGTTCCCCCGGTAAATAAAAGTGGGGATCCCTCAATCAAGTTTGCTTAGAAATACTTTTACTATAAATATTTTGAAAGAAAACTGTCTGATTTTGATCGATCGGACAGTTACTTTTCTTTTAAGAACTCTATTGTTTAAAATAAATCTTACTTTTCCTGTTTATGAAAATGCTTAATCTTTTCGTGATCTATATACTGTTTCTCCCCGTGGTCACATTTGCACAAAAACGAGATAGTATTGCCATGCGTGGTGTAATTGATACGGTTGACGTGATCGAAAACAGAGCATATAATGCACAAGATGCAAATGCCGGTTCTCGTGTAAGTCGCATTTCTGTGGAAGTCATGCAGGCTAATAAGTCAAGATCATTGGCAGAATTGTTATCCGACAATTCGGCTATCTATATTAAAAGTTTAGGACAAGGGGCTCTTGCTACTGCTTCTTTCCGAGGAAGTAGTCCATCCCAAACTAGAGTTAACTGGAATGGAATTAATATTACGCCTCCTATGGCCGGAACATTTGATTTTTCACAAATTCCTGTATTTTTTATCGATAACGTGGATCTCATACATGGTAGCGGACACGTGAAAAGTGGAACCGGGGCGATCGGGGGAAGTGTCAATTTGTTTAATCAACCCGGATGGAATAAAAAGAACAAATATAAAATCTTCGGTGAATACGGTTCATATAATACGTATACAGCTGGGGGAAATCTTTTGATCGGGAAAACTAAAAGTTCCTATCAAACTCGATTTTATCATCAACATTCTGACAATAATTACACGTATCTTAATAAAATACTGGTTCCGACAAAACCTTTTCGGGAACAGAGAAAAGAAGCTCAATACGATCAGTTTGGTGTAATGCAGGAGGTTTATTTCAAATTATTACCAGATTTGACATTATCAACGATAGGTTGGCTTCAATGGGGGAAAAGGAAACTCCCTCAGCCTCTCACGGTTAATGTATTAAGCCATGAACAACAAAAAGAAACAAATTTGAGAGGATACGTGGGAGCAGACTACATTAAGGGGAAACATCAATTTTTTGCAAAAGCCGCTTATTTATACTATCGATTACGCTATGATAAATGGAACGATAGCAAAAATGGAGTATTTCCACCTGAAGGCAATACGAATAAATCTGAAACATATACAATTAGCGGGGATTATCATTGCAATCCATTATCCGGACTGCATTTGAATACTACGTTAACTTATACATACGACCGGATTAACGCGGAAAGTTATATGGAAATCGATTCTTCAAAATATTATATTGATGGGCTTGATTCTGCCTATTATGAAATCCCGACGGTTGCAAGTCCTTCCATAAAAAATCGAGAAGTGCTTTCATGGCAAGCCAATGCTCGTTGGAGCGTATTCCCGTGGTTATTGATTAACGGGCAATTTATGACGGAATGGAATGACGGGAAAAATGTATCTACTTATTCTATGGGATTTCTTTCTCAAATTCATCAAGACATTTTGACGATCCGCGGAAATGTGTCATATAATTACCGCTTCCCTAGCATGAACGATCTATACTGGAGGCCGGGAGGAAACCCTGGATTGAAACCGGAAAAGGGCTATTCTTATGATATTACTTTTACCTACACTCCTCGCTTGGGACATGGTTTTCATTTAAATACAGTGGTGTCTTCCTACTTGATGACTATTGACGATTGGATTGTTTGGCTGCCTGAGGATGGGAAACAATGGTTCTGGACACCTCAGAACATGCGGGATGTACTTTCATATGGGTGTGAGGTTTTCATGCGAGGAGAATACAAGACAAAAGATTTTAACCTGAGTATTACAACGAATTACACGGTGTCCGTGTCTAAAACGCGTAAGAAAAATCATAAAGATGACAATTCCTATATGCGACAGATTCCTTATGTCCCTAAATACAAATGGAATACTCGTCTTTCTGTGAAATACAAAAAACATTTCTTTGCATATCAAATCTCTTACTTTGACAAAAGATTTTTAACCACAGATGAATCGTACAGTACACCAGCGTACACTGTTCATAATTTACTTGTAGGTTCTTCTTTCGATATTGGAAATATCCGAGTTTCTCCGCAAATTCGAATAGATAATCTTTTTGATACCTATTATGAATCGACCAAGTATTATCCGATGCCTTTGCGAAATTGTTTGGTGTCGGTTGTGTTTGAATTTTAGTTTGTATGAAGCCCTTGATTGATATTTTTCAATTTAGTGTTTTTTACTCCGGTTTTCGCAAACATACCGAGTCGGAAACATCTTTCCCGTCAGCATTTTTGGCAAAAACGTAAATAATGAGTTCCTCGGCAGTGGCATCTCGGGGAAAATCCACGGTTGTGTTCAGCGTTTCACCCCGTTTACCCAGTTCTTTGACAAGGCAGCGGTGTTTATTATCGTAAAGGAAAACTGCATAGATGCTATCATCCATGAAACAATCCACGGATTCGAATTGGACTCCGGGAGAGGTGAAAGAAACTTTCCTGTTTTCAGCATCAATTTCCGCGTTGACCATCGGAATAACCAGTTGACCTGCAGCAACCCGTAACTTCCCGTAATCGATGGTGCCTTGAAATTCCTGTGTGGCTCTTTTCTGTCGGTTCACGGGAACTTCCGGATGTATTTTCTCCACCGTGATGGCATGTGTTACGTTAGCGCTTGTAAACCCGTAGAAACCTTGTGGGTAACCGTTCCCACCGGGAAATCCCAGTCGGATGACCGGGGAGAGCCATCTTTTTCTACTCGTTGTTGTCCCGAATGCCACGGATTGCCGTTTCTGGCCTTCTCCTCCAGCCTTACGTTTTAATGATGTTGACCGACAATAGTTTTTGCCGTTTTTCCCCACGTATGGGATCACGTTTCCAAATTTTCCTCGTATTTTCCCAATGGGGTTTATAAATTCTGCCATGTTTCTTGTATTATGGTTATGGTGGTGAAGGTACGGTTAAAAAACCGTATTCTAATGAATATCAATGATTATTTTAGGAATAATTCATGATCACATCTGTACCACTTCCATGTAAAGCGCTATTAGAACGCTATTAAAGCGCTATTAAAACGCTATACGCAATAGCGTTTTATTAGGATTTTAATAGTATAGTAAAAGTTTTTTATCTACTTTTACTCAGGAATTAATAAGGTATTAATTCTTAAATATTTATTGATATGGAGAATACATTGTCTATTCCTGTTGCTCTCTTGGCACAGGGGCCTATACGGATTGACGGAGTCACGTATTATCGCCACGGTAATAAAGTTAGAGCCTGTCGATCTCAACGGGGGCCGAAAAAAGGGCGACAGGAAGGGGAGGAAGAATCCTCGAATCGTTTCACCGAGGTAAGGAAGATGTGGCGGATTTATCGCCGGGCTATCGGGGATTTGCCGATATGGAGGGTTATGGCTAAAGAAACAGGAGTGAACAAGAGTGATTCTCTGTTTCATTCTCAAAACGGGGGATGTTTCCGTCCGGGAGTAGGAGTTTGGGCATTCCCGACATTTCGGTTTTCAGTAGGAACATTGGATGCACCCGTGATTACAGGTGCCGCACGAGAGGGATGGTCCGTGACGTTAAATTGGGAAAATGATATTGATCGCCCGAAAGCGGGAAATTCGGATCGGGTGTACGTGGGTTATTTTTACGACACGCAACCTCGTGCCCCGCAAATGGTGTCGTGCCTCGGAGCCTGTCGGAGGGATGGCAGGGTGATTGTCGATGTTCCATCTGCGGGGCAGCCTGACGGGACACGTTTACATCTTTATTTGTTCTTTGGTAACAAGATGTCGAGTCGGTTTTCCCCGAGTGAATACGTGGAGGCTTAAATTATCAAAATACATATCGTGAGGTGAACCCTAAAAGTTGACAAAAACTTTTAGGGTTCATTATTTTAGGTGCCTTTTTGTAATGTTGATGATGGTCGTGTTTCTAATGTTTGGTTTGTTATTAAATAATAAATATTGTGAAAAGTAAAAATAAACATTTTTAAATCTGGCTAACATGTGTTTTTTGTATAATTTTGTGACGATTTTGGTGTCACATCTCGTTTCGGGCGTGTGGTGAAAAGGGAATCAGGTGAAAATCCTGAACAGACCCGCTGCTGTAAACTCCATCAAAGTCTTTAAACACGACTCACATCCACTGTTTCGACATGAAATGGGAAGGGCGTTTAAAGACGGGGTAAGTCAGAAGACCTGCCAACTTCATTAGATCTAAAGCTTTCTGGGATTAGAGCTTGGATGCAGATATTATTTTTATCATACTGTTGTTGCGATAGGTAATTGTAGCTATTTGTATCTGTTGTGTGGTACTGGAAAGCTGTTATGTTTTTTTTATAACAGTAAAGAATGAAGTTAATAACTTTGATTGTATTGATTTTGCTATGCTTTGAAGGTGGTAACTTTTTGAGGGCGCAGAACGTGGATTCGACCAAAATGTATCATATCGACGAGGTGGACGTGTCTGCTCCGCGGGTTCGTAAAGAAGTGATACCTGTGCAGGTCATGGAAGGAAAGGTATTAGAAAGATTAAGCGTTCACTCTGTTGCTGATGCCCTGCGTTATTTTTCCGGTGTACAAATTAAAGATTATGGTGGTATCGGTGGTTTGAAAACAGTGAATATCAGGGCAATGGGTACGCAGCATGTAGGGGTATTTTATGATGGCATCGAATTGGGGAATGCTCAGAACGGGACGGTGGATCTCGGGCGTTTCTCTTTGGATAACATGGAGACGATAACTCTCTATAATGGGCAACGGAGTGCTATTTTCCAGCCGGCAAAAGATTTCGGCTCAGCAGGTTCTATTTACATGACTACCCGAGTTCCTCGATTTCTGGGAAATAAGAAACATAACGGTAAATTTACTTTTAAGACCGGGTCTTTCGGTTTGTTGAATCCGGCTCTTTTGTGGGAAAGCCGGTTGTCCGATCGAATAAGTGCTTCTTTTAGTTCCGAATACATGTACACTACCGGGAAGTATAAGTTTAGTTATCGGAAGAAAAACGGATACGATACTACAGAAATCCGCCGGAATGGAGACGTGTATGCTTTGCGTGCGGAATACGGGATGTTTGGAAAAATGAATAGTGGAGATTGGAAAGCGAAGATTTATTTTTATGATTCGGAAAGAGGTTATCCCGGGGCATCGGTACGAGAGGAACCGGGGAAGTTTAAACACCAAGATCGGCAATGGGATACGAATTTATTTCTGCAAGGTTCTTTTCAGAAGCATTTCAGTTTTTATAGTTTGTTGCTGAATGGGAAATATGCTTATGATTATTTACATTATCTTTCGGATCCGCGTTTGGATGTGAGTACGATGTACGTGAACAATCACTTTCGTCAACATGAGATTTATTTCTCGTCAGCGCATATGTTTACTCTTTTCCCTTTTTGGAATGTAAATATTTCAGTGGATTTTCAGTGGAATAAGTTGAATGCAGATCTTGTGGATTTTGTTTATCCCAAGCGTTATACTGTATTGACTGCGGTTGCCACCGCGTTGCATTTCGAGAGATTCAAATTGCAGGCAAGTTTATTAGGTACTTTTGTGCATGAACGTACTAAAGTGGAAAATGGTGCCGCAGATGATATGCGGGAGTATACTCCAACGTTGGTGGCTTCATGGCAACCTTTCCAGACGGGGAGTTTCAACGTACGGGCTTTTTACAAAAGGATTTTCCGGATGCCGACATTGAACGATTTGTATTACACGTTTATTGGGAATATATATTTGAAGCCAGAGTATACCAATCAATATGACATGGGGGTAACGTATGTTAAGACGTTTGATAAAGGGGTCTTGGAACATTTCGAGTTGCAGGCAGATGTGTATTATAACGAAGTGTCGGATAAGATTATTGCCATGCCGACTTCCAACCAGTTCCGTTGGACAATGATAAATCTGGGAGAGGTTGAAATTCGGGGTGTTGATGTCGCTTTGCAGGGATGTTGGCGATTTGGGCAAGATTGGTTATTGGATACCCGGGTAAATTACACGTACCAGAAAGCCCAAGATTTCACGAAAAGAGAGAGCCATTTTTACGGGGATCAAATTCCTTATATCCCTTGGCACAGTGGTTCTTTAATATTAAACGGGACGTATAGAAGTTGGTTTGTGAATTACAGTTTTATTTACACGGGTAAACGTTACGAGGCGAGTGCTAATATTCCGGAAAATAGGGCTAAAGAGTGGTATACGAGTGATTTTTCGTTGTCCAAGAATTTCTCGTGGCGAAAGACCGCGATTCGTTTGACGGCAGAGATTAACAATATTTTTAATCAGCAATACGAGGTTGTACAATGTTACCCGATGCCGGGGACGAATGTGAAGTTCATTGTTAACGTGACAATTTAAAAATGACAAAATGTAAGTTATCTAATTGAAAAGTAATATAGATATGAATAAAGGAGTATTTAGGCTATTTATTTTCCTGTTGGGGATGTTGTCGGTTTATTCTTGTCGAAATGATGATGACGAGATTATCCAGTCAGTTGTGACTAAAGTCACGCCAAGTGATTCGGTTCTTGGCCCCGTGAAGGGTTTTTTCTTACTCAACGAGGGAAATATGGGAAATAACAAAGCTTCCCTCGATTATTTTGATTATGCTACTGGTGAGTATCATAAGAATATATTTCCGGAACGGAATCCCGATGTGGTGAAAGAGTTAGGAGATGTGGGTAATGATATCCAGATATACGGGAGTAAGTTGTATGCCGTGATTAATTGTTCGCATTTGATCGAGGTTATGGATGTGAACACGGCGAAAGAAATCTCTAAAATAACGGTGACAAATTGTCGATATATTGTTTTCAAGGATGGTTATGCTTACGTGAGTTCGTACGCGGGACCGGTGTTGATAGATCCGAATGCGCGTTTGGGGGAAGTGGTGAAAATTGACACGGCAACTTTACAGGTCGTGGGTTCCTGTACGGTGGGATATCAACCGGAGGAGATGGTGATCGCCGGAAATAAATTGTACGTGGCAAATTCGGGAGGGTATAGGGTTCCGAATTATGATAATACCGTGTCCGTGATTGATTTGGAAACATTTAAGGAGGTGAAAAAGATCACGGTTGCAATTAATCTTCACCGGATGCGTATTGATCGAAATGGGTTGATTTACGTGACTTCCCGAGGAGATTATTATAATGTACATTCAAATACATACGTGATTAATACCCTGAATGACATGGTTGAAAGTACATTGAATTTCCCTGCCAGTGAACTATATCTTTGCGGAGATTCTCTTTATTCTTATAGTACCGAATATAGTAAAATTACAGGGAAGTGGACAATTAATTATACGATTTATGACACGAAAGTCAGACGTGTTGTTTCTCGCAATTTTATAAAAGACGGAACAGACAAGTTGATCGTAACTCCTTACGCTTTGGCTGTGAATCCGGAAACAGGGGAAATTTTAGTTGGGGATGCGGGGGATTATGTTACTCCGGGTACCCTTTATTGTTTTACTCCCGATGGCAAGAAAAAATGGAGTGTGCAGACGGGTGATATTCCTGCACATATCGTGTTCTCGACAACTTCTTTACAAGATTATAAATGATTTAATATTATAAGTTATGAAAAAAGAGTTTAGGTTTAAATTTTTGTTACTGATGACGTTATTGGTCGGTGGCTTTGTGGCCTGCGATGATGACGATGAAAAAATTGAGGTGGGTAATCCTGATTTTACCTTTAATTCGGAGACCGGGGAGTATAACGTGAAAATCGGCAAGGAGATTCCTCTTCGTGTTCACGTGAAGGATGCGGTGAATCCCGTGTACGCTTGGAAACAGGAAGGAAAGATTGTGGCGGATGATACGGTGTATTATTTCAAAGGGGAGTCTTTAGGAGAGTGTTTTGTCAATTTCCGTTTGGATGCAGATAACGGAAGTGTGGAGAAGCAAGTAAAAGTGACGGTGGTTGATCGGTTGGCACCCCAAATTAAGTTGGAGTCTGCGGCGGTGGCTTATTGTGGAATTGCCAGAGGATTTGCAGCCGAAACGGAGTATACGGATGAAACGACCACATTCGAATGGAGTTATAGTGGGAAAGTCGTATCTCATGATTCCGTTTATATGTTTAAAGAGGAAGATATAAATATCTATTCTCTGGCCTTGAAGGTGACGAACGAGGATGGTGTTGATGTGAAAAATATCAACGTGTCGGTTATTCCCGAGGAAGAACCATTGTTGTTTTTCGATAACGCGCGTTACGTGCAACCCTCCATGTTGGATAAAGCGATCACGATGACTTGTCCGATCGGTAAGCATGTCGTGTTGGCTCCCGTGAAATTTGCGATCAGTGATCAAGCGGTTTACGAATGGAAAGTTGACGGACAGGTGCAGAGTGGAAAGACTTCTATTTATTTTGATTTTACTCCATCCGTGGAAGGGAAAACGTATGAAATTGACGTGAAGGCGACGGATAATGGCAAAACGGCATCCACGAAAGTTTACGTGCAATGTACCCCGAAGGAGGGAACTTATTTTAGAGCGGTGACATCAAAAAGCAAAGTTTTTTCTGATCATTGTTTTGAATTTATGCCTGCTCCCGGTCAATTTGTTAATTTTAATCAAAACCAAACTGCAGAAGACGCTCGCATGCGAATCCAAACGGCCTTGGATAAATTGGATAATGATAGCAATATGGCGTGGATTGCTTCCCTGGGTGCATGGGGAGGTTATTTTATATTGGGATTTGATCATAGCGTGGAAGATGATGGACTGGGAGAAGCGGACTTTGATATCATAGGTAATCCCCTTGGTAAGAACTGGTGTGAGTGTGGTGTTGTATGGGTAAGTCAAGATGAGAATGGAAATGGAATCCCTGATGATACATGGTACGAGTTGAAGGGAAGTGAAACGGGTAAGCCGGGTATCACGCAACGATATGCCTTGAAATATTATCGTCCTACGGCAGATAAACAGGATGTGTTATCTATCGATAATGATGGTAATTTGGACTTTTTGAAACGTAATGCTTATCATCCGGAGAGCGGTTATTATCCTTGGTTTATGAAAGAGGAGTATTATATTCTTACCGGTACTTGTTTGGGAAATCAATTCAAGACAGCAGGGATTGAAACAAACTGGGGTTTTGATTGGGGATATGTGGATAATGTTAATGACCCGACAGGATTCAGAATCGAAAATGCCATCCAGCAAGATGGAAGTCCGGCTAATTTGAAATATATTGATTTCGTGAAGGTACATACAGGTCAAATGGGACAAGGTGCTGCCGTGGGAGAAGTTTCTACCGAGTCTTCTGCTGCAATGGATTTACGTTTAAAAGCGAAAAAATAATATCTAAAAAATAATATGTTATGAAGAAGATTATTCTTTGGGGAGTTTTTCTTTTCAGCCTAACATTTCTTGTCGGTTGTGAAGATGATAACGATCCTTTTGTGGGAAGTGATAATTTTATCACATCTTTTAAATTGAAACAGGGAGAAAATTCTTACGAGGCGTTATTACGGGGAGATACAATTATATTGGCAACTCCGGATGGAGTTGTGCTGAGTGAAGTTACGCCGGATATCGTGTGCAGTGAAAACAGTTCTATAAAACCGGATCCTTCCACGATAACCAACTGGGAGGAGCAAATCTATTTCGTGGTAACTTCTCACAGTGGTGCGGAAAGAAGATACCTATATGTTCCAGAGAAGAAGGCGTTAACTTTTGAAGGTATTGTTATGTTGAATACCCAGGAAGAGGTGGATGCTTTCGGGGCAAAGGGATTAACTCGAATTGACGGAAGCTTGATTATCGGTCGGCAGACGGGGAGGGATACCATTCGTTCTTTGGAGGCATTGTCTACTTTAAAGCGTGTGACGAGTGATATCACGATTAACCAATTGTTTATGGGGTATGAATTGACCGGTTTGGATAATCTGGAAGAGGTTGGAGGAAAATTCCATATAAATTCTGCGGATAGTTTGTGGGGAGTGACGTTGAATCGTTTGGTTCGCGTTGGAGGAGATTTGAATATCACTAGTAAAGCAATTAGCGAGATCCTTTGTCCTCGTTTGGAGTCTGTGGGGGGAACTGTTACTTTGGCTGCGGCTTCTGTAACCTTGAATTTTTCTTCTTTACGGCAAATAAGCGGTGATCTTAATTTGAATGGAAAGACTGCGATGTCAAGCATCGTGTTCCAGTCTTTGGAACGAGTAGGGGGTGCTATCGGTTCTACCATGACTTCTTTGAAAAAACTGGAGTTCCCGGTGTTGCAAAATTGTGGTAAATTGTCTGTGGTTAAAGGAGCTTTGGCTTTGCTTTATGTTCCTCAATTGGAAAATGTTGATATGGAATTGTCGGTGGAAAATAATCCTTTGTATGAAGTGTCTTTCCCGATGTTGTCCCATGCCGGGGCAATTATGTTGAATTGTCCTAATGTAAATCAGTTTAATGCTCCGTCTCTGAAAAATGTGGATAATAATCTCAGTCTTACGTTTGCCGGGGTTAATCCGGAACGGTTCTCGGCATTGGAAAAGATTGGAGGAGCGTTGTCATTAAATTTTGTGATAGAGAATTTTAAATTACCGGCTAGTTTGAAAAAATTGGGAACTTTGATTATCTCTGCCGGAATCACGAGGTTAGATGTTCGAGGAACGGAAATGGATGAGATTCAGTTTAATGGTACCGGCTTAGAAAATACAACTGTAATCGGGGATGATGTTTTTGCCGGAAGTTTCAATTTACAAAATCTTGGAGGGTATTTCCCGAAATTGGAAGGTTTCCGAGAGATTGAAAATCTTACTATCGGTTATTTGGGCATGAGTGGTAAGCCTGTTGAAATTGCCGGAGTTCGTAAAATTGCCGGAGATTTTTCTTATTGGGCAAATTCGAATGTGTCGGAAATATTGCTTACGGATTTGGAAGAAGTTAGCGGAAATTTTAAACTCTATTCCAATATTAAGAAATACCATTTCCCGAAATTGGAGCGTATCGGAGGAAATGCGATGATGTCCATCGATAATTATGATGATCAAACCTTCCCGTTATTGACTACGGTGGGTGGCGATTTGGTATTCAAGACAGGATATCAAGACAGGTGGGGGTCTTATGGTCCACAAGAAATCCTTTATCCTTCGTTGCGGAGTGTAGGCGGAGTATTGGACATTCGTCCTTTAACGCCGAATCCATGGAATGAGAATCCTTCAGAAGTGAATAAGACGTTGACAAATTTGGATTTTCTTTCCGGGGTTGAAAAAATAGGTGGTTTCCGGTTAGTGAATCATGAGGCCATCGTTTCTTATGAAGGATTGAAAAAAGCGATATCAACTTGTCCGGCATCTAAATGGCAGGTAGAGAACAATGGTTACAACCCGACTTACGAGGAGTTGGTTGAAAAGCAGCAATGGACAAAACCTGAGTAGTTTATGAATAAAAATAGAGAATATGAAAATAGGTAATTTTATATATGTTTTATGGTTTATCTTCGCTGGCTTTATGGTCGGTTGTGAGGATGACGATAGTTTGTTCTCCGGAGATGAGAACTATATAACTTCTTTTCGTTTGGTGCAGGGAGAGAAGACTTATGTCGGTGATATTGTCGGAGATTCGTTGATTCTGGCTGTTCCGGAAAGTGTCTCTTTTGAAAATGCGGTAGTGGAGTTTACTGCAAGTGAAAACACCACGTTGAGTCCCGATCCTTCCACGATCACGAATTGGGGTGAGGAGCGTACGTTTACGGTTACTTCTTACAACCGGACGCAACGTGTTTATAAATATTTAGTTGTAAGGACTCTTTTGGCACAGGCTGGAGATGTCGTGTTGTCGACCCCGGAGGAGATAGAAGCTTTTGCAGCTCGAGGAATCAATAAGATAGAGGGAAACCTGACGATTGGGAAGTTCATGGGAACCGTGAAAGAGGATACTTTGACCTCTCTTTCTCTTCTCTCTTCCTTGAAAGAGGTTACCGGGAAAATAACGATTAATCCGACTTACGGTGGAACATCTCTCGATGGATTACAAAATTTGGAACAGGTTGGTGGATTGACAATGGTTTCTCGTTCTTCTCAATATGGAGCTCCGGGAATATCTCGGTTGAGAGAGATTGATTTATCGCATTTGAAAAAAGTGGGTTCCGATTTAGTTATTTCTGCCGATACGCTTTATTCTTTGAACCTTGGAGCCTTGCAGCGTGTTGGTAATAATTTGCAATTCGAAGTATGGAGTATTGAAGATCTAAGTGTAGATGCTTTGACTGTAGTTGGTGGTAACTTGTCTTTCCCGGGAAGGCATTATAATGGAGGAGGTAATATGTTACTTCCTGAGCGGATGGAATTTCCTCAATTGAGCGTGATTGGAAATCAATTGCAAATGCAAAATCCTCATAGAATTAAGGAATTGCTATTCCCAGCTCTAACATCGGCATCCGAAATTTCTTTACAGCAGACGGATGTATTGGCGAAAATTGATTTCAGACAATTGAAAGAAGTGGTTGGGAATTTTACATTACAATGGACTCACCGGATCCAAGAGTTTGATTTTCCCGAATTGAGTTCTGTCGGAGGTTTCAAAATATATTATATTGAAGATTTGGAGAAAGTGAATGCAAGCAAATTGAGAAACGTGGGAACTGGCGGGTTTTCGATAGAGGTTTGCAACAAGTTGAAGGATCTTAAATTTGATGCGTTGACAGCAGTACAAGGTAATTTTACATTGGCTTCAGATGATGTTAGTTCGTTGAGTAATTTGAAAGAAGTGGGTGGAAAGTTTACATTAACCGCAAATATGGAACGTTTGGACGGTTTCAATAATCTTGTGTCTGTCGGAGAATTTGCGTTGAGTGGGGCTGCTCTAAAAGAGGTAAACGGTTTTAAGGTTTTAACTTCTATTCATGGGAATGTGACATTAAGCAACATGAATAATGTGGTGCGTATAGATGGTTTTGATGCTTTGAGATCGGTGGGCTCCAAACTAACCGTGCAGAACATGGAGAAATTGGAGAAAATTTCGTTCTTATCGAATTTGCAAGGAGTGCATTTTACGCAATGTGATTTTTTGGCCCTTTCTGCTTTGTCGGAATTGGATGCTTCAGGTTTCTCTGTTGATAAATTGACCCTTAGTAATGTCGGACCGGATTTTATTTTGCGAGGCAATGCGGAGTTTGAAGGTGAAATGTTTTTAAATAATAGCCGTGGTGTTCATTTTGAAGGTATAGAGCATGTTCAGACGCTAACAGTTTCGTGTTTTGTTCAGCAAGAACCGGCTGTGTTTAATTTTGCAAATTTGAAAAAAGTTCGTAAGCTCACGACTAACTTAGGATATTCAGCTAATGCAGCAGCCCTTTGTTTCCCGGATTTGGAAGAGGTTGAAGGAGCATTAACTTTATCGGAAGGTAGTAGTGCTCAACAAATGCAACCTACACAATTCCCAGTCTTGAGGAAAGTAGGGACATTAGCTTACACGGGAGTTGTCTCGGTATTGAATTTGCCGTTGTTGGAAAGCGTGGAGGGAGAGTTCCGTGTTAGTACTAGTTATCAGAATGGACCGGTTAAGATGTTGGAAGAGATTCGTGTTCCTAATTTGAAACAAGTCGGAGGGCTTGTTCTGACATCAAATGCCTATAGTGCAAATAATTACAATAATGTAATTGTTGATTTGAAGTGTTTTGAAGCGCTGGAGAGTGCCGGTTATGTCAATATTCAGAAGCAGGCAGGCTTAGTTTCTTTCGAGGGATTGGAAAAAGTTATAAGTAAGCTGGAAGATGAGGGGTCTTGGGTTGTTTCTGGAAATGGTTATAACCCGACTTTTGAGCAGGTGAAGGCGGGAGAACTTGTAAAATAAGAGTATCATAAATCTTGTTATGAGGCTGTCTGAAGTTCTATTTGGACAGCCTCTATTTTTTATTTCGCCGTGCAACAATATTCGGGATGGCTACACCTAGTGAAATACAAAGAATGATGAGGGCTGAATTGACGCCATTGAAGAAGGCGTTGGTAACTTCTCCGATTACCCCATGAAGTTCGATAAAGCCTAATAACGAGCGATACATTAATACTCCCGGAATCATAGGAATGACAGAGGGAATGGTTAGTACGTGGTTGGGAACATGAAACCAATGTGTGGCTTTTACGGCAATAAGGCTGACCGTGAAACTCCCTATGAATGAACCGATAACTGGTCCATAGCCCAGTTCTAAGTTTACGAAATTACGCATGCATACCGCAATAATTCCACCTGTGCCAACGATCCACAACAGGCGTTTGGGTACGTTGAATATCATTGAAAATCCCATTGCTGCAATGGCAGCCGCAAGGGCATACACGAGATAGGAATCGTGAGGAACGATGCTTAATTCATTGATTTTTTGATTTATGTTGAGATCGTTCACGATTAATATCCGCATGGCAAATGCAATACCGAAAGTCATGGCTCCGATCATCATGATCGTGTTGGCTGCGCGAGTGATGCCAACGAGTAGGTGATTGTCGATCATGTCATCAACAAAATTAATTAGCGGAACGCCGGGAACGATGAATAAGGCACAAGCCAATAACGGATGATAAGGTGTTGAGGATAAACCGGAGAAAGAAGAGGCATAGGCTAGGCAAGTGGAGACAAATGCAGCAATGCCAATACTCATGTAGACATTGATACCGGTCTTCATGCAACGTGCTCGTACCCGGAAGCCTATGAAAGCACAAATGGAGGCAAACAGGAAGGCGATCCAGTCGGAACCGAATAATTTGCAGAATCCACCACAGGCAAAGCCTGCGCCGATAGCTACCAGATAAGGAGTGTAATTTCGGGGGGTATGGATAATGTTCTCTAATTCTTTTTCATAATCATCCAAGGAATAGTTTTCTTCTGTCGCTTTGAATGATAGTTTACTGATTTGTGAAATCATGGTCATGTTGATTGCATGATTTTCGCACTTTTGAAATTTGGAAAATGAATGTTGTTCATCACTTACGTTGACCATGATCATGGTCCAGCGAATGTCAATATGTAGTTTCTCTTCGGGGATATTCATAAAAGCTGCGACACGTTTCATATTTCGTTCAATACGATTTGTGTCTGCCGCGCTTTCCATCAATAATTTCCCCGTGCGGAGTAAAAGATCCAGTTTACGCCGTAAAAGAAGTACATCCCATACTTCAGGATTGACTTGATCTGTAGTATGATGAAATTTGGTATTTGAACTTTCCATGTTTGGGTGCTAGCTTTCAAATATGGTTAAATGTATCCGTATTTTAAATAGGTTATCCCAAAGCGAGAATAAGTAATTGTGCCGAAAGAACCCGAAGGAACATGGCTAATGGGTAAACGGTGGCATAACCTACGGCCGGGGCGTCGCATGAGGTCTGTTCATTGGAATAGGCTAATGCGGGAGGATTCGTGTTGGCCCCGGAAAGAATACCGATCAGCGTGTAATAATTTAGTTTACAACCATAGCGTCCAATTAGTCCGGTCAAAAGTAGCGGGAAAATGGTAATGATTGCTCCATAGCCGATCCACATGTAGCCTCCTTCGTTCACGATGGTTTCGATAAAGCCTTTTCCGGCTCCTAAACCGACACAAGCAAGGAATAAGGAAATTCCTATTTCCCGAACCATAAGGTTGGCACTCATGGTCGTGTACGTGATTAATTTGTAGTGTGGGCCGAAACGGCTGATGAGGATTGAAATGATAAGGGGACCTCCGGCTAGCCCTAGTTTTAGCGGTTGCGGAATTCCGGGCAGCATGAATGGGATACTTCCTAGTATACACCCGAGGGCGATGCCGATAAATATAGGTATCAAGTTGGGATGGTTCAAACGTTTCAGGGAATTGCCAAGTATTTTCTCTGCATGACTCACTGCCAGTTCGCTTCCGACGACGGTGACACGGTCTCCCATTTGCAGTTGTAAGTTTGGAGCTGCTACCAGATCCACCCCGGAACGGTTTACCCGGGTAATGCTGGCCCCAAAGTTTCGGCGTATCCGGAGCTGGGATAAAGTTTTCCCGTTCAGTTCGGGCTTCGTGATGAGGATGCGGCGTGAGACGAGATTGCTATCCTCATCTTCCCATTTCACGTCAATTTGTTTACCGAAAAATACGGTAATGGCTTCAATATCTTTGGGGTTGGAAATTACAAGTATTTGATCTCCAAGATGCAGTTCGGTGTCCGAGTTGACCAGTTCCTGTTTCCCGTATTGATCGCGTATACGTGAGATGACAAATTTGCGGTTTACCAGGGGATGAATGTCTTTGATGGTTTTATTGTCAATAGCCTTGTTGATGATTTCCAAAGAGACGGGACGTACTGTAAGTTCCTGTAAGTGGCCCATGCCTTTTTCAGCCTCGGCTTCTTCTGTTGTCGTGTTAATTTTTAGGATGTACTTTAGGCTTTGTAATGCCAAGATTGCTCCGATTACTCCTAGAGGATAGGCTACGGCATATCCCATAGCGATTTCCGGGGCGTCGATACCGTTTAGGTCGCTGTTGGCTTGTTGGGCAGCTCCTAGACCAGGCGTGTTGGTGACAGCTCCGGAAAGGATGCCTACTATGGTTGTGATAGGAGTGTCTGTCACGAGATAGAGGACAATAGCAACCGCGACACTTAGTGAAACGGACGTGACGGCCAGTATGTTCAGCGTGAAGCCGCCCTTTTTGAAGGCGGAGAAAAAGCCTGGACCTACCTGTAGGCCGATGGAATAAACGAATAGGATTAACCCGAATTCTTTCAGAAAGTGAAGTAGGTGTTCGTTTAGGCTTAAATTGAAATGCCCGAAAACGATTCCAACAAAAAGAATCCACGTGACACCAAGTGAGATCCCGGCAATTTTTACCTTTCCTAGCATGATGCCGAAAGCGATTACTAACGATAAAATAAGCACGGAGTGTGCTACTCCGCCACCCCAAAGATTGGGACTTCCCTCGAAAAGATCTTTTAATAATTCCATAAATAAATTGGCAGCACCGGATTGCAAAAGCAATACGCCTGCACTAAAATTATAATTGTATATTTGTTTTTCGTACTGTTTCTCTAATCCCTCGAGCAAAAACAGCCTTTAATGAATGGCAGGTCTTCTGACTGGCTCCCGTCCCAATTCCTTCCCGATTTCTTTTAAACCAGTGGAAAAAGTATGTATCGGGACGTTGAATGGAGTTTTACAGCAGCGAGGACTGTCCGGGATTTTCACCCGATTCCCTTTTCATCCGGTTGATGATTCAATCTCCCGGAACCAATTCAGTGCAAAGGTAATGAATTTGTTGAAAACGTTGTGTTATTTTCTTGGTATTTCGGATGCTTTCAAGTGAATTATTATTTCTCATATTCTTTTCTGTCTTCTAAAGATGTTGAATTAATTTTATTGATGTTAGAGGCTCCTGAAGAGTGTAGGGAGAGGATGATCGGATCTCCGGAGTACGTGGCCTTTGAAGCACCGGAAGTATGTAGGCTGATTTTTTCCTTGACTTGGAATTGAGCTTTTGCAGCTCCCGATACTTCTGCTTTTAGTTCGTTTACCGAAAAGTTGTCAAGGGCTGCTTTCGAGGCTCCCGATACTTCTATTTTACAACGAATCGTGTTGCCTTGCAGGGTCAACTTAGAAGCTCCACTGATATTGAAATTAGATTCGGGGCTGGTTATTTTACCTTTGAAGTTAGAGGCTCCGCTTAGTTTTATTTCAAGTTTTTCTTTTGCCAAGAAGTCTCCGCCCACGAGCATTTTGCTTGCCCCGGAAAGGTCTACTTTTAGCTTGTTTGTCGTGAAATCCCCGATCGTTTCCAGTTTGCAGACCCCGGTTAGCTTGACCTGATTGAGGGTGGTAACGGTGACTTCTGCCGTGAATTGGTCTTCATCATTGTTTCTTCTATTTTTACTCGTGATCTTCCCTTCGATATGGATTTGCAGTTTCCCGTCGGGATTCAGTCTTAGGACAAGTTGCTTTTCAAACCGGGCGGGAATGTTTACCGTGACTCCGGTGGAGGTGCCTTGTCTGACAATAATACTAAAGACCCCGTGAGCCTCGATCTCTGTGATTTTTTTGCCTTGGAATTGGGATACGGTGATTTGTTCTTGTGCGAAAGCGCCGGCTATCGTGAGGTAGAGCATGAAAATGACAAACAATATTTTTTTCATAGTGATTTGTTTTATGATGAAACGCTTAAAGGTGATGAAAAGTTACAGGCATTGGTGTTATAAACCAATTATATTTTATACATTTGTTCCCGTCAAAGTTCTTTGCAACATGTAATCAGACTGCTCAGGTGCCCCGTTTCAGCGGGGAGAATAGGGAACCGTGTGAGAATCACGGACTGTCGCGCAACTGTAATCACCAGAAAGGATTTGCCACTGATGTCCACTGTTCAAAAGATGGGAAGGACGGCAAAAACGGTGAAAGTCAGGATACCTGCCTTTGCGGATTGACAATGCTTTCGCGGAATAAAGCTAAGGTCAGACTTATTAGCCCTGTTGAAATACGTGGGTCGTAATTTCTTTCTTATTTTTTCCCTTTATTTCGTGTGAAGCTAAATAGTGTATAAACTAATTTAGTATGAGAAAATCGTTTGAAAAATTTCTGGAAAGACAAGATGCTTTAGCCCGACAATACGGTAAGGAGTACGAGGATAAACAGCATAATCGGGGAAAGCTTACCGCTCGGGAACGGATTGCATTTCTTTTCGATGAGGGAACGTTTGAAGAGGTGGATGCTTATTCTCCTTCGGCTACGACTTCTTTTGGTAAAGCCGTACGTTCGTACGGGGATGGCGTGATTGCCGGATTCGGTACCGTGAATGGACGTCAGGTTTTTGCTTATTCGCAGGATTTTAACGTGCAAGGTGGTTCATTGGGTTCCGTGCATGCGGCTAAAATTATGAAGGTACAGGATATGGCATTGAAAACGGGGTCTCCTGTCGTGGGACTGATCGATTCGGGAGGAGCCCGGATTCAGGAAGGAGTGGCTAGTTTGGCGGGGTATGCAGGAATATTCCGGCGAAATGTACTTTCTTCTAGAGTGATCCCTCAGATTTCGGTTATCATGGGGCCGGCTGCCGGGGGTGCTGTTTATTCGCCTGCTTTGACCGACTTTATTTTTATGACGGCAGCAACTAGTTATATGTTCGTGACTGGTCCTAACGTGGTAAAACAGGTGCTGAATGAAACAATTTCTCCCGAAGAACTTGGTGGTGCCTCTGTACATGCGGAAAAATCGGGTGTGGCGGATTTCGTTTTTAATGATGATGAAAATACGTTGTTGGGAGTGAAGATGTTGTTGGCTTACTTGCCTTCCAATAATATTGAGAATGCTCCTTTCCTGATGACGGATGACCCGGTTGACCGGGTAGAAGAGATTTTACGGGATATCGTGCCTGAGGATCCGGATAAGCCTTATGATGTGAGGGATGTTATCCGGTTGATTACCGATAAGGGAAAGTTTTTGGAGATTGCGGAGAGTTATGCCCCCAATATCATTATCGGCTTAGCCCGCTTCGGAGGATTCGTGACCGGGATTATTGCGAATCAACCTAAAGTGATGGCGGGTACTCTGGATATGAATTCATCGGTAAAAGCTGCTCGCTTTATTAATTTCTGTGATAGTTTTAATATTCCGATTGTTACTTTGGAGGACGTACCCGGTTTCCTACCGGGGGCTGATCAGGAACATGCTGGAATTATCCGGCATGGAGCCAAACTCCTATATGCTTACACGCGGGCAACGGTTCCCAAGATTACCGTGGTTCTGCGTAAATCTTATGGAGGAGCTTATATCGTGATGAACAGCAAAGGGATTGGTGGAGATTATAATTTTGCATGGCCGACAGCCGAAATTGCCGTCATGGGGCCGGAAGGGGCTATTGCGATTCTTTATCATAAGGAGCTTGCCGAGGCAGATGATCCTGTAGCTTTGAAAAAAGACTTGCTGGTGCGGTATAGGGATGAGGTGGCTAATCCTTATATCGCTAACGAGAAGGGATTTATTGATGAGGTAATAGATCCGGCGGTTACCCGACAGAAAATTATACGGGTATTGAAATCTCTGGAGAAAAAATCGGTGAGCTTACCACGACGTAAGCATGGAAATATTCCTCTTTAAATGTAAAATGTAAAGTATGATAAAATCAGTTTTAATAGCTAACCGGGGCGAGATTGCTATCCGGATTGCACGTACGGCCAAACGTATGGGAATCGTGACATACGCCATTCGTACCCGGAAGGAACCGGAGGCCGTGTATTTATCGTCTGTAGATTTTGTTCTTGATTTCCCGGAGACGGATGGGAAAGTGTCTGAATTTTTGGATATTGACTGTTTGATTTATTTGGCCCGGGAGCATGAGATCGAGTCGATACATCCGGGGTATGGCTATTTGTCGGAGAATGCGGAATTGGCAGAACGTTGTCGAGAGAATGGAATTATTTTTATCGGTCCCTCGCCGGAAGTGATTCGTCTAATGAGTGATAAAGTGGCAGCAAAGGAGATTGCGGAACGTAGTGGAGTACCGATGCTGGGAGCTAGCAAGGGAGCTGTCCGGAATATTGATGATGCTCGGGAAACGGCAGACAAGCTGGGGTATCCGGTTATTATAAAGGCTGTCTCCGGGGGAGGCGGAAGAGGTATGCGTATTGTACGTAAGAAAAGTGAATTGTCGCAATTATACAAGTTAGCCACGGCAGAGGCGCAAGTGGCTTTTAATGATCCTTCTGTTTTCATTGAAAAGTATCTTGAAAGTCCGAAGCATATCGAGTTTCAGATTGTTGCCGATAATCATGGAAATGTGATTCACTTGGGCGAACGAGAGTGTTCCATTCAGCGTAAACATCAAAAGTTAATGGAAGAGGCTCCCTCTCCGGCTCTCGATGATCGTTTACGGAAAAAGATGGCCACGGCTGCTGTTGCTTTGGCTAAAGCTGCAAGGTATCAAAATTTGGGAACCGTGGAGTTTTTGCTGGATAGTCAAAAGCGTTTTTATTTCATGGAGATGAATACTCGTATTCAGGTGGAACATCCTGTTACCGAGGAAATCACGGGACTTGATCTGGTGGAGTTGCAATTTAATATTGCTGCCGGGCGTAAACTACCGTTTCGTCAGTCTCAAATTCGACTTACAGGTTGGGCTATCGAATGTAGGATTAATGCGGAGGATGTGCAGGCAGGGTTTACTCCCAGTATGGGAATTATCCGACGATTGCGTTTGCCGCAGGGAAATCATATCCGTATTGAAACGGGAATTGCTCCCGGTTCGGAAATTACTCCTTTTTTCGATTCGATGGTGGCTAAATTGATCGTTACCGGCGAGACGCGAGAACAAGCGATCGAGCGGATGCTTTCCGCGCTGGAGAGATTCCATGTAAAGGGAATCCGGACTACGGTTCCCTTTTGTAAAGCAGTTCTTCATAACGACACTTATCGGAGTGGTGATTTCGATACCTCGTTTGTAGAGAATCGGTTGAGTTCCCCCATTTGGAGAGAGCCTCACGAGGAATTATTGGGTGCTTTGTTTGCGGTATATACGTATACTCACGAGAATACACCGGAAGTTGGTCCTGACACCCGTATAGATCCTTGGGTGCTTAATAAACGAATTAGAAATTTATAATGATCGGAATGGATAATAAAGAAGTGACGAAATATATAGCTCTTAGTGGCAGTAACACGGCGTATGAGTTCACCGTGAAGAATAATTACGAGTTTAGCCTGAAACGGCAAAATATGCGTATTGACTTAGTCGAGGAGGCAGATGGTTTTTTGATCCTATTGTACAAGGGGATTCGCTACCCGGTGGAAATCGTGTCTCGCCGACAGAATGAATACGAGATTTTACTTAATGGGGTGGCTTATACTTTTTCGGTGGAAACTCCCTTTTCTTTGAATCGGAAAAGATTATTGGCAGGCCGACAGAGTGAAATCTTCGATATAACCATTAAATCTCCTATGCCGGGAAAAATTCTGGACGTGTCGATAGAAGTAGGACAGGAGATTAACAAGGGAGACACCCTAGTTGTGCTTGAGGCAATGAAAATGCAGAATGTCATTGTTGCTTCTCAAAAAGGACGGGTTCACCGGGTATGTGTGATTGCCGGTCAAACCGTGAGTAAAGACGAGATCCTGGTGGAAATCGGGGCGTAGGCACTCTCTTTCGTGAAAAGGCCACTTACGAGGGTAAGGTATTCCGGTAAATGGGCATCGTTACTCCATTGTAATTCAATGTGAAGGAGTTCAGAGGTTGTTTTGCTGATGTCAAACCCGACGGATTCAAGGGATGGGCGTATTTCTTGAGGATGGAGACAGGGATGCCCGTTTATTCGGGTACACGTGTTTTTGGGGCATAAATGGCAGGTCCCTGCATAAAAGGCCCGGCTACCGGAATATTCATGTTCAAGAGTCAATAGCCGTGGATCGATGATCTTTCGGACGGATTCTATGGTTTGGAGGGAAATTGTTTTGTGTTCTTCTAATGTCGTGCAGGAGTCGCGTGTTGCCGTATCGAATGTTATTTTAGTCCCGATGATGTACGTTTGTTGATAACCGGAGAGATATTCGTCCGTGTTAAACTCAAAAGGCGGGCAGGCCCAACAACGATTATAGCGTTCACATTGCCGGCAGAAAGAAATGAACTTTTCCGGATCACGAAACTCCTGAATGTATTGTGAAGTCGGGAGTGAGACAATATGGTGCGTGAGTGTATACATTTTTGGGCTGGTTTCATCAAACGTATTGGGGATATGGATTGTATTCCCAGAGGATAACCTTTCCCGAACGAAGCGAGGCGGGAACGTTTATCAATCTTTGGTTGGAACTTCCCCGAAAGAGGAGTCCTTCTTTCCGTTTGGTCGGATCGAATCGTCCGTCGACTAAAACATCTATATAAGGCAGGATTTGAGAAAGCCGTTTGGAGCTAATGATTTCTTCGTAACGGAAGCCCGTGTAGCACCAGATGTTTTTGGACGTGGTGCTTTTCAGGCGTTGGGCCAGTCGCGTGAAACCCTCTACTTGAAATAGCGGATCTCCTCCACTGAATGTTACGTTGGAGAAGGGATTATTTGTGATTTTCGCTATAATATAATCCAAAGGAACCGGGTGACCGTTCCGTAAGTTCCAGGATTGCGGGTTATGGCAACCCGGACAATGATGGGAACAACCCGCCGCGTAGACGGATACCCGGAATCCGGGTCCATCAACAACGGTATCTTCAATAATATCCAATAATGTAATCGTGTTAGTCATGTCTTACCCGATCGTTTAATTCTGCTAGTTTTGCATGATTCCAGCGGTCCGTGGTACCTACCAGATAACCGGTAATTCTTTGCAAGCGGTCAATGTTTGTACTTCCGCATTTCGGACAAGCTTCCAAATGTGCCGAAGCATCTTCGAAACCGCAGTCCATACAACGATTCCGGTTGTGGTTCACGGAACAATAACCCATGTTGTATCGATCCATCATATCGACAACTGACATGATCGTGCTCGGATTGTGAGTGGCATCCCCGTCTATTTCGACATAGAAAATATGACCACCCCGGGTCAAGTCGTGATAGGGAGCCTCTACTTCGGCTTTATGGCGGGCACTGCATTTATAATACACGGGCACGTGATTGGAATTCGTGTAATATTCCCGATCCGTGATTCCCGGTAAGATACCGAAACTTTTCTTGTCTTTTGCGGTAAATTTCCCGGAAAGCCCTTCGGCTGGAGTGGCAAGTACACTGTAATTGTGCTGATATTTGTCCGAGTACTCGTTTGCCTTATCTCTAATGTGCGATACGATGCGCAGGCCGAGTTCCTGTGCCTTGGCATCTTCTCCATGATGTTTACCGGTTAGAGCAACCAGACATTCGGCCAGGCCGATAAAGCCGATTCCTAGAGTTCCTTGGTTAATGACACTTTCGATGGTGTCATCCGGTCCCAATTTTTCACTACCCAACCAAAGAGAAGACATGAGTAAGGGAAATTGCTTTACCCGGGCTGTTTTTTGGAATTCCAGGCGTTTGTGCAGTTGTAAAGCTGTTAAATCGAGTATTTCATCCAGTTTTGAAAAGAACGTTTCCACCCGAGCGGTCTCGTCTTTTATCTCCATGCATTCGATGGCAAGTCGAACGATGTTTACCGTAGAAAAAGAAAGATTCCCACGTCCGATAGAAGTTTTTTCTCCGAAACGATTCTCGAATACACGGGTGCGACATCCCATGGTGGCTGTTTCATAACGGAATCGTTCCGGGTCATCAGCTCTCCATTTTTCGTGTTGATTGAAAGTGGCATCCAAGTTTATGAAATTCGGGAAAAAACGACGTGCGGAAACTTTACATGCGAATTCATATAGATCGTAATTCGGATCTTCCGGAAGGTAGTTTACCCCTCTTTTCTTTTTCCAGATTTGAATAGGGAAAATTGCCGTGGCTTCATTACCCACTCCCCGGTAGGTAGAACGCAACAACTCTCGAATGACACAACGTCCTTCGGCAGAAGTGTCCGTGCCGTAGTTGATAGAACTGAAGACGACCTGATTACCACCCCGGCTATGGATGGTGTTCATGTTATGAATAAAAGCTTCCATGGATTGATGTACCCGGTTCACCGTGCGATTGATAGCGTGTTGTAGAACTCTTTCTTCTCCGGTCAATCCTGTCAGTTCTCGTGGCATGTAGTCCGAGATTTCAATGTGATAAAGATGGTTATAGTTTTCTCCGTATAACTCTTCCAGTACTTTGACTTCTTCTATAAAACTCGAGCGTACGTAAGGAGCCAGATAAAAGTCGAAAGCAGGAATAGCCTGTCCTCCATGCATTTCGTTTTGGGCGGTTTCCAAGGAGATGCATCCAAGGATACTGGCAGTTTCTATACGTTTGGCCGGACGTGATTCCCCGTGTCCGGCAAAGAATCCGTTTTTCAGAATTTTATCCAACGGGTGTTGCACGCAGGTGAGACTTTTCGTGGGATAATAGTCTTTGTCATGGATATGTAGGTAGCCTTGGCGAACGGCGTTTTTTACTTCCTCGGTTAACAGGTAGTCGTCGACAAAAGGTTTGGTCGTTTCACTGGAAAATTTCATCATCATTCCTGCCGGGGTGTCCGCGTTCATATTAGCGTTTTCCCGGGTAATGTCATTGGATTTTGTTTCGATAATTTCCAGGAAAATATCTCTCGTCTTTGCTTTGCGCGCAATGCTCCGCTGGTTCCGATAAGCGATATATAATTGTGCCACATCTTTTCTGCGGCTTTTCATGAGTTCGATCTCTACATGGTCTTGTATTTCTTCCACGGTCATCCGTTCAGCTCCTCGATAGGCAATTCGGTCGGCAATGGTGGATGCTAATTCCATGTCCTCTCCCTGTGCCGTGTGGAGCATTGCCCGGCGAATGGCTGCAATGATTTTCTCTTCATTAAAGCCGACAACCCGGCCATCCCTTTTTACAACTGTCTGAATCATATCTTTTTTATTCCTTTAGTTTAATTGCAATTACATGAATTTTTAATTTATCTTGGTTTGAGATGACTTATGATTAAAAACGGGATGTAAGTATATTTGGAATACCTGCGTTCCCGGCTTTTTCCTCGAAAGCCTTTGAAACCTCTGATCTTGGCAGGTCTTCTGACTTGTTCCCGATCAAGTGCCTTCCCATTGAAAACAGTGGCTATATGATACTTGAATCGTTGAGTGAAACTCACAGCAGCGGGACTGTTCAGGATTTCCACCTGATTCCCTTTTAATCCCTCTTGAAGGAACCAAAATCTAGACAAATGTATGAAGAAATTTTTTTTATTGGTGAGAAAAAAATGTCTTTTTTGGAAAACTTTCTCGTTTAATTTTTCCAAAAAGTTTTCCAAAAAGAAAATTTTTGATTCAAGATAGAGTTGCCAGCAGCGCGTTTAAATTGGATGCGAAAATTTTTACAGACATGGCAAGTAGAATGATGCCAAAGAATTTTCGTAGGATGTAAACGCCACCTTTTCCGAGAACCCGTTCTACTAAATAGACGTTACGTAAAACAACATAGACGACAGTCATGTTAAGAAGAATGGCAATAATAATACTAAAAACACTGCATTCTGATTTAAGTGTCAGTGTGGTCGCTAATGCCCCGGCTCCCGCGATAAGTGGAAAAATGACGGGTACGATTGTTGCCGAACCTTCCGGGCCATCATTTCTGAATATCTCGATACTAAAGGTCATTTCTATGGCGAGCACGAAAAGTACCAATGCCCCGGCAAGGGCAAAGGAGGAAATGTCGATGTTGAATAGTTTCAATAATCCGTCCCCCGCGAAAAGAAATACTATAAATATAATGAGAGATATTCCTGCGGCTTTTTCTGCACTGACTTTTTTTCCTGAATCATTCAACCCGATGATAATGGGGGTTGATCCCGTGATGTCAATCACGGCGAAAAGTACCATAAAGGCGGTGAATATTTCTTTTATATTGATACTGAAGTCCATATTCGTGTTAACATGAAATTTGCGGGTTACAAGTGCAGTACGTATTTATGAAACCGACCTTAAAGAAATGTACTTGCCACTTGTAGTCCCGCAAATTTACGATTATTTTTTATAAATCCCATATTTCAGCATCGGAAGGTACGTGTATCCGTGCGGACAACGGGGCGATGCGTGTGATATTTAATAGGTGTTTATAGGTGAAATTCTCAGAAATAGAATTATTTCCCCAACTTCCGCACCCGAGCGTGTTGGTCACGGGGAGACCGTTTTGTATGGAACCTCCCGCCGTGGTAGCACACGGGGCATTCACGATCAGGCGTGATACGGAAAGTTCCGTTCCGGCCTTGATAATATTTGCCTGGTTGTTGGAGTGGATGCCGGCCGTGTGTCCGTTTCCTTCCATGAATAGATTTGTCTTGGCGATTTTTATCGCTTCGTCAAAATTGTCATAAGAAAAAGCAGCCATGACAGGACACATTTTTTCTTTGCAGATGAGGTCGTCACGTCCTATCCCGTGCGCTTCTACCACGAGAACACGGGTGTTTCCCGGTACGAAGATGTCGGCTTTGCTTGCGATTGTCTGGACGGATTGTCCGACAATGTCCCTGCAAATATGCCCGTCTTCAAAAAGTGCATTAACCACTTTGTCCCGATCTTCTTCAGGCACGATGTACGCCCCGTGACGACGAAAAGCGTCCATGACTTCCTGTCTGTCATCTTTGTGATAAATAAAACTTTGTTCTCCAGAACAGATAATACCATTGTCAAAAGAACGGCCGGTGATGACTTTTTCTGCCGCTGTATCGAAATCAATAAATCGATCCAGGATTACCTGTACGTTACCCGCTCCGACACCAAAAGAGGGTTTGCCCGAAGAGTAAGCCGATTTCACCATGGGCATTCCACCCGTGGCCACCACGACATCACAAGCTTCCATCAACTCGCAGGTCTTTTCGATCGTGGGTTCTTCAATCACCTGAACCAGACCCTCCGGAACTTCAAACGGGGCGATGGCCTCGATAATGAGTTTAACAGCTGCACTGGAGCATTGTTTTGCTTTCGGGTGAGGAGCTATGATGATGGCGTTCTTCGTTTTTAATGCAAAAATGATTTTAGACATCGGGGTAACCACGGGGTTTGTCATCGGGGTAATACCGGCAACCACACCAATAGGTTTGGCGATTTCGATAAGATTAGTTCTCTCGTCAATACTTAGGATCCCCATGGATTTTTTCCCTTTCAGGTTATACCATACCCCCTTGGATTTATTCCTGTTTTTGGCAACTTTGTCTTCGTAGACACCCATTTGGGTCTCGTCAATCGTAAGGCGTGCCAGTTCTTCTGCATGGTCAAAAATCGTGCGGGCGGCAGCTTTAATGACTTGATCGACTCCTTCCTGGTCGAATCGTTCGTCATAAATGACTTGAGCTTTGCGGGCTCTTTCTATCATTTCTTTTATTTCCATGATATATTTAATATAGGGTTGAATAGATTTCTTTTATTTCTTCTCTTGTTAATTCCACGTGATTGTTGGCCAACAGGCGTTGTTGTGTCTGAAGTACATTGTCCGTGAACCCGTCAATCTCTTCGGGCTTCATACCATACGTGTGGAGAGGGTTTTTGGACAATAATTTGCCTAGTAAGCAATCGAGTTCTTCATACACGTGTTTCGTGTCGGTTCCCAGGAGATTCGCAAGTAACGCATTAACTTCCGTGATATTCCCGGAAGGCTTTTTCTTGTAATAAAACTTGAATACTTCCGTGAAGAATTGAT
Organism: Butyricimonas faecalis; assembly: GCF_003991565.1. Lineage (NCBI taxonomy): Bacteria > Pseudomonadati > Bacteroidota > Bacteroidia > Bacteroidales > Odoribacteraceae > Butyricimonas > Butyricimonas faecalis. The sequence continues at coordinate 2,537,494 of NZ_CP032819.1, read as the reverse complement.
AATTGGCTTCCCCGTGAGGTACGTGATAGTTTCCTCCAAGCGGGTAGGATAACGCGTGTACGGCACCCACCCCGGTATTCCCGAATGCAATGCCGGCATAATTACTGGCAATCAGCATTTCTCTCAGATGTTCCAGACGATATTCCGGTCCTTGTGCAGCGATGTGCTTGAAAACATCAATAATGCTTTTGATAGCTGCCCGGCAGAATATTTGGGTATAGGGATTGGATTTCGGGGATACGTATGATTCTACGGCATGGATGAGGGCATCGATCGAACTGCACACGAAAAACTTGTAGGGAAGCCCCCGCACTAGTTCAGGGATTAACACGGCATCATCGGCTAGTAGGGTGTCATCGGCCAATCCCATTTTCGTGTGGCGGGATTTGATCTCGGCGATCGAAATATTGGTTACCTCGCTACCGGTGCCGCAGGTAGTGGGGAGGATCACCAATTGACGGGCCTTCTCAACGGGTATTTTGCGTTCGAAAGCATCAGTTGCATTAACGATGCCGTGCAGAGTAAATAGTTTTGAGATGTCAATGACGGTTCCTCCCCCTACGGCTATCACACGGGTATAATTTTCCAGTTCTATGTCCGCGAGAATATGATTAATCATCTCGTCAGACGGCTCCCCCATTCCGTAGTGTTCCTGCATGATAAAACGACAAGGAAGGTGAAGATCACGCATGTATGGATTGTATAGGAATTCATTCGTGATGATTAAATCTTCTTTCTTGAGATTGAATTCTTTGGCAAAGTCCGCGAAAGAATTGAATTCACTTAAACGGGTTTTTAATTTGAATAATTGCATGACTATTTCATTTTATATGGTTTGTAATGCTAATGGAAAACGATGAAAGAACTCCTCCGTGAGCGATTCTCTGAAATCGGGATGAGCGATCCGAATTAGACTTTCGGCTCGTTGCCTTAAAGTTTTCCCCTTGAGGTGAGCGATCCCGTATTCCGTGACAATATAATCCACCTCGTTTCGTGAGGTGGTGACGGCGGCACCTGCTGCCAGATAGGGTACGATACGGGAAACCTTTCCCCGGGCTGCCGTGGAAGGCATGGCCAGGATGGATTTGCCGCCTTCGGAAAGAGCTGCCCCCCGGATGTAATCAACTTGGCCTCCCGTCCCGCTGAATTGTTTTGGACCGATGGTTTCGGAACAAACCTGTCCGGAAAGATCGATCTCGATGCAGGAATTGATGGATATTAATTGACGATTCTGACGAATAACGTAAGGATCGTTTACATAATCCACGGGAAATAGAGCGACATTGGGATTGTTATCAACAAAATCATACAGACATTGGCTTCCCATGAGGAAGGTGGCCACCAGTTTTCCCGGATGAAGGGTTTTACATTTTCCGGTAATTACCCCCTTTTCTACCAAATCGATGACCCCGTCGGAAAACATTTCCGTGTGAATACCCAAATCTTTTTTGTCTTGCAGGCATTGCAGAACGGCATCGGGGATAGCTCCTATTCCCAGTTGCAGGGTGGAACCATCCTCGATGAGTTCCGCGCAGTACCGACCGATGGCTTGTTCCGTTTCCCCGATTTTAGGCAGCGGTATTTCAAACAAGGGATTGGAGGTCTCCACGATATAATCCAGTTCCGAAACGTGAATGTGGTTATCGCCTCCGACATGAGGCATCCGGTCGTTTACTTCGGCAATTACCACGCGTGCGGCATGAGCCGCGGGTTTCGTGTAGTCTGAAGACACCCCGAAACTACAATAACCTTCCTCGTCCGGTGTGCTGAGATGAACGATTGCCACGTCAACGGGCAGGGTCCCGTTGCGGAAAAAGTGTGGTAATTCGTGAAAGAAACAAGGGGTGAAGTCCGCACGATCCTCGTTCACGGCTTGTCGGGTATTTCCTCCCACGAAATTGGTATTGTGCCGAAAATGGGATAGCATTTCCGGTTGTGTATAAGCTCCGTCACCAAGACATAACATGTGGTATATTTCCACGTCATGGAAATCATCTTTATGTGCAACAAGGGCTTTCGTGATTTCCTGCGGAACACCTGCCGCGTGGGCAAAGACAACCCGATCCTTATCCCGGATGGCCTTGATCGCTTCTTCGGCAGTGGTCGTTTTTTGTGTATAAAGTTCTTTCCAGTTCATCGTTTTTCTATTTTTGGGGGTTGAGAAATTGGCGGGCGAAGTCGAGTATGCTGGGATCTATTTCGTTTACCAGTATTACTTTACCGATCTGATCTCCCATTTTTTCCACGAGAATACGTTGCACGGTCTGTTCAATCGTGATCTGTGCGGCGGGACATCCCTTGCAGTTGCCGAGTAGGGCCACCCGCGCGTCTTTCCCTCGGACTTCCCGGATAACAACATCCCCCCCGTGATCCTGGAGGAGAGGGCGAATGTGTGTATTTATGATCTCCTCCAGGTGCTTCCACAGAGTTGTGGGGTTTTGATTATTTCCGGTTCTTGCTTTCATCAATCCGGGCAATTTGTTTCGCTAGCTCCTTTTTGCTTTCGAGGTTTCCCTGCCGGGCAATCATGATGCGTTGGGCTTGCGGGGAGCCGGCTCCGTGCATGGACTCCGTGCGATAGCCTACCGCCGCGGTCCCAAGCGTGATGTTCTCGATCAAGCGAAGAACGCGCATCCGGTTTTCCGTGTCAGTACCCGTGGCCCCTTGCAGGTATTTTTTTACATATTTCCCGATATACGGATCTCTTAAATCTTGGGCTGAAGGCATGGTTACCATTAATCCTCCGGCAATATCTTCTGCTAGTCTGGCAATTTCATACGGGAAACGAGTCACGTTCTGTTTGCAGACATTGGCAAGTAATAAATCAATCTGGTAGTTGCCCGCGAGCGTGGGTTTCCCTTCTGCCGAACAAGCGATTCCACACGAGTAAAGAGTCTCGTTGAGGTGCATCATTTCGATGATCTTATCTTTGATATGGTTGGCTTTAGGGACTCCATTGTAGTCGGCGGCGAGAGCGGCAGCCCCGATAAGTACATCTCCGACACCGACTTTACATCCCCCGTAAGATTGCCTGTGATAACCAGCAAAACGCTCTACCATCATGCCGGTAAATTCATATTCCTTACACATAAAGACGCGTTCGTTGGGAACGAATACATCGTCAAATATCACAAGAGCTTCATGTCCGCCGAATTGTGAGTTCCCCAAGTCAAGATCCGCATCTTTTTCCATTTTGCGGGTATCGCAGGACTGGCGTCCGTAGATCATGAGTACACCTTCGGCATCAGAAGGAACGGCAAATGAAACGGCGTAGTCTTTATCGGCTTCTTTCATGGCCACGGTCGGCATGATCAAGTGTTCGTGGGAATTGACAGCTCCCGTCTGGTGGGCTTTGGCTCCGCGAACGATGATTCCATCCGGACGTACTTCCTTGATACGTAGATACAAATCCGGATCCTCTTGTTGTGATGGAGAAAGACCCCGATCTCCTTTCGGATCGGTCATGGCCCCGTCCACCGTGAGATCGTTGTCTTGCACGTATTTCAAGTACTCCGTGAAACGTTTGTGATATTCCGTCCCGTGAGCTTGGTCGATTTCGTAAGTGGTAGAGTAAATGGCATTGAAGGCGTCCATTCCAACGCAGCGTTGGAAACAAGCCCCGGTTTTCTGCCCGACCAAACGTTGCATCTTTACCTTATTGATCAAGTCTTCGGTGCATTGATGCAAGTGGCAAAAACGATTAATGGTTTTTCCGGTAAGATTGGATTTAGCCGTCATGAGCGTTCGATACTCCTCTTTTTCAGCCAATTCATAAGTCATGGCCACTGAATTCATGGATGGGCGGATCATCGGGTGATCGACCGGATTACTGATTAGTTCTCCCATGAAATAGACTTTCAGGTTTAGTTTCCTGAGACTTTCAATGTACTGTTCTTTTGTCATCATGATCTTTGATATTTTGTTAGTTGTAATATTTTGAATAAAGAAAAAATGCAGTAAATAAAAGCCGTCTGCGGGCTATTACAGGGGGAAATTTGAAGGAAAGAATGCGAGAAGAGAAAAGGCACGGAAAATCGAAGCGTATGTTTGCCGTTGAAGGGATAACACGCGCGGTCTCTCGTTGCCATTATAGAGAAACATGTTCTTTTTCTCGTTGAAAAAGAATTGATTACGTCAGTATAAATATACTCACGTTGTAATGCTCCTTTGTTCATAATGTTCCGTCACGGGGACGTCAACACAATTTTATTTTTATGAATAACTTCGCACATCTCCTTTACCCCAAATCCCCAGAGTAACGGATTTATATGTTGTCAGGCAGGTCTTCTGACTTGTTCCGGTATTCGCGGCCTTCCCTTTTCTCGTTGAAAAAGTGACCATTAGAATGCGAAAACCTTTTTGAGAACTTACAGCTGAGGGCACAGTTCCGGATTTTCACCGGATTCCCTATTCAATCTTTTCCCTTGCTGGGGAAAGAGATCACCATGACATCGCGAAGGTATATAAATATAATTGTATTCCTACTTTTTTTCTGTAATTTTTTTAATGGACTTATAACGCAGAAGTAACTAACATAAGTTCGAGTTCGTACACGAAATGATAATTGAAACATGATTGCATCCGGACCACTACCGTGTAAAGCGCTATTAAAGCGCTATTAGAACGCTATTAAAACGCTATACGGAATAGCGTTCTAATAGGGATTTATAAGCATACTAAAAACTTTATATCCGGAATTGATCCGCTAGTGATAATGATGTATAATTCTATTGTTTTAACAGCAGTTATGTGGCTCCCAATGTGCTGTCATACATGTTTAATGTTTGTGCAGTTATATTCTTGATGTTCCGTGCGATAATGTGATTTTTATACCAAACTCACGTTAATGATATACGATTTTGTAATGAAATGTGAATCCCGAAGTACATCGAATGTGTCATGGGTGGAGCGTGTATTACCTTGAAAAGAGACTACTGCAAACCTATGTTGGAATTGGAAAGAGGGGATAGGTCGTGATGATTCAAGGGTTGCTAAATTTTGAAAGAAGGAAAGTTTTTCCGAAAAAAGAGATTGTCTAACAAGTCAGCCTTTTAATGACTACCTCCCCTAACCCCTCCTTGCACAGGAGGGGAAACCGCTTGGTAATCAATTCTCCCCCTGTGTAAGGGGGAGTTGGAGGGGATAGTTTGTTGATACTGTATAAGACTTGTTAGACAATTTCGATGTCATGTTTGGTGAAGTTTATTTCCCACGAATCGCGGTGATTCCCGGTAGTTCTTTGCCTTCGATGTATTCGAGTAAGGCACCACCTCCGGTGGACACGTAGCTAACCTTGTCGGCCAGCCCGAATTGGTTGATGGCAGCGACGGAGTCTCCACCCCCGATTAAAGAGAAGGCTCCATTTGTTGTGGCTTTCACGATAGCATCGGCGATAGCTTTGGTTCCCACGGCAAATTTGGGCATCTCAAATACGCCTACGGGGCCATTCCAAAGGATTGTTTTGGATTGCTCGATGATTTTAGAGAAAGACGCGATGCTTTCCGGGCCTACATCCAATCCTTCCCATCCATCAGGAATTTCCATGGAAGAAACGATTTGTGTGTTAGCACCGTTGTCGAAAGCATCGGCAGCCACGGTGTCGGTTGCCAGTACGAGATTTACTCCTTTTTCTTCGGCTAGTTTCATGATTTCAAGAGCCAAGTCGAGTTTGTCTTCTTCGCAAATGGAATTGCCGACATGACCACCCATTGCTTTTTTGAACGTGTAAGTCATTCCTCCGCCTAGGATGAGGTTGTCCACCTTGTCCATGAGGTTCATGATGATGTCGATTTTGGATGAGACTTTGGAACCTCCCATGATGGCCGTGAACGGGCGGGTGGGGTTGTGCATTACTTTGTCCACGCTTTCCAGCTCTCCTTGCATGACGTAGCCGAATAGCTTGTCGTTCGGGAAAAATTTGGCAATGACAGCGGTAGACGCGTGAGCCCGGTGGGCTGTCCCGAATGCGTCGTTGATCCAAACATCGGCCAAGGATGCCAATTTGTGGGCGAAATTTTCGTCTCCCTTTTCTTCCTCTTTGTAAAAACGAAGATTTTCCAATAGAAGAACTTCTCCCGGTTTTAGGTCTGCAGCAGCTTTCACCGCGCTTTCCCCGATGCAGTCATCGGCGAATTGCACGGGAGTCCCTAGCAGTTCTTCCAGGTGTTTCTGGATATGTTTTAATGAAAATTTGTCTTCTGGTCCGTTTTTCGGGCGTCCGAGGTGAGACATTAATATTACGGAACCTCCTCCCGCCAGCACTTTCTTGATCGTGGGAACGGCTGCCCGCATACGGGTGTCGTCAGTGATCTCGAACTTTTCATTTAAAGGTACGTTAAAGTCTACGCGGATAAGCGCCTTTTTGTTTTTAAAGTTGTAATTATCAATTGTCTGCATAGCAATTGTTATTTTAATGAGTAAATTACTTATATTAAAAGCTAAAGGTAAGGATAAAATTATTCAAACCAAAAAATATGAAGGATGGAATTTCACGTGTAGTGTCTTGGTTGATGTAAGTCAAATGTTGATCGTGCTTGTCGCGTACGTGTAAGAAGAAAAAATGTGGAAGAAAATTTGTAACCTTCACGAGAAATGTGGATTTTTGTTCTCGTTGTCTTCTTGTCGGAGAATAAAAATAGTATTTATGGATAAACACGAGATGTTCATGCGGAAAGCCTTGGAGGAAGCCCACTTGGCAGAAGAAGAGGGGGAAATCCCGGTTGGAGCGGTAGTCGTTTGTAAAGGTCGGGTGATTGCCCGGGCTCATAATCAAACCGAGCGACTGAATGACGTGACCGCACACGCGGAGATGCTTGCCATCACGTCGGCAGCTTCTTTGTTGGGAGGGAAGTATTTGAATGACTGCACGTTGTATGTTACGTTGGAGCCATGTGTCATGTGTGGTGGTGCGCTCGCTTGGGCTCAAATCGGAGAATTGGTGTACGGGGCAGCCGATCCGCATCGGGGATATGCTCGGCTTTCACCATCCGTGTTGCACCCGAAAACGAACGTGGTTGCCGGTGTTTTAGATGATGAGTGTGGGGAGTTGGTGAAAAGCTTTTTTGCCAGGAAAAGATAGTTCGTGATTCTTGGTTTATGACGGCATCCCGCGGATTTGCATTTGTTTATCCGTGAATTGGAATTCGTGAATCGTAAATTAATTAATTCGTCATTTTCAATTTTCAATTGTTTTGTTGTACATTTACGAATTGAATAGATTGTTATAAATAAAATAGTACATGGGTAATTTCGATATAAGGACCGGGAATGTGCCAGATAGTGAGAAAGAGCTGGAGAAGGCTTTGCGTCCGCTGAGTTTTAGTGATTTCCAGGGGCAAAAGAAGATCGTGGACAATTTGGAAGTTTTCGTGAAGGCGGCGAAGATGCGGGGTGAGTCTCTGGACCACGTCCTGTTGCACGGCCCTCCCGGGTTGGGCAAGACAACGTTGTCGGCTATTATTGCCAACGAGTTGGGGGTCGGGATTAAGATTACCTCCGGTCCGGTGTTGGACAAGCCGGGTGATTTGGCCGGGTTGTTAACGAATCTGGAGCCGAATGACGTGTTGTTTATTGACGAGATTCATCGGTTAAGTCCGATCGTGGAGGAGTATCTTTACTCGGCGATGGAGGATTTCAAGATTGATATTGTGATAGATAAAGGGCCGGCAGCCCGATCCGTGCAGATCCAGTTGAGTCCTTTCACGTTGATTGGGGCAACCACCCGTAGCGGGTTGCTGACGGCACCGTTAAGGGCGCGTTTCGGAATCAATAGCCATTTGGAGTATTATGATCTCGACGTGTTGACGGGAATCGTGGAGCGTTCGGCAGCTATTTTAAGAACGAAGATCACGAGTCAAGCCTCGAAGGAAATCGCGTCCAGGAGTCGCGGAACTCCTCGTATTGCTAATGCCTTGTTGCGTCGGGTACGGGATTTTGCCATGGTGAAGGGAAACGGGGTAGTTGATCTCGAGATTACGACTTTCGCGCTGGAGGCATTGAATATTGATAAGTTCGGGTTGGACGATATGGATAATAAAATATTGTTGACGATTATTGATAAGTTTAAGGGAGGGCCTGTCGGTTTGACGACGATCGCTACCGCGGTCAGCGAGGATCCGGGAACCTTGGAAGAGGTGTACGAGCCGTTCCTGATCAAGGAAGGTTTTCTGAAAAGGACTCCCCGGGGGCGTGAAGTGACAGATTTGGCCTACAAGCATTTGCGGAAGAATCGACGAACAGATGACTGGCAAGCCACGTTGTTCTAGGTGATTCCGGTGGGTCGGGGAAACGGGAAGTGTTGGATAAAATAATAAATTCAAAAGTTTTATTAACGTTAAAAGAGAGTGGAAGCGGGGACTTGATTGGGTTGATTGGGGGGATTGAATGAGATTTTAAAGAGGATCAATGAGTTATATTTTTGTTAAATAGTATTAAGCTTGCTAATTGTTAAAATGGATTTGTTAAATTTGCATGTATGAGAAAGCAACAGATAATCATATTAGGAATTGTGTTTGGTATATCCTTGCTGGGATTGATTATTCTCCAGACCAGTTATTTCCAAACGGCCTACGAGGTGAAGAAGGAGCAATTTTTCTACTCGGCTAACCGGGCGATGGATGATATGGTTGATTATATCCGCAAGCAGGAAGAAGCGGGCAGGCTTTCTGAAAACGGGAATCTGACAGAGGTTAAAAATCGGGGAGTGGAGATTGATGCCCCGATCTATATTGATCCGAAACGTCCGGTTGCCGTGAAAAATGACCCGTCGGCGGTTGCCAACTCCATGCTTAATTTGATTGATGACGATTCGGAGGTGAGGGATGTCAGTGAATTCATGGGAAGTAAATTCAAGGAAGATAATTTGGCTACTTCTATCTCCAAGTTGCAACAAGCTATGAAGGAGCGAACCGGGGAGAATTATAGGTTCGTGCCGGAAGGGAAAGAGGATAAGCACGTGATCGAGGGACGGGTAAATTTGAATAATCTATACGGTTTTATCGGTAACACGCTGACGGATGCAGGAATTCGTTCCCGGTTTGAATTCGGTATCAAGGAAAATGGTAAATTTATTTTGTCATCCAAGAATTTTTTGAGTCATATGTCCGATGATGTGACTCTTAGCCGGAAGATATTCCCCGGTGAAAGTTCTTCTGCCATCTTGTACTTGAAATTTCCGGATGCTTCTTCCGACACGGCAGGTTCCGTGTGGATGGTTCTGCCCGGGGTGCTGATCACGATTGCTATCGTGTTCTGTGCCGTGTTCTGTCTGATCGTTATTGTTCGACAGAAGAAGTTGTCGGTTATCAAGAATGATTTTATTAATAATATGACGCACGAGTTCAAGACTCCGATCGCGACAATTTCTTTGGCATCGCAGATGTTGAAGGACGGGGCGGTGACGAATACCCCGGAAACGATAGACCGGGTGGCCACGATTATCCGAGACGAGAGTAAGCGTTTGACATTCCAAGTGGAGCGCGTGTTGCAAACGGCCTTATTCACGGAGACTCGGATGAAGTTGAAGCTAAAGAATATAAATATGAATCAGTTGATTGAAGATTTATTGCCTAAATTTAGCTTACGCGTGGAGGATAAAGGGGGAAAATTCTCTGCTTATCTCGAGGCGGATCAAGATGAAGTGCTTGCAGATGAGGTGCATATAACAAACGTGATTTCTAATCTCGTGGATAACGCGATAAAGTATTGTGTGAAATCACCGGAAATTACCATTTACACTCGTAATAAAGATAAAGAAATTGTAATAAGTGTCATTGATAATGGCATAGGAATTGCTAAGAAAGATCAGAAGTTGATCTTTGAAAGATTCTATCGTGTATCCACGGGGAATTTGCACGACGTGAAGGGATTCGGCTTGGGGTTATCATATGTGAAAAAAATTGTTGAGGCTCATGGAGGGAGAATAGATGTGGAAAGTTCTCTTGAGAAGGGAAGTTGTTTTGACATCATTTTACCTTTAACCGTGAAAAAACAAAAAATAAAGAGAACCTTATTTTTTTAAATTCGTATATTTTTACTGAGAATTAAAGAATAAGAATTATTTAAAACAACATAGCTATGGATGAGAAAATTAAAATTTTATTGGCAGAGGATGATACCAACTTGGGTATGCTTCTTAAAGAATATTTGAGAGCTAAAGGTTTTGAGACCGTTTTATGTGAGGATGGAGAGATTGCATATGAAAGGTTTTTGAACGAACCGTTTGACATTTGCATTTTCGACGTGATGATGCCTAAAAAAGATGGTTTTACGCTTGCGAAAGAAATCAGACAGATCAATAGCGAAATTCCAATTATTTTCTTGACAGCTAAGTCGATGAAAGAAGATGTGTTGGAAGGATTCAAGTTGGGAGCCGATGATTACATGAGTAAACCTTTCAGTATGGAAGAGTTATTGCTGCGTATCGAGGCTGTCCTGAGAAGATCAACCGGGTTGAAGCCGGAAGATGAACAAGAAATCTTCAAGATTGGTAAGTTAACATTCAATTCTAAGAAACAGACTTTGTTTGACGGGGAAGAAGAACAAAAATTGACCACGAAAGAGTCTGAGTTACTTCGTTTGTTGTGCTTGAATGTGAACAAGGTATTGGAGAGAAACTACGCTTTGAAGAATATCTGGGCTGATGACAATTACTTTAATGCCAGAAGCATGGATGTTTATATCACGAAATTGCGTAAACACTTGAAGAAAGATCCGTCGGTGGAAATTATCAATGTTCACGGAAAGGGTTATAAATTGATTCTTTGATGATAAAAAGGGGGTTCGGAAGAGTCCCTTTTTTGTTAGAAGTTGGCAGGTTACAAGTTGCAAGTTAAAAAGTTTCTATGTAAACTTGCAAATTATAACAAGTCAACTTTTATTTTGTAGTTAAGGTAATAATTTTAAAGAGATGAAAATAGCGATAGCATGTGACCATGCCGGTTACGAGTATAAGGAACGGTTGGTAAAATATCTTCGAGAAAAAGGTCATGAAGTAAAGGATTTTGGTGCTTATTCTGCCGAGAGTATGGATTATCCGGATACGGCTCATCCGATGGCTGTGGCCGTTGAGTCCGGCGAGTATGAAAGGGGAATTGCTATTTGCGGAAGTGGCAACGGAATTTCTATGACAGCCAATAAACATCAAGGCATCCGTTGTGCTTTGTGTTGGAATATGGAACTTGCCGCTTTGGCCCGTCAGCATAATGATGCAAACGTGGTGGGATTGCCTGCTCGTTTCATTGCTTACGAAGAGGCCCAAAATGTGGTAGACGTTTTCTTGTCAACCGATTTTGAAGGTGGTCGTCACCAGAGAAGGGTAGAAAAGATTCCGGTAAAATAATTTGTGATTTCAGTTTTAAAAACATATCCAATTTAAAAACATATCCAAACACCCTCCCCCTTTCGGGCATTGATTCCGGAAAGGGGGAGGGTGTTTGTTCATACGGAAAGTTGGTGGGGGTAGTCATTCTTTCCTAAAGGGATTTTTCCATTGCTTTCGCGAATAGGCTCGTGAAAGATCATTTTAAGCGTATGTAAATCTATTTCGGATTTGATTTAAATGATGGGATGCAATACGTTAATAAAAAGTTAAAGTCTTCATATCAACTCGGGTTAAAAGAATTTATAATTAATTTAGCAAATTGTAACATTGGCGCATTAGATGATGGGAAAATTTGGTGGTATAATATTGATCTTGATATTATTGATGTGGTGTTGTAATACCCGGAAAACAGTTGTGGAATTTAATCTTATCGGGTCTTCGGGGGTGCAGCCAGAGTTGGTAGTTAACGGGGAAGAACGGGAAATTGGAGTGGATGATTCGGGGTATGCCAAATTGATGCTGACAGAAGGCGAACATGGGTATGCAACGTTAAAGTATGGAAAGGATCGTCTCCCATTGTTTATCGAAGACGGAACAACATTACGTATATATATTTACGGGGATCATGCTAAAGGGAATATTCGTTTTGAAGGAGACGGCGCTCCCAAGAATTGTTATTTGAACAGCCAGATCATGAAGAATCTGTCCTTCGATTACGAGCTGGATGGTCCGGAGTTTTTAGGGCAGTTGAAAGACTTGATTCAAGAGCAGTTTCATTATTTGGATACCATGGGATTTGATACCGCTTTTACTGAAATGGAACGAAATAGAATTAAGTTTTCTACTTATAAAGCATTGGAAAATTATCCCTTGTATCACGCTTGGAGTACGGGAAATATGGATTATCAACCGGATACCGTTTATCTTTCTTGTATCAGGAAATTGATTAAGGAAGATGAGAAGTTATTAGTGCTCAAGGAGTATCAAGAAGGGATGGCGTCCTTGGTTTCGTTGATCAGTACTTACCATATGAAGGAGCTGGATGCCTACAAGCAGGTGATGGCGCAGTTTGATTACGTGATTCACCATTTGACAAATGAAACGTTGGTAGAGTTTTTGATCGATCATTACGCTTGTGTCTATTTGCTTGGTGTAGGAATTGACGAGCATATTGATGATGTATTGCGTGTGTATGATTTTTACGTGAAGGATCCGGTATTACGGAAGCGGTTTCAAGAGATTTATGACCGTTGTGCAAAGATTGTTCCCGGTAGTCCCGCCTTTGATTTTATGTTTACGGATATAGCCGGACAAGCTGTCAAATTGGAAGATTTTAGAGGAAAATATTTGTTTATCAACGTGTGGACAACTTGGGGTGTGCCTTGTCGTAATGAAAATGTGGCTTGGGAGAAACTGGAAAAAGAGTTTGAAGATGATAATATCGTGTTCGTGGCTGTTTCTTGTGATAATGACCGGGCAGTTTGGGAAAAGCGGGTGCGGGAGAATCCCAAGGGAGAGGTGCAGTTATATATGGGGAATGATCATTCTTTCATGGATTTTTACATGATCCGCGGAATCCCTCGTTTCATTTTGATCGCTCCGGATGGACGTATTATTAACTCGGATATGTCGCGACCTTCTGATCCCGAAACGACTAAAACATTGCGAACTTATCTGAAGTAGTTTTTTATTTAAACCACTGGGTTACATCCTCGTTTTTAAGGATATGAATGATTATTTTGCCGTCAGCCGTGTAATTGGGGTGTTGGCAAGCGAACAGGTTGTCAAATAGGTCGTTCATTTCTTGCTTGTCCAGTGAGGTATTGTAATCCAGTGATGCCGCCTTCGCGAGAGAGAGGGCTATGCGCTCCCTCATTTTATCCCGGATTGAACCTTCCGTGTTCTTGTAGTGTTCAATCAGGCTGATAAGTACTTCTTTCCCGCGAGAAGTGGATAGATCGGGTGGCGTGGCGTAGATGGCGTAACAATTCTTTCCGAATTCCCCGAGTTCAAAACCTAGCATGGCAAGATCATCCATGATCTCTTTCACGAGCAAGAAATCTTCAGCCGAGAGTTCCAGTGTTTCGGGAAACAAGCTTTTTTGTCCGCAGATTTGTTGGTGTGACAAGGTTTCTAGATAACGCTCGTATAGCACTCGTTCATGTGCTCGTTTCTGATCGATAAACATTAAACCGGAATGAACTGGTGTGACGATAAATCTGCCTTTCATTTGTACGAAAGAGATAATTCCTTCGTGATCTTCTTGTTTTGCTGCCATTTCAGGAATTTCTGTTTGTACTTCTTCTGTTTTATCTTCCAATCCGGCAAAGAGAACATCCCAGTTTGCGGGAACTTGTTCCTTGTGTCGGGGTTCGAAGTTTGGGCGGAAACTGTTACTGCCTGACTGTTCGAAGTCTGAATCCTCTTTCGAGATCGAGGAGGAATAGTTAAACGGGTTGTAATGGGGGTTATAACTAACCTTGGGGACCTTTGGGAGAATCGGCGAGTCTGGAACTGTAAAATCGACTTTATCTTCCGTGTCAAAGTCTATTGTCGGGGTTACGTTGAATTTTCCCAACGCTTCTTTCACGCTCGCCAGTATAATTTGAAATATGGCGCTCTCGTCTTGAAATTTGATCTCCGTTTTTGTCGGATGGATATTCACATCGATGATGGAAGGGTCTACCGTGAAATAGAGAAAATACGAGGGAATCATGTCCCCGCTAATCAGTCCGGCATAGGCTTCCGTGATTGCTTTGTGGAAAAAGTTGTGTTTCATGAACCGGTGGTTTACGAAAAAATACTGTTCCCCGTAAGTTTTTCGGGCGTGTTGGGGAATGCATACAAAGCCGTTGATGGTGACGATTCCCGTTTCACAATTCACCGGGAGTAATTTGGTATTGATCGTTTTCCCGAAAGCATTTACGATTCGCTGGCGTAATCCGGATGCCGGTAGGTTATATATTTCATTTCCGTTGTTGACAAGCGTGAATGCGATGTCCGGGGTGGTGAGGGCTACCCGTAAGAATTCCGTGGTAATGTTACGGAGTTCCGTGGTATCCGATTTTAGGAATTTTCGCCGGGCGGGGATCGTGTAGAACAAGTTTTTAACCAGCATGTTCGTTCCCCGGGAACAATTAATGTTCTCTTGTTTTTTTAGTTCTGAGTCCGCCACGAAAAGATAGGTGCCCAGTTCGTCCTCTTCCCGTTTGGTACGTAATTCCACCTCTGCCACGGAAGCAATCGAAGCAAGGGCCTCTCCGCGGAATCCCATCGTGCGGATGTTGAACAAATCCTGTGCGTTGGATATTTTGGATGTGGCATGACGTTCAAAAGCCATACGGGAATCTCTTGGGGACATACCTTTTCCATCGTCAATGACTTGGATAAATCCTTTGCCCGCATTTTTCAAGATAACCTGTACTTTTGTTGCCCCGGCATCAATGGCATTTTCCATCAATTCCTTCACCACGGATGCCGGACGTTGTACGACCTCTCCTGCCGCAATCTGGTTCGCTACCGAGTCGGGTAATAATTGAATCACGTCTGCCATGCCGAAATCCTTAGAATAATTTCATGATAAGATCAATCTTGTATGTCGCCAGGTAGAAAATCCCGATCAGTATGATAATAAGAATCATAAAAAGCCGGGTTGAGTAACCGAGGCGCAGACCGGCACGATCGCCTTTACGTTTGGCATATTCTTTTTGTAAGCTGGCTCTAACATCGGGAATGTATTCGTTCCCGTCTTCCGCGAGGCCTAATTCCGCGCGGATGCGTTTTTCCCGTTCTTTTCGAGCCTCGGCTTCCGGATCCCAGTAGCGGGGTTTCAAGTTGAAACGGCGATATTCAGGTTGTTTAAATAGTCCCATGATTTCTATTCCTTAACGCATTAATCTTTAATTGTTCGTTTTCGTTTGTTTCGATGTCTTGCCAAAACTACGGGCAATCCATTTCGGTACGATAAATGCCCCGATAAACAGGTAAGGGTAATAGCTGATGAGTCTCCATAAAATAGCCATCGCTATGGCAACCCCGGCGCTCGGAAGAAATTCCCCTAGATACTTGGAGAATACGAATTCCGCAAAACCGCTACCACCTGGTGTCGGGCTTACCAGCATCATGATCCACATGACGAGTTGTCGTGCAAAGATAAGAAAATGTTGCGCCCAATCATAACGTCCGAACCAAAAAGCCACGAGAATGGCATTCACCACCCAGTAACGTGCTGTCCACGAGAAGAAGGTGGCCCCGAATGTTTTTAGCCAAAAGGAGAACGGCATACTTTTTAATTCATGAGAATTCCGGATAATATCGGTCCCTGCTTCATTGGCATCATGACGCCATTTCCGGAGAATGCGCCATTTGAATAGTTTCATGATCAGCCATTTTAATCCTCGCGGATTCATGAATAGTCCGTAACTTAGCACAAGCAGGTAGGCGAGCTTCACGCAGTATCCAATGACAGCCACGAGAATCAACCCGTTGGCCACGGCTTTCGTGGTGTCCGGCATTTCCCATAAAGCCTGGTGGTTGACGAACAGTAGTATGAGTGGAAACATGATGATGAAATATAATTCATCAAGAAAAGAGGTTGCCATGACCATAGCAGAACTTTTCCCGACCCCAATTCCTTCTTTATGCACGAAAAGAATAGCTAGGCTGGTACCTCCGATAGCGGAAGGGGTCACTGCCGAGGTGAATTCCCAAAGGAATATAATTCGGAGAGACTGAAACCAGTTTAGTTTTCCTCCCGATAGAATCTTGATTCGAATCACATATCCGAAATCCCGAATAGCCATGCATAGAACAGCAACAAATAACCAAAACACGGTACTCCAAGTAAAGGTGATCAGATCAAATGCTTTGGGGTCAAATTCTTTATATAACATGTAAGAGACCACGGCCAACCCGATAATGATAGGATATATGATTTTGTATGGGCTGATCTTCTTTGTCAGTTCCTGGTTCTCTTCTTGTCGCTCCTGTTCCATAAAATCCGTTTTTTATTTGTGGCTAATTTACAAAAAAAAGGGCAACGTGTTTAATACGCTCTCCTTTTTTTCGGGAAAGAGTCGTTAATTAGGTTACGATGATTCTTTCACGATGGGAGAGATTCTCGTGGAAGCAAAGGGACCACCTACTTTTTCACGTGGGACGATAAAAATGACGATTATCGAACTTTTTCAGAGAATGAAGTGTTTCGTTTATTTCGTAAAATATCAACGACTTACAAGTACGAAAGCAAAAAAAATACTCCACTTTTCAGTGAAGTATCCGCTTTAGTGGAGAATATCGGAATCGAACCGACGACCTTTTGAATGCCATTCAAACGCTCTAGCCAACTGAGCTAATTCCCCATTTCCGGTTGCAAATATAGATAAATATTTGAAAATAAGAAATGGTTGTGGGGTGAAATTATAAATCTAAAAGCGAATATCGCTTTGCACCGGGTAATGATCGGAATATTTGACGGTATCGCGGGTATAGGATACGGTGCTGAGTGTTGGTGCGTGCAGAATATGGTCGATGCGGAATGAAGGAAATTCCCCGATATACGTGTTGCCGAGACCTCGTCCTTTTTCGATGAAACTATCTTTCATCCCCTCGGACAACGTGTGGTAGGCAAAGGAAATAGGGGTATCGTTAAAGTCTCCGCAAATAATAACCGGGTAAGGGGATTGTTGTGTGTGGTCTTTTATTATTTGTGTTTGTTTTGCCCGGTTACGGTTGGCTGTAACCAGACGAGAGGATATGGTCTTGACACCTTGAGTGGCATTTTGTGTATTACCACTGGTGAGCTCCTTGTATATCTGTTGTTCATTTTTACCTAACCGGTAAGATTCAAGATGCACGGAATATACCCGAATCGTGTCTTTACCGATGGCAATATCTCCATAAATGCAGGCAGCCGAGTGTCCCTTGGCAAAATTGATTTCGCCCTTATTAATGATAGGATAGCGGGAGATGAGTGCTACATCCCGATGACGATAATGGTACGGATAGGATGGAAATTTTTGAAAAGAAGCTTCTCGTTGGGGAAATTCTTGTATACAAACAATATCATTACCACTATTATTAATATAATCCACAATTTTTGAGCTAGCATCCTTCCCGGGAGCCCTTAGCATCTGGATATTGTAAGTCATGATGGAAAGATCGTGGGGAGCATTGGGAGTGGTTTTGGAATTCAACCCATAGTAAGTACTAATTAACGGGTACCCGGCAGCAATGATCAAGATAGACAGGATGGCTATCTTTTTCAAACGAGCTATCCAATAGAGTAATAGAATAATATTTACAATCAATAGATAATGGTAAGTATACCCTAGCAGGGACGATAAATAAAACACATTAGGATTGACATAGGGGGCCGTGTAACTCCCAAGTAATCCGATCATGGCAATGATCGTGACAATTCTCATAATAATATCAAACAATCGACCCAATTGATTTTAGATTTATGATTTTTCAATTGTTTTTTGATTTGAACAATATCTCCTTTTCCTCTCTCGTCAGACTTTCATAGCCGTATTTGGAGATTTTGTCTAAAATGCTGTTGATACGGTCACCTTTTCGTTTTTTATATTCATTGTATTCCATGTCATTCATCTCGGAAACTTTCTTTTTGTATTTGACTCTCATCGTCTTCTTCCGGAACAGGAGGCTGTTACCTAACTTGGTGAAGAGCAATGACAATCCTTTGGTCAAGTCGAGATTGCGGCGGAGAGACAAGGTGAAAAGATAGCCAAACAAGGCTCCCCCCAGGTGGGCAATATGCCCTCCCGCGTTACCGCTGGGGATACTTAGAAGGTCTATCACTGCCGTGAAGAGTGCCAAGTGAATAAGTTTCACAGAGCCGATCAGAAACACGTATATCTTGTAGTTCGGGTGATAAGTACACACGGCGAACACGATCGCCATGACGGATGCCGAGGCCCCGATGGCCCACGACTGGTAACGTTCAATCTCGAAAGCGGGAAACAAGGCGTAGGCTGCCATGTAAATGATTGCCCCGGTAATTCCCCCAAGGAGATACACTCCCGTAAGTTTCTGGCTGGAAAACGTGTTTTGGAAGATAGAACCGAACCAATACAACCAAAGCATGTTAAACAGCAAGTGTAGAAAACCGAACTGGGTGAACATATAGGTAATGATTGTCCACGGCGTGTAAAGCAGACGTTCCGGCAGCGCGGGAACACCCACGTAAGGCAACAGGAATTGTTCGAATCCCCGTTGTCCGGCCAGCACGAAGAATACCTCCAATATCTTGATGATGATAAATACACCGATGTTGATATAGATCAGGCGGGTAAGTGCCGTTCCTTGTTTGAACGAGTTCTTTATCCCATTCCAGATTCCACCTGAAAAATTCGATCCATATGCCCTGTTGTACATAACCTGTCTTTTCTAGTAAAACTTCTTGCTGTGTTTTCGCCAGTAAAGGATTAGGAAGAAACCGAAAAGCATACCACCCAAGTGTGCGAAGTGAGCCACGTTGTCACCTACCGAATTCTGTAAACCGAAGAACAATTCGGCAGCACCGTACAAGAGCACGAAATACTTCGCTTTAATAGGGATCGGGATGAACATCAAGTACAACTCCGTGTTCGGGAACAACATACCGAATGCTAGCAATATGCCGAAGACAGCACCGGATGCTCCGAACGCCGGGGCATTGGTGTAGACTTGAATTATACCTTGCATATAATATTCTGCCTGTCCGGCAAATTGGGCACTGGCAGGAGCGGCATTCCAGGCATCAACGAATTGCATGAGTTCCGAGAGCAATTTAGGATTACTTACATGAGAACGCACGAATTCCGCGAAGACTCCTGCATCGGGAGTACTTTGGAATGCG
Organism: Butyricimonas faecalis; assembly: GCF_003991565.1. Classification (NCBI taxonomy): domain Bacteria; kingdom Pseudomonadati; phylum Bacteroidota; class Bacteroidia; order Bacteroidales; family Odoribacteraceae; genus Butyricimonas; species Butyricimonas faecalis. Next base: position 2,518,313 of record NZ_CP032819.1, on the reverse strand, counting down.
TAGAATTGTTCCTGCATATTGTGCAGACCGTACAAGCTTACCAGCGAGTGGAGTGCGGCAGCGCCTAATCCGGTAACAAAATAGTAAATAATAAAACGTTTGGTACCCCATACCGATTCCAATATCCGCCCGAACATGAACACCGCAAACATATTGAAGAAAAGGTGAGTAAGACCTTCCTGCGTGAACATGTGCGTGATATACTGGTAGATATGGAAATACTGGGATTGCGGCAAGTGCATTCCAAGTATATAAACCAAATCGACATCCGACCGTTTACCGATCATGTTAATGGCCAGAAAAACGAGCACGTTGATAATGATGATGATTTTTACCGCCGGAGTGATCCCGGCGAAGGGCCTATAATTGTTCATTGTTCAGCAGGTTTATTATTTTCCTTGTTTTCCGGTTTATTGTTTTTGTCTTGTTTACGCAACACTTTCGATCCCTCCGGACGATTAGCCGGTTTCTCGTTGGAACGATTGCCCTGTTGATTGTTATTCCGGTTTTCGGGCCTGCGCTTAGGTCTGTTGCCTTGCCTGTTTTCGTTTCTGTTTTCAGGTTTGTTTCCCGTATTGTTCCCCGGATTCTCCTTGGGTTTGTTCTCGTTATTCGTGTTACTGTTTTCCTTCTGGTTATTTTTTCGATTATTACGATTTCTCGAATGATTTCGTTTGCTTTGATTTTGTTTTTTCTCGTCAAAACGATTCAAACTTTCTTCTCCCACCCCGTCCGTGTAGCCGATACTCACTTGTTCCTCTTTTTCCGCTTCGATGGCTTTTGCCGGAATTTGTCCCCGTTTATTCATGGCAATGATCTCCTTCACGCGGGCAACGGACAATTTGATCAGCGTACCGCGTCCTTCTTTGTCGAAAGAGTAGGACATATTGCGACCAAAAATATCTGTTTTTTGGTGATAAAGCATCCCTTCACCCGTGTTCAGCCAGATGTTGGTGGACGGGAAATCTTTTTGCTCGTCAATATAAGCGTCTACCTCGTAGTTCAGACAACATTTCAACTTGCCGCATTGGCCTGCCAGCTTTTGCGGGTTCAAGGAGATGTCCTGATAACGGGCGGCTGAAGTGGAAACGGAAATAAAATTCGTGATGAACGTGGAACAGCATAATTTACGTCCGCACGACCCGATTCCCCCGATACGTCCCGCCTCCTGACGGGCTCCGATCTGCTTCATCTCGATCCGGATGTGGAAAGTTTCTGCCAGAATCTTGATCAACTTCCGGAAATCCACGCGGTCATTGGCAATGTAGTAAAAGATGGCTTTTGTCTTGTCCCCTTGGTACTCCACGTCCCCGATCTTCATGTCGAGTCCTAAATCGGCGGCGATGACACGTGACCGGATCATCGTGTCGTGTTCCAAGGCGATAGCCTGTTGCCATTTTTCGATGTCGTGAGGTTTTGCCTTGCGGTATATTTTCCTCAAGGGATTACGTTCCAGATCAATTTTTTTCAGCCTCATCTGTTCCCGCACGAGTTCACCCGTGAGAGATACGATCCCGATGTCATGCCCCAAGGCGGCTTCCACGGCCACGATGTCCCCGATGTTCAGCTTCAGGTTGCTGTTGTTTAAATAAAAACCCTTCCTTGTATTCTTAAACCGGACTTCCACGATGTCAGAAGGAGCGCATCCTTCCGGGGTATCTTCCATCCAGTTATAGACCGTGAGTTTCCCTGCCAGCAGGCGGTGGTCAATCACGGGGACAACCTGTGGTTGTTGCTTTATATTTTTATTTTCGGAGTTATTTTGTACTTCTTCTTCGTTAATCTCGCTCATACTGTATTCATTGAAAATTGAAAATTGAAAATTGAAAATAGTGTGATGTTTATTTTCGGGTTTCAATTGTTCAATTTTAGTTTATATCTTTTCATTCTTTATGTTTCTCACGGTCTGATGTTTTGCATCACCTTGATACAAAGATCCGTGAAAATTATTTTCCCGTTCCCGTTCCGGATGATGTCGCTGTATGCGCGTTCGAATTCATCGAAAAGGGGAATGATGTTGCCTTCATGAACGTAGGGAGAGAATCTCGTGGAGAAAGTTTTCTCCCGTTCCGTCATGTATACTATTTTTTCAATACCAAAGTTTTTGACAAAGTTTTCCCGTAACATACGGATGCAGTGCATCAGGAAACTTTTTTGCTTTTCTCTTCCGAGAGAAGCGAGTTCGTTGACAAATTCGTTGACGGGAAGCATTTTCCGTTCCCAGCAGAGACGCATCATCTGCACGAATTTCTCTTGGTTGTATATAGATTCGTCGGTCTCGTTCAGCATACGGAGGGCTCTCAACCAGCTACCGGATGCCACGTGAGCGACTTGGTCAGCCGACTCCCGAACCAAGTGTTTTTGAAGAACCAGTTGTTCCGCTATGTCTTCTTGGGTCAGAGGGGGTACATTAATCCGCTGGGTACGCGAGAGAATCGTGGTGATAATCTCCTCGGCGTGTTCGGTGACTAACAGAAATAGCGTGTTTGGATAGGGTTCTTCCAATATCTTTAAAAGCTTGTTGGAACATTCCGTTTTCATCTTTTCGGGTAGCCAGATGATCATAACCTTGTAGTCCGATTCGAAGGATTTCAAGTTGAGTTTTCGGAGAATATTCCCGCTTTCTTCCGTGTATATCAAGGCTTGGGCATTTTCGTCGCCCATCGCTCCCAACCACTCTTCCATGTCGATGTATGGACTTTTGAGCAGAAGATTGCGCCATTCGTTGATATACTCGTCACTGATCGGTGTTTTTATTTTGGCAGATTTTACCACGGGAAAGACAAAATGTAAATCCGGGTGGATCAATTTCTGCATCTTCTTGCACTCCGGACATACCCCACAAGCATCTTCATGTTTGTCGCCCGTGCAGAAAAGGTATTGCGTGAAAGCTAACGCCAGGGCCAGCGACCCCGCTCCCGTATCGCCGGAAAAGAGTTGTGCATGACTGATTCTTCCCGTTTGCAGGGAAGTAATCAGTCGTTGCTTTATCTCTTCATGTCCTATGACGTCTTTAAAAAACACCGCTTATCAATTTTAGATTTAATGATTTTAGATTTTAGATTGGGGAATCAGTAATTTTCGATTTAGTGATTCTATTCATTCTAAATTCTAAACTCTAAATTTTAAATTTCTAATTTAATTCCCAGTTCCTTGAACTGCTCCGGAGAGATTTCAGCGGGGGAATCAATCATCACGTCACGCCCGGAATTGTTCTTCGGGAAAGCAATCACGTCGCGGATGGAATCCAACCCGGCAAACATCGAGGCTAACCGGTCGAAACCGAACGCGATACCACCGTGAGGAGGCGCCCCGAACTTGAATGCTCCCATGAGGAACCCGAACTGAGCCTGTGCGGCCTCGTGAGTGAAACCCAGGCAATCGAACATCTTGGATTGTAATGCCGAATCGTGAATACGGATAGAACCGCCACCAACCTCCACGCCATTGATGACCATGTCGTAAGCATTGGCTCGAACCTTACCCGGATCGGTATCCATTAATGGAATATCCTCCGGCTTCGGGGAGGTAAACGGGTGGTGCATGGCATAGAAACGCTGGGTTTCCTCGTCCCATTCCAACAAGGGGAAATCTACCACCCACAAGGGTTTGAATACATCCTTATCCCGTAATCCCAGCCGGTCCCCCATTTCCAAGCGTAATTCGCACAATTGGGGAAGAGTCTTGAATTTCGGACCGACTAGAATCAGGAGCAAATCCCCCGGTTCTGCCTCACAGGCTTCTGCCCATACTTTCAAATCGGCTTCCGTGTAAAATTTATCAACAGAAGATTTGAAAGTCCCGTCCTCGTTGTATTTCACGTAAACCAAACCTTTGGCCCCGATTTGCGAGCGTTTCACGAAGTCCGTCAATTCATCCAGTTGTTTACGGGTATATCCGGCACATTTAGGTGCGCGGATGGCCCCGATATATTCTGCATCGTTAAACACGGCAAAATCCTTCCCTTTGGCAACAGCGGTCAAATCCACGATCTTCATCCCGAAACGAAGATCCGGTTTGTCGCAGCCGTATTGTTCCATGGCATCCATCCAGGTCATTCTCTCCAATTTGGGAATGTCAACACCGCGAACTTCTTTGAACAAGTGACGGATCAAACCTTCGAAAATCTCCAACACGTCTTCTTGCTCCACGAATGACATCTCGCAGTCGATCTGCGTGAACTCGGGTTGACGGTCAGCCCGTAAATCCTCGTCCCGGAAACATTTCACGATCTGGAAATAACGGTCGAAGCCGGAAACCATCAACAGTTGCTTGAACGTCTGCGGACTTTGCGGCAGGGCATAAAATTGACCTTGGTTCATACGGGAAGGTACCACGAAATCACGGGCACCCTCGGGCGTACTCTTGATCAATACCGGGGTTTCCACCTCGATAAAGTTCAAGTTACTCAAATAATTCCGGGTCAATTGTGCCATGCGGTGGCGTAATTCCAAGTTCTTGCGAACACAAGAGCGACGTAAATCCAGGTAACGGTATTTCATCCGGATTTCATCTCCCCCGTCGGTTTGATCCTCGATCGTGAAAGGCGGAACTTCCGATTCGCTCAGAATATTCAATTCTTTCACGATAATCTCGATATCGCCTGTCGGTATTTTATTGTTTTTGCTGGCTCTTTCAATCACCGTACCCTTTACCTGGATCACGAATTCACGTCCGAGCCTTGCCACGTTAGCTTTAATCTCTTCGGGAGCCGACTCCTCGACCACCAATTGGGTAATCCCGTAACGGTCACGAAGATCCACGAAGGTCATGGCTCCAAGTTTCCGTACTTTCTGTACCCATCCGCTAAGACAAACGCTTTCATTCACGTTCTCCATTCTTAGCTGCCCACAAGTATGTGTTCTATACATAAATTCTCAATTTTAATTCTGGCATAAACATTGTGCGAAAATAGTAAGAATTTGTCAGTTTAAGGCATAAATAATTGAAAATTGAAGTATGGATACTGAAAATGAAGTGATCAGTGAAAGATCGACAGAAGCTGAGAAGGAAATGTTGTCGGATTTTTTCAATATTATTATCCCGATTTTGTGTTGAAACGTGGACAAATGCTTATCTTTGAAATTTGAATAAAGTGATTAATAATTTAACGGTGAATTACATTGATGTGATTATATTGCTGCCGTTGCTATACGGGGCGTATAAAGGCTTTAGCCAGGGGTTGATTATTGAAATGTCAACGTTATTTGCGTTGGTGCTGGGAGTTTTTATCTCGTTGAGATATGCCGTGAACGTGGAGAATTTTTTGAAAGATTTCGTGGTCTTGCCGGAATCTTATGCCTATTACATCGCTTTTGCCGTGACCTTCCTGCTGGTTATTATCTTGATGCACCTGCTTGGGAAATTGTTGACCAAGTTGATAGATATGGTTTCATTGGGATTGTTTAACAAGTTGTTCGGGATCGTGATGGGGGTGTTGAAAGCGGCCATCGTGGTGAGCGTGGTACTTTTCATCGTGAACGCGCTGGACGTGCGTTATGATTTTATTTCGGCAAAAACGAAAAGTGATAGCTTGTTGTACAAACCTTTTGTTAACTTTGCAAATGGTGTTTACGAAAACACGATAAAATAAGATAAAAGATAAGAGTTGAAAAACGCATAACTTGTTAACCTATAACTCGCCAAAGGCGAATTAAAAATTAAGAATCGATGAATTTTGTTGAAGAACTAAGATGGAGAGGGATGATCCATAACATCATGCCGGGAACCGAAGAACAATTGGCAAAAGAGCAAACGACGGCTTATGTCGGAATTGACCCGACGGCTGATTCCTTGCATATCGGTCACCTCGTGTCGGTTATGATGATGAAACATTTGCAGATGGCCGGGCACAAACCGATTTTCGTGATAGGTGGAGCGACGGGCATGATTGGAGATCCCAGCGGTAAATCCTTAGAACGGAATTTGTTGGACGAGGATACCATTCAGAAAAATATGGCGGGAATTAAAGCCCAGTTGTCCAAGTTTATTGATTTCAATTCCAGCGAGTCGAACGCGGCAATCATGGTGAATAATTATGACTGGATGAAAAACTTCTCTTTCCTCGATTTTATTCGGGAAGTGGGAAAACACATCACCGTGAATTACATGATGTCAAAAGATTCCGTGAAAAAACGCTTGAGTGCCGATTCAACGAACGGCATGTCGTTCACGGAATTCACTTATCAGTTGGTGCAAGGGTATGACTTCTTGTACTTGCGTCGTAATTATAACTGCTTGTTGCAAATGGGTGGTTCCGACCAATGGGGGAATATCACCACGGGAGGAGAGTTGATTCGCCGGAAAGATGGCGGAGAAGCTTATGGTTTGACTTGGCCATTAATGACCAAGAGTGACGGGAAGAAATTCGGGAAAACAGAGTCCGGTAACGTGTGGTTAGACCCGCGGCGCACGTCTCCATACAAATTCTACCAGTTCTGGCTGAACAGCACGGACGAGGATGCTGCCCGGTATATCAAGATTTTCACGATATTGCCACCGGCCGAGATTGATGCCTTGATTGCCGAGCATCAAGAGGCCCCGCATTTAAGAAAACTGCAGAAAGTGCTGGCAAAAGAAGTGACTTGCTTGATTCACGGGGAAGAAGCTTATAATTCGGCTTTGGAAGCCTCGCAAATCCTTTTCGGTAACGCGACATCCGACGTGTTGAAACGTTTGGATGAAGACACGCTATTGTCCGTTTTCGAGGGGGTTCCTCAATTTGAGGTGGCACGAACGGATTTAGAGGCTGGGATTCCTATCGTGGACTTGATGGCAGAGAAAACTTCCATGATGTCTTCAAAAGGCGAGGCTCGGCGAGCTTTGAAAGGAAACGCGATCAGTATAAATAAGGAAAAAGTGCAGGATCAAGAATTAGTCGTTACTCCCGAATATTTGATTGACGGCAAATTTATCCTTCTACAGAGTGGAAAAAAGAATTATTTCTTGATTACGGTAAAGTAAGCGAGTTGATGGGATAAACGAACAAAGGCTGCAACGCAGCCTTTGTTCGTTTATTGTAATTGGAAATTAATAGGAACCGTGAAAGACACTCTCACCGGTTTCTTTCGTTGCTTTCCGGGAATCCATTTCGGCATGGATTGAATGACACGAATGGCCTCCTTGTCGAGGGAAGGATCCACGGATCTGGTGACATTCACGTTTGAAACGCTACCGTCTTTCTCGATGACAAATTGTACAAAAACTTTGCCTTGGATATTATTTTCCTGGGCAACCATCGGGTATTTGATGTGTTTGGTAATCCATTTCTGTACATTGCCTCCCGGGAATCTCGGCATCTCTTCAACAACCGCGAATACTTCGGATTCTCCGGAATATTCATCTCCATACCCGTATTCACCCTCGTACCCGCTACCCGTACCGCTAAAGTCGTAGACTCCGTGATTGGCAACGTTGGCTTCCGCGTCTATGATGTCCAGGTTGTCATCTAGATTTATCTCTTCATCTACGATCTCTATCAAGTCGGTTAACCGAGGTGCGGGAGGTGGTGGCGGAAGTGCTTGTTGCATCCGTTGCGTAACGGGTATGATTTCCTCGTCCAACTGTTCTTCCGTGTTTATTACTATGAAGCCTTCTTCCATCTTCACGTCGACTTTCCACTCGAAAGCAAGGAATATGCAGGCTAACGCTACGATTAGTCCGATCTCGAAGAAGATTCCTTTTTTGTTTTCGAGGTTTGCCTTTGATGATTTTTTCACTTCCATAATGTTTATTTATGATGGTTAAGCTTATACCTCTAAGGTACAAAAAAATAGCTGAAAATCAAAATGAATGAATGGGAGTTTATCGGGAAATAATCCGGTATTACATCCGATTTAACACGCGATGTCAGGATTAATACATACTTGCATCCGGATCACTACCGTGTAAAGCGCTATTAAAACGCTATTAGAACGCTATTAAAACGCTATACGGAATAGCGTTTTAATAGGGTTTTATAAGCATACTGAAAACTTTATATTCGGAAGTGATCCACTAGTAATAATGATTTGTAATTCTATTGTCCAATTAGAAGTTCATTGTAACCCAAGATAATGCGATTGATATTGAATACTTTTAGTGCTATATCCGTAATACTCTAGAAAGTAATTTACGTCTTCTATTGAATTTGCATTAATTATATATGCGGTTGATTTTCAATATAAAAAAAAGGTGTGTATAACAAGTCAGTCTTTTAATGACTACCTCCCCTAACCCCTCCTTGCACAGGAGGGGAAACCGCTTGGTAATCAACGCTCCCCCTGTGTAACCTTAGCTTTGTATCATGAAAAGTAAATGGAATAAAAAAGTAATATTTATATTTGTAAAGTATGAACTAATTTGAAAGAAAGGAAACCGAGGTGTGAACCGTGAGCTGTGTTTGAAAACAGCTTCATCCCCCTATTTGGACACCTTGGCTTTCTTGAACGGGGACCTGTATAAGAAATTAACTTTCTTGTTGTTAAGGTTTTTAGGTGACGTTCAATATCCTTTCCCTCTTCAAATTGCTAAACACAAAGATATGGAAAACTTTTATTTTATCGGGGTAGACGTTAGTAAAAAGAAACTTGATTTTTGCGTGTTGCTAAACGGCACGATAGTTCTTGAAGAAGTAGTAAACAATAACATCCCGTCGATACGTCGTTTCCTGGAAACGTTCTTGGTTGATTTTAAAACCTCGATCGATAACCTGCTAGTCTGTGCCGAGCACACGGGGCAGTACACCTTCCCCCTGTCAATCGCTTGCCAGTCTCTCTCTTGTGGTTTATGGCTTGAAAATCCAGCGCAGATCAAGTATTCTTCGGGCTTCTCACGTGGGAAGAATGACAAGGTCGATGCTCACCGAATCGCTCGCTACGCCTCTCGTTTCAGTGACAACGCTCGTTATTACCAGCGTCCTCGGGAAGAGATCGAGCGCCTCAAGCAGTTAAGGAACGAGCAAGACCTTTACAAGTCGGACTTGGCCAAGTACAAGGGGCAACTCTCCGACCAACGAGAGTTCATGCTTGATCGAGTCTATCAAGAGAAGGCTCAAAGACTGGAACGGTTGATAGAAGAGCTGGAAAAATTGATCAAAGATATCGATCTACTCGTCGAGACAATTATCCGTTCCTGCCGTGTTCTCTGGCGTCAGCGGGAGTTGTTGCTATCAGTCGAGGGGGTTGGGCCGAGTGTCGCCCTTTGCTTGATCATCGAGACAGAAGCGTTCACGCGCTTCGATGATCCCCGCAAGTTCGCCTGTCATGCCGGGGTAGCACCTTTCCGTTACACCTCGGGAAGCAGTCAACATTCCAGGAACAAGGTATCCCAGCGGGCGAACAAGCAAATCAAGACGTTGTTACACATGGCTGCCTTGTCGATCACGGGAAGGAAGTCTGGTGAGTTAAAGGCGTATTACGAGAGAAAGGTTAAGGAAGGAAAGAACAAGATGACGGTCATTAACGCGATCAGGGCAAAGCTGATCGCGAGAATGTTTGCTGTCATCAAAAAAGATCAATTTTATACCCCTGTTTATTCATGAAATATTTGCATAAATCATAAGAATAGGGGGAGTTGGAGGGGGTAGCTTGTTGATAGGAATAAGACTTGTTAGACTGTCCCTTGAAGGGGGAATGGTCAAATCCCTCTGTTTTTTGTCTTGTTCGTGCTTACTTGCCCTCTTCGTCCAACTCGAAGTCTTGATACAAGAAATCGTTGAACGGGAAGCGTGCCGAATGGATGTCTTTGACTATATCGTATAGCTTTTCTTTCAATTCCTCGATATTTTCTTTGGATTTAGCCGAAATGTACACGGTTTCTCCCTCCTGTTTGGACATCCACATTTGTTTCAGGTCCTCCAGGCTATAGTTTTTCCGTTCCATGGGGGTGAGGTCGTCCTCGTCTTTTTTCGTGTACGTGAAGGCATCTATTTTATTGAATACCGTGATCGTGGGTTTGGAGTGATTCATTAATTCGCCCAGAGTTTCGTTCACGACCCGGATCTGATCCTCGAACTGGGGGTGGGAGATGTCGACTACATGCAAAATGACATCCGCTTCTCTTACCTCGTCGAGCGTGGATTTAAATGATTCTACCAGGTGATGGGGAAGTTTACGGATGAACCCGACCGTGTCGGCCAATAATAGCGGAACGTTCTTGATGGCGATTTTTCGTACCGTGGTGTCCAGGGTTGCAAAAAGTTTGTTCTCGGCGAATACTTCCGATTTGCTTAGCAGGTTCATGAGCGTGGATTTGCCCACGTTGGTGTATCCCACTAAGGCTACTCGCACGAGTTTCCCGCGGTTTTTACGTTGCGTGACCATCTGTTTGTCAATCTTGGCCAGTTGTTCTTTCAAGCGAGTAATTTTGTCCCGGATGATACGTCTGTCGGTTTCGATTTCGCTTTCTCCCGGACCGCGAAGTCCGATACCTCCTTTTTGTCTTTCCAAGTGGGTCCACATACCCGTCAGACGAGGAAGTAAGTATTGGTATTGTGCCAGTTCAACTTGGGCTTTTGCTTCCGCCGTACGGGCTCTTTTGGCGAAAATATCCAGGATAAGGTTGGTACGGTCAAGGACTTTTCTTCCTTTTAGTTCTCTTTCAAGATTTCTGATTTGTGTCGGGCTTAATTCGTCATCAAAGATGATCAAGTCGATGTCGTTTTCTTCGACGTATGTTTTGATTTCTTCCAATTTCCCTTTACCGATAAAGGTGGCCGTTACCGGCTTATCCAAGTTTTGCGTGAATATTTTCACGGTTTCCGCTCCTGCTGTTTCCGCTAGGAACGCGAGTTCGTCCAAGTATTCACACATTATGTCATAGCTGATGTTTTCTGATTGTAGCGCTACACCTACAAGAATGGCTTTTTCTGCTTCTTTCTTCGTATAAAAATATTCGCTCATAAATAGGAAAAGAAGGGGCTGACGATGATCGACAGCCCCTTGTTATGATTTAACATGTCTTTTTACTGTAACTGGAAGTTGATAGGTACAGTGTAAGATACTCGAACCGGTTTACCTCTCTGTTTTCCAGGTTTCCATTTCGGCATGGCTTTCACCACGCGAATGGCTTCTTTGTCCAAAGATGGGTCAACGGATCTGGCAACTTTCACGTCGCTAACACTACCGTCTTTTTCGATCACGAATTGTACGAAAACTTTACCCTGAATGTTATTCTCTTGCGCGATCATCGGGTATTTTACGTTTTTCGCGATCCATTTTTGCACGCTACCTCCGGGGAATTGCGGCATATCTTCTACTACTTGGAAGATGTCAGCTTCTCCGTCGCTCTCTTCTTCACCCCAGCTGTCTCCGTCGTAATCAAAGTTGTAATTGCTTTTGTTTTCAACATCAGCTTCCGCATCGTCGATTTCAAGTTCCTCGTCAATACTTAATTCGTCTTCCACGATCTCGATCAAGTCCGTCAATTTAGGGGCTGGAGGAGGTGGTGGGGGTGGTTTCATCATTTGTTGAGTAATAGGAATGATTTCCTCCTCAACCTGCTCTTCTTGGGTAATAACAAACCCTTCTTCTACTTTCGTGTTGGTCTTCCAGTTGAAAGCACTCAGTAGAATCCCTAGAGCTATAACAAAACCGATCTCAAGAAAAATGGTCTTTTTCCCTTCAAGATCTGCTTTAGGTGATTTTTTTACTTCCATGTTATTAGTTTAATATTATAGTCTTGTTTTTCTCACAATTTGCGTGGGTAAAAATAGTCAAATTCATAATAAACCACAATATTTCTCCCCTTTTTTTTGAAGAAAATGTTAAAATGATCACTAAACTTCATTAAAATCTTCTTAAAAGTTTTGATTGTTGTTTTTGTTTCGAGTGGGGTGATGCACGATGTTTAGTGAAAAAAAGGACAACCTTTGCAGGCTGTCCTTTTTCGGGATGTTCGTATTGTATGTAAATCACTGTATGTTTTCTTATCTTAATTGGAAGGTAATCGGGATGGTAAACCGAACTCTCACGGCTTTGTCCCGTTGCATTCCCGGAATCCATTTGGGCATGGCTTTTACCACGCGAATGGCTTCTTGTGATAAATCCGGGTCGGCAGAACGAACGACGTTGATGGAACTGATGCTACCATCTTTCTCTACCACGAATTCAATAAATACTTTCCCTCCGATGCCCATTTCCGCGCATCTTGCTGGGTATCTTAAATTTTTCCGAAGCCATGTGTTCAAATCTCCGTTGAAACGAGGCATTTTTTCAACTGTAATAAACGGTATGTCTCCATCTCCTTCTCCCGTTTCATCCGTGTTACCGTATTCACTTTGCCAATCGGTAGCCTTACCTGTCAAAGAACCTTTCGTGTTCTCGTTATCATCCACAACGTCCATCTCGTTTTCGAAATCCATTTCGTTCTCCACGATTTCGATGAAATCCAACGGTTTCACGGAAATTTTGGGAAGCGGTTGGGAAGCTCTTTGGGGAACAAAAACCGGAAGAACTTCTTCTATATCACTCGTCTCCACGGGGAAAGAGATTTCTTTAGCTTCTTCCTGGTAGTATTTTGTTTCAAAGGCAAAAAACACCATCGACAAGGCTACGATGAAGCCAATCTCGCGGAAAATGAACCGCTTGTTCTCAAGATTGGAACGGGATGTTTTCTTTACTTCCATGGCGTTTATTCCTAAATGTTATTTAAACGTTAATTTGATGTTTCAAAAATAGAGGATAAAAATGATATAAACAAGTTTTTCATGGAGAAATGTGAATATTTTCTTAAATTTTTTAGGAGATATATTTAAAATAACGTTAAGATACCCGTTTTTATTAGGTTTTCTGGATTATTTGTTTTTGGGAAGAAATTAGTTGTTTCTAACTTTTTTACCTTTGTATCATGATAAAGGTATTGTATATTCGGATTCCGGAGCATGTAGAACAAGAAAATTTGTTTGTTTGCTTACAAAATTTTGTTTCCGGTGAATGTTATAATGAAGTCCTGGGGTATAAAAACGGGAAGGCGGCTCTTCGCCGTTTGTTGGGGGAAGCATTGGTCGGTTTTGCTTTGCGGGAATATTGGAATTTGCCGTTGGGAACTTACCGGATAGCCCGGGGTGAAAAAGGGAAACCTTTTATTGTCGGACGGGAGGATGTATTTTTCAATCTCTCTCATTCGGGAGATTATGTGGTTTGTGCCGTATCGGATCGGGAGATCGGGGTTGATATTGAAAAACGGGCCAAGGCTCGAATGGAAGTTGCCGGACGTTTTTTTCATGAGCGGGAAGTGCGGGTGTTGACCTCCTTGCATGGAACAAAACAGGATCAGTTGTTTTTTAATTACTGGTCTGTGAAAGAAAGTTACCTAAAATATACAGGGATGGGATTAACTCGTCCGTTGAATAGTTTTTTCGCGGAGTTTGTGGGAGAGCGTGTTTCCTTGTATGAGGGAGAAAACGAGTTACCGGTGTATGTAAATTCTTGTCCGGTAGATGCGGAGTATGCCTGTTATGTTTGTGGTGAATACGATGGTTTATCGGGGATTCGGGAAGTTGCTTTTGAAGAGATCACCTGTTGTTAGTCAGGTGACCTCTCGGAGGGATTATTTGTTTATGCGTGCTATCAGTTTCTGCACATAGTTAACATGGTTGGGTTGGAGGTTATTACTTATTTTTTGTAGGTATTCGCAAGCTTCCTTTTTTTGCTGTTGATTGGCTATCCGTTCGAAACCCGAAAGTTCCCGTAGGACAGCTATGCGGTCGTCTTCGTTCGGGAGTTTTTTGTTCATGTCCTGGAGGGTTTTAAGAATTTCGTTGACCCGATCTTTTTGCTTTTGAGAAATGATGGAATAAAAGAGCATGCGGTATCTTAACGGAAGGGCGTTTTTGTACCGGTCTTTTTCAAATTGTTTTAAGTCTGCCATTCGTTTTTCGAAGTCGATGCCCATCATTTTAAATAACCGGAATTCATTCAAGTAGACGGACATGATTTTGTTTTCAATTTCCTGTTGACCGAGGATTTTGCTGAATGTTTTCCGATTTGTCACTAGATAGCGGAATAGGGGAGTATCCACTTCGTTTATTTCAGTCTTGATTAGATTCCAGTTTTTCGGTTCGCATAGTTTGTTCACGCCTAGTTGGATCATGGTTTCGCTCATGACGCTTTGTAATTGTTTTTTGTCGTGAGTTTGTAGAATGCTGATATATTTTTCCAAGAACGCCTTATCTCGTTCTCCCGCTGCATATTTCCGGTTGGCTTCTGCCAATTCAATGGCATCTTTGACTTTTTGGACGAAGTTTTCTTTCGGATTGAGTACGGATCCCCCATCCAAACGGCAATATACGGTTCCGTCGTGGTTGAGTATCAGGTAAGTTGGGTATATTCGTACGTTGTATTTTTGAGCAATATCAATACCTTCACCTTCTTCCATGTCCTTCATGATACAGACGTAGTTGCTGTTGAAATAGTCACCACATTCCTTCAATGGGAAGATGAATTTTACCATATATTTACATGGTCCGCAGGTTTTCGTGTAACAATCTATGAATAATTTTTTGCCGCTGTCTTTCGATTTTGCCAATGCTTCTTTAAAGGTAAGATCTTCAAAGTTTGTTCCTTCTTGAGCTAGACAATAACCTGTAAGGAAAAATAGTAAACTAATTAAAAAGATGCGTTTCATAATTATTGTTTTAATGTATTTTGGATTAATGTTTTCATTTCTTCTCCGGGACCGGGGGCAAAAACCGTTACGATTTTTCCTTCTTTGTCTATAATGAAATAACGAGGAATTCCGGTTATATGGTATTCTGTTTCAAAGTGGGAATTTGCTGTCGGGTCTGAAATTAAATTCAACATGTCTGTCATGTTGTTTTCTTTGATGGCTTTTAACCATTTGTCTCGGTTGCTTTTCCGATCAATAGAGATGGTTAGAAATAGGATGTCTTTATATGGTTTGAATTCATTTTTTAATTGCATGAATTTGGGCATTTTTTCAATGCAGCTACAACACCATGTAGCCCAAACATCCACGATAACCACTTTCCCTCTGAAATCAGCGAACGTGTAATTTTTGCCATTTGTATCTTTCAATGAAGATAATGGTGCCGATTGGCCTTTGCTTAAAGTTTGGTATTGTGTGTATAGTTTTAGTATTTCTTGTTTTAATGGGGAGTCTTTCACGCATGATTCTATGGTAAGGCGTAATGCTGCAATTTCTTCCGGGCATCCATTGTTTTGGAAGAGAAATTTCATTTTTTCCAGGTAGGTTTCATGTAGTAGTTTATTGTTACAAGAAAAAATATTTTTTAATTTGGCGTAATCGTTGTGGTTGAGTGGTCTCGCGAGGAATTGTGTGGACATGGAGATCCCGTCTCTTGCGGCATCGAAAGTTTCTCCCTTTTTTAAGGCTTGAATCATATAATAATAATCTGTCCATTGGCCGGGAGAGTTTTGTTGCATGAATACGATTACGGTAGAATCGTTTAAATCAATGGTAGGTGTTTGGCGGAGTAAAGATTTTATATCTTTTTTTTCTCCTTTATGTTGTGTGATGTATTTCCCACTTTTTAAAATCATGAAACAATTATTTTGAACGATTGAGGGGATGTTTTTTTTGCCTAGTCGTTTTATATTATCATGATAGGTCGTTGTAATATCTTTAGCAGAGGAAAATTCTTTCGACCATGTTTGTTTGAGATATTGATAAATATTTTCGTCTTGTGCGAAAAGGGGGAAATAGAGGAACTGTAGGAATATGAGGATTCTTATTTTCATGTTTTTGAAATATGAAAAATGTGCAAGGAAATGCAGTGTCAAAAGTTTTTAAGACTTTTGACACTGTTTTAGTTATGATGTTTATTTTTGAGGGCCTTTAGCTATTCCTTCAAGGTCAATACCATAGTTGTTTTGTATGTGATTTATTACGATTTCATATCTTTGATTAATGAGTGGATAGGTTGTTGGAGAATATTTCTCTTGAAATTCTGTTTTTGTGTAAAACATAGCGGCTCTTACGTAACTGAGGAAATCTCGATATGGATAAGCTTCTTTTTCCCAGCTAGGATTTGTGTATTCACTTATAGAAGAGGGAACCTTTTCACGGCTTTTAAAGTTTCGGTTGACAATATTAATAAAACCTCTAGTCATATAGTAATTCGGATCATCTTTTTGATCATTCGCCTTAACGATTTTGGTAGTATAATCAATTCCATTTTTGAAATCATTTGGCTCGGTGATGATTCCGTTTTGTAAGGCTGCTTCGATCATTAGATAAAGGAATACTGCTCGTCTGATTTTAAGTGTTTGCTGATTTGGATTTGCTATTTCATTATCTGTAAAACTGATTGCCCAGTAATCAAAACCATCTGTTTTTAATTCCACAAAATTTGGATCTACTGTTCCGGTCCCCGTTCCAGTCCCTGTTCCGGTCCCCGTTCCAGTCCCTGTTCCGGTCCCTGTTCCGGTCCCCGTTCCAGTCCCTGTTCCGGTCCCCGTTCCAGTCCCTGTTCCGGTCCCTGTTCCGGTCCCCGTTCCAGTCCCTGTTCCGGTCCCCGTTCCAGTCCCTGTTCCGGTCCCCGTTCCAGTCCCTGTTCCGGTCCCTGTTCCAGTCCCTGTTCCGGTCCCCGTTCCAGTCCCTGTTCCGGTCCCCGTTCCGGTCCCTGTTCCAGATCCCGTTCCGGTTCCACTATCATCTGGATCTTCTCCTGGTAATAATCCCCTTAAATGATCAAGCATATATATTTTTACAGGTAAGACTGTTTGTGCGATTTCGGTAGACACGTAATTGAGAACGTGCTTTTTGAAAAAATTGAGATAATATGGTACTTGCTCACTAGTGAGGTCGTTGCCGTAATATAATTTACCTGTTCCTAAAGAGGTCCATTTACGATTAAGATCTTGAGCCGTAACATTTTTGTATATTAGATACACGCCATATTTATTATGAATTTCTTCAATTTCTTTATCCCATGAATTATCTCCTTGAGGAAATTCAAATCGAAGGACCGAGTAGTTCCCGGAAGGTGTCACATCATCTTCGTGATAACAGCCTGTCATCATGAAAATACAACTTAATGCGATTATAAATAGTTTTTGTTTCATGGCAATTGTTTTTTAATTAGAGGTTAAACTACCGTTGCGAGGAGAGGGTGCCAGCGGATTTTGTTCCAGCAGGTTATTTAACTCCAACGCATCCGGAGGTAAAGGTAGGGTGTACCCGAGATCATTCTTTTGTAATGTGTAGACGATTGTAGAGGTTGCATCCGGAAACCATGTGTGTTTAATTTCTTTCATTCCCCAACGGCGTAAATCAAACCATCGGTGATCTTCGAAACATAATTCTCGACGTCGTTCGTCCTGTATAAACGTGATTAATTCATCCGGATCAGAAATGTTTTTTTCCTGATAATCTGAAGGGAAGCGGTATGTCCGAAGTTCATTTAGTAAACGTAGTGCTTCTCTTCCCGCATTTGCATTTCCTCTAGACTTATTTAACATGGCATTTGCTTCACAAGAATTTAAATAAGCCTCAGACAGGCGAAAACTTCTACCGAAGATGCCGGTTCCTCCCGTTGGTTGATAATATCTGGAAGGACTTACATTCACTTTCCCGAATGCAGAAGGCATTGCTTCTACTTCATTGTTTGCGTTAGTGATTTCATACGAACTGCGAATAATGTAACGGTCTTTACGTAGGTCTCCTGCTGTTTCGTCAAAACTTTTCATCAGTTCCTCCGAGGCTCTGAAAAATGGACGTCCTTCTTTTCCCGCGCTTATATTGTAAACATAACGAGTAACGTCTGTTACATTCCCGTATACCCAAATCACTTCGGTTGAGTTGGTGTAGGAGTGGTAATTTATATAAGAGGGAGAGGCAGAATCGAAGTCAATTGTTTTTAGATCCAAGAGACGAAAATTCTCGTTCTGGATAACGTTGTTGGCGTAAGTTGCTGCTTTTTCCCATTGTTCCATGTATAAATAGACTCTGGAAAGGAGTAGTTGTACCATGGGAAGACTTGTTCTATAGTTCGCTTGCCATTGTTGGTCTGTGGGTAATGACTGGTACAAGCGTTCTGCTTCTAGAAGGTCATTTAATATTTGTGTATAAACTTCTTCTACTGTATTTCTTTTTAATTCGGATTCTTCAATTCCACTGTTTAATTTTAGAGGAACTCCTAATGCTTTTTTATTGCTATTATAAGGTGCTCCGAAAATGTTGACCAAGTTGAAGTAAAAGTATCCACGAAGAGCTAATGCTTGGGCCTTTACGGAATTAATCGTGTTTATATCATCATTTATGTCAGCAATGTAATCCAAAACGGCGTTGGCTCCCAGTATTAAAGTGTAATAACTTTTATAAATATTGAATGTGGTTACCCCGGCTTCATCCATGACCTCGTACATGTTCGATTGCCAAGAATAAGGAGCCCACCAGGCATTAGCGTCTGAGCCGATATTGAGTTCTTGATAAGGAGCAGAAGTAACATCGTCATCTAATAGATAAAGGAAAATGTTTAATCCCGTGATGTCATTGCGAGGGTAAGCTTCTCCCAATAGAAGTTCATGCATGGAATTTGCATCCTTGGGTACAAATTCACTTTTGGATTTGGGTTCTAGAAAATCTCCGCACCCTCCTAAAATCAAACTGATAATAATGATAAATATGATTTGTTGTTTCATAATGATTTTTTTTAAAATCCTACACTTAAACCGAACGAGAAGATTTTGGGCATAACACTATCTCCTAACTCTGGGTCAAAACCATTAAAACGGCTACTACCTATAACAAACGGGTTATTCACGTTTGCACTGATAGAACAATTGGTCGCTCCGAATTTGGAACATATTTGCTTGGGCATGTTCCAAGATAGGGAGATTTGAGTACAACGTAAAAAAGAAGCATTAACAACCATGGCGTCAGATTGTCCCCACATGTCATAGATGGAATTTGACATGGTACCGTCCGGGAGTTGAATATTGTATAGATCTTCGACAGATGTATATAAGGCCGGATAAATCGTGTGTTTTTCGTCTCCCGTTTTTTGCCACCGTTTTAACAGGTCTTTCGATAAATTGTAAAAAGGATCAGGCAATTTCCCGTGACTAAAATTCTGATAAGGATTAGGAAGACGTTTTTTGGCTCCAAGTAACACGGAAAAATTTACTCCTAATGAAAAACTCTTGTAACGGGCACGTGTGTTGACACCTCCTGTGAAGTAAGGATCTTTTTGACCGGAATAGACCAAGAATGTAGTGGGATCAATGTCCGGATCTGCTTCTTCGAAATCAATCAGATTAAATGTCGGGTAACCTGTTTCCGGGTCCAAGCCGGCAAAAGAATATGACCAAAATGCACTAAGCGGGTAACCTTTCTTTAAGAAACGATCACTGCTACCCGTGAGGAAATTACTTTTGGTTATTTTATCTGCCTTGGTTCGAATGTCATTATTTTGAGTTCTGTTCCAGTTTTTAGATGCATTGATACCTATTGTCCATACGAAATCTTTTCTTTGATAGGGAGTTATATTCACGGAGTATTCTAACCCGTGATTGTGAATGCGTCCCCCGTTCAATTTCATGGCGTTCATACCATATTCTTGGGCAATATCTTGATTGATAATGGCATTTGAACGTCTACCGTAGTATTCCAAACTCATGCTTATGCCATTAAATAATTGTAGATCCAGTCCCAAGTTCCAAGTCTTTGTCCGTTCCCATTTTAATAGAGGGTTGGGTAGGCTTGATATGGTTAAATAGTATTCGTTGTAACCAGGCAAAATTCCTTGGTATTGGGTGATAAGGTCCGGACTTATAGAGGTCACAACATTTCCTTGAACCCCATACGTGGCACGTAAATTCAGTTGATTGAGCCAGGGAAGATAAGTTTTAACAAATTCTTCTTCAGCCATCCTCCAGGATATACCGAAAGAATAAGTGGGGTCGAATTGTTTGTTGGCATCTTGTCCGAATCGGTTTGATGCATCCGACCTAACATTAGCGTTAAACACGTAGCGATCTTTTAGAGAGTAGGCAAATGTGACGAAAAATGATACATAGTTGTTTGTAATCGTCGTATTTTTCCAACCACCTTGGTATAGTTTATCTAATGCTCCCCAGGAAATGGGAACGGTTCCGCCAACAGGTGTTATTTCTGTCGGGTACGTGGGACTGACAAGGATTTCGCCTCTTTCGGGTACGTATCCCCAAACCGTGTTTGTATTATTTTTATTCTCTCCAGAGCGGATTTCCATGGCTGCCATGGCGTTGAGCCGATGAATTTCGTTGATGGTACGAGAGAATACAACTTTATGTTGCATATTGTAAGATGTGTTATTTATTACGTTGGTTGCCAATTCTCCTCCGAATGGTAATAATGCTGCATTGAATCTGGCAGATCCAGAAGGCTCCGTTCCATAGGCGTAACCGCGATAGTTTCTCTCGATGTAAGAAGTCTTTTCTCCCGCGAATGATTCTGAATTATTGGTACTGTATGCAATACTCCCGACGAATTGGTATTTTAGCCAATCTGTGATACTCCAATCTGCGTTGATAGATACGTTAAAATTCTTAGAGTTGTTTTTAGAGTAACTGTTCTCCATTTCGTTCAGGATATTGTATCCGTATTCGAGTTGTCCGCTTCTATTTAATTGATACTCGTAATATCGTTTATAAAATACTCGTTTCCCATTTTCATCGTAAACGGGGATAGCCCGACTTGTCTGATTTGCGTAACTTTGAGGGTTAACTCCCGGACCGTATCCTTTCTTGTCGCTGAAAGAACCGCTCAAGTTAAAGGTAATTGACAAAGATTTAGTGAATTGTGTATTGACATTCAATCGGGAGGTGAATTGTGTCATATCATCCCCTTTTTGAGTACCATGGCTTGATGAGTAACCGAATGAAGCGTTGTATGTTACTTTTTGTGAACCTCCGGAGATGCTTAGGTTGTGATTATGGCTGAAAGAATTCCGGCACAAAATATCGAACCAATCCGTATTGCACGTTTCCAGTTGTTCCATTTGTTTCATGAAGTCATTTTCATTGATCAGCCGTTTGTTGTACATGGCCATCAATCCTTCGTAAGTATATATTTGTGGAAGAGGGTCTGATTGGTACCTGACCCCCGCGTCATAAGCTTCTTTACTAAATTGAATTCGTTCTTTCGAATTCATGTAATTGAACATGCCGTAATTCGGACGGGTTCTAAACGAAAAATGGGTTGAATAACGAATACTTGTTCTCTCGGCACTTCCTTTTTTGGTTGTAATTACAATAACCCCATTAGAGGCTTTTGAACCGTAAATTGCCGTGGCCGAGGCATCTTTTAAGACGGTGATGGTTTCGATATCGGATGGATTTAGCCATGATATCTGATTTCCGATTAAATTTTTCATATCTTCCGTGACGGCAGAGCTGGCATCTATCGGAAGTGGGTCCGGTTGGATGATACCGTCTACGACCCATAACGGGTCTGTGTTCCCGAAAATTGTCGATGTTCCCCGAATGGTGATTTTAGGAGTACTACCGATACGGGAAGATGAGTTGACAACAACCATTCCCGGGATTTTCCCTTGTAGCATCTGGTCGATGGAATTATACGCCGGCATCATAATGTCTTCCGCTTTCACCGTGGTGTATGCCCCAACCATGTCTTTACGGGGAAGACTACTGTATCCGGTTGATATAACAGTTACTTCTTCCAATTGGGAGGCGTCGGTCTTCATGGTAATTTTTAGCGGTTTGTCATCGGTACATTTTATCACCTGGGTTTGCATCCCGATGAAAGAGAATATCAAGGAGTTGTCCTTTTCACCGGGTAACGTGATGCTGAAATTTCCCTTTACATCTGTGGAGACTCCAATGGTGGTTCCTTTGACGAGTACCGTTACACCGGGAAGAGCACTTCCGTTTTCATCCAATACGGTTCCCTTAATGGTCCTAGGGTTTTGTGGTTTTTCCGGCTGCTCTTTGACCACGACAACTCCTTCAACCATGGAGTAGGCTAAGTTGAAATGTTTCAGTACAATGTCAATAGCTTGTTGCGTAGGGACGTTTTTAACAACGAGGTCTTTACATCTTTTGTTTTTCACCTTTTCCAAGTTGTACATAAATTTTACACCGGTCTGTTTGCGGAACTCGTTAATGACCTCCACAAAAGAAGCATCTTTATAGTTCAGGTTTACTGTACTATTTTGTGCATATATTGTGCTACTGCACAATAATGAAACGGATAAGAATAGAAAACTAACAAAAGTGTACGCTGTTCTTTTCTTTTTTTTCATAATGCTAGTAATTGAGTTTAGTATAATTGTTAAAGCCAGTTTATTTTTTACATTCCAATAATCAAATTTTTCCCTTGAACCTCTATTTTTAAATCCGAGCTTTTCTCGAACATCTCGATGAATGTACCGATATTCTTGAAACGACTTAAATCACCGGAGAAGTGTAGATTTTTAGCTCTTTCGTGCGTATAGAAAACATGGATGTCATACCATCTTTCAAGTTGGTTCATGATATCTTCCAGTCTCATTTCTTGGAATAAAAACATACCGTTTTTCCAAGAGGTGGCATATCGCATATCTACAGTCTTAATTTCTGTTTGCCCGTTGGCGTTTATGGTAATCTGTTGGTTCGGGGTCAAGATAAGTTGCTTCCCATCAGGTAAACAATAGGCGATTTTCCCGTTGACAAGAGTGGTCACGGCTTCCCGGCTTTTGGGGTAATTGTTCACGTTGAATTCTGTTCCAAGAACACGAATATCACCTTTGTCGGTTTTTACGATAAAAGGAGTGTCCGTGTGGTTTACCTCAAAATATGCTTCTCCGGATATAGTTACTTCCCGTACCGAATCGGCGAAATTGACGGGATATTCTAGCCGGGAATCGGAGTTTAACCATACTTTTGTTCCGTCGGATAAGGTTAGGAAAAATTCTCCACCCCGTGGAATTACTAATGTGTTGTAGATAATTCCCGTCGGGACTTGGGCTGATGGGGTATAATGTAAACCTGTTGTGTCGATTTGGATGATGGTCCCGTCTTGCCTTATTATTTGCCTGGAATCCCGATTTAATTTTACTTTTTGTCCATCGTGCGTGATTAGTAATGCTTGTTGCTTCCCGGGATGTATATCAGTAAAATACATTTCGTTACCATATTGAGGGGTATTTTGTTTTTGCCAAATATACAAGAATGTTCCCGAGCCGATTAGAAGCAAAAGAATGCAGGCAATCTTGAGATAGGAGGATATGATTACTTTTTTCGAGGTAACAATATTTTTATGGTATGCTTTGAGATAGTCAAACCGTTCTTGTTCCTCTATCCTTTTGTGAAGATACTGATCGTCTGATAATTTTCGAGCAAGATCTTTCAAACTAGAATCCTCGCATGGGATTTCTTCCTCCTTGTTTAGGAGTTGTCGAAATAGCCATTCGGACTTATCAAATAAAGAGTTCCATTTCATGATATAATCTTTTGTTGTCAATTATATCCGAAAAGTGGTTTGGCGGGTGACAGTAGTTATGAAAATTATTTGTGGTTCTGGGTTATTTCAAGATTTCCAGTAACACGAGTAGGCTGAAATAATGCTTCAAGTTTGCTTTTAAAAACGCGTATGCTCTTTTTTTCTGGGTTTTTACCGTGTTGATACTTATTCCTAATCGCTGGGCAATTTCTTGAACAGATAATCCTTCGAGGCTTAATTGTAATATTATTTTTCGTTGATCGGGCAGAAGGGCTATCACAGCCCGGAGTTGACGAATGACGTCTTCTTCTACCGCCATGTAAAAGAGATCATCTTCGACTTCTGATAGTGTTAAACTCCATTCTGATTTTCGTTTGTCTTCAACTTTTTTGTCCCGGATGTATTTTAATGTATTATTGTAAATGGATTTGTATAAATAGGATGTCAGTATTTTAATGTCTTGGAAATACAAATCCGATTTCCAGACCATAATCAAACATTCTTGAACGATGTCTTCTGCGACACTTGCTTCGTTTATAATAGAAGAAGAGTAATTACATAATGCTCCGTAATAAAAACGATATAGTTCCTTCCAGGCACGGGGATCTTTATTGTTTATTCCTTGTATAAATTTATCGAATTTTATCATGATGATGGGAGCTTTGATTCACAAAAAAAGCAAAAAATAGTTGAAATAACAAAGTACAATCATATAAATGACTGTACTTTGTTATTTCAACTATTTTCTAAATCTGTTCTGTCAGATACTTTTCCAGTTTTCCGGAAGATGCTTTAGGAAGATGTGATTCCACGATTTTCCCGTCTGGGGTAATTAGTATAAATTGATACATAGTTTCGGAGTTGTAATGATAATTTTTCAAGAATTCTTTTTCATTCTTCAAGAAAAAGTGTTTCCCTATTTGAATATCTTGGTTCCTGATCGCTTTTTTCCATTCGTCAGGTTTTGGTTCAATGGATAAATTTATCCATTGAATGTTTTTTTCTTCCAATAGGGGGATTAATTTTTTCAGGTGAGAAAATTCAACCATACAGGGATAGACGTTTTGCCAAATATAGAGGCAAACGTATTGGTTTTTGAAGTCCTTTAACGAGAATTCTTTACCCGTGGAATCTTGGGCATGGAAATCTATCGCTTTGTTGCCCGGGGCAATTCTGGCCCAACTGTCATAAATTTGTTCGTAACGAGATAAGAGTTTATTGTCGGTAAGTTTTTCCTGCGTGAATTTATTTAGTTCATCGATTTGTTTTATTCCATTATTCTGCACGTATTCATTTGCCCAAAGGGAGATAAATCCTTGTTTCACGTCTTCTTGTTTGAAGTTTTGGTCAAGGTAATACATTTGTTCCAAGATTTTTTCGTAGTATGTTGTCGTATTTTTTCCCTCTTGAGAGGCAAGGGTAGCACAAGCTAGTGCGACAAATGTCCTGTATTCATTTAAATTCAGGTAATCTTTGTCCTCTTCAATCCAGTTTTTAATGGTTGTGTAATAATCATCTCTGATTTTTTCTAAGTCTTCCCCACCATGGACTTTTGGATAATTTAGAAGAGCCGGGGCGAATGAATACTTTATGCGGGCACGTTCGAGTTTTATAAATTTCTCACTTTCATTTTTCAATGTGTTTTCGCAGCTGTCCAATAGGCGACTATTCTCTATTATTTTCTCTTTTAAGACGGATTCGAATTCGGGGAATTGCAGGGAATAAATGTTGCGATTGTAAGGTGTTGTTTTTTGGCGGGACAGGTATTCGGTGATTCTCGGGTGATCTCCGGTAATTTCTAAAGATTCTTTCATACTTTTCCCGTCAAATGTAAGATGGATATGGTCTCCTTGTTTCGCATAAATCCGTTTGCGTTCACTAAATCCATTGTGTAGGGTTATATACGCTGCATCCATATTATGTATGACATATTCGCCATGTTTATTCGAGTCGAAATTAACGAGTTGAATATCATAGTCCGTTGTTGATATTGCCAGGCCGATCGACGGTAATTCATGAACATCAATGGAAATCTTTATACTGTCTTCTGAAGAAGATGGGGTAGCACAAGAAACTAGTGCGAATAACAAAATCGTTAAGAAGCATTTCATGTTTTGGGTATTAATTAAATGGTTTTTCAATATACTAATCCCAAAAAATGTTCAAGGGTGACAGAAATGAAAGAATATTTTTTCAATAAAGAAATTCGCCAGAGAGGATATATCTTTGGCGAATTTCTCTTTAATATAAAATACCACAAAGGGATATTCTGTTTTCTAGTTATAATAATTGATGTTTGTATAAATATTCCGCAATTTGTACGGCATTTGTGGCAGCTCCCTTGCGCAGGTTGTCGGAAACAACCCACAAGTTAAGGCTGTTGGGTTGTGAGAAATCCCGACGGATACGGCCCACGAAAACCTCGTCTTTCTCGTTTGCGGTGATGGCCATCGGGTAGAGATTCCGGGCAGGATCGTCTTGTACGACAATGCCTTCCGAGTGAGCTAAAAGCTCCCGAAGTTCGTTTAGGTCATAGTCTTGCTTGAATTCGATGTTTACACTCTCGGAATGGCCGCCCATGACGGGAACCCGTACGGCAGTGGCGGTTACTTTTATCGTGTCGTCGCCTAATATTTTGCATGTTTCGTTAACCAGTTTCATTTCTTCTTTCGTGTACCCGTTGTCGGTGAATGAATCACAGTGGGGCAGGCAATTCCGGTCAATCTGATGGGCGTATGCTTTTTTCACTTCTCGACCTTCCCGTTCGCCTTCAAGCTGATTGATCCCTTTCAGCCCGCTTCCGGTCACGGATTGGTACGTGGACACAACCACCCGTTTAATTCCGTATCTCTTGTGGAGGGGAGCCAAGGCTACCAGCATCTGTATAGTAGAACAGTTCGGGTTGGCAATGATCTTGTCTTCTTTAGTTAATACATGCGCATTGATCTCGGGGATTACCAGTTTCTTGGTCGGGTCCATTCGCCAAGCTGACGAATTGTCTACCACGGTGGTACCGACTGCGGCGAATTGTGGTGCCCATTCCAGTGAAGTGTCTCCTCCGGCAGAGAAAATAGCAAGTTGAGGCTTCATACTGATTGCGTCCCGCATACCCATGACTTTGTAGTTTTTTCCTTTGAAGGATATTTCTTTACCTACCGAACGCTCGCTGGCTACCGGCATTAACTCTGTTACCGGGAAGTTTCTTTCTTCCAGAACCTGCAACATTTTTCTTCCAACTAATCCTGTTGCTCCTACTACTGCTACTTTCATTGCGTGTAATTTGATTTAATGATCACATACCTTTCTGGTATTGGGTTATAATTAACGCCTCAAAAATAGTGAATAAGCCTTGCTTGAGCAATAGGACTGTGTTATTTTTTCAACAAGCATCCAGCACGTTAAATTTTCAACAAAACGGGTGCCGTTGAAATCTAAAATCATTGAATCGAATGATCCATTCCTCTCTTGAGAATCATCTCCTTGTCTTCTTTCTTCAAGCCCACCTCGTAGTAGTTCACGGGTTGATCGTGATCACCCAGGTACATGCGCGGTCTTCTGACAAATTCGGGATTAACCAATGAATAGGAGGCATCGAAATAAGGCGTATTGATTTCTGCCATTTCCAACAGGGTATGGAAAATAGAGGCATTTGATGAAATCGGGGCGTTACTGTTATAACGGGCCACTTCGAACTTCTCTGGTCGAGCCTTGATATAATTATCCGAAAACCACATCAAGAATGGAATATGTATTTGATAGTAGGTCGGGATGGGCGAGGCGTGCAAGAATCTCTTCCGGTTGTCATCCAACAAATCTTCCCCGTGGTCGGGCGAGTAGATCATGGTAGCATCAGCCCCCGAGTTCTTTAATATCCCGATGAGGCTGTGCAGGAAATAATCCGTGTACAAAATACTATTGTCATAAGCATTAATCAGTTGGTCTTTGTTCTTATACTCGACTTCCGTGGCATTTGCCGGTTGGAACCGGGCAAACTCTTCCGGGTAACGTTCTTTATAATTAAAATGCGAGCCATAGGAATGGAATACGACAAAGAGATTTTCTTGCAATGAATCCACGTATTGTTGCAGCAGGGGAAGCATTTCTCCGTCAAATTTGTTGACCGTGATCAGTCCCCCGTCAGCCTGTGGACGCACGTTGACATGAATATCTGCTTCTTCGGCAAAGTAATCGGTGAATGACCGGTTGGGAGTTTGATTCGACAGGAATATAGTTTTAAATCCGGCTTCCTTGAATGCCGTCACGATACTTTTATGCGTGTACAAGAATTCGTAGTGACATGCATCGGCGGCAGATAGAATAAGGGGTACACTCTTGTGCGTGGTATTGGATTGCGTCAGGGCATCCTTGTATAATACCAAATTGTCTTCTGTCTTTAACAACGGATTGGTTTCCCTGTGATATCCCCACAGGTTCCAATTTTCGGCTCTTCCGGCTTCTCCGATGACCAGTACGTAGATCTCCCGACGTTGGTGAACGGAGTCTCTGGAAGCTTCGAACGTGAAATCCTTGGAAGTAATCGGATAGTTCATGCTACGGTTCCATTTCACGCAGGCATAATATAAATTGTACATCACGTTTGCCGGGTATATATCTGTTTTTACCTCGTAGGAATTGTCCCTGTGTTTTTCAAAAGCAACAAGCCCGGAGCCGACAATGAAGAAAATAATACCCCATGTGATCATCTGTTTTCGGAATACTGCCGTGCGTTTTACCTTGTGATGTACGGCAATGGAAGCCAGCACAATGACCGGAATATACAGAACGCACACGATAATGATGGAGGGCCATATGTTTCCCAATAGCTCTCCAGCCTCGGAAGCGTTCGTGGTTGGCAGGTTCAAGAACATATCGACAGCGATCACCGATTCCCCGAAAAGATAGAACAATACAAGTTGAAAAGCATGTAGAACAAGTACTGGGATAAGTATCAATTGCATGATTCCTGCCCTCTTGAATAGGGAAAAGAGAATCATGTATATGCTTAACGGTACTAAAATTAGGATCAGTTTGCCTAATCCGGAGAGAGGTTCCGTGAACAACAAACAAAAGTTCGGGACTAAATTCAATGCGATAAAGAGCCAGAATAATAATTTTGGCTTTTTCACGAAATTCACGATCCCCCTAGAAAGCTTCGTTAATACCGAAGTAGAATGCGCTGACACCTTTACCGAATCCATAATCTAATCTTACGTTTACTCTGTTTTTAAATTCCCAACGATAACCTATCCCGTACGTGGGTAAGGTTTGCTTCCATTTGAATTTGTCCATGTCCGGGAACACGTTTCCCGCACCCCCCCATACCACCATCCCATGGCGGTTATATATTTTTTGACGATATTCCACCTGAAACTGAATCAAGTCGTTATCCCTGTATCGCCCCTCGTAGTATCCTCTCATGCTATACGCCCCCCCCATGAGAGCCACCATGCTCCACGGGGTATCTCCGTAGTTGAATATACCTTGAACCTGGGAGGCCAGAATCGCCCCTTTCCACATCCTTTGGTAATATCTGAAATCTATGCTCGTGCGTTTGAAATCATAGTCGTTCCCCAAAAATCCGGGAAAGAATTGTTGCTCGAATTGGGCGAAGAAACCTTTTGCCGGGTTGGGAATAAAATCTCTCGAATCGTAGGAGATTACTAGCCCCGGGCCGAATGAGACAACATTTTTCTTTTCCCCGTTAAGGAATGAAATATCGTCAAAGTCTTTCACGGCAACATTTCGGAACATGAGATTCACTCCGGCGTATAAATTGGGGGCGAGTCGACACAGAAAATCTACTTTTACTTGTTGCTCAAGCCTTTTGTAATCCGTGTAATGATCTTTGTCTTTGGCGTTATCGTAACCGATTCCCCAATATTGGCTGGGAAAGGAGAAAAAATACATGTTAATATTTGCCCGGAAACGATCTTTCGGGAAAATGGTATTCCCCCGGATACCCAGCAGGTAGAATCCCGTGGTTGTGATATCTCCGTAGAGAGAAATATTCGACGGGGAGATGGATTTATCTTCACGGTCAATGCGGTATAATCCGGATGCAACCACACCGAGTCCCAGCTTCGTATCGCTTGAAAAGTGCGGTCCCCCGATAACCGAAAAGTCGAATTTCTTTTCTTCGTGTACCTTGTTCGATTGTTGAAAATAGCGGTAAAAACGGTGAAAGAAACCATCTTTCAACGTGTCGGTCGTATTCTTCAACGAATCTCTCGTCGTGAGATTCTCCGCCATGGAGCCATGAAACGGGATAAACAAAAGAATACACAATGACAAAGCATATATTGTCCGTCGAACCATATAATTGATTTGTATAACGTTTATAATCATTCATCTTGCGCTTCTTTATACGCAATATCTATGCCAATTGTTTGCCGGGACGAATAATCATTAAGGAAAAATAAGGATAATCTTTTTGTGAAATATTCTCGTAATCTGTTGAATGTAACTCGTTTATTGTTCCCACGTTTTCGTAGTAGTGGAACTCGTGCTGACGGTTTGCCTGCATGAAACGATGTATCTCTTCCGTGCATTGTGATAGTTTCATAATCACGACAACAACATGGCCGTCGGTGAGGAGTGTAGCCAGTTCTTCTGCCGTGACAATTCCCGGTAGGACAACGAGTTTTTCTTCCTGTTTCACGATGTGGAGCCCGGAAATAGCTCCAGCTGCGATAAAGGCCGGAACTCCCGCGATCGTGGAAACCGGGAGCCCCATGCCGGCGAGCTTGTCAAACATATAATTCACGGAAGAGTAGAATCCGGAGTCCCCTTCAGCCGTAATAGCTACGTTTTTACCTGTGGCAACAAGGTCAGCTATCTCTGTACAGATGACATCATACGCTTGATTGGCTAACGTGCGGTCCTTGGACATGGGCACGTGGAAAAGCCGCACCCGATCCATCTTGATCGGTAATGCTTCTAGGATATCTCGTGCTCGGGATTTTGCCTGCGTCCCCGGACAATATATAACATCCGCTTCTTGTAAAGCTTTCAATGCCTTCAACGTGATCAGTTCCGGTTCTCCCGGCCCCAATGAAACTCCTGATATGTTGCCTGTCATCTTTAATTTGTCAGTTATGAGATTTTGTTGAATTCCAGATTTAAACTCCCTCCCGGCTTCGCCGTACTCCCTCTATAAACAGAGGGAGAGTTGGAGGGGTTAAGTAATGAGTTTTATCAACCCCTTGTCACCCCCTTCCCTTTGCAAAAGTCGCTAAAAAAGGGATAGCCTCAAAATAATATTCCTATATTTGCAGGCGTCTTGGTGCTTTCATGTTGAAAGAAAAGGGAATCCGGTGAAATTCCGGAGCTGTCCCCGCAGCTGTAAAGTCATTTTCCGTCGTATGGGCGGATCTTTTCATAAGACCACTGGTGAAACCGGGAAGGGGAAAAGATGACAAGCCAGAAAACCTGCCAGTTGACGCGATGAATTAATACTTTCGGAGGAAAAGAGATGAATGTAGTACGTTTTTTTTATCTTTTATGTGTTTGTAGTGTTCTCCTTTGTTGCAAATCGGCTTCGCGCAAGCAATCATCGGGAGATCCAAAAACGAGTGAGGGAATCGATACCGTTTCCCGGATTTCCATTAAATACGCTAAGGGCTTTTGGTTGGAAGAACGTGACGGGTGCGTGGTGTTAAATATCAAAGACCCGCAGGAAAGCAGTCACACTCATTACCAATATGCTTTGATACCGAGGGGCGTGAATATACAACCCCCGGAGAATATGCCGGTGGTGCAATTGCCCGTGAGGAGTGCCATTTGCATGACTTCATTGCAGTTGTCTAACTTTATCAAACTGGGAGCCACAGATCGGGTCGTGGGAATCACGAGTACCCGTTTCT
This sequence comes from Butyricimonas faecalis, assembly GCF_003991565.1. Taxonomy (NCBI): domain Bacteria; kingdom Pseudomonadati; phylum Bacteroidota; class Bacteroidia; order Bacteroidales; family Odoribacteraceae; genus Butyricimonas; species Butyricimonas faecalis. Next base: position 2,487,069 of record NZ_CP032819.1, on the reverse strand, counting down.
TATTTAACCCCGAAATGCAGAAAAGAGTGGAGGAGGGGAAGACTCTCCGCATCGGTATCGAAGGGAATTTTGACAACGAGGTCATCATGAGTATCAATCCCGACTTGATGCTGATTTCCCCCTTTAAGCGCGGGGGATATGATGCCGTGAAGGACATAGGCATCCCGCTGGTTCCCCATTTGGGTTACAAGGAGATGACACCGCTGGGGCAGGCGGAGTGGATCAAGTTCGTGGGATTACTCCTGGGTATGGAAGATGTGGCTAACCGGGAGTTCGACCGCATCGAGCAACGCTATAATTCTTTGAAAGCGATGGTGGGTGAGGTGAAACGTCGCCCCGTTGTGTTCAGTGGCGAATTGCGGGGAGGAGTATGGTATGCCGTGGGTGGCCGAAGCTTTTTGGCACAATTGTTTCATGATGCGGGAGCGGATTATTTCTTGAAGGATGATCCCCGCTCAGGAGGTGTGACCCTCGATTTCGAGACCGTGTACAATCAAGCGGAAAGTGCCGACTACTGGCGTATAGCGAATAGCTTTGCCGGAGAATATTGTTATGATGCCCTGAAAGCACAAGATGAACGTTACGCAGATTTTAAGGCATTCAAGGAGAAACACGTGATTTATTGTAACATGAGGCAGAAACCGTTTTACGAGAGTATGCCTGCCGAACCAGAGATCGTTCTGGCGGATATGATCAAGGTGTTTCACCCGGAAATCCTTCCCGACCACGAACCGGTTTACTACGACATTTTAAAGAAATAATCTGATGAAGAGAGGTAAATATACGATACTCATTCTTGTGATCACGGCATCCATCATCGTATTCCTGTTATTGAACCTACTGTTGGGATCGGTGTCCATCCCGTTTGCTTCCGTTTGGAATATCTTGACGGGAGGTGAAGGCGATCCGGTCGCTTGGCAGAATATTATTCTGAAGTCTCGCCTACCACAAGCTTTGACGGCTTTGGTAGCAGGGGCCGGGTTATCGATTAGCGGTTTGCAAATGCAGACCATCTTTCGCAACCCGTTGGCCGGACCCTCCGTACTGGGAATCAGTTCTGGGGCAAGCCTCGGTGTCGCGTTCGTGGTGCTGCTTTCCGGACAATTGGGGGGTGTGGCATTGAGCCGCCTCGGTTTTATCGGCGAGGTCGCCCTGTCGATTGCGGCCATTGCGGGTGCATTATCGGTGATGGGATTGATTGTTCTTGCCTCCCGGAAAGTGGCGGGTAGTGTGACTTTGTTGATTATCGGGGTGATGATCGGGTACATTGCCAACGCGGTAATCGGGGTGTTGAAATTTTTTAGCGTGGAAGAGGACATAAAGGCGTACGTGATCTGGGGATTGGGAAGTTTCGCCCGGGTATTGGGTAACCAGATGATGTTGTTTGTCACGATCATGGCCGTTATCATACCGCTATCCTTTTTGTTGATCAAACCCTTGAACTTATTGATGTTGGGTGACGGTTACGCCCGCAACCTGGGGTTGAACATCCACCGGGCCCGAGTATGGGTAATTACTTGTGCCGGGGTATTGACGGCTATCGTAACGGCATATTGCGGACCTATTATCTTTCTGGGGCTGGCAGTACCACATCTGTGTCGTGCTATTTTTCAAACATCCGATCACCGGATTCTGATGCCGACAGCCATGCTCGTCGGTGCTTCACTGGCGTTACTTTGTAACTTGATTGCCCGTTTGCCGGGATTTGAGGGGGCATTGCCCGTGAATTCGGTGACGGCACTCGTCGGTGCTCCTGTTGTGGCCTCGGTATTATTTGGCAAGAGAAAACGAAAAGATGCTGTTGAATTTTAGATTTGTCGTAAATCATACATCGTAATGGAGAACAAGAAACAGGCGACCATCCGGTTAAAGAATTTAGCTATCGGTTACAAGGCGAAAAACAACACGAAAGTGGTGGCCAGTGGCCTTTGTACGGAGATTAATAGCGGGGAACTCACTTGTCTGCTGGGAGCGAACGGGGTCGGGAAGTCCACCTTGTTGCGTACCTTGTCGGCATTTCAGCCGAAATTGGAAGGGGCGATCTACATCATGGACCGGGAGATCGAGACATATTCTGATAAAGAGTTGTCTCGCACGATCGGAGTGGTGCTGACGGAGAAATGTGATGTTCGGAACATGACGGCCCGGGAGTTGATCGGGATGGGGCGTAGTCCTTACACGGGCTTCTGGGGCACGTTGCGCGGGGAAGACCGGGAAATTGTTGAACGGTCAATCGCTCTCGTGAAAATAGAGAACCTGGCAGATCGCATGGTTCACACGCTCAGTGACGGGGAACGCCAAAAAGTGATGATTGCCAAAGCGCTGGCCCAGCAAACACCCGTGATCTTTCTCGATGAACCGACGGCATTCTTGGATTTTCCAAGCAAGGTGGAGATCATGCAATTACTCCATCAGTTGACACGTGAAACGGGTAAGACCATTTTCCTCTCTACTCACGATTTGGAACTAGCTCTGCAGATTGCCGATAAAATCTGGCTCATGGATCGTCAACATGGCATCACGATCGGCACGCCGGAAGATTTGGCATTGGAGGGGCATTTAAGCGGATTCTTCGCTCGCAAGGGGATTGTTTTCGATATGGAGACAGGATTGTTCCGCGTGGAAAATCAATATTCATCCCAAGTTCAGCTTGTGGGTCATGGTCAAAAGTACGCCATGGCTCGGAAAGCCTTACAGCGTAATGGTATTCTGGCCAATCGTAACGTGGTATCGGACATATGTGTGGAAACAGGCAACCTGGCCACTCCGGGATTCGGCATATGTCGTGATGGAAAAGTTGTAATCGAGGCAAAAACTATTGAAGAACTTTTAGAGCAGTTGAAGGTATTATTTTGAACCACCTCACCAGCTTCCCCTTATACCGGGGAGAGGGTTATTGCGGACTATGTTCGGGCACCAGTATGATATCCAGGTCAGCGTGGGGAAGTTGCGGACGGCAGACGGCCAGACAACGATCGACGAGCCGGGTGAAGAATGCCGGGGTGTCGGCAAAAATTTCCCACAGCTCGCGGGCTAGGGTGATTCCGGCAACCTTGGCGATATTTTCTGGGGGACAGTGGCTCTCGGTGGCCAGGGCGGTGATAAAATCCCGGTTCATGACGACGTTGCGGCTGTGGGTGTCCAAGTGCCCCTCGGCAAGTTTGACTGCTTTGCCAATCATGATTCCCATGGTGACACGGGTGATGCCTTCCTCTTCGGCCAGGCGGAGAGTCTCTCCGATGTAATTGCCGTAGTGAATGAACGCTTGTGGCGGGAGATCAGGGAAGCGGGTGCGAAGGTAGTTTTCACTTTTTGCCCCGGAATTAATCACAATGTCAGTACATCCGAGAGCCCGTGCGACTTGTATTTCTTTACGGATGGAGTTGACAAAAGCCTCCGAGGAGAAGGGACGGACGATGCCGGAAGTACCGATGATGGAGATTCCCCCGATAATGCCTAGCTTGGGGTTGAATGTTTTTTGTGCCAGTTCGCTACCTCCCGGTACGGATATGCGGACGGCGACGCCGGAATGAAGCCCGTGTGAGTGAAGCAATTGCTTTACCTCGTTAGTGATCATGCGGCGGGGAGTTTGGTTAATGGCGGGTTCCCCGACGGGTATGCCGATGCCGGGTAAAGTAACGGTGCCAACGCCCTCGCCGGGAAGAAAGTGTACGCCGGGAGCATCGGTCAGGGAAACGGTGGAAAGGATCGTGTAGCCGTTCGTGACGTCGGGATCGTCTCCCGCATCTTTGGTCACCCCGCACGTGCAATCGGAGTCAGTAATGACACAAGTGCTGACGGGAAGTGTGACCGTTTCGCCATCGGGCAGGGCGATCGTGGCGGAGTTCTGTATTTCTTGCGTGAGAAGTCCAAGCAATGCCGCCCGGGTGGCTGCGGTAGCACATGAGCCGGTGGTAAAACCGCTGCGGAGAGGATAGAATCCCGGCAGAAGTCGCTCGACTCGGTAACGCAAGCTGTGTTCGCCGTTCACGGTGTAAAAACTGTCGGGGAGGGGTGGGCGACGGATCACGATGACGGGGATGCCGAGCTGGTGGGCGGCGTCGATCTTTTCCTCGTAGTACCCGGATTCCCCGCTTTCTTTGGTGAGAATGGCCCCGGGATGCAGTTGGCGAAACAAAGCCAGTTCATCCTGTCCTTCGTGCCAGAAAAGGAGATTTTTTTCGGGAAATCCAGCTTGTCGGGCAAGGGTACGGGAGTCTTCCCTGTCCAATACTCGGAAGTGACAGGGGTGTTTTTCCCAGTAACGGCGTAATTTACCGATGGTTTGCACTCCGCTCAAGGCTAATAAATGGTTTATTTCATGTGATTCGAGGTAGTCGATAGCGTCGTCGAAGGTATCGCACCACACGAGCGTTTCGTCTCGCGGCGGGTAACGGCGTTCAAGACGGATGACGGGGATATCCAATTGTTCGGAAACGGAGGCCACGGTGGCATGAAGCAGAGAAGCGAAGGGATGGGCAGCGTCGATGATGAGACGGATGTTGTGGGTCATGCAGAATTCGAGCATGGTGTTGCGGTCCATGCCCCCGGTCACGCGGGTTCCGTGTTTGCATTCGATTTGCTGGGCGTTGCCGCGGGTTGAGTAATAATAGGGACTGCCTGCCTCGTCGAGTACTTTTGCGGCTGTTCTGCCTTCTGTTGTTCCACCGAAAATGATGATCATGCTAATTTTAGATTTAATGATTTTGACTACCCCCTCTAACTTCCCCTACACAGAGGGAGAGTTGAGTTACTCCTTGTTTCAATTTTCCATTTTCAATTCCTAAAGAGGTGTTTGAACTGGTGCGAGTAGAGTTTCGACAGTCCTTGGCGGTTGTCGATGGCATCTCCCACAACGATCATGGTGGTGAGGGTGAGATTGTTTTCTTTCACGATCTTTGCTAGGTTTTGCAGTTCTCCCCGGTATATCCGTTCGTCTTTCCACGTGAGGTGGTAACAAGCGGCAACGGGGGTTGTCGGGGGATAATGTTGCATCAATTCGGATTGGACCTGATCGACGATGGAGGCACTGAGGAAGATGCACATGGTGCTTTGTGAACGGGCGAGCAGGTGTAATTTCTCTTTCTCCGGCATGGGGGTACGACCTTCTCCGCGGGTGAGGATGATGGTCTGCACTTTATCCGGGATGGTAAATTGGGACTGCAAGGCGGCAGCGGCGGCAAGGAAGGAGGAGATGCCCGGTGTGATATGGTAGTTCATCCCGTATTCATCGAAAAATGCCATTTGTTCCTGTATTGCCCCGTATATACAGGGATCTCCAGTGTGGAGACGGACGATGAAAAGTCCCTTGTCGTAGAATGCTTTCATCAAGGCGAATTGTTCTTCCAAGGTCATAGAGGCGGAACTGCGAACAGTTGCACCGGGTTTGGCGTAATATGTGAGCTCCACGGGTACGAGACTGCCGGCATAAAGGATGAGGTCGGCTTGTTCCAAAAAGTGCTTACCTTTAACGGAGATCAGTTCCGGGTCTCCGGGGCCGGCTCCGACGATCTCGATGAATCCCTGGCGTTCGACAGCACGGTCCATGGCAACGGCAAAAGTAAAGTCATTGCCTTCGCTGAGTTTACCTTTCTGTTTTTCAAGGACAAGCCGGGTGTTGCCGGATGTTTTCAGCGCACAAGCTTCGGCCACCCCGGGTATGCTGGTCACGTCAAGTACTTTTGCGGAAGGGTTGGGGACCTCAATGCCTTGCAGTTCCTCGGCGGTGTAAATGTGGAGTTCAGTGTTGTTATCCCGTACCAGCTCATGGATGAGCGGTTCGTCTTTTTTGAGGTCGATGGTCGACACGCTTTTTAGGGATAAGGGGGATAAGCCTGTGTTTTCAAGGGTGCGGAAGATGTGCTTCTGAATGCCCAACGGGGAACACCCCCGGCGGCAACCGACGCCAAGATGCAGTATGGCGGGACGATAATACAGCGTGGGGATGGAGGTTGGGTATATGTAGGGGGTGACAGCGATGAGGGCTTCGAATTGCTGTTGGTCGATGTCATCGAAGTGGTAAAATAAACTCACGTGTTTCGGGGCGGTACGTTCCATGAAACGGGTTCCTTCGTCTTTTATGTCCAACAGTAACGCTACGGGACGGGTGTTGACGAACGTTGAGATGACAGTGTTCAAGGGAGAGGTGGAATTTGCTTTCCAGCCGTACGTTTGTCCCAGCGTGTCCAAAGCCCAAAGGTCGTTGTTATCGCTTTGCGTGGTGATCACCGGGTTTGCTCCCAGTATGGCGGCCAAGCGAAGGGTCATCCGGTTGGCCCCACCGATGTGACCGGAGAGAACAGATATCACGTGATTCCCGGAGGAATCAATGTTGATGACGGCGGGGTCCGTGTATTTGGAGCGTACACAGGGGGCGATGGCTCGTACGCAGATACCCAACGCCCCAATAAAAACGAGGGCATCAAAACGGGAAAATTGCTCGGAAACGAACGTCTGGATGGAAGTGATCGGGGTGCAGTGTTCCCGTTCCACTGTGGAATAGAGCTCGGCACCGGGAAGTTCCTGTCGTATGGTGAGAGCTAGTTTTGCTCCTTGATCGGAGGCGATGATGACGGCAATTTTATTCATAGGATGATCTTTTTTGTGCTTTCATGATTAATATAGGGTTGTGGTCGTCGATGGTCACGTGTTGGGTTGCGGCAAGGGTAAGCCCGTGGTGCTTAACGGCATTGATGAAGAGCTCCCGACTTTGCTCGGAGACGGAATTGAAGACAATGACGCCATCGGAAAGCAAGTGTTTGCTTACTTTTCGAATGATTTCATCCATCTGTCCCCCGTGCCCCCCGATGAATACGGCGTCGGGGGCGGGAAGGTCGTCCAGTTCCGCCTGCAGAAAATTACCGATCCGGGTGATGATGCCGGGCGTCCCGAAACGCATGCTGTTTAGCTTCATCAACCGTTCACCTTCGGGGCGTTGTTCAAAGGCTGCGATCTTTACATGTGGGAACTGGAGTTTCGCCTCGATGGAGACGGAGCCGGTGCAGAACCCGATGTCCCACAGGGTGCGGCGGGAACGAAGGTCTAGTTGAGCTAACGAGAGTAAGCGGATGGGTGCTTTCGTGATCATGTTGACCCGGCCATCGAGTAACTCAAACTCGGATTCCGGAATCCCGAAAGGACGAGGACGCACGTACGTGCGTTCGAGGATGAGGCAATTGGGATGGCGGAAACAGGTGGCCTGAGCTTCTGCGATGGATTGTGTACGAACGGTTTCCGTGCTGCTGCCAAGTTCTTCTCCCGTGTGTATGATGTAATTGTCGTAGCCGTATTCAAGCATACGTTCGGCGATGCTGGTCGGTGTATGTTCTCGGTCTGTAAGTACGCCAATCTTCTCTTGCCCCTCGATCAGCGCCCGATCGAATTCATGCCACGGTCTCCCGGTGAGAGAAACAACGTGCATATCGTGGTAAGGGAGTAAAAGACGATGAGCCAATGTTTGCAACGAGTTGAACGTGGGAATCACCGAGATCACCGCATCGGGAAGGCGTTTGCGCACCGTGTTGGCAAAACCGAAAAATAGCGGATCCCCGGAGGCAAAAACAACGATGTCGGAATGGGCTTTGTACTGGCGGAACACGTCGTCCAACGGTACGGTAATGTCAATCCACAGGTGGTTGTCCGGTAAGTATTTACGCATGATTTCGTGATGCCTTTTTCCCCCGGAGAACACGAAGCCTCCGGCAATTGCGTTACGTGCCTGTTCGGGAAGTTCCTGTTGGGCATTATCGTCTATGCCGATGATGATGAACGTTGTCTTCGGTGATGTCATGGGTGGATGGGTTGCAAGTTTAAAAAATCGTAAATCATAAATCGTAAATCACAAATCGTAAATCGTAAATCAAAGATCCCTCCCTGGCCTCAACCGAGCAGCATCGTCAAAACACAGAATGGCGTTGACGAGAGTGGCTGCCAGGTTACTCCCTCCTTTGCGTCCCTCGATAACGAGTTTGGGCAGACGGGTAAAGGATTTCAACATATACTTGGATTCCCGTACGTTGACAAAACCGACCGGGGCCCCGACAACCCCGACAGGATGTACTTTGTTCTGACGCATGAGTTTACACAGTTCCATAAGTGCCGTGGGGGCATTACCGAAAACGTAAAGGGCTTCCGGGTGTTCTTCCGCGGCAAGGCGGATACCTGCCTGCGTGCGGGTGATTTTCAGACGGGATGCCATTTCGGCTACACGCGGATCGTCGAGATAACACTTCACTTCGATCCCGAGGCGTTCTAGGGCTCCCTTGCGAATACCGGATGCCGCCATGGTGACATCGGTGATGATCGTGCGGACGTTGCCGTCGTGTAACGCGGCATGGAGGGTTTCCACGGCATTGTTGTCGGTGTAGAGGATATTCTCCATGTCGAAATCCGCGGTGGTATGGATGGCGTGCAACAAGGCCCACTCGCGACCGAGCGGGATGTTCTTGTCCCTCAGTTCGGATTCGATGGTACGGAAACTGCGCATCATGATCTCTTGACCGATGCCGACGTTTTCCGAAGGTTGTTCCCGGTAGTAGCCGCGGGGGGTGATGATTTTATCGTCCCACGTATAGGATTGGGAGTTCCCGATGATAACGATGGTAAACATATCAATCTCCTCCGGGTTGAAATCGAGGAGAGTCGTGACGTTGACTTGCTGTTCCTCTCGTCCGGCTTGACGGATGTACCCGATGGGGGTTTCCGGTTGGCGGTGTTTGAGAAACAGCTCTTTTAGTCGGTACAACTGCCAGTAGCGTCCTTCGCTTTTAGGATTATAAACAGCGGTAACAAAGTCCGCCGCTGCGGCTGCCTCAATCCGGCGTTCTATCTTTTCCCACGGAGTCATCAAGTCTGATAGGGAGATGATGCAGAAATCGTGTCCGATGGGGGCTCCCAGTAGAGCGGCTCCTTTTTGAAACGCGCTGATTCCGGGAAGGATTTCAACCTCTACATCGCACCCTTTTTCCCGTTTCATTTCAAGAACGAGGGGAGCCATACCGTATATTCCGGCATCTCCGGAACTAACAACACAAACAGTGTGCCCCTGTTCCGCGTATTCGAAGGCAAGGGCTGCCCGATCCTTCTCTTTTTTCATGCCGGTGTCGATGCATTCCGTTTCGGGACGAACGATGGACCGGATGAAGTTGAAGTAATATTTATAACCGACCACAACGTCCGATTGCATGATGGCCGTACGAACGGCGGGGGTAATGTCTTCTTCGCTACCCGGCCCGATGCCGGCGACGAATATTTTTCCGTGATTCATTATATGTAGCTTTATTTAGGCAAAATTACGTATTTAATTTTTAGATTTGATGATTTCCCCGCTTTATTCTAGATTTTATCAGCCGGATGATGTATTTCACCGAAAGCACGATTCCCGTGAAGGAAACAACGGCTCCGCCAAGGAGAAGAGTCCAGATGACCACGGTCCATAGCACCGGACGTTCGACAAGAAATTTGAAGTCAAGGGTGTGAAGACCGCGATAGAGCCAGCGTTTCCAGCGTCCATTGGTATCGTAGTGGACAGGACGGAAGGATTCGAGGTTGTAGTAATAACAATCCTTCACCTTGTTGTCAAACGTAACCTTGTAGACGGGGAGCGGCAGAGAATGACGACGGGACAGGTAGTAGTTGTCGTACTCGTTCATCTTGGTGATGGTGTAGTTGGTCGAGTCCCCGGCGAGGCGTTTGACAGCAGCAAAAATCATCTCTTCCGTAATGTGGAAAGGACGGATCGTGTCGGCAGAGGCATCTAAAATCACTTCCCGGCTGACCGTACGGAGGCGGTAGAGAGGAATACCTTGGTAGTGGGTCCACTCGATGCTCTTGACGGGATCACCCGGTGTGGTCGTGAGGGCGATGGCTTTCCGGTAGTCGAGTGCGTAGTCGGCGGGTGACGGGGCTTGTCTGTCAGCCGGGTTTTGTCGGAATCCGCGGGATTCCTGCTTGCCGAAAATCCATGAGGGGAGCGGGGCCATGGACATGTAGCCGCTCAGTATCCACGTGAAGACAAATATGCCAAAGAAAAAACCCGTGATGTGGTGCCACTTGAACCACGGCTTTTTGTACGGGGAACGAAGAAAGCCTTTCCGGCGGGCGAGCCAATAGGAGCGTATGCCAAGAACGAATCCGGTAAAGCACATGAACATACCGAGATAACATGCCCAGTACATGAATTGGGTCCACAAATTCTGGTTGCTCCGGATAACGGTGAAGTACACCCAGTGGGGAATGGCCCCGCACCATGCCCAAAAACGGTTGTCGGAGTTGGTAAACTGCAGGATGTTGGCTGTTCGGGAAGAGACGTAAAGCTGATACTTCTCCGGGCCGTCGAAGTAGAACTTATAGATGGGAAACTCCCGTTTGTATTGGGCGAAAGGAATCCACTGGTCGAGCGCGTGTAGCGTATCCACCCGGGAGATCTTTCGGTCGGCACACCAGCGTTTGGCCCTGCTTTCGCAGAGGGCGTAGTTGATAACGGGAGGTACGACATTCGTATCCGCGTACAACTCGATGCTTTGACGTCCACCGCCTATGCTGAATACGGGATCTCCATAGGGGTTGTTCAAAGAGAGTCCTCGGGTTGGTGTTTTGGCCGGGAAACGGAGTAACACGTCCTGTATGGCCGGTAAGTTATTCGTGTCGAGGATTTCCGCACGTGTAAACCGATCTTCCTGGCTTACCCAGGGAAAGAAGTGATAGATCATCACGATTCCGGATATGAACCATGAAAAACACAGGATACAGAGAAGTAACCCCAGTATCCTGTGTAGATGTATAAATAGTCTTGTGAACATATGATGTTAATCTATATCGTCCGTTTTCTCGTATTTCTTTTTCTTTACGGTAATATCTTCCCGTTGATGTTTGGAAGCGAATTTCACGTGTTGGATGAAAAGTTCCTGTATGGCGGGATATTCACCTAATCCTTTGAGTACAACGTTTACCTTGTATCCTTTCTTTTCCAGTTCTTCTTTCCAATCTCCGGCGATATCATTTTTCGCGTGATCCCCGGCCACGAACATGAACGGGATCAGGGTGACTTCTTTGGCCTTGTTGTTTTCCAATTCTCGGATCACGTCGTCCATCGTGGGATAGCCCTCGATGGTGCCCACGTGATAATTCTTGTGTCCTTGGGCTTTCATCACGTAGTCAAGCATTCCGTAGGTGGAGTTCGCGGGGTGATAGGTGCCGTGGCAAACAAATACGCAATCTCCTTTTGTTTTCCCTTGAAGAGAGGCCGCGATGGCTTTCACGGTGGCTTGATAGTCCTCCGGCGAATGGAGAAGAGCCGTCCCCAGACGGATGTCTTTAAATTTTTTACTGTATAAAGCGACTTCTTTTTGCAGGGCTTCCATTTCAACTCCTACGATGATATTCGTGGGCTGGATGATCAAATGGGTATAACCGTCTGCAATCAGTTTGTCCATGGCTTCCATGGGATTGGGTTTATTCATTCCCTTTTCTTTCAGCCGACGCATAATCATGCGGGAGGTATAGGCTTCGCGGACTTCTACACCGGGAAATGCCTGTGCCACTTTTTTATTGATTGCGTCAATGGTTAATGCCCTGGTATCATCATGAGTCGTTCCGAAATGAACCATGAGAATGGCTACTTTGTCGTTGGGACCGAGATTCTTGAAAATGTCGGAATGTCTGAAACCACCGTCGCCGTGGGCGAAAGTGAATGTGTTTGTCAATAAAAAGAGTGCGATTAATAGGTTCTTCATGATGTTTTTTATTTTGTGAAACGGATAATTAAACTTGCAAATAGTGTTCTGCCCGGGTTTAAGGTGGCATAGTTTACCCCGCTTGGGCGATCGTCGGTCCAATCGAAGAGGTTGTCAATCCCCGCGTTGATTTCGAAGAGAAAATTCCCTACAGGGGCAAAGGTGTGCGTGGTGGCAAAATTCCATAGCTGATACTTGGGCGCACTGACATCGGTGTAGATATCTTCTCCCGTTTTCTTGTCTGTTGTCTTTTTGTAAATGTATTTTGAGCCTTGTATTCTTCCGTTGACGTTAGCCCGAAGGGTGTATTTATTCCACTCGTGACTCCATCCGGCACGGAATGTTGCGGCATGTCTTACCGATTCACTTAAGCGATGGCCGGAATCATCGGCCGCGTAAACGCAGTTGTAAGAACCGGCTGCGGAGAATCCGGCTCCCAGGTAGCTATTGGCCGAGATGTCGAAACCTTTGATGCTGGCTTTGTCTAAGTTTTGGTACATGTTGTGGGTCTTTATCCCGTTGGCTTTCTCTTCGTCCGTGGCACCGATATCGTATTTTTCAATAATGTCTTTTACATCGTTGATGTATCCGTTGGCAGAAATATTCAGGTATTTACCGGCATATTCCACGTTAATGTTGTAATAATTTGCTTTTTCAGGTTTCAAGTCCGGGTTCCCGACCGTGATTGCTCCCCGGTTTTCATAATCGTAATACAATTCTTGAATGCTGGGGGTTTTGAACCCGGCGGCATAGGAAGCTCTGAAATTGAAATTCCCTAAAGTGTACATTAGGGCTATTTTGGGGGTAAAACTGTTTTTGAACATTTCGTTGTACACGTAGCGAAAGCCTGGCAGAATTTGTAAGTTTTTCCAAAGGCGTATTTCATCTTGGGCGTATAAGGCAAACGTGTAAATTCCTTCCGGTTTCTCGAGATTCCCCGGGTTTTTCATGTAATCGTTCGTGTATTCCGTTCCCACGGAGATCTTATTGTAGTCTCCGAGTTTGAATACCCCTTTCAAGTTTGCATTATAATATTTTTGGCGTTTCGTTAATTCTTCATCTCCCACGCGGAAAGTGGTATCCTTTTTACTGACTTGTGCCACCGTGTATAGTTTGTTATACTCGTAATTATCCACGTAAAAGTCGAGAGAGAGATAATCCGTCTCATTTAATTGATAACGCCCTCCGGCTCCGATGTTGTAATCCATGTAGGTCAAATCGTAGGTGTATCCCCCGTCATTTTTTGTTTTTTCTACCGGACGGATTACTTTCCGATCAAAATAGCCTCCTTGGGCGTATAGTTTTAACTGTTTTGTCGGAGAATAGGTGAAATGTTGGTTGACAATGTTGGTGTAAAACCTGCTGGAAGCTTCTCTTTTGGAAAGAATTGCCGTGTCGCCATCCAGTTCGTAAGGGCTTAATTGCCAGCCACCCATCTGGCGTCTTTGATATGAGGTGGAAGAGGTGAACTTTCCAAGATTCAGGTCCACGTTGGCGTTTTGTGAAAAACTGGATTCGCCTCCGACCCGAGTTTTAGATTGCACGTTAACCGGATCCTTGGGGTGCTCCGTGATCACGTTAATAACTCCGGCAATGGCATCGGAACCGTAAAGTGCAGACGCGGCGCCTTTTAAAATCTCGATCCGCTTTACTCTCCCCATGTCGATGCGGGCAAGGTCTGTATTGTTGGACACATCCCCGGCAACTTTCTTCCCATCCACAAGGATAAGGATATATTTGTTGCTCATGCCATTTAGTGTGAAGTAGGATCCCATGACCGTGGGGCGAATGTTGAACGAAGGATTTAACAGTAGTAACGCATCTTCAAAGGAGTTTACTCCCGCGTTCTTTAGATCGGTGCCACTGATCACTTCAACGGGAACGGGAGAATCTTTTAACCGCCGATGTGTTCCCGTGCCTGTTACTACAACCTGATTGAGGTTTACCGGGGTCGCCACAAGGCGGAACAGAATGTCCTCTTTATTCCCATTTACTTTTATGGAACTGACGTCATAACCCGAGTAACTGGCCCGGAGCGTGTATGTACCTTCGGGTACTTTTTCAAGAATGAATTCACCCTTGTTGTCGGTGGCAATTCCGATGCTTGTCCCGATTAACCGAACATTCGCACCGATAAGTGCTTTCCCGCTTTTGGCATCAATGACTCGTCCCTTCAATGTGATCTGTCCTAACGAGGTACTTACTAAGGCTAACATGAATAACGTGGTCAGCACTGCAATTCTTTTCATTATAATGGTGTTTTTAAAGTTTATAATAGTATTCCTGGCCCCGGGAACACGCTATTACCTGTATTTGTCTTGGCAGGTCTCCTGACTAAGCCTAAGAAAGATACCTTCCCGCCCTTTCGGACAGTGGTGTAAGAACCTTTCTTTGAATCTCTTTTATGGAGAAACAGGCATCACAGTAGCGGGCACTGTGCCGGATTCTGACCGGCTTCCCTTTTGTATGTTAATCGAGCATTAACACAGCACCTAAGACATCGCGAATGTATGTATTTTTTGGTAAAGGGTAACTTGTTTTATGCTGATTTATATTGAACTCACGTAAATATTAAAAAAATGTAGTACTTTTGCGCCATGTTTTGGTGCGGAGCCTTCGGTCATGGAGGTAACGCTTAATAGGGAACCCGGTGTGAATCCGGGACTGTACCCGCAGCTGTAAGTTCCTTTACAAGGGATTTTGTACTTTAAATGTCACTGGTAATACCGGGAAGGCAACAAAATCCGGAACAAGTCAGAAGACCTGCCGAACATGAAGAACCATAGCTTTCGGGAAAAAAAGCGAGAGGGAAAATATATTTTACCTTAGACTCATATTGCCTTGAAAACTATGTTGATAATGCTTTATTCATTATTAATATATAGTTGTATGAAAAAAGTTGTTGTATTGGCATTATTGCTGTTTGTGTGCGTCGGTTCGCTTCTCGCTCAAGAGAATGACAAGCGGACGAAGAAAAGTATCACGGACTCGTTGTTCCGTATCGAGCAAGTGAACGTGATGGAGAAAAAGAAGAAAATTGATTTGTTGGGATTAGATGTGCCTTTGCGTTTCGTGCCGATAACGGTGAGTAAGTTGTCGAGCCAGATGCTGGATCGGAAAGGCATCGTGGATTTGATGGATGCCGTTAAGTTTTTGCCGGGAATTGTAGCGAAAGACAAACAATACGGTCAATTCCAGCAGTTTTCTATTCGCGGGCAAGGGAGTGCGGTTGTTATGATTGACGGGATTCGTGACGAGCGGACGTTGAATAATAACGTGCCTTACGGGGATTTGGCTGCCGTGGAATCTATCGAGTTGCTGAAAGGACCCGCCGCTATTTTGGCCGGACATTCGGCCATGGGGGGTGTGTTGAATATCGTGCGCAAGAAAGCGTCGTCTGATTTTTCGGCTAACGCCCGTATCAGTTATGGTAGTTGGGATGAGAGACGGGCTACTCTCGGATTCGGGGGCAAGCTCGTGGGGCCTCTTGAGTATCGTGCCAATGTTAATTATTCAACGGGTGACGGTTGGCGTGAGGTGAATGCAAATCGTTTCTCCGTGTATGGCGCTTTGGGTGCTGATTTGGGAAAGTGGGGACGTGTTGACGTGACCGGTAGCTATGCCGATGACGATTACACGACCGAGATCGGGGCTGCTCCCGTGATGCCCGGTGATATGTTCTACGTGGATGGGGATAAACCGTATGCCTTGAAAGGAGAGCGTCACCCGGAGGCTGATTATCGGGAGGTCTACAATGATTTCGCCAACAATTACATGAAGCGGAAAGTATGGGATATGTCCGTGTCGTACGTCTATCAGATCACGGATTGGATGAAATTGAAAGAACGTTTTTCTTATTTCCATAGCGATTTGGATTATCATTGTATCGAGGGGCTTTCGTACCGTACTTCTAAGGATCCGATATACAAATGGTATTATAACAAGTCGGAGACCGAGAAAGTGTATGTTGACCTGGATACGGTTCAGCGTGGAAATGCAGCTCGTCTGAATCCGTTGAATTTTAACCCGGATCACAAGAACGTGAATAACACGATCGAGTTGACAGGTAAGTTCGAGACGGGTTCCGTGTTACATAATTACACGTTGGGATGGGTATATAACTGTTTCGATTTTGCCCAATATAACGGTTACGGGAAGGATGATTTGTGGGGACCCGGTTTGGATGCCCTTTTACCCGTGCGGAACCCGCACATCGTGCAAGGATGGTGGGATACGAAAGTTTCTGCCGTTTCTCTTCGTACGGAAAGAACGCATGGAATTTATTTGCATGACGTGATCGAGTTCAATGACAAATGGAAGATGATGGCATCCGGACGGGTGGATTTGTATAGTCGGAAGACATCGAGTGCCACGATTGACAACGGTAAGCAGAAGTATGAAACGAAGAATAGAAAAGAGTGGAAAGAGGTGGAGACCTCGGCGTTCACGTATCGGGTGGGAGTCGTGTATTTCCCCATGTCTGAATTGTCATTCTACGGTTCTGTTTCTTCTTATTTCAATCCTGTGACGACAACATATAGTCCTACCGTGATGTATTTGGATCGCAAGGGTAACGAGTTCAACCCTGACGAGAATGGCGGCGAGGTGTTCAAGCCGGAGAAGGGGTATTCCACGGAAGTCGGTGTGCGCTATACCTTGAACGAGATGGTGGATATAAATGCAAGCGTGTTCTATATTCGTAAGTATAACATCGTGAAGAGTTTGGGCGACACGACTGTTTTGGTTGACGGCGTGGCCACGGAGAAGAGTATCCGGGGACAAGTAGGAAGGGCTGATTCCCGCGGTTTTGACGTAGAGGTGGTCGTGCGTCCTTTGCCGACGTTGCAGATTACGGGAGGACTTGGTTGGTCTGATTATCGCTTGAGGGAGATTGCCGAGAGCGGACGTTTCTCGAAGTATAAAGAACAGAATAAAAATGTGCGTGCCACGGGAGTTCCTCGTACGACCTTTTATGCTTATGCGGACTATATGATTCCCCGGGGGATATTTAAGAATTTATCTTTCCATTTAAGCGGGAATTTTAAGGATAAGGTGTTTAGAAATGTAGATAATCGTCTTTACGATCCGGCTTTGTGGTTGATGGATGCCGGTATTTTTTACACGATAAAGAATCATGTGACGTTGGCTTTGAATGTCAATAATCTGTTTGATAAGGAGTATTTCGAGAGAACTACGATTATGGGAAAACCCAGGAATTATCAAGCGTCGGTTTCTTATACTTTTTAAGTAAGAGTATCTTTTGTGAATAAGGTCTTACCCGGGAATACGAATAATAGTGTATTCCCGGGTAAGTCATATTATATCATGTCGCGTTGTAAACCCATGGCATATATGCGGATGGAGGGAAGTAACTTCGGTGCACCTTCGGCGCGCATGGGGTGTTTCTTCGCTCGCCGACCGAAGATGTGCCGGGAGCGTACCTTAAGCGAAAGGAGGGAGACGCGCCTGTTTCCCCTTATTACAAGGGTACTTCCTGAGGTTTGGCCCCTTTCTTGTTTTTAACCGGGAGACGTGAGTATTTTACGCTTCTTTTTATACTTTTGTAGCAGACAATGAAATCATTAAATATAAAGAGATGAGAAAAACAGTATGTATTTTGTGTGCCCTTCTTTTCGCGGGTACGATGATGTCCTATGCGCAACAAGACACGATAAAGCCGGAAGGATATAAATTCACGGATGTTAAAAGATTGCCCGCCACTTCCGTGAAGGATCAGTATCGTGCGGGGACTTGCTGGTCGTGGGCAACGTCCTCGTTCCTGGAGTCGGAGATGATGAGAACGGGGAAGGATTCGGTGAATTTGGCAGCGATGTATTTCGTGAAGCATGCTTATTCGGACAAGGCTGAAAAATATGTCCGCTTGCACGGGGTGCTGAATTTTGCGGTAGGGGGAGCTTCTTCGGATGTTACCAATATGGCAAAAAAATACGGGATTGTGCCTCTTGAGGTGTTTCAAGGGTTGAACTACGGGGAGCCGAATCACGTGTTCGGGGAGATTGATGCCGTGTTGAAAGCTTACGTGCAGGCCGTGGTGGAGAACAATAACAAACGGTTGAGTACGGCTTGGAAACGGGGATTTGATGCTATTCTGGATACTTATCTCGGTCCGGAGCCGGAAAAGTTTGAATACCAAGGGAAAGAATATACGCCACAGACTTTTGCCAAGGAGGTAGTCGGGTTGAACATGGACGATTACGTGAACCTGACCTCTTTTACACACCATCCGTTCTACACGGAGTTTGCCGTTGAGGTTGAGGATAACTGGTCGTGGGATAAGTCATACAATCTTCCGCTGGAAGAGTTGATGCAAGTGATGGATTATGCTATTGATAACGGGTATACCTTTGTATGGGGTGCTGACGTGAGCGAGAAAGGATTTGCCACGAAGGATGCGGGGGTTGCCGTGATTCCGGCAATGGACATGAAGGAGATGAGCGGGGCGGAGATTGCCAAATGGGAGAAGTTGCCGAAAGGACAACAGATGATGGATGCCTTCAGGCAAGGTCCGGCTCCCGAAAAGACGATCACGCAGGAGATGAGACAGGAAGAGTTTGACCGTTATCTGACGACGGATGATCACGGAATGCACATTATTGGCAAAGCGAAAGATCAGAACGGTACTCCTTATTTTATCGTGAAGAATTCTTGGAACAAGTATAACAAATTCGGTGGATATTTCTACGCTTCTTATCCTTATGTGGCTTTGAAGACGATGGATATCATGGTTCATAAGAACGCTATCCCGAAGGCGATCAGGAAGAAGTTGGGAATGAAGTGATTTTAGATTTCGGATTTTAGATTTTGGATTCCGGCCGCACCAGCCTTGTGCGGCTGGAATTTAAAATCTAAAATTTAAAATCTAAAATCCCCAATTAGCGCCCTGGTTCGTGTGTGGCATACACGCTGTCCAGTAATTGGCGTCCCAGGCAGGGCCGATAATGTGAGCCTTCGTAGTAATTTCGTATCTCATTTGTGTATTGGTTGATACCTGAAAAGTCATACACGTTTTCAGCTCCGAATATTTCTTTCAGTTGCTTCACGTCTGCCGGGTTCATGCGTATTTGTTTGTATTCCGGGTTGATGATAATTTTACAATTCGTGTGGTGGGATTGGAATACCTTTGCTATTTCTGATAACAGTTTTATTTGTGGTTTCATGAGTACCGGGGGATAAGTCTGGTCCTGACCGGAACGGGGACGAAATCCTTTTTTGTATTTTTCCCAATAGGAATCGCCCAATTCTGCTATTTCTTTTTCCCGCGGGTTCCATAAATCGTTTGTTATTGTGTTGCGAGTGTTTTTATCCGGATTCACGATGCCCATCATGTAGGGACGATATTGGTGGTATATCCGGTAATCCATATAAGGAATCATAAATTTGGGATTAAAGAATTGTTGGGCGAATTGGGATTGAAATTTGAATTTATTCATCCCGCAAATTTCCGGAGGAAGCAGGTGCATATACCCCGTGGATAATTGGTATTCCCGTAACAGGGTGGCATCGACGACGAGCAGGACATTGGCAATATGTTTCTCTTCCTTGTCAAGTGCCATCACTTTCCGGTGGACGGCAGCCAGTCGTTGTGCTGTCCCGTATAGTCGGATGGCCCTGCCCCCGTTGAGGTATTTTTCCCAGTCGGAGGTTAGAAATGCCATCGTGCAGGAATTTCCTAGGATGAAGGAGTCGAAATGCAGGGAGTCCCGGTAATTCTTGTATGTCTTCCAGCCGATGTAATCCTCGTTCAGGAAGATCGGGTCATTGTCATATTTTTTATATTCTCGCACCACCTTGAAGGGGTCGTCGTAGAAATAGAACCCTGCGAGGACGAAGAAGGGAACAAGAAAAAGCACGCATTTTAATATGAATCCTTTGAAAGTTCTCATGGCTAAAACTGTAAATAGATGAAATCTTCAGAACCGAATTGTCCGAATAGGAACATGAGTAGCACAAGCAGGTAATAGATGCTCCAACGTATGATTCTGTGGCACCGGCTCAGGGCTTGTAACAGGTCCCGTTTCGACATAAAGTACTCGTACAGGAAAAGCAGTACGACGGCAACCCCGGCGACGATACATTCTTGGTCGGTCATCCCTAGTCGCAACTCCTTGATGGAGGTGTGCATGTTGAAGGAGAGGTGACTGATCATGTACCCGGCATCGGATAGCAAGGGTAGGCGGAAAAACAACAGGGAGAACGCGAAGAGTAGGTACGTCCGGAGGATGGAGTAAACCCCGAACACGTGTTTGCCCACGCTTGTTTCCACCTTGTTCCTATAAGCTACAGTTACCATTTCGTAACTGATGATAAGTCCTTGGATTAACCCGTAGATCACGTAGTTCCAGCCGGCCCCGTGCCACACGCCAAGCAACACGAAGGTGACCACGAGGGCGTAGACGATGCCCCATTGTCCCCAGTACCGTTTATTTGCCGCGATAGGTTGGTAGAGGTAATCTCTAACCCAGAAGGAGAGGGACATGTGCCAACGCCGCCAGAAGTCGGTGATCGTTTTTGCCACGAATGGGCGATTGAAGTTAGGAGACAGGCGATAGCCGAACATCATGGCCCCACCGATAGCCATGTCCGTGTAGCCGGAGAAGTCGGCATAAAGTTCGATGGGGTACAATAATCCGGTAAGTAATAGTTGGGCTCCCGAAGCGTCCTGTACGGAAGCGAATATACTGTCCAGATGCGGGGCCAGTCGATCGGCAATCAAGACTTTTTTCATCAAGCCGAGCAGCATGAGTTTCAGTCCGTAGGTGACCGTGTCGTAGTCGAAGTGTTTCTCGATTTTTAACTGCGGGAGCATGTCGAAGGCCCGCTCGATCGGTCCGGAAAGAAATTTCATGAAGAATAACATGTAGAGCGTAAAGTCCGGTAGTGAGCGTTCGGGTTCTTCCTCTTCCCAGTAAACATCAATAAGGTACCCGAGGGCTTGGAAGGTGTAGAACGAAATGCCCAATGGGAAGAAGACGGAGGTGATGGCTCCTTTCCAGTCCACGCCAAACCAACCCAGTAGTACGGCAATGTTTTCCCCGATGAAATTGAGGTATTTGAACGCAACGAGGAACAGGACGAGAAAGACGATACCCCCGATGAATACTCTCCGGCGTTTATTTTCTTGCTCCTGCATCCCGATCCAACGTCCCCAGTAGAAGGTGATTGCCGCAATGAGTGCGGCTATCAACAGGTATGCAATGTTGAAATAACCGATAAAAATGCAGCTGGCGAGTAACAGGACCGGTTTCTGGTAGTTGCCTTTTACCGTGTAGTAAAGAATTAGGCAACAGGTAAACAGGATAATAAACGGTAAAGAGAGGAACATCATAGGCTACTTCTTTTTAGCTTGAATGGATGCGCATAGGTCTCCCACGTGTTTGAATTTCAGTATTTCACGTAGGCCGAAACGAATGTTGTAATGTTTTTCAATGGCCGTGATAAGGCGCATGTTCGTCAGCGAATCCCATCCCTCCACGTCTTTTGCCGTGGTTGCGGGGGTTAACGCGATGTTTTCGTTTTTTAAGATGTCGCGAAAGATCGTGTCCAGTTCGCGTAAGATTTCTTCGGTTTCCATAGTTTTTATATTAATGTTGTTAATGCTTTCCGGTCAATTTTCCCACTGGTGTTTAACGGGAATTCTTCTAAAAAGTGAATTTCCGTCGGTAACATATAGACGGGTAAATGTTCTTTCAGGTAGTGGAGTAATGCTTCCCGCTCGTGGGAATCCGTCCCGACAAACAAGTGCAGTTGGCATCCCCCGTCGTCCTCTTTCTTGGGAATGACAACGGCATGGGTCTCGTTTGGGAAGAATTTCTTTGTCCGGTATTCGATCTCGCTGAGTTCGACTCGGAAACCTTGCACTTTGACTTGGTAATCTTTACGTCCTCGATAGATGATGTCCCCGTCAGAATCGACGGAACAGAGGTCGCCTGTTTTATAGTATTCTTTCCCGTTGAACCGGGCAAATACTTGTCGGGATTTATCCTCATCCTGCCAGTAGCCTCGCATGACTTGTTCCCCGCTTACCCATAATTCTCCTTGTTCTCCTTCTGCCACGGGCATTCCCTTTTCGTCCATGATGATGGTTTCAAGTCCGCTAAAGGGACGACCGATGGCGATCATTCCGTTGTGTTGTTTGCAATTTTCGGGAGGAATTCGGTAAGCCGTGCAATAAATCGTAGCTTCTGTGGGGCCGTATAAGTTTACGAACTCTGCATTGGGAGCGCAACCCCTGAAGCGTTGAAGAAGATCGGCATTGGCCGCTTCTGCCGTCACGATAAGATATTTTAGTTTCGGGACATGGATCTCGTCAAAGTAGGGAGATAGGAATTGTAACAGAGAGGGAGGCATGGCCGCGAAAGTCAGTTCTTCGTCTTCCATCAGTTCGTATACTTTCATGTATTTCAATTGGTTTGTTCCCACCGTGTAGACGCTGGCTCCGAGGGTTAGCGGGTAGAGGGTGGATACAACCGAGACGTCGAATGTCAGTTCGAACATTTGCAACATTCGATCTGTCGGTCCCAGTTGCCAGCCCAGTTGGTGGTAGGCCGTATAGAAAGCATTTAGATTTTTTCGGCTGATCGGGACTCCTTTGGGTACTCCGGTACTTCCGGAAGTGAAGATGATGTAAGCATTCCTGTTTTCATCTTGTACTTGTTCCCAGGCTGCATGTTCCCTGTCTTCATCCCGCAGCTTTACTGTCGAAATACATGTTATCTCGGTGGGGAGTCCTTGGCGTGTGCGGGAGTCATGACCGTACAAGACCTGTTTCATGCCGGTAGCCTCCGCGATGTTCCTGTTCCGGCTGTCCGGGTAGTTGGGATGGAGAATCACGTAAGTTTTCCCGGATAACAGTACAGCCAAGATAGAGGCGTACGTTTCGATACAGTCTTCCGCGATGATTCCGATAATGTCTTCCGGACAGTCTTGCACGAAAGGCATTATTCCCCGTACTCGGGCAAATACCTCTTGGTAGGTGTAAGAGGTGTCATCAATTACAAAAGCTACATAATCCGGGTAATTTTTGTAAGCCCGGACAATGTCTTTAAGCATGTCCATTTTCTTCATAAAATCATTCCTTCATACTTGAGGCGGCTTCCGGTGTCCATTCGAAAGCTTATGATATGTAATTACCTCAACTATCGTAATGCCACAAAAGTAGGTTTTTATTTGAAACATTCAGTGTTATTATCTTTTATTATTTCAAGAAGTTTTATCTTTGTGCGTAAATGCTGAAAGAGATGAAACAAAAACCGTTAATCATGATCGGGGCTGCTACTTCCGGTTGCGGGAAAACGACATTCACGTTAGGTCTGTTGCGATTGTTGCGGAATCGGGGAATGAAGGTACAGCCTTTTAAGTGCGGACCGGATTATATAGATACGAAACATCATGCGATGGCCGCGGGGGAGGAATCCGTGAATTTGGATACTTACATGGCATCGAAGGCACATGTGCAGGAGTTGTATGCCCGATATGGAGCGGCGAGTGATGTCTGTGTGACGGAAGGCGTGATGGGGTTGTTTGACGGGTATGACGGGATGAAAGGGAGTAGTGCGGAGATTGCCGAGTTGATAGGGATTCCCGTTGTGCTGGTACTTAACGCAAAGTCCACGGCTTATTCCGTGGCTCCGGTGTTGTATGGTTTTAAGCACTTTTATCCGGCCATCCGGGTTGTCGGGGTCGTGTTTAACTTCGTGGCGTCGGAGGCGCATTACGTTTATTTGCAACAGGCTTGTGCGGATGCCGGGGTGGAGGCTTTGGGGTATATTCCGAAAGATGAGAGTATTGTTATCCCGTCCCGGCATTTGGGGTTGTCGATTGATGAGAGGTTTTGTTTTGATGCGTTTGCGGATCGGGTGGCCGAAGTGATCGCGAAGACGGTGAATGTTGATCGTTTGCTGGAACTTTGCACGGTGGAATTTCCCGGGGAGCAGGCAGAAGACGTTCTTTGTCCCGGAAATAGGAAGATTGCCGTTGCCCGGGATGAGGCATTTAATTTCATGTACCGGGAGAACGTGGAAGCCTTGAAGCGAGCCGGAGAGGTGGTGTTTTTTAGTCCGCTGCGTGATAAAAGTTTGCCGGATGCCGATCTTGTCTATTTGCCCGGAGGGTACCCGGAATTGCATTTGCCTGAATTGACTGCTAACGAGGGGATGCGGCAGTCCGTCCGGGAGTATTGCGAGGCCGGGGGACGGGTATTGGCGGAGTGTGGGGGAATGATGTATTTGTGTGACTCGATTACAGATAGTGATGGGAAGGTTTACCCCATGGCAGGCGTGTTGAAACAAGGGGCGACGATGGAGCAGATGAAATTGAAATTGGGCTACCGGGAAGTTCGTGTGAACGATCAAAGCGTTCGGGGACATGAATTTCATTATTCTAGAGTATTGTCAGGAAAGGAGAAAATCCCCGTGATGGGCACGGTATATAATGCCAAGAATATGGTGGTTGACACGCCGGTATATGCCTATAAGAACGTCTTGGCAAGTTATATCCATTTTTACTGGGGCGAGTGTGGAGTGGATCGTTTTTTAATGTTATTAGGACAAAGATGACAAAATGTCTTAAGTTTTATTTTTAATGACATAATTTTGAAATGGCATGTAATTTGTTCT